>CAJEXQ010000004.1 GCA_903994635.1 uncultured Chlorobiaceae bacterium
ACCCATGGGCAACTACCGTTGGTCTACCGAATCAGTAGCCAGAGACAGGTTGTTCCTGGAATATCTGGGAGTGCCCTGCAAATAGTGTGCGCTTTATCCTACTTTCAGGATGCATCTACCCCGCTTCCGGCAGCTCCGATGTCCATTCGAATAAAATACCATCGATCCATTGCTTTCGCCAGCATAATCCCTGCAAAAAAAATCGCATTTTTATGCCGCCCCCTTTCAAACAACAAAAAATCTGCGTAAATTTATCGAATAATCTCTTTTAAATCTAACGCAGACCATGCGCCCCATGATTACCGATACAACCCTTGCCTTTCTCCGTGACCTGAAAGGCAATAATGACCGGCTCTGGTTCGGAGAACACAAACCAGAATATCAGCTTGCTTATGGTGAGATGCTTGAGACGGTGGTGCAGCTTCTTGCGGGAATTTCCGGGTTTGACGGAGATATTGCCACATCGCATCTTGATCCAAAGAGCTGCATCATGCGCATCAACCGCGATATCCGGTTTTCAAAAGAGAAGTCGCCCTACAAGACAAATTTCTTTGCATTTATCAACAAGGGTGGCAGAAAGAGCCCCCGGGGGGGTTATTACCTCCATATCGAACCGGGTGGATCGTTTGCCGGAGGTGGAATTTATATGCCTGAAGCCGCTGTTCTGGAGCAGACGAGGCGAGAAATTAATGCCAATTTCAGCGAATGGCTGACAATTCTGGCAGACAAGATGTTCACCTTACAGTTTCCGGAAGGGGTACTGCCTTCAGGTAAATTGGTCAGGCCGCCAAAAGGATATGAAAGCACAAATCCAGCAGTAGAGTATCTGAAGTTCAAAGGGTATTACACCCAGCGATTTTTCGCTGACCATGAGGTCACTGATCCGGGATTTATGGCAGAGGTTGCCAAAAGTTTCCGTGCAGTGAACCCTCTTGTCAAATTTCTCAACCGGGCGTTATTCTCTATGTCATGAACAGTGTTGGATACTCTTTTGACATCTGGTTGATAATTTCATCTCCAGGGGATAAAAGTCCTGCACCTTCAAGTGCCTTGGTTCCAGCACGCTCGGTTCTCTGCTTTTTCAGGCCAGGATAGTTTATACGTACCGACTTGGTTGAAAACTGAGACCACTGCTGGATGGTCGAATACCACATCGAAATTGAGTTTGTCATAAGTGTCGGCGATAAAGTGAAGAATAACCAGGGTTCCATCTGTGGTTAAAATCATCAAAAGAGCGCACATTGTAAATCGCCCTTTAACGGTATTTTGCATACCATAAATGCGGTATATTGCCGCGATGCGCTACAAAAAAAGAAATTCGGAAGTAAAATGGCAAATAGATTCTGTCTGATATTCTGGATTTTCTGGATGGAAAAAGTAACGATAATCGCCAACCCCCATGATCAGCGACTACGAATGGCCCCTGTGGAAAGATACCGAATTGATCTGCGGCATTGACGAGGCAGGGAGGGGCCCTCTTGCCGGACCTGTGGTCGCTGCAGCAGTGCTCTTCCCCCACTGGTTCAGGCCAGACGACACACTGCTGGAGATGCTGGATGATTCCAAAAAGCTCACCGCGAATGAGAGAAACCTGCTTGCTCCTGCGATCAGAAAAGCAGCGGCATGCTGGGCCGTCGCTGTGGTTGAGCACGACATCATTGACAGCATCAACATTCTTCAGGCTACCATGCTGGCCATGAACAAGGCTGTTGAAGGGCTCTCAATAACGCCGCAACTTCTCCTTGTAGATGGCAACAGGTTCAAAACCAGCCTCCGGATTCCTTTTGAAACCATTATCAAGGGTGATTCAAAGGTCTTTTCGATAGCGGCGGCCTCGGTGCTGGCCAAAACTCACCGGGACGATCTGATGGTGGCTTATGGAGCGCAATACCCGCTCTACGGCTTTGAACGCCATGCCGGTTATGCAACAAAAGCGCATGTGGAGGCAATCAGGCAGCACGGTCGATGCCCGATTCACCGGCTGAGCTTCAAGCTTCGACAACTGGGTGAAAAACCATGAAGATTGCCTACGATCCGCACCTGCTCGGGCCAGCGGGTGAGCAAATTGCCGCAGACTATCTTGTCAAGGCGGGGTATCGCGTTGTCAATCGTAATTACCGCTTTCATCGTAATGAGATTGACATTATCGCGCTGCACCGGAGTACGCTCTGCTTTGTTGAGGTAAAGACCCGATTCTCTTCTGCCAATGGACATCCGGCTGAAGCGGTAACCCTGCAGAAGCAAAAAGAGATCATCAAGGCGGCACGAGCCTTTCTGGCGCTCTCGGGCGATGGCGACATTGACTGCCGCTTCGATGTGGTTGCGATTCTGGTTGAACAGATGGAGGAAAACAGGATAGGGCGCTTCACGGTCGAGCATTTTATTGATGCCTTCTGGGCACCCTCCTGAGAGACATAAGGCAAGCATAATAACGGCATTTTTATTATCTTGCGGGTCAAGTTTCATCTCACAAGTTATAGCTGATTATTATGCAGGAAGACGATATCCTTACCCCATTAACCCCTTCGACAGAGTCAAGCTACGGAGCAAGCAACATCCAGGTGCTTGACGGCATTGAGCATGTCCGCATGCGGCCTGCGATGTATATTGGAGATATTCACACAAGGGGTCTTCACCATCTGGTCTACGAAATTGTCGACAACTCTATTGATGAAACCCTTGGCGGCTTCAACGACTATATTTTTGTTTCGCTGAATCCCGATGGTTCTGTGACCGTGATCGACCACGGGCGTGGCATTCCTGTTGATATTCACCCTGAAAAGCAGAAATCGGCGCTTGAGCTGGTGATGACGGTGATTGGCGCTGGCGGCAAGTTCGACAAGGGCGCCTACAAGGTCTCCGGTGGTCTGCACGGTGTTGGCGCTTCGGTGGTCAATGCGCTTTCGGAGTGGTGTGAGGTGGAGGTCTACCGCGATGGCAATGTCTATTTCCAGCGGTTTGAACGGGGTATTCCCCAGGGTGATGTCAAGGCTATCGGCTTGTCCGACAAGCGCGGTACAAAAACCACCTTCCTGCCTGATCATCTGATTTTCAAAACAACAGAGTTACGCAGGGAAATTATTATCGACCGTATGCGTGAGCTTGCATTCCTCAACAAGGAGTTGAGCATAACGGTACAGGATACTGAAGGATTCCAGGAGGTGTTCCACTATGAAGGTGGAATCAAGGAGTTTGTCACCTTTACTGACCAGAATCGGATAAAGCTTCTCAAAGAGCCGATTTATCTCTTTGGCGAACGGGATACAACCATTGTTGAGATTGCACTCCAGTACAACGACTCTTATCAGGAGAATGTCTTCAGCTATGTCAACAACATCAACACACATGAGGGTGGCACTCACGTTACCGGGTTCCGCAAGGCTCTGACCAGAACACTCAATGCCTACGCACAGAAGAACGACTTGCTTAAAAACCTGAAGCTCTCTCTTACTGGCGATGATTTCAAGGAGGGGCTGACAGCGGTCATCTCGGTCAAGGTTGCGGAACCACAGTTTGAGGGGCAGACCAAGACAAAGCTTGGCAACTCGGAAACACAGAGTATTGTTGAAACGGTAATCAATGAGCAGCTTGCGGAGTTTGCGGAAAGCAATCCGAATGTGCTCAAGATGATCATTGAAAAGGTGAAGGGAGCTGCCATGTCGAGAGAGGCGGCCCGTAAAGCCAAGGAGCTTACCCGCAGAAAGTCGGTGCTTGAAAGCTCCGGACTGCCAGGAAAACTGGCTGACTGCTCCATCAATGACCCGGAACATTGTGAACTCTATATTGTTGAGGGTGATTCGGCAGGCGGCAGCGCCAAGCAGGGGCGCGACAGGAGTTTTCAGGCTATTTTGCCTCTCAAGGGAAAAATTCTCAATGTCGAGAAGGCCCGGCTCCACAAGATGCTTGAAAATGAGGAGATCAAGACCATTATTCTGGCCCTCGGCACCAGCTTTGGCGAGGATGAATTTTCTGTGGAAAAGTTGCGTTATGGCAAAATCATCATTATGACTGATGCTGATGTTGATGGCGCTCACATCAGAACGTTGCTCCTGACCTTTTTCTTCCGCTATATGCGTGCACTGATTGAGGCTGGCAGGGTCTTTATTGCCCAGCCGCCGCTTTACCTGGTCAAGTCAGGCAAAGATCAGCAGTATGCCTGGGATGACGAAGAGCGGAACAGTATTTCGGAGGGGATGAGAAAGATGCAGAAGGGAAAAGCGAATATTCATATCCAGCGATACAAGGGGCTTGGAGAGATGAACCCGGAGCAGCTCTGGAGCACCACCATGGATCCTGCTCATCGCTCACTCTTGCTGGTCAACGTGGAAAATGCCATGGAAGCTGACCAGGTATTCTCCACGCTTATGGGTGACAAGGTTGAACCACGACGGGAGTTTATCGAAAAAAATGCGCGCTACGTCCGCCGTTTAGATGTCTGAGGTACGAACATAAACCTCCTTGCGGAGCTGCTGCACCCATTGGTTGAAAAGCTGCCGGTTTTTGTAGTCAAGCGCCTGATCCGCAAGAAGTGCATACTCTTTTTCGGGATCAAGCGGGTGAGCTGCCATCCGCTGATTCAGCCTGAAAATTGCATAGAATGGTTCGCCCTGTGCCGGATTGATCTCCTGGGGTTCACTGATGTCGCCAGGTTTTTTCAATTTTGCGACAATCTCCTGCAATTGAGGAAGCAGTGATGATGGAGTGAGTGTTGGTTTGGATGAACTTCCTGTAATGATACCACCAAGTGCTGCCGAAGCTGGGTCATCAGAGTATTTTTTAGCCATATCGGCAAAATTCTCCTTGCCACTCAACACCTCAGCGTAAAGTTTCTTGAACTGCGGTATAACCTCCGAAAAATCTTCCTTTGAATGATCAAGCCCAATAAGAATATGGCGAACATGAAGAGAATTCTCTTCCTTGCTGAGCAACTGAATTATATGATAACCGTATCGGGTTTCAACAATATCGGAAATACCTCCCTCCTTGAGTGAAAGGGCGGCATACTCAAAACTGGGGATAAACTGACCTTTCCGGGCAAAACCAAGATCGCCTCCTGACCTGGCAGAACCCGGATCTTCGGAGTATTTCATTGCCAGGTCAGCAAAATTTGCACCTCCTTTAAGCTTGTCCTTAAGTGACTGTATGGTTGCCAGTGATTTCGCCTTGGCCTCAGGAAGAACTGCTGGATATTTGATGATCTGTGAAAGTGAAACCTCTTCAGGAATTTCTGGAATCTGATCACGGTTGGTGGAGTAGAAGGCCATCACCTCATCGTAGGTGATGGTTACCCCGGATGACTTTTTCTTTCGAAGCGTATCAATCAACTGCTGATTGCGCAACTCCTCGCGAATACTCTCGCGGATACCGGCTGAGCTTTTTCCGATACGACTCTCCATTTCGCTTGCTGAAGCAAACCTGGAACGAATCTGCTTGAACCGGTCGCTCGCCATGGCATCGAGATTGTTGAGGTCAAGTGGAACACTGTCTATTTCAGCTTTCGCAAGAATAATTTTCTGGTCAATCAATCCATCAAGTATTGAACGGTGTACGCCTTTATCCTGTGCTAATTCTGGATACTGGATACGGGCCATGAGCACCCTGTTGTCGATGTCCGATTTGAAAATAGGCTCATTACCAACAACGGCAACAATGCGGTCAGCAACCTCGGCAATGGCTGAGGGTTGCAGGCATGATGCACCGGCAAAAAACAGCACTGTGGTGTTCATTACTCTTTTTTTCATCGCCCAAATTTCCTTACTTGAAAAAATTTTAATGTTTCTATCATGCAGAGCGTGCGTTGTATTCTCAGGCGAGAAAAGGATTATGCCGCCTTGCTTCCCCGCAGACGAACCGAGCTTTTCGTTATTTTGAGCCAGTCATAAACAAGAGGAGCTGCCACAAAGATTGACGAATAGGTACCAATCAGGATCCCGGCAAAAACTGCAAAAGCAAAACCCCTTATTGCTGGCCCGGCAAAAATGAAAAGCACAAAAACAGAGAGAAGTACTGTGCCGGAAGTGATGATAGTTCGGCTGAGTGTCTGGTTCATGCTCTCGTTGAAAATCCTCTCATAGTCAGAGGGTTTTTGCCCTCGTATTCTTTCACGGATACGGTCGTAAACCACCACAGTATCGGTTATTGAGTAGCCGGCTATCGTCAGAAAAGCTGCAATAATACTTTGATCCATTTCCAGTGGCATAAAGGTAAAGATGCCTCCGAGGATACTGAAAAGCCCCAAAACGGTCAGAATATCATGAAAAATTGCAACTACTCCGGCTGTAGCAAATTTTATCTCAAACCGTATCCCAACGTAGAGAAGAATTGCCAAAAGCGACGCAATCAGCGCCTTAAGCGCCGACCATTTCAGATCGGAGGCAATGCTCGGGCCCACAGCATCAATGCGGACAATTTCATGATGGTTCCCTTTAATTCGGTCGTTCAGGGCGTTTGATACCAGCGATTTCAGTTGCCCCGTATCTCCCTGGAATACCGTACTTAACAGGAAAGAGCGATCCATGCCGTACTGCTTCAGGGTTCCTGAAACACCTGCTGCATCCAGAACCGAACGAATCTGGCCAACATCGGCGTTTTTTTCGAACCGTATCACTACTTCGGAACCACCCCTGAAATCAATCCCGTAGTTCAGTCCTTTAACCCCGAGCGACACCATGCCCGCAAGGAGCAGGATTATAGAAAACCCGTACGCAATTTTACGGTTGCGAATAAAATTAAAGTTTGTCTTTTGAAAGATCCTCATGGGTTGAAACGTCTTTGAAATATTAACCGAAACTTTTGTCTGACATAAGGTTCTTGGAGAGCAGAATGTGGAATATCTCCCTGGTCACCACAATGGCTGTAAACAAGCTTGCCGATGTACCAATCATCAACGTGACAGCAAACCCCTGAATTGGACCAATTCCATAAGTATAAAGAAGAAAGGCGGCCGAGAGGGTCGTCACGTGTGAATCAAGAATTGATGAAAAGGCACGGTCATATCCCTGCATCACGGCAGTGGCCACAGACTTTCCTTCAGCAAGCTCTTCGCGTATCCTCTCATAAATCAGTACGTTTGCGTCAACTGCCATACCAATGGTCAACACAATACCGGCAATACCTGGCAATGAAAGAGAGGCATTAAACCCTGCCAGTACCGAAAGTACAATGAGAATATTGAGCACAAGTGCTATATCGGCGGCAATGCCGGCTTTTTTATAGTAGAGAAGCATAAAGAGCGAGACCGCCAAAAATGCCCAGCCAAGAGACTGAACTCCGGCACGAATATAGTCTGCACCGAGTGATGGCCCGACACTTCGTTCTTCAGTAATCCTGACCGGCGCAGGAAGTGCCCCGGCTTTCAGCACAATTTCAAGATCTTTTGCCTCTTCAAGACTCTCAATCCCGTTGATCACCGAGTTGCCATTGGGGATCTTCGACTGTACAACAGGAGCACTGTAAACCGCTCCGTCAAGCACAATGGCGATCCGCTTGCCGATATTGGCACCTGTAATACGTGCCCATTTGCCCGTTCCTTCAGTGTTCATCGACATCAAAACTTCAGGCTGCACTCCCTGTGACCCAAAAGTGGCTTTGGCCTCTGTAATAACACCACCCGTCAACTCGGGCGCTTTTTTGACAAGATAGAGTGAATAAAGTTTTTCGCCGGTTTTACCAATATCAGGTTTGGCTGCAAGAAGCAGTTCTGTATCCATCGGAAGGAGTGCCTGTATATCGCTGCGACGCAGCAATGTCAACAGCGATTCTCTGGAGTGTTCTGGAGTGTAGGCAGAGCCATTTTGAAACACCCCCACCAAATCATAAAGAGGATTAACTGATTGAGTTTTATTGACTGGCGGCGCCGGTGCTGCCCCCGAAGGTGTTGATGGGGTCACAGAGGGTGAAGCCGTTACTGTGGATTCTTTTGCCAGGGTACTATTCTGAACCAGATACGAGTTGATTCTGTCAAGTGTCCGTACCATAACTTCCGGTTCGCGAAGAAGCCTGAACTCAAGTTTTGCAGTGCCTTTCAGCAAATTTCTCACACGGTTTTCGTCCGATACCCCGGGAAGCTCAATGATAATTTTTCTGCTTCCCTGCGTGGTAATAACAGGCTCGGCAACGCCATACTGATCAATCCGATTGCGAATGATCTCCTTGGCTCGGTTGAGGGCATCTGCTGACTCCTTTTCCAGTTTACCTACAATCTCCTGGTCGCTGTTACGGATGTCATAAAAATAGCGGCTGAGCCGAATGTTATCACTCCTGAATGCTCCGACCAGAAGATCTATAACCCGTGCATCGCTTTCTGTTGACTTTGCTCTCACCGCCTGCATGATCGAGGTAAACTTTTCATCTTTATTCCATGCTTTCTGCTCGAACAAATCCACCTGGTCAACTTCCATCACCAGATGCATCCCCCCCCTCAAATCAAGACCAAGCTTCAGACTTTTTTTGCGGGCATCCTCAATCTCCTCACGATGGCTTAGTGCAAATTTCAGGCTGTCCTGCACTGAACCAAAGCTGTTGAGCTGTTTGGAAAGGGTGTAGTCGCGCCAGGTTGGCCATAATGACCAAGCCGCCACAAGAGTGACAACTGCGATAAGAAAAAGGTTAAAACGTTTATTTTTCATTGATGGCTTCGCGTTTCGCTCGAAAGAAATAGTTGTGCCAATATATAAAACGGGTTATTGATTAACTAACAATCTGCATTGGTCAGTAAACGACGACAAACACTGCCAGAGCTACACAAAAAGCCCTGCATAGTACAGGGCTTTTTGTGTAGAAAAACTGTCTATAAAAGCACTATCCCCAGATATCCTGAGAGATATTCTGGTACCAACCCTGAGCAAACATAGCTTCCTGGTGAAGCTGGTTGTCATCAGCATCCAATGGTGTCAAACCTCCAGCGCCCTTTATTTCAACAATACCATCAACCGCCAGCTTGTAAACTCCTGCAACAGAAACGCCATAGTCCGCCGCAAGAAGGCTGTAGCAGGTGTTGACCAGCGAAGGAGCGGCAGGTACCTTGCCTTGAAATAGTCGAACAATCGCCGCAGCAGCAACTTTACCCTGACTACTGGCAGCAAATCCTGATTTCGGCATCGCTCCGGCAATAGAGGCATCACCAATTACGTGAATTCCGGGGTGAAGGGTTGATTCAAAAGAGACAGGATTAATCGGGCACCATCCGGTGGCATCTGTAAGAGCTGCATCAACCGCAATTTTACCCGCTTTCTGTGGAGGAATGAGATTGATAACATCCCCTTTTTCAACACCCAATTCGGTAGTAATGGTCATAGCTCCAGCGTCAACCTTGATAACCTTTCCACCCAGGGCGACAGAACGCCACTCAATCATGCCGGGATAAAACCGATCCCATCCCTTCTTGAACAATCCCTGTTTTGAAAACTTATCCTTGGCATCAAAAATAATAACCTTCGACAGTGGCTTTGTGGCCTTAAGGTATGCGGCAATCAAACTGGCCCGTTCGTATGGCCCGGGAGGACATCTGAAAGGATTTGCCGGAGCACAGATGAAAACCTTCCCTCCATCCTTCATGTCAAGCAGTTGTTTATGCAGCAGAATTGTTTGTGAACCAGCCTGCCAAGCGTGAGGCATTTGAGTATTAGCAACATTTTCACTGTAACCCTCAATAGAATCATATTTGAAATCGATACCAGGCGCTACAATCAATCGATCGTACCCAAGCGTTTTACCATTTTTCAGTTTGACCGTGTTTTTTACGATATCAATACCAGTAACAACATCTGGCACAATAGTTACCTGGTACTTGCTTTTGAGTACTGCATAAGTATGGGCGATATCCTCCATCGTTTTCAGGCCGCCAAGCACCCAGTTGCTTAATGGACAGGTATAATAAACAGCTTTTGGCTCAACAAGAGTAACCTGAATGGATGGATCCAGTTTTCTCAGATATTTGGCCGCTGTAGCTCCTCCGAAACCACCGCCTATAACGACGACCCTTTTCGTGGAGGCAAACGCATTCTTCGATGTTCCAAAGAGACCAAGCGCCGAGCCCGCAACGCCCGACAGGAAAAGCTTACTGAAATCTCTGCGTGAAAGTGTATTACTCATGATCTATTCTCCTGCTTATTTATTTGTTGTCGAGACCGTTCCTAAATACTCAGAGATCAGCCGCAACTCTTCATCGGTATACCCCTTTGCATGACGAGCCATCACTGTTGAGGGACGGTCGCCTGACTTGTACCCTTTCAAGGCTGTTTCAATATATTCGACGCTCCGACCATTAATCCTGGGGATAACACTCACGCTCTTTCCATCTGTACCATGACACGATGCACAGGAAAGTGCCAGAATCTGCCCACGAGGACTGGACTCCGACTGTCCTGCCGAGCCCTTTTTGGTCGCATTGGAACTTGCACGGCAATCGCCGGGTAAAGCGCAACTCCCTGCCGAAATTAATGCAAACATGAGAGCAGAAGCCGTCAGCCGTATTTCTGGTTTTACCGCCATAACGTATACCTCCATAGTGAGTTAATAATTAACATCTATCCATCAGACAACAAACATGAAAAAGGGGTTGATTCTATTGAACAACGGTCTCAGAAGCAAACAGCTCGTTTCGGCTATCAAGAAATGCCACCTTCAGTGCATCACCCTTTTTACCAGGAAAACGAAACTGCAGAAACGGATCTTTGGAAACAGAGGGACCAAGCTCAATATCCAGAAGAGGGGCCCCATTCAGTGTTACTGAGCCCTCCCTGACAAAGTAAGCAGGAATAATAACCCCATGCTCATCTTTTCTTGTGCCTGTTTCATTTTGATGGGGAATAATGACCTTAAGCTGGACAATACCAAACTCTTCCCTGGCGAGAACTCTTATACTGCTGATCATTGCAACTTATATAGTTTTATAATGAAACTCACCGCAGGAAACAGTGGAGTATATTTTTCTGAACACGCACGGCAAACACTCTACAACGGTTCACTCAGAGCATCAACAGGCCTGTGCTACGATCTCGACATGCACTGAGGTCATAAAAAATATTCCATCACTTTTAACAACGGCATAAAGAGTCGAACTATCTTTCATCTTGATGTTGAGAGAAAACCAGGGAAGCACATTGCCCTGTAGTGTACACTTGAAAACCAAAGGGGTAACATTTTTTTCTGCGAACAGGTATAACACCTCGCTCTTTAAAGATGAGATAACTTGAACAGGGACCACAGAACTATCTTCGGCGATAGGCGGTGCTACAATGGTAATCTTTTCCGAGCTGACCGGCATCCTTGTACCCAGTGCAGCCATGAAGGCTTGTTCTATAGTGCACTGCTGAAAATCCTTTGCCTTCCATGCTCCAAACAGCCTTTCAGGGCTCATTGAGAGAAAATATGCCGAACAAACGGCACCAGTCGCAATAAATTGCCTTCTTTTCATATATTTTAAGAGGATATAATAACGCTTTGTGCACTACGTCAAGTTATTAACTCTATAACCTCGCAGTTTAAGGAATTCTTACCATTATTGCAAAATCATTATATAAGACGCACATATTACGTCACATTTTTATTGTACCTCTATAGTGAATCAACTTTTCAGCCGAATTAAGGCAGGGATAGCTCAATTATGTGTAATCTTGAAAACACTTACAGTAATTCCCAAGTCATTGTTTCACGTGAAACAATATATTCATCATGTATGATATCATAGTTGCTGGCGCTGGCCATGCTGGTTGCGAAGCTGTACTGGCTGCGGCCAGAATGGGCTCTTCTTGCCTCCTCATTTCATCTGACCTGACCGCTATCGCACGGATGTCCTGCAATCCGGCTGTTGGCGGAGTGGCTAAAGGTCAAATTACAAGGGAGATTGACGCTCTCGGAGGAGAAATGGCAAAAGCTATAGATGCAACCGGAATACAATTCCGGATGCTCAACAGAAGCAAAGGCCCTGCGATGCATTCACCAAGGGCGCAAGCTGACCGCACACTGTACTCCCTTTACATGCGGCGTATCATTGAAGAAGAAAGAAATATTGATCTTCTTCAGGATACGGTAACAGGAATTGAGTGCATGAACGGTACGTTAACGGGCGTTATTCTCTCATCAGGACGAATAATAAAAGCTGGCGCGACAATCCTTAGCTGCGGAACCTTTTTAAATGGCCTCATCCATATCGGTATGAACCACTTTCCAGGCGGACGCACCATTGCGGAGCCACCAGTTCACGGCCTAACAGAAAATCTGGTAATGCAAGGGTTTAAGACCGGGAGACTCAAAACGGGCACACCTCCCCGTATTGATGCGAGAAGTGTTGATTATTCAGCAGTTGAAGAGCAATGGGGCGATGATGATGATGTCAGATTTTCTTTTCAGCAAAACAGCACAAATCGGCGCCCGCATGTAAGCTGTTTTGTAACAAAAACATCATCAGCAACACATGAAATTCTAAAGAAAGGATTTGACCGCTCGCCACTTTTCATGGGGAAAATACGGGGAGTTGGACCAAGGTACTGTCCATCTATTGAGGATAAAATCTGCCGCTTTCCAGACAAAGATAGCCACCATATTTTTCTGGAGCCAGAAGGAATTGATACTAACGAAATGTATGTCAACGGGTTTTCAACTTCTCTGCCTGAAGAAATTCAGATTGAAGGCCTCCGTTCCATTCAGGGCCTCAGTGAGGTCAAAATGATACGCCCTGGTTATGCTATTGAGTATGATTACTTTTTTCCACATCAGATTAAAAGAACTCTCGAGACTAAACTGATTTCAAACCTCTACTTTGCCGGACAAATTAATGGCACATCGGGATATGAAGAGGCCGCAGCACAAGGATTGATGGCAGGAATCAATGCGTCACTGCGGCAACAAAAAAAAGGGTCTCTTCTCCTGAAACGTTCTGATGCGTATATAGGCGTACTCATTGATGACCTCATTACAAAGGAGACGAATGAACCATATCGAATGTTTACCTCTTCGGCAGAACACCGGCTCATGCTCCGCCATGACAATGCCGATATCCGTCTGAGACACTTTGGTTTCAGCGCAGGGCTTATTGATGAGCAAACAATGCAAGGTTGCAACGATAACATAAAACGAATTGAGATACTCAAGAAACTCGTTGCTGGCGCAATGATGCAGCCAGCCGAAATTAATCCACTACTTGCAAATCTTGACTACCCGGCAGTGACCTGTTCACAGAACGTATGCAGCCTGCTGAAACGTCCAGGAATCTATCTTGAGATGTTAATGGACTCTTCGTTCACCTTGAGAAACTCGGTAAAAACTGTAAGCGAAAACAGGCTGATTTATCAGCAGGTTGAAATTGACCTGAAATACGAAGGGTACCTGAAACGAGACATACTGATGTCAGAAAAGATCTTGCGGCTCGAATCGCATCATATTCCTATACATTTCCAGTATAAAAATGTTTCAGGCCTTTCCAATGAAGGACGGGAAAAACTCCTGAAACATCAGCCTGAAACAATTGGCCAGGCATCAAGAATTCTTGGTGTCTCGCCATCTGATCTCTCAGTTCTCATGGTACATCTCGGGCGATGAAAAAATATTATATGTTTCACGTGAAACGTATATTGACCATGTTGATGGAGACTGATAACTTAATGAGCAACCATGGATAGCTTTCATGTAGATATCGAAAACAACGACCTGTTATTCGGAAAAGACAAGGAGGAGTGTATTGTCGGCGCTTATCAACTGTCAGATACCCATATTCGGATATTTAACAGGAAGAATGGAGCTGTCTATAGCCATGACGAACTCTTTTACCCCTTTTTTTTTGCTTCAGACGGCTCTCTGCTTGATGGTTTTATCCCTGATGATAAGGCAAAGTTCTGGCTGGTTAAACTTGGAGGATCCAACTATTATCAGTCACTTGCTATTTTCAGGACATGGGGAAATCAACGAAGCGCTATTGAATACATAAATAAAAAGAGATATCACGACGATTCCAATCCGGCAGAAAAAACTATTCCCTGGGATAGCAACTCTTTAGTCTATAATAAAGGGGACGCTGTCACACAATATTTGATGCAAAGCGGAAAAACCCTTTTCAAAGGGATGATATTTGATGATCTCTACAGAATGCAACTCGATATAGAGACAAACTATGATCCAACAAAAAGGGGCGCCGGTTTTGGCGAAGATGAGATAATTATAGTCTCATTGAGCGACAGTCGAGGGTGGGAATCAGTACTTCATTCAAAAAACAGGGGCGAAAAAAAGCTGCTTGAAGAGCTTGTGAGCCTGATATTAAAAAAGGATCCAGACGTGATAGAGGGTCACAATATATTCAGTTTTGACCTTTCTTATCTTCAGCGACGATGCGAACGCCATGGAGTTCCTTTCGCAATAGGCCGCAATGGAATGGTGCCTAAAACATACCCCGCCAGCATCCGCTTTGCCGAGCGAAGTATTGATTACCCATTTTTTGATATTCAGGGAAGGCACGTCATTGATACACTTTTTCTTGTACAGAGCTATGATATTTCGAAGCGATCAATGCAGAGTTACGGACTTAAGGCTGTCGCAAAGCATTTTGGCTTTGCTTCACCAAACCGTACCTATGTGGAATACAAGGATATTATTTCATTATGGGAGCATAACCCTGAAAAGCTGCTGGCTTACGCACTGGATGATGTCCGAGAAACAAGGGCTCTCTCCTCACTGCTATCGGGAAGCAATTTCTACCTGGCACAAATGCTACCGTATACTTATGCAATGACCTCCCGGATTGGCCAGGCGGCTAAAATTGAAGTTCTCCTCGTAAGAGAGTATCTGCGTTGCAAACACTCCATTCCAAAACCCTCTTCAGGAGAACAGGGGAGTGGCGGGTATACTGAAGTATTTCTGAAAGGGATTCTTGGGCCAATTGTTTATGCTGATGTGGAATCACTCTATCCTTCAATCATGCTTTCATACGATATATGCCCGAAAACCGATGAGTTAAGGGCATTTCCAGGAGTACTGGCCGAACTTAAGGAGCTGCGTTTCAAGGCAAAAGACAAATCCAGAGAGGAAAAAGAAAACGGTAACATTTCCCTTGCGGACAATTTTGATGCAATGCAGAGTTCCTTCAAAATTCTAATCAATGCCATGTATGGATACCTTGGCTTTAACGGTGGAATTTTCAATGATTTTGTGGAAGCCGACAAGGTAACTTCGACTGGTCAGGCTCTTGCAAAAAAAATGATTGTCGAGTTTGAGGCAAGAGGAAGCAAGATTATTGAAGTTGATACTGACGGCCTTCTCTTTATCCCGCCACCTGATGTTACCACGGAGGAAGAAGAACGGAAATTGGTGAGTGAAGTTTCCTTGATCATGCCTCGAGGCATCAATATAGGGTATGATGGTCGATTCAAAAAAATGATCTCATACATGAAGAAAAACTATGCTCTTCTCGGGTATGATAATGTGATGATTCTTAAGGGCTCTTCGCTGACAAGCAGAAGTGGTGAAAAATTTGGACGGGAGTTTGTACGAAAGGGATTTGAAACACTATTAACAGAGGATATTACAGGACTTCATAATCTATTCACTGAATACAAAAACAAAATTCTTAACCACGAGCTGGAAAGTTCTGATTTTTCAAGAACTGAAACCTTTAAAAGTACTATAACACAATATCTCGATGAGGTTAAATCAGGGAAAAGATCAAGAGCTATTACCTACGAAATTGCCATAAAATCGGGAATGACGGTAGCGAAAGGAGACCGAATAACCTATTATGTTTCAGGAAGCGGCACTGGCACAGCCTCCTATGATAAAGGCAAGATGGCCTCTGAATGGAAAAAAGAGGCGCCTGATGAGAATACCCATTTTTATCTGAAACGGCTTGATGAGCATTGCCAGAAGTTTTTGCCTTTTTTCAAACCCCAGGACTACAGCATGATTTTTTCATCTGATACTCTTTTTTCATTTTCGGCTGAAGGCATAGTGCTTCAGAAAGAGATAAGGCACACAGAAACAGCTCATTCTGCAAAAGAAGAAAGGGAATGAATAACATCAGATTAACGAAAAAGCTCCACAGAACATCAATCACGCTGAAATAAATTTCATTTTTTCCCTATGAAACACTATGGTATATTTATCAGTAAATTTTTGGCAGCCTGTAAATTTAAACCACTTCACAAAATATAATCATGATAGACAATAAAGTGCTTCCGATTACAGATGATGTAAGCTGGATTGGCGTTCTGGATCCAGGGTTAATCACCTTCGATATAGTAATGGAGACGAAATATGGAACGACCTATAACTCTTATTTTATCAATGCCGACAAAAAAACAGTTATAGAGACAACCAAAGAAAAATTTTGGCCAGAATATCTTGATAAAATAAAACAAGTTACTGATCCATTAGAGATAGAGTACATTATTGTTGACCATACTGAGCCTGACCACTCCGGCAATATAAAGAACCTGCTTGCCATAGCTCAAAACGCTACCGTTGTGGGCAGTGGTAATGCTATCAAGTTTCTTCGTGATCAAACAGGACATGACTTCAAGTCACTGGTTGTCAAAACGGGTGATTCACTCAGCCTGGGAAATAAAACCCTTCATTTTATCAATGCACCGAATCTGCACTGGCCCGACACCATCTACACATGGCTTGAGGAGGATCAGATCCTTTTCACTTGTGACTCTTTTGGGTCACATTTCTGTAATGAGGCTATGTTTGATGATGCTGTTGGGGAATTTGATGACTCTTTTACCTATTACTTTAATTCTATTCTCAAGCCATTCAGCAAATACATGCTTCAGGCTATTGAAAAAATCAGCACACTTGATATCAAGACAATCTGCCCTGGTCACGGCCCTATACTGAGAACACAGTGGAAAAAATATGTTGATCTTTCATTCAGCTACGCAACAACAGCCATCGCACTCCCGAGTGAGAAAAATATACTGATTGCTTATGTCTCCGCTTATGAAAACACAACATTGATGGCAGAAAAGATTGCGGAAGGATTACAACAATCCTGTGACTTCCAGGTTGATATCTGTGACATCGAGAACATCAACGCAACAGAGCTTGAGGAGAAAATTGCTCACTGTACAGGAATTATAGTGGGATCTCCAACTATAAACCAGAATATACTCCCACAGATTTACAATCTTTTCGCAACAATAAACCCTATTCGTGACAAAGGCAAACTTGGTGCTGCTTTTGGCTCATACGGATGGAGTGGAGAAGCTGCAAAAATGATTGAAAGTAATTTAACCATGCTGAAACTAAAAGTGTTTGATCAAAACCTCATGGTAAAATTCAAACCTCACGAACCTGAATTTGAGAAATGCACAGCTTTTGGAAAGGCCTTTGCTGAAAAAATGATTGAAATGTACCAGCTCAGTTGCTCTCTTTAAGATTTTTTGTACGGGCCGTAGTGAAATACATTACGGCCCATTTATCTGAAAATAATTTCCCTGACCATTTGTGTTTCGAGAGCGCTGTTAAGTTTTGATATAATATCCTGCTTCCTGAAATTAAGCTCCATTCTCCAGGCTGGATTTCTTACCCGAATAAACAATTGTCCATCAGAAAACCGCTCCAGAGAGGTCGCCTCTGAAATAGACTCTCCTACAACACTGTCCCATATCTGAAGCATCTTAAACTGGTTACAGGCCTCGTCAAAACCTAAAATGTGACACATATCTATAACCACAGCCGATATTTTTTTTGGATCTTTCGTTCTTGACATTCTTATATCGCTCCCATTTTTTTAAGCGATTCAACAGAGATTATGTTGACATTTCCGTGTCCTTTTTGTTCAGCGGAAGTAATGATTATTTGGCCGCAATTTTCAAGAATGTTAAAAATATCCGCAATCCTTGAGCCATCAAGCTCACTGAAAATATCATCAAGCAGGCAGAGTGGTTTTTCTCCAAGTGAATCATAATAAAAACGATGCTGGGAAAGCTTCAGACCAATAAGAAATGTTCGTAATTGACCCTGGGAGGCATATTTTTTTATCTCCTTTTCATTAATGAGAAAAACAAGATCATCACGATGTGGACCACTCAAAGTCTGTGCCCGAAAAATTTCTTGTTTCTCAGTCTCTTCATATTTTGCCCGAAAAAGAACATAAAGAGCTTCAGGAGAGATGTCAGCGCTGATTTTACCAAGCGATGAACGATAATTTATGGATGGATATTCATTGATGGATAATTGCCCATACAGTTCCCTGAAGCGAACCAAAAAAGCAAGAATAAAAAGCACTCTTGTATGAACTATTGATGCGGCAAGTCTTGATATATTTTCAGTCCAAAGGGAAAGCATCTCCGGATGAGTAGTATGATGATCGCGTAACAGTAAAAGCAATGCATTGCGTTGATGAAGCACCCTCTTGTAGGCAATCAAGTCATCAAGGTATCTCTTATTAATTTGGCATATCGCACTGTCAATAAAGCGCCTTCGTTCCGATGGGGCGCCATTAACTATAATGATTTCAGGAGGAGAAAAGGTAATACATGGTATACGTCCGATATGGTTTGAATAAGATTTTACATCGCAATTATTGACAATAATCTGCTTTTCTCTCTCTTTGGTATAAGCGATCTTCACAGATATTAAACTTTCCGATTCACTGAAAAAATTACTTTCAAGCAAAAAAAAATCTGATGAAAATGAGAGGTACTCACTATCTGCAGCACTGACAAATCCCCTCGTCAGCGCACAGTAGTGAATTCCATCCAAAAGAGATGTTTTTCCCGATCCATTCAATCCATAAATAACGTTAATACCATCACTTGGTATAAAATTTAGCAAACGATGGTTACGAAAATTTTCATAATGTATACATTTGAGTCTCAAAAATATCCTCCCGACTAATCAATTATTGATACGGACAGGCATGACAAGAATAATCAGTTTATCATCATCAATTTCCTTATGTGGCTTGAAAATAACGGCTGTTGTCGGACTTTTAAGCTCAATACAAATTTCATTATCATCAAGATGCGCCAGCGCGGCTTCGATAAATTTTGAATTAAAACCAATGGTAATATCCTCACCTGTATAGACACAAGGCAACTCTTCCTGAGCAGCCTCTCCGTCATTGGTATTTTCAGCCATAACCTTGAGGAGTTCACCTTCAATAACTATTTTGATGTCACCAATACTTGAAAAACGACCAACGCGTCTTACTGAATCATAAATGGTAGAACGATTAATAATGACATGTTTATCGTGTTCAACAGGAATAACTGCATCATAATTGGGATAAGGCTCAACAATCAGCGCAGCATCAAGAATAATGTTCCCTATGATAAAACGAACGAAACGGCGGTCAACATCAATGCACATCGTAATTGATTCATGCTGAGCAAGTTTTTGAAGAATAGAAAGAACCTTGGCAGGAACCACAATCTTTTGTTTTTCTTCGATATCAAGCGATGAACTCTTCCTGCATCGAACCAGGCGATGCCCGTCAGTTGAAACAGCAGTAATAGTGTTGCCTGCCAGTTCAAAAAGCACTCCCATCATCGCAGGTCTCATGCCATCAATACTACAGGCGAATGTGGTTTTCTGAACCAGATCAAGGAATTCAGAGGTTTCAAATTCAAGAGAGACATCATAGTTCTTCTCATATTTTTCCTGTTTGCTCTCAAAAAGACAAGCTATCTTGTATTTGCCTTTATCTGTACTGATGTGTATCATGCCATGATCACTAATCTCCTGTCGCTCAATGACAAAAGTCACCGAGGTATCGTACATGCTTCTCAAAAAATCCTGAAGCAATTTGGCGTTGATACCGATGTTTACTGTATCGGATGTTTCGATATCACTCTTGGCGGTTATTGAAAGCTCGCCATCAGTACCAAAAAAAGTCAGACAACCTGGCTCAATAGAGAGGTGGATATTTTCAAAGCGCGGATCCATGGACTTTGCAGGTATAGCCTGTGCAACCTTGCTGACCGGATCCTGAAGTTGACGGATTGAGGAAGTTAATTTCATCTATTACAACTTTAACTTTTTAGAAATATATTAGAATTTGTTGCTGTTGTTGGTGGTGTTAATATCTGGATAAACTCGATTCGTATATTCTTATCTCTTTTTTAAAAAACAAATTAGCTTATCTTTTTATGATGATATAGATGTTGATAAAGTGTGTGTTTTACTATTTCTGTTTTGTGGAGGGTTTGTTGGTGTTTTATTGAATTCCAGACTTATGTTAATAAGTAGGGGTTTATCAAGATTCCACTCACACTTCTCCAACACCTTATACACATCACCCTTACATTGAGAGAATCTCAATTCTTTTCTTGATCTCCTCAATTTTTTTTCTCTCTTCTGCTATTGTGTCAACTTTTCTGGTCACAGTGTTCACAGCATGAATTACTGTTGAATGATCTCTTCCGCCGAAATGAAGTCCAATTGTTTTCAGTGACGAATTGGTCAGAAGTTTTGAGAGATACATCGCAATCTGGCGTCCGATGGCGATCTCTTTTTTCTTGGATTTTCCTTTCAAATCGTTTGGAGTAATAGAAAAGTAGGAACAGACAGCTTTCTCTATAGTGTCGAGTGTCAGTTGTTTGGTTGTATGCCTGATAATGTCTTTCAGGGTTGATTTTGTAAACTGCAGGTCGATTTCACGGTTATCGAGCGACTGGGCTGCAAGCAGTTTCACAATACATCCTTCAAGTTCCCTCACGTTCTCTGTGACATTGGTCGCAATGAATTCAACAACAACATCATCAAGATTGACACCACTTTGATGCAGTTTACTGAGAATAATTGCTTTGCGTGTCTCATAGTCCGGTGGTTGAATATCAGCAGAGAGTCCCCAGTTAAAACGTGATATAAGGCGATCTTCAATCCCTTTGATGTCTTTTATCGGTCGATCTGCCGAGAGGATAATCTGCTTGTTTGATTGATGTAGTGTGTTAAAAATGTGAAAAATCTCTTCCTGTGTTTTTTCTTTGCCCGAAAAGAATTGAATATCGTCAATAATAAGCACATCAATGGATCGATAAAATGAGGAAAATTCCTGAATTTTTCCATTCTGAATCGCGTTCACAAAATCGATGGCAAATTTTTCGCTCGAAACATACAGCACTCTATCAGAAAGCCTGTTCTCACGGACACTGTTTCCTACGGCCTGCATGATATGGGTTTTGCCAAGCCCTACACCGCCATAGATAACTAGTGGATTAAAGGCATTTTGGCCAGGACTTTGGGCAACAGCTTTAGCAGCAGCAAAAGCCAGGGAGTTGCAATCTCCCCTGATTAGTGTGTTAAATGTGTATTTTGAGTTCAAATGCGTTTCAAAACGAGCAAGGTTTCGTTCAAACTCCTCTGTGTTTTTTGGGCGTGTTCCGGTAGCTCGACTTGCGGTAATAAAATCACCATTCATGGCGTTTTGATGAGGCAACTCAATAGTGACTGGCTGTCCTTGGGATTTATCCATCACTATTGAGTACATCAGCCGTGCATCAGGCCCAATTACCTCTTTAAGCGCCTGCTTTAAATAAGAAGAGTAATTCTCTTCTATCCACTCATAAAAGAACTGGCTTGGTACCTCAATAGTTAACTCACTTCCAGAAAAGCTTAAAGGTTTTATTGGAAAAAACCAGGTTTTAAAGGCGAGGGGGTTAATTTTTTCCTTGATAGTGCCAAGACAGGCCTCCCAGACCTGTTGTTCCATTGAGCTGTTTTTTCGGGGTTGAGTTTGCGGGTATTCCGTAAACGTTTCAGACGTAACTTCGATCATAAAAAGGAGATTTGAAAAGAGATAAATACTGACTTTGTTAGCGCCATCAACATTTGATGTTCACAAGTTAGTTTTTTAAGTGGATAAAAAACAATTTCCTTTATGAAAAATAACCTATAAGAACAGATAGCTACAGGTGATGTTATCAACACAATAACTGATTATTTATAAATAAATTAGCCAAAATATTGATGAAAGTAGTCAACATCACTTAACTCTTTGGTGATGCCGGATTATCTGGGGTCTACGGCTGTTGAAATAACTTATCAACAACTTATCAACATTGTTGATAAGTTGTTGTCGGGCTGTTATTTTTTACCGTGTAGCTCGTGATATTTATTTTTATGGGTGGGGGGGGCAGTGGTGGTCAGTTCTGTCAGGCAACTGAAGCATTTGTTATTGTTCGTTCATTGTGTTAACTTACGCGCCCTGTAATTTTGAACATATTTTAAAATAGTGTGGAGCTTTAAGCGATGAAAAGAACCTATCAGCCGCGGAATAGAAAAAGAAGGAACAAGCATGGTTTCAGGCAGAGAATGTCGACCAAAAATGGCCGCAAAGTTCTCTCAGCAAGAAGAGCCAAGGGACGTCATTCGCTCACCGTCAGCAGTGAGATGGGAACTGCTGGACAGTAGTTCGTTCGAGTGGCTGTCGGTATTGGTCTGAGATGATGAATTAAAATAAATGCTCTTTCATATTTTGAATAAAGCACATATTCACTCTCTGCGCAAGCATGAGATATTGAGGAGAAAGCAACTGATTTCATTGCTGTTCAGAAGTGGAAAAAGTGTGAAAGGTGATTTTTTAAGGGTAGTTTATGCCTCATTCAAGCCTGAGCATCATTTTTTTCAGGAAGTTCCAGCCATTCTGTTTGCTGTCAGTAAAAAGACACTCCCTTCTGCAGTCAAGCGCAACAGGGTCAAAAGGATGATGAGAGAGGCTTATCGGCTTGAGAAACCATTGCGAAAAATTGATTCAGAGTGCCTGCAGGATGTCGGACCGGTTCAAATGCTCTGTATCGCACTACTTTATTTGGGCAGAAGAGAGACTCTTCCGGATCTTCCCTCATTCAGGGAAGAGATCAGGGGATTGATGAAGAGTATGATATGTTCCTGAAAGAGTTTTGACGCAACGTTAAGGAGCCGTGAAAGCATGAGCAACTATAACTTTATAAATCAGGTGCCAATAGCGTTGATTAAATTTTATAGGGCATTTCTCTCTCCTTTGCTCGGCCCTTCCTGCAAATATTTTCCTACCTGTTCAAGTTATGCGCTTGAAGCGTTTCAGGTTTATAATTTTTTTTATGCTTCCTGGCTGACGCTGTGGCGTGTTCTTCGATGCAATCCCTTTTCAAAGGGTGGTTTTGACCCGGTGCCTCCGGTATCTGTAAATAAAAAAGAGTTTTCTGGTAAATTAAAGTGAGCGGTAATGGATAGAAATTCGGTGACTGGTCTTGCAATTATTGCGGTGATCATGATGGTTTGGCTTCAGTTTATGTCGCCAGAGAAAAAACCGCAACAACCGGCAAAGGCTATTAAAACTGAGCAGGTTGAGCAGCAGGCTCTCTTCTCCCCTCCCCTCCCTTTAGTTCCTGTCAAGGACGATTTTGGTGTTTTTGCTTCTGCAACCGGTGGGAAAGAAAAATTGCTGAAAGTTGAAAACGATCTTTTTCAGGCAACACTATCTTCAAAGGGTGGGACACTGAAGTCTCTTGTGCTGAAAAAGCATCTTGATGGCAATCGCAAACCCTTTGACCTTGTCAGCAACCAAAAAAATGGAGCTCTTTCGCTGCTTTTTCTTACCCGCGAAGGCAAGAAAATAGATACGCGTGATCTTTATTTCAGCACAGGAACGCTTGATACTCTCCATACTGTCTCAGGAAAAGAGAGTTATGCTGTGCGATATCACCTTGATGTAGCTCCCCGGCAGGCGGTCGATATCAGCTATCTTTTTGGGGGGGATAGTTATAACGTTGGTTATGATGTGAAGCTGACAGGGTTTGCCAGTGAGCTTGCAGGTAATGAGTATCAGTTGCAGTGGGATGGAGGAGTTGCCTATTCTGAAAAAAATCGGCAGGATGAAGCACAGAGCGCTTTGGCGAGTGCTTTTCTTGGTGGAAGCGTTGTAAAGCTTGATGCAAGCAAGGAAAATCAACCCTATCGTGAAGAGCAGTCAGGAGAGGCGAAGTGGGTTGCTGTGCGCAACAAGTATTTTGTTGCAGCGCTTATTCCCCAGGGGCACACAGCAGGTATTTATCTTGATGGAAAAAGAGTGGCAGGCAATGAGTTTGAAAATTATGTCGTTGCCCTGAAAATGGGAGTCCCGTCATCGGCTGGAGTGGTGGACGACAAGTATAGTCTCTATCTTGGTCCGCTCGATTACGACATTGTCAAGGCTGAGAAGGTTGGTCTTGAAAAAATAATGGATTTTGGTTGGGATTGGCTGACAAGGCCTTTTGCTGAGTACATCATTCTGCCGGTTTTCAACTGGATGAACCGTTATGTTGGTAATTATGGTCTTATTATCATCATTTTCGCTTTTCTCATAAAGCTGGTGACCTACCCTCTTTCAATGGCTTCAACGAAGTCAATGAAAAAAATGTCAGCCTTGCAGCCCGTACTCAAGGAGCTTCAGGAAAAGTACAAAGATAATCCCGCAAAGTTGCAGAGTGAGCTGGGCAGGATTTACAAGGAAGCTGGCGTAAATCCGATTGGTGGCTGCTTGCCTGTAGTGCTTCAGATGCCGCTGCTCTTTGCCATGTTCTATGTTTTCCGCTCGTCGATACAGCTTCGTCAGCACAGCTTTCTCTGGGCGAAGGATTTGTCGGTTCCTGATTCGATTTTTGATTTTGGTTTTGCCATTCCAATGTACGGTAGCCATATTGCAGTCTTCCCAATTCTTATGGCAGTGACAGTTTTTCTTCAGCAGAAAATCACACCAACGACACAGTCGAATGAGCAGATGAAGGTGATGATGTATATGTTTCCTGCCATGATGCTGCTGTTTTTCAATAATATGCCTGCTGGTCTTGGCCTCTATTACCTTATGTTCAATATCTTTAGTGTTGCACAGCAGTTTTACATCAATAAGACAACGACGGCCGCTGATATGCCGAACGTAAACCTTGTGAGCCCCTCCTCGGGTTCGCAGAGGAAACAGAAAAAAGGGGGAGCTAAAAGGTAGAGAAACATTATGGCGCTGATTGAGCAGGCTGACGAATGGCTGTTCCGGTTTGTTAACCTGTCAATGGTTCACCCGGCAGCCGATGACCTGATGGTTTTTCTGACAAACGGCACTCTCTCGGCTCCTGTTGTGTTCCTTTTGGCTTGTTTCATAGTTATCCGACGGGGAAAATCAGGCTTATTGGTTATTCTCCTTGCTGTACTGGCGCTTGGGTTGGCTGATTTTATTGCATCTGGCCTGCTCAAGCCGATTGTTCAGCGTATCCGGCCCTGTTTTGCTCTCAACCACGTTCGTCTGCTCGTCAGTCAGTCGCGCAGTTATTCATTTGCGTCGTCCCATGCAGCCAATTCTGCAGCGGTGGCCACTGTTATATGGATTTATTTTCATCGCGGGGAATTCGTTGAAAAACTTTTTACCATCACCACGCTTCTTTATGCGTTGGCGATCTCCTTCTCGCGCGTCTATGTCGGGGTTCACTACCCCGGTGATGTTCTTGCGGGGATGCTTGTTGGAATCAGCAGCGCCCTTTTTATCTATCTTTTGTTTTCCTGGGGGTTCAAGAATTTTATTCAACCTCGTATCATGTGCCATACAGCTCTCGATTGAACGTCGACGGCGCTTGTACATCAAAACATTTTAATCTGGTTTACTATGGCGGAAGAGATATTCAGAAAAGGGGATAGTATAGCAGTGACTGTTACCGATCTGGCAGAGAAAGATCAATGTTTCGGGCGGCTTGACAATGGTATGGCAGTTATGGTTAGTGGTATGCTTGCTGTGGGTGACCGTGTTTCAGCAAGGATAAAAAAGGTGCGTCAGCGTTACATTGAGGCGGTTGCTGTTGAAATTCTTGAGCCATCGTCTGACAGAACTACCCCGTTGTGTTCCTGGTTTGGCGTTTGCGGGGGGTGCAAGCTGATGCACATTCGCTATGAAGTGCAGCTCCTCTACAAGCAGAAAAAGGTAACGGATGCCCTTCGGCACATTGGAAATTTTGAAGAGCCTCCTGTCCGCCCCGTTATTGCCGCACTGATTCCATTTCATTATCGAAACAAGATCGAATTTTCGTTTTCAAGCATGCGCTATCTTTTGCCTGAAGAGCTCTCGCTTGCTGAGCTTTCTCGCCCGAAGGAGTTTGCGCTTGGCTTTCATACTCCCGGTAACTTTGAGAAGGTGATCGACATCGACTACTGCTATCTTGCCAAGGAGGAGATGAACCGGGTACTCAAGCTGACTCGTGAGTTTGCGATAGCGAATGCCCTTGCGCCTTATGCAGCCAAGGCGCATACCGGATTTTTGCGGAATCTGGTGGTTCGTTTCAGTGAAAACCGTGAAGAGGTTATGGTTAACCTTGTCACCTCGTGGCATGATGAGGCGCTTATGCAGCGTTACAGAAACCACCTTGAGGCGGGAATGGCCAAGCAAAAGATGACCGTGGTTAACAATGTGACTCAAAGAATGAATAGTGTCGCTACCGGCGAGGAGGAGTTCACCCTTAGCGGGACGGGATATATTACCGAGCGCCTTGGAACCCTTGATTTCAGAATATCGGCGAACTCCTTTTTTCAAACAAACTCGTCACAGGCGGAACTGCTCTACAGCAGTATCCTTGATGTTGCCGGGCTCAGTTTAGAAGATACGGTCTATGACCTTTATTGCGGGACAGGAACCATCGCCCTCTCTATGGCAAAGCACTGCCGCCAGGTTGTCGGGCTGGAGGTGGTTGAGAGTTCAGTCAATGATGCGCGGAGCAACGCAATACTGAACGGTGTTTCCAACGCCAAATTTTTTAAGGCTGATCTCAAGGATTTTGACGCAATGCTTGAGACTCTAAAAGATTATGATACCCCGAAGGTGATCATCACAGACCCGCCCCGGGCAGGTATGCACCCGAAGGCGCTCTCCACCATGCTCCGGCTCAGTCCAAACAGAATCATCTATGTCAGTTGTAACCCGGCCAGCCTTGCCAGGGACGGGAAAGAGGTTGCCCTTCACGGCTACAGGCTTTTGTCAGTTCAGCCGGTTGACATGTTCCCGCACACCAGCCATATCGAAAGCGTTGCCTGTTTTGAGAAGGTGCCTCCGTGCTGAACCAGTGGTTACCGTTTCCCGCTGGCCTTGAGCAGTTTGCGGCGCTCTTCCTGGCTTAACGATGCATATCCATGCTCTGAAATCTTGTCGAGTATGATATTAATTTCTGACTCCGAAACTGGTGGCGTGATCCTGTTTTGCTGATGGAGGCGTGGACCCTCTTTTTTCTTGCTGTAAGAGCGTATCTTTTCAACCAGTTCTCGTTTCTTGCCGAGTAATTCGGACCATGACCAATCAGTTCTTTTTATGGTAATGAAAAGAAAGCCGATCAGCATTCCTCCGAGATGTGCAAAATGGGCAATATTGCTGCCGCTTCCCATGGCCCTGCTGCCGAAGCCGGAGACAAATTCAATCAACGCATAGCCAGCAATAAAATACTTTGCTTTGACTGGAAAGAGAAAATAGAGAAAAATGTAGCGGTTGGGGAACATCATGCCGAATGCAAGCAGTACACCGTAAATTGCTCCGGAAGCGCCGACGGTAGGATAGGGGTTGCCCATGGTGGCGAGCAAATTGATTGTTGCGGCACCAATGCCGCAGACAAAATAGTAGATGTTGAATTGACGGGTGCCCCAGTGGGTCTCTATTTCAGCGCCGAACATCCAGAGTGCGAACATATTGAAGAAAAGGTGGGTTCCTCCCCCGTGCAGAAACATGTAGGTCACCGGCTGCCAGATTCTGAAATTGCCGGAACCGACAGGCCAAAGGGCGCCGAGGGCCGAAATTGAGTCGCCATAAGGCGTCATCTGCAGCAGAAAAACGGCAACATTGAGGAGAATAATGGTTTTGATAGCCGGGGGCATAAACTGAAAGCCCCCGGGAGAGTATGGCTGGGAATAGTTCATTATCTGGTATTGGTTGGTCTTTAATCGTTCAGGGCTGAGATTCCCGGAAGATCTTTCCCTTCAAGGAACTCAAGGCTTGCGCCTCCCCCTGTTGAGATATGGGTAATCTGATTCGCCAGTCCCGCTTTCGCTATTGCTGCTGCGGAATCGCCGCCGCCAATAATGGTTGTCGCCCTTTTTGCTGTTGCATCAGCCAGTGCCTGAGCGACAGCCATGGTGCCTGCTGCAAAATTGTCGATTTCGAAGACTCCCATAGGACCATTCCAGAGAACGGTTCGCGCCGAAAGAATTTCGTTTCGGAATATTTCGGCAGTTTCAGGGCCAATATCGACACCAATCATCTCCTCAGGGATGGCGGATATCTTTGCCGCATAAGAGGGTGCATCTGCTGAAATTTTGGCTGCAAGAATAACATCTGTGGGCAGCAGCAGCTTGACTCCCCTGTTTTTTGCCTCTTCCAGAATGTGGAGGGCAAGTTGAATCTTGCTCTCTTCGACAAGAGAGTTGCCCACCTCATAACCCTGTGCCTTGAAAAAGGTGAAGATCATGGCTCCGCCAATCAGAACCGTATCAACCTTTTTGAACAGGTTTTCAAGCACATCAATTTTTCCTGATATTTTTGATCCTCCGAGAATGGCTACAAACGGTCGCTCTGGTTCCTGCAGGGCCTTTCCGAGGTAAAGAAGCTCCCGCTCTATAAGAAAGCCGGCGACAGCAGTCTCCATGTAGTGCGTAATCCCTTCCGTAGAAGCATGAGCCCTGTGCGCAGTTCCGAAAGCGTCATTAACATACACCTCACCAAGTGAAGCAAGCTCTCTTGAAAAATCGGGATCATTTGCCTCTTCCTCTGGATGAAATCTGAGATTTTCAAGCAGGAGAACCTCACCGTCCTGTAGCGCAAGAACCTGCTGCATCACCTCAGTACCAACACAATCTTTTGCCATGCTGACTGGGCAATCGATTAGTTCTGAAAGTCTTGATGCCACAGGAGCAAGTGAATATTCCACATTTGCCTTCCCTTTCGGTCTTCCAAGGTGCGACATCAGAATAAGTCGCCCGCCATCTCCGAGAACCTTTCTTATGGAAGGAAGGGATTCAACGATTCTCTTGTCGTCGGTAATTTTTTTGTTGTCGTCAAGGGGGACATTGAAATCAACGCGCATCAAGACCCGTTTGCCCTGGGTGGATATGTCAGACAAGCTCTTCTTCTGCATTGTTATTTGATGATTGGTTAAAAAAGTGTCAAACGACGCAATTTACACAATAAGCAATATAATCAATGCACTGCACAGGACGATGTCATCGTATTGCTCATTTGCTTCAGTTACTGCACTTTGTTTCGCTGGGCGCTTTTGTACTTTTGTATGTTTTTGGCATGTTCTGCCAGAGATTCCGAGAAGTAGTGGCCCCCTTTTCCGGTTGCTACAAAGTAGAGAAATCCTGTATTTGCAGGGTTAAGTACGGCAAGAATTGCCGCAGCTCCGGGGCTGCAGATTGGTCCCGGAGGGAGGCCAGCATGACTATAGGTGTTGTAGGGTGAGTCAGTTGCAAGGTCTTTATAGTAAAGCCGGCGGGCAGCGCCACCAAGGGCATATTGTACGGTTGGATCGGCCTGCAGGCGCATCTTTTTTTTCAGACGGTTGAGATAGACGCTTGCTACGACCGGTTTTTCGGGGTCAAGAGGGGTTTCAGCCTCAACTATAGAGGCCAGCGTCAACAATCCGGTTTCACTTAGTCCTGCTTTAGCGGTTGCTCTCTTGAGGCTGTCGCTATAAAAATGGCTGAATCGGCCAATCAAAAAACCCGCAGCTTCCCGGGGAGTGCTTGCCCAGACAAAGTTGTATGTTCCGGGAAAGAGGTAGCCTTCCGCATTGTTGGCTGAAATACCATATCTGGCGAGCAGTTTCCTGTCAGAAGCAGCAGCCATGAAGCTGGTGGAGTCAATATCAAGGTTTCGGGAGAGGATTCTTGCTATATGACTGAGATCCATCCCTTCGGGAAGAGTTACACGAACCTCATCCTGGGGATGGGTGTGGAGGTAGAACATGAGCCCGAAGTTTGACATGGCGGGGGGGATGAGGTACCTTCCAGGCTTGATATTGTGCAGTTTCGGAACAATGCTGGCGGTCAAAAGTGTTGGCCATGTTCTGTAAATTGAGCCGCTGCGGTGCAACTCTTCAAGAATGCTCCTTAAGCCCATCCCGCGGTGAACCGTCAGGCGAGTTGTTTGGGGCGATGTATTGACTCCCGGTATAAATAATAAAAAGGCCAATGCGGTTAGAACAATGGTCATGCCAGTCAGAAGCGGTTTCGCCAGGGAATTTTTTAATGATGCCATTGAGCAGGAACCCTTTTAGCTGGTCTGGCTACCCGGCTGATTGTTTTTCCACTCATGCTGAAAGAGTCGGGTTTCGTCAATGATGCAGCGATAAATTTTTTCCAGTGCATGGGATTTCAGGGGGGAGTCGGCATGGCTAAGTACATTGCTGAGTACCTCTTTTTCCCGTTCAGGCTGGAGCACCTGTTCCCCGATTCTTGATTTCAGGGAGCTTATATTCTGGGCGCAATGGAGCCTCTCGCAAAGGAGTGAGGAGAGTTGCTGGTCAATGGCATCAATTTTCTTTCGCCATTCATCAAGTTCCTGCCAATGCGCTTTATTGCTGCTGACGGTGCTTTCAGACCTCATGATGGCGGTGGTTAAAAGTGTGTATAAGAGAAAATGCTCCGCATTCGCAAGAACTTGCAAAAGTAACAATTTTTGCTCTTCTGTTCAACGATTTTGCGTGTTCCGTAATCCATTCTGTTTTGCCACCATGCTCCGTATTTGCGTGTCGAGCGCAACAGTTAAAAAAGATACAAAACCCACGATGTTAATAATAAGCAACTATTTTTTTAGTGCCACCTTTTTTATACATTTTAATGTGGTAAAGGGTTGTAAAAGTCTCGTAAAGTTTCGCCGGAAGCTTGGGCGGGTTTCTTCATTAGCTATCGGGGATAATACAAGGATGATTATTTGGGAGGCGGGGTGCCTTTCGGCCCTGTTACGGGAGAGTGCCGAACGTTTTGCATTGCTTGCCAGCAGGTATTTTTAGTGGACATGGAGCAGGAGAGATTTCACGAGCCGGTGCTTGCCACCGAAATTGTTGCATTCCTGGTCAGAAAGCCGGGCATCTATGTCGACGGGACTTTGGGCGGTGGAGGTCATTCGCTTGCTGTCATGAATTCGCTGCGTGATGCCGGTTATGGCGAGCAGTCGCTGCTGATTGGTATTGATCAGGATGATGCAGCGTTACGGGAGGCCGCCGGAAAACTTTCTGAGTACGAAAACTGTTCAGTTCTGGTCAAAGGGAATTTTCAGGACATTGGGTCGATCGTCAAAAAGATTTGCTGTCAGAGGGGCATGGATCCGGGCGTTGCCGGTATTCTGCTGGATCTCGGTGTTTCATCGTTTCAGATTGACACCCCGGAGCGCGGGTTCAGCTATCTTCGGGGTGGGCCGCTTGATATGCGGATGGATAGCGATGCTCCCCTGAGCGCCGGAGAGATTGTCAACAGTTATGACGAGAGGGATCTGGCAAGGCTCTTTTACCGATATGGGGAAGAGCCAAGAAGCCGGAGTATAGCAAGGGCGATTGTCATGCACCGTCAAAAAAATGGGTTAATCAACGGGACGCAAGAGCTTGCCGCTATTATCCGCAGTAACGCTTATGGGGGTGAGAAGATTATCAAGACTCTTTCAAGAGTGTTTCAGGCTTTGAGAATTGAGGTGAACGGTGAGCTTGATGTGCTCCGGCGGGCCCTTGATGATGGAATTGAGTGCCTTGATGACTTTGGCCGTATGGCGGTCATAAGTTACCACTCTCTTGAGGACAGGATAGTAAAGAGGGTTTTTGCTGAAAAAGCCAGGAGCGACTGGGGACCGAAGGGAGTTGGATTGAGGGAGCCTTTGGCCTGGGGGGACATTACCCTCGTCACCAGAAAGCCTCTGATTGCAACAGAGCAAGAGACACGGTCAAACCCGAGAGCCAGAAGTGCCAAATTGAGAGTTATTGAAAAAATTCCGCAGGGAGGACGTGGTGAAAAAAAATAGAATCGTTGCTTTTTTGAGTCGATTTGAGAGGAGCCTTGAAACTAAGGTTGCCGCGAATGCCTCGCCCGACAATGGTGACGTAGTTACTCCTGCCGAGTCGGTCATCAATACCCCAAAGTTTGATATTGGGACGTTGTTGCAGCTTAAGACTTTCCTCTACCTTTTCGGCGGGACAGTTATTTTTCTTTTGCAGACCTATAATACCCTTACAATAATCAATCTTGCCAGAGAGAATGAAAAGCTGCGGGAGCAGATAGTTATGACCTCCAGTGTCATTACGTCACAGGAGCTGAAAGTGCACGAATTGCACAGTATTCACAACATAACGCAAGATGCTTTGAAGATTGAGCTTACACCTTCAGGTGTTCCTGCCGTTGAACTTTGGCCTTGAGTCATGAATGATCAACACTGCATCAAGGGGCCTGATGATAAAGAGTTCGGCAAGCGGCTCGGTGTCGTCGTCTTCTTTTTTTCGATGTTTATTGCCGCGATTATTGGCATGCTGCTCAATATACAGGTGGTCAATGTAAAAAAATACAAGCAGAAAGCGGCAAAACAGTATGAGAGGGTTGTTACGGAGATTGCGCAACGGGGTGTCATTCTTGACCGGAATTCACGTATGCTTGCAGAAAGCATCGAATCGATCTCATTCTATGCCGATCCCCTTATTGTCAGGAATACCCCCCAGTTTGATGAAAACGGCAAGCCGGTAATGGTCAAGGCGACCAAAAAGCAGAAAACTTTTGATAATAGCGGGGTGGTTGCCACGTTGTTCGCCAAACAATTGGGAATCAACAGGCTTGAATGCCTTAAAGAGTTGACGCGCAGCAAAGGTATGGCGGTGCTCGGGCGGAAAATAGCGGTCGCAAAAGCGATGCCTCTTATGCAGGAAAAGATCCCCGGTGTCTGGTTTGACAAAGAACAGCAGCGCTATTACCTCAATGTTGCAGCGCAGTTGATCGGCTCTACCGACAGCAGAAATGAGGGAAGCAGCGGGCTTGAACTGCAGTTGAATAAAGAGCTGAAGGGACGTGACGGGACAAGAATTTTTCAGCGAAATGCCACCGGAGTTCGCTATCCTGCGCCTGATGCCCAGCAGCAGGATGCGATAAGAGGTAATACGGTGCAGTTGACGATTGATGGCGATATTCAAAGTATTGTGGAAGACGAACTCTCAAAGGCGGTTGATACGTTTCAGGCTGAAGCTGCCGCCAGCATTGTCATGGATGTCCGCACCGGCGAGATTCTTGCCATGGCCAACAATCCTGCCTTTGACCTTAACCGCCGTGAAACGTGGAGCCCGGAGCGGGCGCGAAACCGTGCCGTAACGGACAGTTATGAGCCAGGTTCAACCTTCAAGCTAGTCATGGCCGCTGCCGCAACGGAAGTGCTCAACAGGAAAGCTGATGATATTGTTTTTGCCAATAACGGCATTCTGCCCATCTATAACCTCAAGATAAAGGATCATGAACCTTACGGCAATATAACTTTCCGTCAGGCTATCATGTTTTCAAGCAATATTGTTGCGGCAAAGACCGCAATGGCGGTCGGGCGTGAGAAGTTCAATGCCTATGCAAGAAATTTCGGGTTTGGGAGAAAAACCGGCATCGGGCTTATCGGGGAGTCTCCTGGAAGGGTTCGTTCTCTTGCAAATTGGGACAGGACCACTCTGCCATGGATGGGATACGGCTATCAGGTGATGGCGACTCCGTTGCAAACGCTGCAGTCATACGCAGCAATTGCTAACGACGGGGAGCTGATGAGGCCCTACATTATCAAGCGGATTGTTGATACCCAAGGACGGATAGTCATGGAGAATGCTCCCCAAATAGTGCGGAGAGTAGTTTTGGCAAAAACAGCAAAATATCTTGGCAAGGAGTATTTCCAGGCTGTTGTCGACAGCGGGACAGCCAAAAATGCTGCCTTGGAGGGAATCACTGTTGCAGGCAAGACTGGCACCGCACGCCGAGCCGCAGGGGGCTCCTATGCCAATCCCGTCTATGTCTCTTCATTTGTCGGATATTTCCCGGTGGCGGATCCGCGTTATGCAATTATTGTGATTGTTGAAAAGCCGAAAACGGCCTATTATGCGGCAACGGTTGCAGCTCCCGTTTTTGCCGGTATAGCCAGGAGAATGATCGCCTGCTCGGAGGAGATGCAGAAAAATCTTGCTGTGCCATCACCTGAACAGGCGGCTCTTGGCGCTATTGCTACAGTAGCGGTTCCCGAACTCAAGGGGCTAAGGGGGCGCGATGCCCAGCGGCTGCTGAAATGGCTTAAACTGGAGATGGATTATTCAGGAGATTTTGATGGTGTTGTGGTTGGCCAGAATGTTCAGCCTGGCAGCATGGTTCAAAAAGAGAGGGTTATAAGGGTGGCTCTTGCATCGAGAAAGAGTAACAAGAGATCATGAGAGCCTCCGCAGAGAGTACCGGCAGGCGGGAGATACGCCTTGATGAACTGCTTAAGGGTGTTTCTTCTCTTGACCTTGCAGGAAAGAGCAGATCGGGTTCTGTTCAGAGGATAACGAGTGATTCGCGGGAGGTTTTGCCCGGGACGCTTTTTGTGGCGGTGCGGGGCTATTGTACTGATGGCCACCGTTTTATCAACGGCGCTGTCGAGCGCGGCGCGGTTGCGGTTATCTGCGAAGAATTTCCGTCCGATTTCGCACCATCCTGCCTCTATATAAAAGTTACCGATGCCCGAAAGGCTCTTGCCGAGGCCTCCAGAATTTTTTATGCAAAAGCTTCTGACCATCTTTTGATTATCGGAGTTACCGGTACCAACGGTAAAACCACTACTGCAAAACTGATTACTGCAATGCTTAATGCCTGCGGTATTCCTGCTGGTTATATTGGTACCAACCTCTGCCGAATTGGCGGTCTGGATATTCCGCTTGACCGTACAACGCCGGAGGCTCATGAGCTGCATGCTCTTTTCAGTCGTATGGTTGAAACCGGGTGCAGGGCGGTTGTCATGGAGGTCTCTTCACATGCGCTTGTGCTTCAGAGAGTTCATGGCATCAAGTTTCATGCAGCGCTGTTTACCAACCTGACCATGGAGCACCTCGACTTTCATCTCTCCATGGAGGAGTATGCCCTGGCCAAGCAGCAGTTGTTCGACCAGCTTGCTCCGGAAGGGTTTGCAATCTTTAATATCGACGATCCCTTTGCAGTGCAGATGGCCGTACGGGTTGCACCTGAAAAAAAATACTGCTGCTCCCTGCAGCCAGGAGATCGTCAGAGGTTGTCGTGCCGTCACCATTTCGATGTGGAGATTCTCCAGACTACCCTGGCATCAAGCTTGATTAATGTCCATTATTCTGATAAGGTCATGACGATGCAGGTTGGACTTCCGGGACTATTCAATGTGATGAATGTTGTTGAAGCGGCGGCTCTGGGTATCGGTATGGGTCTGGCACCCGAGGCGATTTGTGACTCTCTTTCAGCAGTCTCCGCCGTTGATGGCCGGATGGAGAGAGTTGGTGACGGGGGGAAGGGTTATTCTGTTTTTGTTGATTATGCTCACACTCCGGATGCACTTTTTAAGGCACTTGGCACCTTGCGCGCTCTGAAGCCTCCGGGCTCCAGTCTGGTTGTTGTTTTTGGATGCGGCGGCAACAGAGACCGCTCCAAGCGTTCTGAAATGGGGCGTATAGCTTCCGAAATTGCCGATGAGGTTATTCTTACTTCTGATAATCCTCGGGATGAGGACCCTGAACTGATTCTTGATGAGATTGAGAGAGGAATTGTTGGCAAGCGTTATATGAGGTTCAGTGATCGGGCAGAAGCTGTCAGGGCGGCGTTCTCCATGCTTAAGCGGGGCGATGTTCTTCTCGTTGCAGGCAAAGGACATGAAAGATACCAGGAGATTGCCGGTCGGAAATACCCATTCTCCGATCAGGAGATTTTAATGCAATGTATGGAGGAAAACGGTGCCAGACATCCGGAGAAGGAGGGAGAGTGCAAATGAAAGGTGTATTGAGTATGATGGAGTTAGGTGCTGTCGGAGAGGTTGTTGTTGCCCGGGGGGGCTCCCCTCCCTTCGAGATTCCCGAACCGAATGTGGTCATTGACTCAAGAGAGATTACCCCGGGAGGGATTTTTGTTGCGTTGAAGGGAGAGAGAACAGACGGGCACTGCTATATTGATGCGGTTTTTGAAAAAGGCGCAAGCTGGGCTATGGTCAGTCGAGAGTGGTATGAAGCCGAGGGGTCACCGGAGCTGCCGCCCGGAAAAGGGTTTATTCTCACGGACGATACGGTTGCCGGATTGCAGCGCCTTTCCACCATCTATCGGAGCACTTTCACTATTCCGGTTGTGGCTATAGGAGGAAGCAACGGCAAAACCACGACCAAGGAGATGGTGGCATCGGTTCTTGGAGCCGGGTTTAAGGTAACAATGAGCCTGGGCAACAGGAATAATCATCTCGGAGTTCCCCTCACCCTGCTGCAGCTCCGGCACGACACTGGCATTGCTGTAGTCGAAGTGGGGATCAATCATCCGGAAGAGATGGCTCTGCTTGCCGATATCGCCAGACCAACCCATGCTCTCCTGACCAATATCGGCCATGAGCATCTGGAGTTTCTTTTTGACCTTGATGGTGTTGCTGCGGCTGAAACACAGCTTTTCGATTATCTTCGCAGGCATGGTGGTACGGCTTTTATCAATGCTGATGACTCACGGCTCAGTTCTGCCGGGGCAGGGCTTGCTGGAAGCCTCTCTTACGGAACTTCGGAAAGTCCAGCCCAGAATTGCTGCGCCAGCGAGATTTCAGTAAGGCCAGATGGCCGGCTCTCTTTTCTGCTCTCTTCGGCTACCGGCGCTGAACGGGTGATCCTGAATTTTACCGGCAGGCACAATGTCATTAACGCCATTGCTGCCGCCTCGGTCGGTATCAATTTCGGACTTGCACTCAGCCAGATTCGGGAAGGGCTTGAACGGCTCGTCCCCGCACCAGGCTGGAAGCGGCTTGAGGTGGTTGACTCCTCTGGTCTCATGATTCTCAATGATACCTATAACGCCAATTCTGATTCCATGCGTCTTGCAATTGATGCCCTGTGTGATATGCCGTGTAAAGGCAAAAGAGTTGCCGTTTTGGGTGATATGCTTGAACTTGGAGCTGCGGGAAATGTTGAACATGAAAGTATCGGTCGCTATCTTCACGGGCGCCCGGTTGACCTCCTCTTTACCATCGGTGAGAAGGCTTGGCTGATATGCCGGGAGGCACCGGGCTCTTGCCGGGGCCATTTCGGAAGCCATGAAACACTTCTTGATGCGCTGCAGACCGTGCTGCAAGAGGGAGATGCGGTGCTTTTCAAGGGCTCAAGGGGAATGAAGCTTGAGCTTGTTGTTGATGCGCTTGTCAAGGCAAGAACCATAACCATAACCGGGCAAGAATAGGGTATGCTTTATTATCTGTTGAAGTACATTAACGATATATACGATCCTCCGGTGCTCCATGTTATCGAGTATCTCACCTTCAGGGCAAGCGCTGCTGCGATAACCTCCCTGTTGATTACTCTCTTTGTGGGTCCGGGGTTTATCAGATACCTGAAATCGCGCTTCATTGAGCCGATCAAGGAGGAAGCGCCGCCGGAGCATAAAAAGAAAAAGCAGTTACCTACCATGGGAGGGTTGCTCATAATTTTTTCCATTGAAATATCGGTGTTGCTCTGGTCCAAATTCAATGATCCGCACGTCTGGCTGATTATGCTGGCAATTCTCTGGATGGGTGCCATCGGCTTTATTGATGACTACCGGAAGGTGGTGCTGAAAATCAAGGGAGGTCTCTCGGCACGATACAAGCTTATCGGGCAGTGCTCGCTTGGCCTGGTGATTGGGCTCTACACCTGGTACGATCCAGCTTTTTCAGTACTGCTTTCGACGACCACCGTGCCGTTTTTAAAACACCTGACCATTGACTACGGCTATTTTTATATTCCGATTGTCATCTTTATCATTACCGCCGTATCGAACGCGGTAAATCTGACCGACGGCCTTGATGGTCTTGCTGCCGGAAGTTCAGCTATTGTTTTTATGGGCCTTGCCGGTTTTTCCTATCTTGCGGGAAATGCAGTCTACGCAGTCTACCTTAACATACCCTTTATTCCAGGAGGTGGGGAGGTTGCGGTGGTCAGTATGGCCATTGTCATGTCTTGTGTCGGTTTTTTGTGGTTTAACTCCAATCCTGCTGAAATTATCATGGGCGATACCGGCTCTCTTGCGCTTGGGAGCGCTATTGCGGTTATTGCTCTCTTAATCAAGCAGGAGCTGCTTCTGCCGCTGATGGCAGGTATTTTTTTTATTGAGACACTCTCGGTTTCTTTGCAGGTACTCTATTTCAAGTACACTAAAATGAGGAGGGGGCAAGGTAAACGTATCTTTTTGATGGCTCCCCTCCATCACCATTTTCAGTTGAAAGGGTGGGCGGAACAGAAAATAGTGATAAGGTTCTGGATTTTGACCATTCTCTTTTTTCTTGCCAGTCTCATGACCCTAAAGCTCAGATAATGATTTATGGATATTAAAGGTAAAAGGGTCTCGGTCATCGGTGCCGGAAAAAGTGGTCTGGCTGCAGCAGAGCTGCTCCGCCGCAAGGGTGCCGAGGTGTTTTGCAGCGAGCTTGGCCCCATTGATGAAACGGGAGTGCTGCGTTTGCAGGAGATGCAGATTTCCTATGAGCAGGAGGGCCATTCGGAGAGGGTCTTCCATGCTGACTTTTGTGTTCTCAGCCCAGGTATTCCGCCTTTTGCCCCTGTCGTGCAAACCATGCAGGCAAGGGGAATTCCGCTCTACAGCGAGATTGAGGTAGCGAGTATTTTCTGCAAGGCGAGGATTGTCGGCATTACCGGGACGGACGGAAAAACAACCACATCAACCATTGTTCACCGTATCTGCGAAGAGGATGGAGGTTGGCGTGGCTATCACTCATTCATCGTCGGCAATATAGGAGTTCCCTTCTCTTCGATGGTACTGGAGATGGAGGCCGGAGACGTTGCTGTGGTGGAGCTGAGCAGTTACCAACTGGAGCGCTCTCCGACCTTCCGGCCTGAGGTCGCCCTTATCACCAACATAACGCCAGATCATCTTGATCGTTACAACGGAGAGATGCAGAATTATGCGGCGGCAAAGTTCAGGATCCATGCCAATCAGCAGGCTGATGATACGCTTGTTTACAACGAGGACGATCCGCTTCTTCGTGCCCATTTTGCTGGCGGAGCAGATCGATTTCCCTTCAGGATTCTCCCTTTTGGAATGGAGACTCTCCGCAAAGGAGGGATTGATCGCCGCCTTGTTCTGCTTGAAGGAGAGACGATTATTGCGCGCACTCTCAATGGCGATGAGCCGATCATGGCAACATCAGATTTTCTGAAAGAGAGTTTTCGGGGTCGACACAACATTTCAAATGTGCTTGCTGCTGTTGCTGTGGCGCGGGTGCTGGGAATCGGCAATGAACCGGTTCGTGCAGCGCTCAGGGAGTTCAAGGGAGTTGAACATCGCCAGGAATTTGTCAGGAGCTTCAAGGGAGTTGGCTGGGTAAACGATTCAAAAGCCACAAACCTCAATGCGATGCGTCAGGCGCTTGAAGCGCTCCCTGGCACAGCAGTTCTTATTGCCGGAGGCAGGGATAAAGGCAACGACTATGCCTCTATTGCTGGCCTTCTCTCTCAAAAAGTGACTCTTCTTATTGCGATCGGAGAATCGCAGGCAAAGATAGTCTCAGCCCTTGATGGCATTGTTGCTCTGAAGAGTGCGGAATCCCTTGAAGAGGCAGTTTCTTTGGCCAGTGAGGCAGCCAAACCCGGCCAGAGCGTGCTCTTTTCACCTGGCTGTGCAAGTTTTGATATGTTTGAAAATTTTGAGGATCGAGGACGGCAGTTTAAACACTGCGTCCATCAATTACAGCCATGGTAACTACTGATTACACTTCTGGAACTTCCGAAGCGCCCGCTTTGGAGCTGCTTTCGTCGCCCTCAATCGGTGAGGTGATTGCGGGAAAACTGCTGATGCTCATTGTTTTTCTGCTGATGTGCATTGGTATTGTCATTGTCTACAGTAGCGGAGCGGGATGGGCGGTGACAAAGTACTCGAGTTCAGAGTATTTTCTCTGGCGTCAGCTTACCTTTGCGCTGCTCGGCAGTTTTACTGTTTTGCTGGTTGCGCAGATCGATTATCATATTTTCTGGAAGACCAGCAAGATCATTCTTTTTGTCAGTATTGCGCTTCTCACCCTTCTTCTTGCCATGAAATTGGTTGGCCTCATTTCGGGAGCGGCACGCTGGATAGGCTTTGGCCCGCTTAAATTCCAGGTATCCGACTTTGCCAAATATGCCATAATCTTTCATTTTTCAAGGCTTATCAGTGAAAAGCAGGGTTATATAAGGGATCTGCATAACTCATATTATCCTCTGCTTACCCTGCTGATGATTGTCGTATCGCTTGTGGCGCTTGAGCCTAACTTCAGTACGGCATCACTTATTGCCTTGATTGGTTTTATGCTCATGTTTATCGGCGGGGTCAATATTCGCCATCTTTTGACAACGTTTTCACTCCTGATACCCATTGCCGGTGTTTTTGCTATTGCAGCGCCATACAGGGTTGCCCGCCTGCTCTCATTTACGAGTGGTGATGAAAAGGGGCTGAGCTACCAGGTAGTACAGGCATTGATTGGTCTTGGAAATGGTGGACTATTTGGACTCGGTATTGGAGCCAGCAAGCAGAGAGAACTCTATCTGCCCCTCTCCTATAATGACTTTGTTTTTGTCGTTATCGGAGAGGAGTACGGGTTTCTCGGAGCGCTTGCTGTCATCGCCCTGTTTGCGGGATTTTTTGTCTGCGGCATTATCATTGCCAAGCATGCGCCCGATAATTTCGGCAAATACGTGGCAAGTGGCATTACCACCGCGATCTCCCTGTTTGCCTTCGTCAATATTGCCGTTGCCTGCCACCTGCTGCCTACAACAGGTGTTGCGCTTCCCTTTATCAGCTACGGAGGCACAGCGCTTCTTTTCAACTCTCTTGGCGTTGGTATTCTCATGAGCATATCGAGTTACAAGAAAAGGGAGCTTAAAAAGGGCTCGCTGACGGATCTTACTCACGGGAGGCCAGGGTGAAGGTGCTTTTTGCCGGGGGAGGAACAGGCGGCCATTTATACCCTGCTGTAGCCATGGCAGGAGAGCTGAGAGAGCTTGTTCCTGCAGTGGGGATCTCTTTTGCGGGCACGGCCAGTGGCATAGAAGCAACTGAAGTGCCAAGAGTTGGCTACACGCTTCATCTTATCCCTGTCAGAGGGCTGAAAAGAGGGCGCTCACTGGTCGATATAATGGCCAATTTTGGTGTTCTCGCTGATTTTGGAATGGCTCTGGGCCGTGCGGTTGCTCTTCTTCACCGGGAGGATCCCGACGTTGTAGTAGGCACCGGTGGATTTGTCAGCGCGCCGCTGCTTCTTGCGGCCCAGCTCATGCGGAAAAAAACATTGATCCAGGAGCAGAATGCCTTTCCCGGTGTCACAACAAAACTCCTTGCTGCGCTTGCCAGTGAAGTGCATCTCTCCTTTGAGGAGGCGCGCAGTTTTTTTGTAAAGAGCAAGCGAATATTTGTGTCCGGCAATCCTGCACGATCCTTCGGGGTGGAAGAGGCATCGGTTGCAAGGGCTCGTTTCGGCCTGCATGAAGCTCGGCCAACCCTTCTTGTTTTCGGCGGGAGCAGAGGTGCCCGCTCGATCAATAATGCCCTTCTTCAGTGGCTCGGAGAGATTACTGCGTCAGCAAACCTTATATGGCAGACCGGGGCGCTTGATTTTGAGCGCATCAAGGGGCTGGTGGCGCCATCCCCTTATCTCTGGATTGCGCCGTATATTGAAAACATGGGTGCGGCATACAGTGCTGCCGATCTTGTTCTCTGTCGGGCAGGAGCCTCATCTATTGCCGAGTTGACCAATCTTGGCAAGCCATCGCTGCTTGTCCCCTATCCTTTCGCCACTGGTGACCATCAGCGCCATAATGCCCGGGCATTGGTGACGGGTGGGGCCGCCATAGTAGTTGATGATGAGCATCTTGGAGAGTCTGGGTCAGTCAAAACTGTTCTTGAGTTGCTGCATGATGCAGGGAAATTGCGAAAAATGGGCGCAGCTTCCCGGAAACTGGCATATCCCGATGCGGCCCGTCAGCTTGCCCTGCGTATTATTGCTCTTGCACAAAAACAATAAGGAGTCGGACTCACATGGAACTGGGAAGAACAAAAAGCGTTCATATCGTTGGAATTGGTGGGGCGGGCATGAGCGCTATCGCAGAGTTGCTCCTGAAGTCAGGGTTCGGGGTTACCGGCTCTGACCTCTCCTCAGGTGAAGTGACAGACAAACTGGCCGAGCATGGGGCTGTAATTTATCGGGGGCACCGTGCTGAACAGGTTACATCGTGCGATGTGGTTGTTTACTCCTCCGCGATCAGGCCGGAAGAGAACATTGAAATCATTGCCGCGAATAAAGCAGGCATTCCCGTGATCAAGCGTGACGAAATGCTTGGTGAGCTCATGCGCTATAAATACGGAATATGTATTTCGGGTACGCATGGCAAGACAACCACGACCGCCATGATTGCCACCATGCTTATTGAATCGGGCGAGTCCCCTACTGTCATGATTGGTGGAATATCAGACTATCTGAAAGGGAGCACTGTGGTTGGTGAGGGGAAATTCATGGTTATTGAAGCTGACGAGTATGACCGGGCGTTTTTGAAACTTACCCCGACCATTGCCATTGTCAACAGCCTCGAGTCGGAGCATCTGGATACTTATGGAACGCTGGATGAGCTGAAACAGGCATTTATTGCCTTTGCCAACAAAGTGCCCTTTTATGGGCGGGTGATCTGTTGCGTTGACTGGCCGGAGATCAGAAAGATTATTCCTTCGATGAACCGCCTCTATACCACCTTCGGCATTGAGGAGTCTGCCGACGTTATGGCTTCAGACATTGTCCAGGAAAAACAGCAAACCAGCTTCACTGTCCATGCCTATGGCCGTGAGTATCGGGATGTGACCATCAATGTTCCGGGACGTCACAATGTACTCAATGCCCTGGCGGCGTTTTCGGCAGGTCTTGAGCTGTCGATCATGCCTGAAAAGATGATTGCCGGACTTGGCCGTTACAGCGGCATGAGAAGGCGCTTTCAGGTAAAATACGACAATGGTGAAGGGCTTATGATTGTGGATGATTACGCTCATCACCCCTCAGAGGTCAAGGCGACAGTCAAGGCGGCAAAAAGCGGATGGCTTGAGCTGAAGGTGGTGGCGGTTTTTCAGCCGCACCTCTTCTCGCGTACCAGGGAGTTCGCCGACGAATATGGCTGGGCACTCTCCAAGGCGGACATCGTTTATGTGGCTGATATCTATCCTGCCCGCGAAAAGGCGGTGGATTATCCGGGGGTAGGGGGCGAGTTGGTGGCTGTTGCTGTCGGGAAGGCAGGTGGGAAGCATATTGAGTTTATTGCGGAGAAGGAGGCTCTCTTTTCGGCTGTTATGGAGCACGCCGTCAACGGGAATATGCTTCTATTCATGGGTGCAGGAGACATTACCCATCTTGCCTCAAGAGTTGCCGAAAGCTGCGAGAGAGGGCAATTTGGGGGCGGTTAAAAGCAGCCAGGATCATTTATAGTAATGCGGGGAAAGAAAAAAGATTTTTTTATGCCTGATTCCGAATCTCAGCAATATCCCGATTATTTGACGGAGCTTGTCCCCCCGCTATCCCCTGAAGGTGACAGGGAACGCGGGAGGAGTGGCAGCCACAACTCCGCAAGTTTGGTTGTGATGCTGTTACTTATATTAACAGTGCTTGCTGCTCTTGCCTCCCTTGCCACTTATGCCAGGCACTGGAAAAAAGAGGTGATTGTCAGAGGCTTTGCCTTTGATGGAGCATCGATAATCTCCGAGAGTGAGCTACTATTGCGCATCAAAGATTATAAAGGCTCAAATCTTCAGGAACTTGATACTGAACGGCTGAAACAGAGGATTATGGTGATTCCCTATCTCCGGGATGCAGTGATCAGCAGGGAGCTTAACGGGATTGTGCGCATCAAGGTTTCAGAGCGGGAGCCTGTTGCGCTGGCGGTTATTGGCAGCACTACCATGGTTATCGATCGTGAAGGATTTCTTCTTCCCTGGAAACAGGAGATCGCAGACCGTCTCCCTGAATTGTTTGTAGTTGGTGGCATAATCCGCAGTAAAGCTGCTGGCAACGGTCTCCAGCAACTTGACAGGCGTGAGGTTGCGTTGATCCTGCAGTTTCTTGAAGCACTCTCAACAGCAGAATATGCCAGTCTGCTTATCCGCGAATTTCATCTTGCAGGCAACAACATGAGCTGGTGCATTGCGGTTCAGGCACCCACCCGCTTTATTGTCGGTAATGATGGCAACTTCAAGGAAAAGTTGAAAAAATTTGAGATATTCTGGCGAAAGGTTGTTTCAAAAAAAGGTTCCGGCTTTTATGACACGGTGGATCTGAGGTTCAGGGGCAGGATTTTTGCCACGGCATCTGTCCCTCCGGAGGTAACACAGAGTGTGTCCCGATGATAATCACGCAAGAGTAGAGAGTTGAACAATGCTGAAAAGCAATATAGCGGTAGGACTTGATATTGGAACAACCAAGGTGTGTGTTGTGGTTGCCGAAAAAGATGAGATGGGAAAGCTTAACGTCCTTGGCAAGGGGCGTTCCAATTCCGATGGACTTCAGCGAGCAACGGTTGTCAATATCAACAAGACGGTAGCAGCGATCAGGGCTGCTGTTGCGGATGCCGAGCGTGAATCCTCGATTCGTATTCATGGTGTCAATGTTGGTATTTCCGGTGCTCATGTCCACTGCATTCACAGTAATTCAGAAATCAGCATCAACCAGACAGGAATTGTCAATGAGTCTGATGTGAAGAGGTTTCTTGAAAAGGCCAAAACCAATATCCGCTATTTGGACATTGATCATGAAATTATTCATGTTATTCCGCAGGAGTTCATTGTTGATGATCAGGAGGGGTTGCTTGATCCGATAGGGATGGCCGGGACGACCATGCGAGGCAGCGCCTATATTGTTGTTGGTCTGAGAACAAAGATTCGAAATATCAGGCAGTGCGTTGAAAAGGCAGGTTTGGAAATCAGTGCAATTACCTTTGAACCGGTAGCTTCTGGCATGGCTGTCATGAAAGAGCGGGAGAAGAAAAGTGGCGTTGTTGTCATTGATATCGGTGGAGGGACAACCGAAGTGGCAATTTATATTGATGGCGCCATTCGCTATTCAGAGGTCATAAAGGTTGCAGCCAACGACGTCACGCATGATATTGCCCATGGGGTAAGGGCTCTATACGAGGTCGCGGAAGATCTCAAAATAAAACATGGGTGTGCATACAGCAAGCTCAGCGGCGAAGATGAAGAGCTTCTTATTGAAGGTATAGAAGGGCGGCCGCAAAAATCCGTTCCAAAGAGCTCGCTGACGATGATCATTGAAGCCCGGATGATGGAGATTCTGGAGCTTGTGCGTGACTCCGTAACGCGTTCAGGATATTATGAATATCTCAATGCGGGTGCAATTATAACAGGAGGAGGTTCGCTTTTGCCGGGGACAGAAGAGCTGACCCATGATATTCTCGCCCTTGATGTCCGTATCGGCTATCCGGAAGGGGTCTCTGGCGGTATCAAGGGCTCGGTGAATAATCCGATGTATGCGACAGTGATGGGGCTTGTTGCCCATTCGTTTCAGAACAATATGTCGGTGAATCATAGTTTTGCCTCAACGGCAGAGGTATTGCCAACTGAGGCGGCCTTTGGGGATCAGGAAGAGCCGGAGGTGCATGAGCAAAGTCCGGCGGGGAAAAAAATCGTTGACCGGATAATGAAATTTTGGGATAATCTCTGATGGAAGAGATAACCAGAGCGTATTAACGTGGAGAAATGAACGATGGCATTCGAACTGGATCCTGGCCTGTTTGACAGCGATCAGGGCAAAGGTGTTACCATAAGGATTGTCGGTGTCGGCGGTTGCGGCGGCAATGCGGTAAATAATATGATTGACCGGAAGATAAGTGGTGTTGAATATATCGTCTTTAATACAGATCGTCAGGCGCTTCTGAACTCGAAAGCGCCTCTCAGGGTGCAGATTGGCAAGAAGGCAACGAGCGGCCTTGGCGCTGGTGCCGATCCGGCCAAAGGACGCCAGGCGGCAGAAGATGACCGGGAGATTATTGCGGCCCAGCTTCGTGGAGCCGACCTCGTTTTTATTGCAGCAGGCATGGGCAAGGGCACAGGTACAGGAGCCGCGCCGGTGATTGCCTCGATTGCAAGGAATATGGGCATACTCACCATCGGTGTCGTGACACGCCCCTTCAACTTTGAGGGGCAGGTCAAGTCGAAGATTGCCGATGGGGGGATAGCTGAACTGCGGAAGTATATCGACACCCTCATTCTTGTGGAGAATGAAAAGATTCTGAGTATTGCTGAAGAGGGGGTAAGCGCCACTGAAGCATTCAATATGGCAAACGATGTTCTCTACAGGGCAGCAAAGGGGATCGCCGATATTATCACTCGCCATGGGCATGTCAATGTTGATTTTGCTGACGTAAGGAGCATAATGTCCGGCGCGGGCGATGCCGTTATGGGTTCCGCTGCGGCGGCAGGTGAGCGCCGGGCGCTTAAGGCCTCTTCTGATGCCATCAATAGTCCGCTTCTTGAAGGAGTCTCGATAAAGGGAGCCAAAGGTGTTTTGGTTAATATTACCGGCCAGGTCACCATGAGAGATATGTCGGATGCAATGAACTATATTGAGGAGCAGGTTGGCAGTGAAGCCAAGATTATTAACGGCTATGTTGATGAACCGCAGGTATCCGGCGAGATCAGGGTGACAGTTATTGTCACTGGCTTCAGACGAAAAGAGCAGGATGATGGCAAGGCGCCTCCGATTCGGCGCACTGTTGCTGCCGTGCCGGGTATGAGATCGGGCCAGATTCCGGCATCTGTTCGCAAGACAGTTTCGATCTATCCTGAACGACAGGAGGAGGACTTGCGCATTCCGGCCTACATCCGCAGACAGTTATCAATTCATGATCCACATGAGGTGGGGCTAAGGAAAAATAATGTGCAGGATCCTGATCAGAGCCCGACAATGTCGGGAGGCAGGGGAGGTCACGAAGATATAATTCAGAAAGGCTTGTCGGATACACCGGCATACCTTCGCAGGAAAAGTAACGGAAATTAAAGGAGTTCATGCGCTATTGTACACTTTCAGCAGAAGATGCTGTCGCAAGAATAAAGTCAGGAGATCGGGTTTTTTTGCATACGGCAGCAGCTACCCCGCAAAGGTTGATTGAGGCAATGGTGCAGCGATCCAGCGAGTTGAAGAATGTAGAAATTGTCAGCCTTCATACCGAAGGGGAGGCGGCGTACGCTAGGCCTGAATACAGGGAGAGCTTCAGGTTGAATGCGCTTTTTGTGGCTAAAAATGTTCGTCAGTCCGTTCAGAACGGTGACGGTGATGCCATTCCTGTTTTTTTAAGTGATGTCCCTTCGCTCTTTTATAACAGAGTTCTCCCCCTTGATGTGGCACTTGTCCACGTATCTCCTCCTGACCGGCATGGTTACTGTTCACTTGGCGTTTCGGTCGATGCTACTCTGGCCGCAGTCCAGTCGGCCAAACTGGTGATTGCACAGGTGAACCCGCAGATGCCCCGTACGCATGGTGAAGGGCTGCTTCATGCAAGCAAGATTCATGCGATGGTTGATGTTGATGATCCCCTTCCAGAAACCCCGCGTCACATCATGGAGGATACCGAAATTCGTATTGGTCGTCATATTGCCTCAATTGTTGAGGATGGTGCGACACTGCAGTTGGGTATAGGTGCGATTCCCGATGCTACCCTTGCGGCGCTTTCTGGCCACAGGGATCTGGGTATCCATTCTGAAATGTTTTCTGACGGAGTTGTTGATCTTGTGGAAAAGGGTGTGATCAACGGCAGCAAAAAGAGGAGCCACAGGGAGATAATTGTGGCAAGCTTTCTTGTTGGAACCCGTCGCCTCTACGATTTTGTTGATGATAATCCACTTGTTGAAATGCTTCCTTCCGATTATGTCAACGACACACGGGAAATCAGGAGAAATCCTAGAGCGACTGCAATTAACAGTGCTCTTGAAATTGACATGTCAGGCCAGGTATGTGCAGACTCAATCGGCCAGAAATACTTCTCCGGTGTGGGGGGACAGATGGACTTTATCCGTGGGGCAGCGCTCTCCAGGGGAGGCAAGGCTATCATTGCACTGCCATCCACAACAAAGAGCGGCCTTTCGAGGATTGTACCCCAGCTCAAGCCGGGGGCAGGCGTAGTTACGACGAGGGCTCATGTGCAGTATGTTGTCACGGAGTTCGGTATTGTTAATCTCCATGGAAAAAATCTCAGACAGAGAGCAGAGGCGCTTGCAAGCATAGCACATCCAGACTTCAGGGAGGAGATAAGCCGCCAGGCCCATGAGCTTTACGGCTCTTATGGCCGGAGGTTTACCTGAGGGGAGTCTAAGCTCTCAAGCCGATCAGTGAGAGCATACGTCCGGTTTTTCCATGATCGCGTCGGTAGGAAAAAAAGAGGTTGCTGGCGCTGTATGAGCAGAAGGGAGAGCGCTCAATATTTGCTGGAGAAAACCCTGACGCAAGCAGTTGCTGATAGTTTACCGCACCGAGATCAAGCAGGTATTTTTTCTCCCCCGTTGAACCTGATGAGCTTTTTGCTTCTGATGAGCGCCAGCTGCTATGCTGAGGAAACGCACTTGCAACCCCTCGGTCAACCTCATAAGCATTGCCTGAAATTCCTGTACCAATATAGGCAAGGCACTCTTCGGGCACGGAGTTAAAGCACTTCTGCATTTTTTCAAAAGTTTTCATCACAATCTCCCCGGCGGCCCCTTTCCAGCCAGCATGAACCGCTCCTGATGCGTTATGCCGAGGGTCGTAGAGCAGCACGGGAAAGCAGTCTGCGGTATAGATGCAAAGGAAAAGATTCTCCCTGTTCGTAATGAAGGCATCATAGCCATGGTACCGCCCCGGCTTTTCAGCAAAAAGTATCTCCGTGCCGTGTACCTGTTCAGAGCTGACCAATTTCCCGGGATCGATAGTGGCCGCAGCACACAGCCTCCGGGTGTTTTCCTTGACATTTTCCGGAGTGTCTCCGGTATTGTTTCCAAGGTTCAGGGAGTTATATTCACCGTCGCTTACACCTCCGTTTCTGGTGCTTTGCAGCGCAATGAGCCTTTGGCACCTGCCGAAAATGGCAGGGACAAAATACTCGGCCTGAATAATTTGGCTTGTCTTCTCTCGCGTCATTGAATTGGGCGAGAACTTTTCGTTATTAACGCTGCGGGTTTGCATTTGCTTTTATACCGGCGATTGACTGATTCGGGGAAAAATATTAATTATTCATGATCTCTTCTTTCCCGTGGTGAAGAATTTTCGGCAATGGAGTCATTATTTCAGGAAGTTAGTAGTATCTTCGACCTTTCGGAATTGTACACTTATATCTCTTGCGGCTTTTTATCTTTTCGCAAAGAGTGGGGCTGGCGTGAATGATTACAAAAAGGGATCCTTGGGATGTTGATGCCTGATAAAGAGAGGTTCCCGGATAAGTTCGGGCGTTCAATTCGGGCTATGTCCGATTATATGGGGATAGGTTTACAGATTGCGGCAAGCTTTGCTTTCTTTGTCTTTCTGGGATATTGGGCAGACAGCAAGATCGGTACCTCACCATTGCTGCTCTTGGCTGGAGTTGTCGTTGGCATGGTTGGCATGGCGCTTGTACTCATGAAGGTCGTACGGGCAGCGAACAGAAAAAAATAGGGTTTTTTATGGCTATTGCACTAGTTCACCAAGAAAGAGACGGTTCCTATGAAGCCATTGTTTGAATTTTTTATTAAGTTGTTTATCTTATCCATCATTTTATGGGGGGTCGTTTATTCAGGGCTTGAACCCGGCAGAGTTGATTATAGGTCGGTATTTATAGCTTGGGCGATGGTGGTCTCGAATACGGTTGGAGGTTACCTTCTCTTTGCATACGCGATTGACAAAAGTTCATCAGAGTTCACCAAGTTTGTATTCGGCGGATTGACGGTACGGTTACTTCTGATGATGGCGCTTATTGCGCTTCTGCTTATAAGGAATCTGGTCGTTATCAATGATTTTGTCTTCTCATTTTTCGCTTTTTACTGTATATACGCGATTGTTGAAATTCTCGGGTATCAAAAGAAAAACAAACAGAAAAAGAATAGTGCATGAAACGGTTAAAGGTCAGACAGCCTAAGGCGATGCTCAAGGTTATTGCGATTCTTCTCCCCCTTCTGTTCAATGTCAGCGGCTTGGCTGCGGCATCGACTGGGCAATCTTCCGGCATTTCACGAGAGAGTGTTACCGCGCCCGCTGTTGAGGGTGGGCAGGCGGCTCCTGCTCCCCTCGAAGAGGAAAAAGCGGGTGATGTTATCATGCACCATATTCTCAATAATAACGTCTACGCCTTTCCGCCATTCGGGGAAGTTGCGCTTCCAAAAATAGTCGTCGGCGGATATGATATCTCTGTTACGAAGCATGTTGTGATGCTCTGGCTCGTATCGGCAACTCTTCTTATTGTTTTTTCGTTTGTCGGTGGGAAATACAAGAAGATGACTGCCCGTCAGTCTCCGAAGGGGCTTGCAAACGCCATGGAGGCCCTCATAGAGTTTGTCAGGCTTGATGTTGCAAAGTCAAACATCGGACCAGGTTACGAGAAGCATCTGCCCTATCTGATTACCGTGTTTATGTTCATTCTTTTCTGTAATCTTTTTGGTCTTATTCCCTATGGCTCCACGGCCACCGGTAATATCAATGTTACCCTTACGCTTGCCGTCTTCACATTTTTTATTACGCAGATTGCAGCGTTGAAGGCTCATGGAGTCAAGGGATTTCTTGAGCATCTTACTGCGGGTACCCACTGGGCGCTCTGGATTATTCTGGTTCCCATTGAGATTATTGGTCTTTTTACGAAGCCATTTGCGCTGACGGTACGACTCTTTGCCAACATGACCGCAGGTCACATCATCATTCTCAGTCTTATTTTCATCAGTTTTATCCTTAAAAGCTACGTTGTCGCAGCCGCAGTTTCTGTTCCCTTTGCAATCTTTATCTATCTGCTTGAGCTTTTTGTGGCGTTTCTACAGGCATTTATTTTTACCATGCTCTCAGCACTCTTTATCGGTCTTGCTACTGCGCATGCTGGTCATGATGAGCACGAGGCTGAAGTTGCTCATCATTAAATTATCGATGAGATTGTCGGAGTAGAACCTGTTTTTATGCTTTATATGTAACGATTTAAAAACTGCTAATTATCCTTTAGCAAAAAACTTACAACAAATAAACGGAGGTAATTACAAGATGGAAGGTTTAGGTTTAGCTTATTTGGGTGCAGGCATTGGCGCCGGTCTGGCTGTTATTGGCGCCGGTCTTGGTATTGGTAACATTGCAGCTTCTGCGACTGAGGGCACAGCCCGTCAGCCGGAGGCAGCCGCCGACATCCGTACGACTATGATCATTGCTGCAGCTCTTATCGAAGGTGTTGGTCTGTTTGGCGAAGTTATCTGTGTGCTTCTTGCTCTTAAGTAAGAGTGGTGGGCGGCAGATACGATACAGAAGATATCCCGATTGCGGCTGGTTCCTTCAGATCGTAATCGGGCTTTATTAATAGTTAACGGAAACATTGTTCATGCTTACGTCAGGAATTATACTTCTTGCCGGTAGTCTCTTGAGCCCGGAACCCGGCCTTATTTTCTGGACTACGGTAACATTTTTTATTGTTCTGCTGATCCTGAAGAAAATTGCATGGGGCCCTATTCTTACCGCCCTTGAAGAGAGAGAAAAGGGAATTCAGTCAGCCATCGACCGTGCACACCAGGCCAAGGATGAATCTGAGGCTATTTTGCGTAAAAACAGGGAGTTGCTTTCCAAAGCGGATGCCGATGCCGACAAGATCATTCGTGAAGGCAAAGATTATGCCGAGAAGCTTCGTGCCGACATCTCTGCGAAGGCTCATGAAGAAGCCAATAAAATGATAGCCGCAGCTAAAGATTCGATTGAACAGGAAAAACGTCGAGCACTTGATGTACTGCGCAATGAAGTTGCTGATCTTGCGGTTATGGGAGCTGAAAAAATTATCAAGACCGCTCTTGATGCCGATTTGCAGAAAAAGATAGTCAACAGCATGATTAAGGATCTTTCAACAAAACGTAACTGAAACCGGTCACGAAATGTCAAGTGTAATTGCAAGCCGTCGATATGCTTCGGCTCTTTTGTCAGCAGCAGAGAAGGGTAATTTTCTTGATCAAATAGTCGAAGAGTTGCTGGTGATCAAGCAAGTTCTCCACAACTCCCACGACCTGGTGCGTGCGATGGAGAGTCCCCTTGTTAAAGTGGACAAGAAAATGCGTATACTCGAAGAGATTTTCAAGGGCACTGTTGGGGATAAAATGTTTCTTTTCTTCGGACTGGTTGCCAGAAAAAAACGTGCAGGGCAGCTACCTGAAATTATTGACGAGTTTCTGATACTTCTTGACGCAAAGCGAGGGATTGTCAATGTAGATATTACCAGTGCTGTCACACTCTCTGAAGAGCAGTCCTCCGACCTGGTTTCGCGCCTTGAGCTCTTTACCGGCAAGAGAGTCCGGCCAAGGATGCTGATAAATGAGGCTGTTATAGGCGGAGTTGCCATCAAGATTGGTGATACCATTATTGACGGTACAATCAGCCATCAGCTTTATAAGCTCAGGAAGTCTCTTGTTTCCGAAAAGGGATAGCACTTCATGTGCGCTATCATCGACTGATAGTCCCCCGCACTCCCCTGATCCGATCCAATTCCGGGGCTTTAGCTCAGTTGGTAGAGCGTCTCGTTCGCAATGAGAAGGTCAGGGGTTCGACTCCCCTAAGCTCCACCCCTCCACTCCCCTGCAGCTCTTTTCCGACTGAATCGACTCCCCGTCCCGAGCGGAACTATTTGCGTCATTTTATTAAAAAGTATAATTGATCTATTGTATGTACAAGTTGGTAACAAGATATATTTCATCTGCAGCATTGATCCTAATTGCTGTCGGTTCGCTGTTGAGTTCCGGCTGTTCTGCCTCGAAGAGTGCAAACCCTGAGGTTTCGGCTGGCGACAAAGCATACGCCAGAGCGGTAGCGATGTACGATAAAAAACAGTACCAGGCAGCAGTTATTGGACTTGAACCTCTTCTTTATACCTATCGGGCAACGGCGCTTGAAGACGATGTTCTCTATCTTCTTGCACAGTCCTATTACTACTCTGGCGACTATCTGCTTTCTGCCGAGATGTATTCCCGTTTGCTGCAGCAGCTCCCCTCTTCAGCCTATGCGAGAGTCTCCCAGTTTATGCTGGCAAAATCATACGAACAACTCTCTCCTCCTGCTGATCTGGATCAGCAGCCTACCCGTAAAGCGATTGAGAACTTCGCTCTCTACATTGATCGCTACCCAATGAAAGATTCTTCAAAGATTGCAACTGATCTTGAGACATGGAGGGAGTTGCTTAAAATCAATCCGCAAAACCCGACCTACAAGGAGCGCTATGCAACAGCCATTGCCCAGTTTTCGCGGATTGACAGTCTGAGATATTCTGAAAAGTCAATTGCCCTGCTGAGAGAAAAATTGGCAAAAAATCTTATTGTTGTCGCCAGGAAGTATGTTCAACTTGGCAAATACAGGGCGGCCGGGATTTTCTTTGACCAACTTGTTACCCGTTATGGCGATACCTCCCATGTAAAAGAGGCAATGGAAGGAAAGATTGATATGCTGATGAAGAGGCAAAAGTGGTTTGAGGCAGGGCATGAGCTCGATCGCTACCTTCAGCGATTCCCCGAGAAGAAGAGCGTTATGCAGGGAGTCAGAGATAAAATAGCAGAGAACTCCAAAAACTGAAAATCGTTACCCGTGCATCTCGCGGTTTTCGGCGGCACCTTCGATCCGCCCCACAACGGCCATCTTGCACTCTGCCTCTTTGCCAGAGAGCTGCTCGAAATTGACAAAATAATCATTTCAGTTTCAAATAATCCATTCAAGCTGCATGGCCGTCAAGTTGTCGATAGGCACAGAAAGCGCATGGCTGAGCTTCTCTCTTTTGAAATCAACCTCACAGGAGCCGACAGCGAGGTGAGCGGATGGGAGCTTATAAAACGACACCCATCATATACTGTTGATCTCATGCGCCACCTCCATCGGTGCTACCCCAGCGACAGGTTAACCCTGCTTCTTGGTGAAGACAGCTTCAGGGAGCTGCCGCTGTGGAAAGAGCCGGAGATACTTTTTAGCCTCTGCGATGATATCGTAGTGTTCAGACGAGCATCGGAAGCAGAAATTACATTGACTTCTGACACGAAGGAGTCGATAAAATTCATCGATTTTGCCTGCGAAATTTCTTCTACGGAGTTGCGGAAGCTTGTTTCTGCAGGTCAATCTATTTCTCTGCTCACTCCACACTCTGTGAATCGTTATATCACTGAACACGCATTATACCGTTGAGCGGAAAGCCTTTACATCGATTCAGGCGCAGAAACCCCAAGAATCCTGAATCCGTTGCGAAGCACCTGGCGTGTTGCTATTGAGAGAAAGAGTCGAGCCTTGCAGATATCAGCATCAGCCTTCAGTATGGGACACTCCTGGTAGAAGCGGTGAAACAGTTCGGCAAGAGAGTGCAGATATTCTACCATCTTTTGCGGTTCCAGCAGACGTAAACTGGTTTTTACCATATCGGGATAGTCGAGCAGGGCAAAGCCAAGCTGTAGCTCTGCAGGAGAGCTGAGCTCCCGCAATAAATGATGCTCCTCGCAGGTTGCGGGCTCAAACCCCGCCTCCTGCAGGGCCATACGCAAGAGGCTGCAGATTCGGGCATGAGCGTATTGCAGGTAGAAGACAGGATTCTCTTTAGACTGTTTTTTTGCCAATTCAACATCGAAGTTCAGGTGCGAATCCTTGCCGCGCATGATGAAAAAAAGCCTTGTGGCATCTGCGCCAACATCATCAATCAGATCGTCGAGCAGATCGGCATTCCCCTTTCTGGTCGACATTTTAAGGGTCTGTCCATCAATCGTTGTTGTCACAAACTGGTTGATGGCAATTTTTATTCGTCCGGTATCGTAACCGAGGATTTTGAGAGCCTCAATCACATCAGGGTACTCGTCGATATGATCAGCACCGAAAACATTGACGATCATGTCGAAGCCTCGTTCAAACTTTGTTATGTGGTAGGCGATATCGGGGAGACGGTAGCTTGGTTCACCCGAAGATTTGATGAGCACCTTGTCCTTTTCCTGTCCAAGCTTTGTTGTCAGAAACCAGGTAGCTCCATCATATTCAGCAATGAACTCCTTTTGTCTGAGTTCATTAATAACCCGTTGGTTGGGGGCAACACCCGCTGCATCTGGAGAGTAAAGGGTATGTTCATTGAAAAATGAGTCATGCCGAATACCAAGGCGGTGAAGAGTCTTGCGTATGGAGTCGAAAATAATATTTTCGGCGCTCTTCCTGAAAAGAGTGAGATCAGCGCACTCTTCCAGAGTCGAGCCATGGGCAGAATAGATCTTTTCGGCAATCTCTCCAATATACTCCCCCTGGTAATGGGTTGCAGGGAACTCAGGCTTCTTTCCACACTTTTCAAGATAACGGAGCTGGACTGATTCACCGAGAATCTGCATCTGCCGTCCAGCATCATTGAAATAGTACTCCCTGGTTACCTCATACCCCTGGGTTTCAAAAAGATTTGCAATACAGTCTCCAAGCACGCCCCCCCTGCCACGCCCGATGGTCAGGGGGCCGGTTGGATTGGCGCTGACATACTCGACGTTAGCTCTTTTTCCTTTACCAGCAGAACCTTTTCCATAGTTGTCACCATCATGCAGCACCTGTTCAACGGATCGCATGATAAAAAGAGGGGCAAGGTAAAAGTTGATAAAGCCAGCACCTGCCACCTCGACTCTGGAAATAGTATCCGGGGGAAAGTCCAGGTAGCGGATAATCTCCAGTGCCAGATCACGCGGGTTTCTTTTGCACTCCCTGGCGGCAAGCAAGGCTATATTTGTTGAAAAATCACCAAATTTTTTGTCGGAGGGCTGTTCAACACGAATCGGTTTGTCGGTGTCGATGCCAGCAGAAGAGAGGGCTTTCTGGATATAAGGAAGGAAAAAATCAAGCATAGGAGTTGCTATTGTAAAAGTCACTGATTATCGCAGCGAGAGTTTTTCAAGAAGTTCTTCAGGGCAAAGCTGGGAAAAATCGTCAATGACAGCTATAATATTATCGAAACTGCTGAACGCTTTTGCACTGTTTGTCGTTGTTACAGCAACGCATTGCATCCCCGCACGACGGGCCGCTTCAATACCGGGCAGCGCATCTTCAAACACAATACATGCCGAAGGGTGCGCCCCCAGAAGTTCGGCAACACGCAAAAAAATATCAGGATGAGGTTTGCCATGAATGACCTGGGATGGGTCCACAACCGCCCCGAACCTTTCGGCCATCTTAAGTATATCAAGAATATAATCGACGTTTTTCGGGCCAGCGCCGGTGCCGATTCCAAGCAATACCTCCAGCTTCTCCGCAGCATCAAGAAACACCCCAAGACCAGCCATCGGTTTAATGAACTCTCTTGACTTCACTCGGTAAAGAAAGTCTTTGAGATCAGTAAGCCTTCCGGCTTCTGCGTCACTGATTTTTGGGTCGAGGAAGTACCGGAGTACATCGGCACCTTTCATGCCAGCAGTCTCCACAAGGTAGCGTTCAGCATCCAGCCCCTCAAGGCCAAAATCCCTGAAAAGTTCAACCCATGAATCTGCGTGAAAGCGCATATTATCAGTCAAGACGCCATCCATATCAAAAATAAAGGCAGGTTTATGGTTGTTCAGCATTCCGTTTGTCCGTGATAGTGGATGGGGGCTAATTCGCCAAGCTTCATTGCAGCTCTCACCTCCTGCATGGTTTGGCTGGCAATGAGTTTAGCCTTTATTTCGCCGTCGAAAAGAATATTTTTCACAAGATCCATCCGTGTTTCATAATATCGGCGTCTCTCAAGCAGAGGGGCAAGCTCTTGCGAAATATTCGTTGCGCAGAGCGTTTTGCAATCTACACAGCCAAGTGAGCCAGCACGGCAATCAGAACCTAAAGCAGAGAGCTGTTCAGGGGAGGAGAATTTAGAATGATAACTGTATACGGTGCAAACCTCCGGGCGGCCCGGATCGTTTTTCCGGAGTTTTTGGGTATCGGTAACAGCAGTGCGCATTTTTTTCTGAATCTCGTCAGGTCCGTCTGCCAGGAGAATGGTATTGCCGAGAGACTTTGACATTTTGGCCTTTCCGTCGAGGCCGACAAGACGCGAGAACTTTGTGATTTTTGGCGCTGGCTCAGCAAAGACCTCCCCGTTCACCGGGTGTGGATAGTGATTATTGAATTTGCGGGCGATCTCCCTGGTAATCTCCACATGAGGGATCTGATCCTCACCTACAGGAACAACATTGGCCCTGTAGAGAAGAATATCGGCAGACTGCAAGACAGGATATCCCAGATGGCCGTAGGTCAGCGACTCCATGTTCAGATCCCGAACCTGCTCCTTCAACGTCGGATTTCGTTCGAGGCGGGATGAGGTGATGAGCATGGCGAAGAGCAAAAACAGCTCGGCATGCTCCTTGACCTGCGACTGCCGGAAAAGCGGGCTTTTTTCCGGATCAATACCGGCAGCCAGCCAGTCGATCAGCATGTCGAGCGTATGACTGTATATCTCTGATGTATCAAGTGAAGTAGTAAGGTTGTGATAATCGGCAATAAGAAAACAGGTATCATAAACCCTTGCCCCTTTTTCGTCAAGCAGATTTTGCTGCTCGACCCAGCTTTCAAGGGCACCAGTATAATGGCCGAGATGGAGTTTCCCTGTCGGGCGCATCCCGCTTAAAATTCGTTGAGTTCCCATAAAGCTAATAATTGCCCTTTTGAAGCGATAAGGCCCATTCAGACCGTATTGTGACCACTGATTACTGATTAATCATAAACGTGCCTGAATTTATCATACTTGACAGAAACATAAAAGGCATTTGTTTGTTTTTTGTTTTCACCAATGGATACGCTATATTAAAAGACTTGTTTTCGTTTTCTTTGCTGATAAAGAATTCGAAATCCAACATATTAGAGAGTAAGTCCTATACAACGCTCAGTTGCCCAACCATGTCAGATCCGGAAGGAAGCAGCATCCGGTAATTTGAGTGTGTGATATAGTCAGCTTACTCTCTTTTTTTTATTTCGTTACTATTTAATCGCATCGGGAGCAGTTATGCCGTCAGGATTCAGCAAAAAGGAGTTACTGAGCAGTCCGGTTCGCCATATCGATATTAAACAACTGAATATTGTACCCCTTATCGACCAGATGAGCGATACCGCTTTTCAGGCAAGAAATCTTGCCAGGGCTGCCTCCATTGTTGACCTCATGCAGCAGGACAAGGAGTGCGCCGTCATTCTCACTCTCGCCGGTTCACTGATCAGCGCAGGCTTGAAGCAGATCATTATTGACATGATCGATAATAATATGGTTGATGCCATTGTCTCAACCGGAGCAAATATTGTTGACCAGGACTTTTTTGAAGCGCTCGGGTTCCGCCACTACAAGGGGAGCCAGTTAATGGATGATACCATTCTCAGGGAGCTGCATATCGACCGCATTTATGATACCTACATTGATGAGGATGATCTTCGGGTCTGTGACAATACAACCGCGATAATCGCCAACTCCATGGAGCCGGGCATCTACTCTTCACGCGAATTTATGGTGGAGATGGGCAAATATATTGAGGCAAATAACCTCGACAGGAACTCCATTGTCTACAAAGCCTACGAAAAGGGCGTTCCGATATTCTGTCCAGCATTTTCTGACTGCTCTGCCGGATTTGGTTTGGTACACCATCAGTGGAATAACCCCGACAAACATGTCTCAATCGATTCGGTCAAGGATTTCCGTGAACTGACCAGAATCAAGATTGAGAACGACAAAACCGGTATTTTCATGATTGGTGGTGGAGTGCCGAAAAACTTTACCCAGGATATTGTTGTCGCCGCAGAAGTGCTTGGCCATGAGAGTGTTTCCATGCACACTTATGCTGTGCAGATTACGGTTGCTGACGAGCGCGATGGAGCACTTTCCGGTTCGACCCTCAAGGAGGCCAGTTCGTGGGGCAAGGTTGATACCGTTCACGAACAGATGGTCTTTGCCGAAGCTACCATTGCATTACCTCTCATTGCCGGCTATGCCTATCACAAGCGCAACTGGGAGTGTCGCCAGGCAAAAAACTTCAATGCCATGCTGGGCCAGCCGCAGGTTATCGGGAAATAACTTCAATCCTGACTTTTGCCGTTCCTCTTTCGAAAAATCCCAGTCTTTTTGCCGCATCTGCGCTCAAATCAATAACACGGTCACTGACAAAAGGGCCGCGATCGTTGACCCGGACAACAAGCGAGGCTTGGGTATCGAGGTTGGTCACTTTTACCAGAGAGGGCAGGGGAAGGTATTTGTGTGCGGCACTTGGCCTTGAAGGATCAAACACCTCTCCGTAGGCAGTCAATTGCCCGCTATGCTGGTCGAGAGTCTCCTGGCCATACCATGAGGCCATCCCGGTCTCTTCGTAAGAATACGCCTCCTCGTAGCTCATTGGGATATAAAGCTTGCCGTCAATAACGTAGGGATTGTTCTTGATTTTACCCAACCGGTAGGCCTCTGCAGGCGAAATCCCCCCGGCGGCACGCCTTGAAGAGGAGCATGCACTGAGGAAAATGGGCATCAACAGGCACAGGGCCAGTATAACCTTACGCATTTTTTATGTATAGTTCATGGGTTAACAAGTCCCCAAAACATAGCATTTTTACAGAAATTCCCACTATAACGTGTATCTTTCCCGCGAAGCATTGCAAAAGATGTTGGTTGATCATGATACGATTAGATTTTTTACAAGAATTATGGATGAACGGCATAACGCACGAGCCCCTTTCGGCATCCTTATCCTTCACGGCTTTTCTGCGACGCTTGATAGCGTCAAGGCCTTGTATGCCCCCCTGAAAGAGCTGGGCATCCCGGTTGCCATGCCTCTGCTTGCTGGTCATGGTGCATCGTCACCGGAGGCTCTCAGGGATTCGGGGTGGGAGGAGTGGCTGAAAGACGCAGACCAGGCGCTGCAAAAGCTCAGCATTGAGGCGGATCAGATTATTGTGATTGGTCACAGTATGGGGGCTCTTCTCTCCCTGAACCTCGCAGTCAGGTATCAGGGCAAAGTTGATTCACTGGTGCTTGCAGCTCCGGCCATCAAGCTTGTCTCCCTGTTTGCTCCGGGTCGTCCCCTCCATTTTGCAGCAAAGCTTGTCAGCAAGATTATCAGGAATTGGGAGCTAAAGTCCCTCTTTTTCGCTCCGCAATGCGCCAGTTGTGTTCCGCATTACTCCTGGGTGCCAACAGCGGCAATCATCTCTTTTTTTGAGCTGATCAAGCAGACTCTGCCAATACTCAGTCGTGTCAAGGCACCTGTTTTTGTGCTGCAATGCCGAAGGGAATCTACTGTTCTTCCCGAAAGTGCAACCATACTCTGCAACAAAATTGGGACAGAACCTTCCTTAAAGTCCATTTTGTGGCTGGAACGTTCAGGACACCAGATCTTTTGTGATGCCGACCGTGAAACAGCAGTGCAGGCGATTACTGACTATGTTGACGGAAGGATACATCGAAACGGAGCATTTTTCCACAGTTAGGGCTGAAGTCTCGTCCGTCGGGGCAGTCGCATTTGTTTCATGAAAAAGGGCGATTGTGATTTTTTTTTTGGAAGTAAAAAAACGGTTCGGTACATTGCGTCCGGTACGAGGTACCCTGTTCTTTTCCATTGAATCAACCACTGTATGAACACCATACTCTTGTATTCCTCTGTTACGAAAAAAGTACTAATGGCCCTTGCTGGCCTTTTTCTGGTCACCTTTTTGAGCGTACATCTCGGTATCAACCTGATGTTGCTTAAAAATGATGGGGGACGCGCATTCACTGAAGCGGCTACCTTCATGGGCACTAACCCGGTCATCAAAGTGTTTGAAATTGTACTCTTTGGCGGGTTTTTGCTCCATATTATTTTCGGTTTGATGGTTTCCGTTCAGAACAAAGCCGCACGTCCCGCTCCTTATGCGTGCAGCAACAGTTCAGACACTTCCCTCTTTTCCAAATACATGTTTCATACCGGCATCATCCTCTTCATCTTCCTTGTACTCCACTTCTTTGATTTCTACTTTATCAAAGTGGGACTTGTGGCACCACCTCAGGGTATAGCAATACACGACTTCTACCAACGATCCCTGCTTCTTTTTTCGACTCCCTGGTATTCACTTCTGTACATTGTCAGCTTTATTGTGCTCGGGATTCACCTGAACCATGCCATTCAGTCAGCATTTCAGACTCTTGGCTGGAACCACAGCAAGTATATGGACGCAGTAAAGGTCACAGGTTCAACCTTTTCAGTTGCTATTGCTGTTGGGTTCAGCTTGGTGCCGATCTACATCTTGCTCTTTCTGAAATAAGCGAAAACAATACTCACTGCAATGACACGCCTCAACGCCGGAATCCCTGAAGGGCCGTTGGCTGGAAAATGGACTGCATACAAATCGGGCTGCAAGCTTGTAAACCCCAGCAATAAACGCAAACTTGACATTATTGTCATAGGCACCGGCCTTGCGGGAGCCTCGGCTGCTGCATCGCTCGGGGAACTTGGCTACAAAGTCAAGGTCTTCTGCTACCAGGATACTCCCCGCCGGGCCCACAGCATTGCTGCACAGGGGGGAATCAATGCCGCCAAAAACTATCCAAACGACGGTGACAGCGCCTACCGGCTCTTTTACGACACCATCAAAGGTGGCGATTACAGGGCACGGGAAGCCAACGTCTACCGGCTTGCTGAAGTGAGCAACCAGATTATTGACCTCTGCGTCGCGCAGGGAGTTCCTTTCGCCCGCGACTATGGGGGGCTGTTGGCCAATCGCTCCTTCGGAGGCGCACAGGTCTCAAGAACCTTTTATGCGAGAGGTCAGACCGGTCAGCAACTGCTGCTCGGTGCATACAGTGCCCTGAGCCGCCAGATTGCTGCCGGCAATGTTACCTTGTTCAATCGCCGTGATGTCCTTGATACGGTACTGGTTGATGGAAAAGCTCGCGGGATTATTGCACGGAACCTTGTTACCGGAGAGATAGAGCGCCATGCAGCCCATGCGGTGGTGCTTGCCAATGGCGGCTATGGCAATGTTTTTTTTCTCTCAACCAACGCGATGGGTTCCAACGTAACGCCAGCATGGAGTGCCTACAAGAAAGGGGCGATGTTTGCCAACCCCTCCTTTACCCAGATTCATCCGACCTGCATTCCGGTGCATGGCGACGCGCAGTCAAAGCTTACCCTGATGAGCGAAAGTCTTCGAAACGACGGCAGGATATGGGTTCCCGCCAGGAAAAAGGATGTCGAGAAACTGAGAGCCCAGTCGATCAAGCCTTCTGACATTCCTGAGGGAGACCGCGATTACTATCTCGAACGTCGCTACCCGGCCTTTGGTAACCTTGTGCCGAGAGATGTGGCCTCCAGGGCAGCCAAAGAGCGTTGCGATGCAGGTTTCGGTGTTGGCAGAACCGGGGTTGCCGTTTATCTTGACTTTGCCGATGCCATCAAGCGCAAGGGTCACGATACTATAGATGCCCTTTACGGCAACCTTTTTCAGATGTACGAGCAGATTGTGGCCGAGAGCCCTTATGAGACACCGATGATGATCTATCCTGCAGTACACTATACCATGGGAGGCCTCTGGGTCGATTACAACCTGATGACTACTATTCCTGGTCTCTATGCCATTGGAGAGTGCAACTTTTCCGACCATGGGGCAAACCGCCTTGGCGCTTCGGCGCTTATGCAGGGCCTGGCCGATGGCTATTTCGTTCTCCCCTATACCATTGGCAACTACCTGGCCGCAGAAATCCATACACCCCGCTTCGATACAGCTGCTCCCGAATTTACCGTTGCGGCCGAAGCCGTCAGCGACCGCCTGAATCAGATGAAAAACAGTGGAGGGAAAGAGTCTGTCGATCATTTTCATCGCCGTCTCGGAAAAATAATGTGGGAGTATTGCGGGATGGCACGAAACGACGCGGGTCTTACCGAAGCACTTTATCTTATTACTGAGCTGCGACACGAATATTCACGGGGGGTACGGATTCCCGGAGCTCTGGATGAATACAATCCTGAACTTGAGAAAGCGTGCAGGGTTGCTGATTTTATTGAGCTCGGGGAGCTTATGGTGCGTGATGCCCAGCAGCGAAAAGAGTCGTGCGGTGGACACTTCAGGGAAGAGTATCAAACCAGCGAAGGTGAAGCGTTACGCAATGATGAAAAGTTTGCTTTTGTGGCGGGATGGGAATACAGGGGGCGTGAGGTTGCGGCTGGGCTCCACCGTGAGGAACTTCAATTTAACGAGATCAAGCTCTCCCAGCGGAGCTACAAATAGCTGTTATCATGAAATTTACGCTGAAAATTTGGCGGCAGAAAAACGTTACGGAGAAAGGAGAGATGGTCTCCTACGATGTTTCAGACATCTCGCCCGACAGCTCTTTTTTCGAAATGCTCGATACCCTGAATCAGCAGCTTATCATGACTGGCGGCGACCCGGTCTCCTTTGATCACGACTGCCGGGAGGGTATTTGCGGTACATGCAGTCTCTATATCAACGGACGTCCACATGGCCCGGTCAAGGGTGTCACCACCTGCCAGCTCCATATGCGCTCATTTACTTCAGGCTCTACCATCCAGATCGAACCCTGGCGGGCAAAGGCCTTTCCTGTCATCAGTGATCTTATTGTTGATCGGAGCGCCTTCGACAGCATCATACAGGCGGGCGGGTATGTATCGGTCAATACTGGCGGTGTGCCGGATGCCAATACCATTCCGGTGCCGAAAGAGAGATCTGACGCTGCTTTTGATGCCGCGAGCTGTATCGGATGCGGTGCTTGCGTGGCAGCATGTTCCAACGCCGCAGCCATGCTCTTTATCGGCGCTAAAGTTTCACATCTCTCCCAGCTTCCACAGGGAAAGGTAGAGGCGACCAAACGGGTACTGAAGATGGTGGCTCGAATGGATGAACTTGGTTTTGGCAACTGCAGCAACACGTATGCCTGTGAAGCCGAATGCCCCAAAGGAATCTCAGTAGCAAATATTGCCCGAATGAACAGGGGGTTTATTGGAGCAAAACTTTTTTCGGAAAAAGAAAAAATTATCAAGGAATCACTGTAAAAGAGCGCAGGAGATGATTTCTTGCGGGCAAAAAGGGTTCTACACTTATTTTTCTATTTGCTCTACAGTTGAAAATGTTTTAAATTGCTAAAAATCTGGGATGTATCCCGTGGAGCGATGATTAAAACAGTTATTTTTTCTTCATAACCAAAAAATAAAAAAACCATGTCAAACGGAACAAATGATCTATCGGGCGCAGTAAGCACTTTTATTGATACTCTCGGAAAACTTGCCCAGCAGCAGGTTGAGATTCAAAGCAACGGGCTCAAGGCGGCAGCTCAGCTTGTTGAGCCTCTTGGCAAGACAGCTACAGATCTTGTTGGCAACGTGTTCGGTGCAGTCAATCAGGTGCTGCAGGGTATCTCCTCTGCAATTGCGCCAAAGAAGTAGGTGTTGAGTTTTTTTTAAAAAAAGCACCTTGTGCGTTTATCGCAGTGGGTGCTTTTTTTTTGCTCCTTTACTTCCTTACTCCCTGACTTTCCGCCATTGCCTCCGTTGAAACGACACCGACAGGACGTTGCTGTATGACCATCCAGAAGAATATTACCACACTCTATACCTTCACTTGCAGCAAGCCACTTTCCATCACAAAAATACAGGGCGATGCTTCAAGTCGTCAATATTTCAGAGTTACAGGAACGAATGGTCACTCTGTTGCCTGTTATGACCCCTCCTTTGAAGCAACAACGGCTGGAAGCTACCCCTTTCTTGTGGTACACGAGCTCCTGTCGCGCCATGCCATTTCCATTCCAGCAATTCAGGCCATAGACGCAGAGAAAGGGCTCCTGCTTCTTGAGGATTGCGGAGATCTTTTGCTGCAAAATCTTTTCGGATCGACAGCAGAGCATACTCTTCCTGGCCGTTATCGCGAAATTATAGATCTTCTCGTACAACTCCAGGCCATTGGCGGGGACAAGAAGAGCGTTCCGTTCAGCCTCAGTTTTGACCGCGAAAAGCTCATGCTGGAGTTTGACTTCTTTATTGAGCATGCTCTATGCGGTTACTTTGCAGAGGTTTTCCCCCCCAATTCAATTGGTGCTTTACGCCATGAATTTGAAACCATTGCAGAACTCCTTGTCAAGCCCCGCCACTTTGTGCTGAACCATCGCGATTTTCACAGCCGCAATATTCTCATTCACCACAATAAACCGGTGATTATTGACTTTCAGGATGCCCGCATGGGTTTGCCACAATATGATGCTGTCTCCCTGATCAAGGATTCTTATGTCAAGCTCGACAACTCGTTAATCGAAGAGCTGAAGGCATATCACTACAACGCTCTGTGCACTCACAAACTGAGCGCCATGAGTTTCGACGAATACCTCTTCTATTTTGATGTTATGGCCTTTCAACGCAATATCAAGGCGACAGGGACCTTCTGTTACCAGACAAGAGTCAAGAAAAGCTGCGCCTTTGAGCACTCAATAGCCCCGACGCTGGCCTACATCCCTGAGTATATCAGTGCAAGAAGCGAACTGAAAGCTGCCGGGAAGATTCTGCAACCTCTTCTGGATGGAGTGCTCTCATGAAAGCATTCATCCTTGCCGCAGGCCTCGGCACCCGTCTGCGCCCCCTGACCGACCATATTCCGAAACCGCTGATTCCGGTTCTTAACGTACCCGCACTGTTCTACACTTTTTTTTTATTGAGACAGGCCGGAATCAGGGAGATTATCTGCAACATCCATCATCATGCAGCGTTGGTCAGAAATGTTATCGAATCAGGCAATTTTTCGGGGTTGAAGATCACCTTTTCAGAAGAGCCAATAATTCTTGGGACAGGAGGCGGTCTGAAAAAATGTGAAAAGCTTCTCGGAGATGACGATTTTATTTTGGTCAACAGCGATATTATTACTGATATCGATTTCACAGCACTGGTGAGGCATCACCGGGATGCTGGCCGATCAGGAACCCTGGCACTCTATGAAACCGTCGAGGCAGAATCCATCGGTTATGTTGGAGTGGAAGCCGGTCTGGTGAAAGATTTTCGAAACCGGAGAAATACAGGGCTAGTTTCATCGCTTATCTATACCGGCATCTCTGTACTCACTCCGGAGATTTTCCGGTACATGAAAGAAGAGTATTCAAGTATTGTCGATACCGGATTTACCGGGCTCATCGATAACGGGGGGATCAGTTTCTACCAGCACAGGGGGTTGTGGAAGGATATCGGCACCATGCAGAGTTACTGGAAGGCAAATCTTGATACAACAGGAGCCATTCGTAATCTGGCAGAACCAATGAAGCTGGCGACAGGTCTCTATCCTCATGCAGTATCACCGGAAGCCTTTGTCAGTCCTGACGCACTTGTTTTCGGTTCCGTTATCGGAAGAGGGTGCCGCATTGGAGCCGAATGCACTATCAGGAACTCTGTTCTGCTCCCGGGAGTAGAGGTCAAGCCAGGAAGCACCATTATCAATTCAATTGTCGCCCCACACTCTACAACAGTCATGGTGCAGAAGGAGGATACCTTATGATAGCAACAGGGCTCGACATGCTGCTCCGTAATACGGATCGCATTCTGAACAGAAACATCGGGCTGATTGTCAATCAAACCTCAGTCACTCCTGATCTGCAATACTCATGGAATGTGCTGCAAGAGAGAGGGGTTCATATCAAAAGGATTTTTTCTCCCGAGCACGGGCTCTATGCCACAGAGCAGGATCAGATCGCTGCTACCTGGCAGCCGGAGTTGGGTTGTGAAGTAGTTAGCCTCTACGGCGACTCCGCAGAGACACTCATTCCCGACAGAGCGCTGCTTGATAACCTCGATCTTGTCATTTTTGACATTCAGGATGTCGGCTCCCGGTACTACACCTATCTCAACACGCTGGCCCTCTTTATGGACGCGGTTTCGGGAATGGATATTGAGATCATGGTGCTCGACCGCCCGAATCCTCTGGGTGGGAGTATTGTTGAAGGGCCCCTGCTCGACCCGGGATTCGGCTCGTTTGTCGGCGTTTTCCCTGTACCGGTACGGCACGCCTTGACAGCAGGAGAGCTTGCGCTCTATTATCGTGACGTTAAAAAACTTGACCTCAAGCTCACTGTTATTTCCATGGAAGGTTGGTGTCGATCGATGCTGTTCCCTGAAACGGGCCTTCACTGGATTCCTCCCTCCCCGAACATGCCGACCATTGCCACTGCCGAGGTTTATCCCGGTATGTGCCTTTTTGAGGGGCTCAACATCTCGGAAGGAAGAGGCTCAACCACCCCGTTCCAGCTTTTCGGAGCACCCTTCATAGAGCCGTTCACCCTTGCCAAACATTGCGCCGGGTATGGGCTCGAAGGGGTTCTCTTCCGTCCGCTCTGGTTCAAACCGACCTTTCACAAGTTTTGCGGAGAGGTTATCGGCGGCATCTGGCTGCAGGTGACTGACCATGCACGATTCAGATCATTTGCCACGGGGGTGGCCATGACGGCGGCTCTCCATGAACTCTACCCCGGGCAGGTGCATTTTTTGCGTGGAGTTTACGAATTCAACGGTACCACTCCAGCTTTTGATTTGCTGGCAGGAAACAGCAAGATCCGCACCGAAATACTGAACGGTGTGGAGGTAAACACCATTTTTGCCTCCTGGCAGCACGACGAAGCTGCTTTTTGCGCCATCAAGCAGGATTTTCATCTTTACAAGTAACAAACCAATATCTCCCATGCAGCCCATTGATCTTGCCATCATTATTCTTTTTTTGGCCGGCAATACACTTTTCGGCCTCTGGCATGGGAAAAGCAACAAAAGCAGCCGGGACTATTTCCACGGCAACCATAATCTTCCCTGGATTGTTTCGATGCTCTCCATTGTTGCCTCCGAAACTTCAGTTCTCACCTTTGTCAGTGTTCCAGGTCTTGCCTACAGGGGCGACTGGAGTTTTCTGCAACTTGCGATGGGTTACATTATTGGGCGAATTCTTGTCAGTGCCATTCTCCTCCCCATGTATTTCAAGCATGGAGTCAGCTCAATCTACGAGATCATCGGAATCCGGTTCGGGCCAGGAATGCAGAAGGTGGCGGCTTTGGTTTTTCTTGTCACCCGAACCCTTGGCGATGCTATCAGGTTTCTGGCAGCAGGAGTGGTTGTGCAGGTGGTCACCGGCTGGTCGCTTCCGCTTTCGGTGATGATTATCGGTGTTGTTACCCTTGTCTATACCCTTTCAGGAGGAATAAAGGCGGTGGTCTGGCTGGAAAGCTTTCAATTCAGCCTTTACCTTCTCGGCGGAGTGCTCTCTGTAATTTTTCTCTTTGACAGTATTGGTCAGGGGGTTCCTGCAATTATGACAACGCTGTTACAGGCAGGAAAACTGAAGATTATCAATACCGATCCTCATTTTTTAACAAATCCATTAACTTTTTTCAGCGCTTTTATAGGCGGCATTCTGCTCTCACTCTCTTCACACGGCGTAGACTACATGATGGTACAGCGAGTGCTTGGCTGCAAGGATCTCCGTTCGGCAAGAAAAGCGATGATCGGGAGCGGTTTTTTTGTCTTTTTCCAGTTTTCTGTTTTTCTGTTGGCAGGTTCACTGATCTCCATTTTCATGCATGGAGCGCCAATGGAAAAAGACAGGGAATTTGCCTATTTTATTGTCCATCATCTTCCTGTTGGGCTTAAAGGGCTGCTGATTGCCGGTGTCTTGTCAGCCGCCATGTCAACCCACAGCTCGGCAATCAACGCTCTTGCCTCTTCCACCGTCAACGATCTTCTGGGGGGGACAGGGTCGCTTCGTTTATCAAGGATGATAAGCCTCCTCTGGGCAATTTTGCTTATTATTATTGCGCTTCTGTTTGATGCGGAAAACAAGGCCATTGTGATGGTCGGGCTGGAGATTGCCTCTTTTACCTACGGAGGTCTTCTGGGGCTTTTTCTGCTTTCCAAAAGCAAACGAAACTTCCATACAGCAAGTCTGGTAACGGGGCTTATCTCCAGCATGGCCATTGTCTTCCTCCTGAAACATTACGGGCTCGCCTGGAGCTGGTTTATCCTTCTTTCAGTAACGCTAAACATTGTCGTTGTTTTCGTCATGGATGCGGTCATCAGGGCGATCTCTCCAGAGAGTAACACTTCTCAGCGCTAAGCCAATCTATCACGGAAAAACGACCCTGCATTGGCCAAGAAGTCAGTTCTGTCCAGCAAAACGGCTGCGGTACAGAAGAATCTGATGAAGACGCAGTTTGCTGATATTCGGGTCACTGGCAACAAGCCTGTTCCTTTTGCCAGTCCGCGTAACCACATCAAGTGTCCCATCATCATTGATCTTGTCAATTGTCCAGAACTTGTCGACCACATAGTGATAAGCCTCACCATGTTGAAGCGGATAGACATCCCTGGCATTCAGACTTGGACGAAATGAGTTTTTCGGCTTATGGTAAATAATTTTTTCTCCAACTTTGAATTCTCTCACCCCATCCTCCTTTCCGGGTACTTGGCCGGATATTATTATTGTAAAACTGCTCGCTTTTGTATGTACAAATAAAAAATGTTAACAACAAACTATTTTATCCGCAATTTACTGAATGAGATCAATCCCGGTTTATATCTGTACAAGAACGCCGATCTCAATCACCTGACCAGAGGGGAGATCATAGTAGGCGGTAGCGCTGAGGGCGTTGCGAGCCATCAAGCCAAAAAGTTTTTTTCGCCACAACGTCATTTTCGATTTCAGTTCGGCAATAATCTTTTCACGACTGATGAAAAAACTGATTGACTCTGGCTTGAAATGCAATCCCTGATGATTGGCAAGGGCAATGACCTGACGGATATTGGGATATTCCAGAAACCCGTAACGGGCAACCACTTTAAAAAACCCGTCACCAAGTTTTGATACCTCTACCTTGCGGTTGTTTGGCACCCGTGGCACCCGTTCCGTGGTGAAATGAAAGAGAGCCACTTCCGAATGTATGACTTTGTTGTGGCGCAGGTTATGAAGCATCGCCACGGGAACAACATCGGGGTTAGCCGTCAAATAGACTGCCTGGCCGTTGACACGATGAGGTTGCTGCAGTGAGAGGCTTTGCAAAAACTCTTCAATGGTCAGTGTTCGATTCTTCAATTGTTCGAGGAGAAGGGTGCGTCCCTGTTTCCAGGTCAGCATAAGCGTAAAGATGGCCAGTCCAATGGCAAGCGGAAACCAGGCGCCCTGAAAGAGCTTGCTCATGCTGGCGCCGAAAAAGGAGAGATCAATAATGGCAAAAAAGCTGATCAGAAGATTAATGCCGACCAGGTTCCATTTCCAGAGGTCGCGAGCAACATAATAAAAGAGAATGGTAGAGATAATCATAGTGGCTGTTACGGCAACGCCATAAGCGGCAGCAAGCTTGCTGGACGACCCGAAACCAGCCACCAGACTGATGGTTGCTATCATTAATGACCAGTTTGCCGCAGGTACATAAATTTGTCCAATGTGCCGGGCAGAGGTGTGAGTTATGGTTAAACGAGGGAGATAACCAAGCTGTATGGCTTGCTGTGTCAGTGAAAAAACACCAGTGATGAGCGCCTGTGAGGCAATAATGGTTGCGGATGTTGAAAGTATAACCATTGGGATCATGGCCCACGAGGGAACAAGTCCGTAAAAGGGGTGATGCGATTGGGCTGGAAAAGCAAGAAGCAGGGCACCTTGACCAAAATAGTTCAGCAGCAGTGCAGGAAGCACCAGTAATACCCAGGTCAATCTTATGGGGCGGCGGCCAAAATGGCCCATATCGGCGTAGAGTGCTTCGGCTCCGGTAACGGAAAGAAAAACGGCACCAAGAACCATAAAACCCTGGAGATGGTTGCTCAAAAGAAAGGAGATGCCATACCAGGGCAGGATGGCCTTCAAAATTTGCGGGTAGCGGATAATTTCTGCAAGTCCGAGCAAGCCAATAACGACAAACCAGACAAAAATAATCGGGCCAAACAAGGTACCGACTTTTGCTGTGCCATGGTGCTGAAACAGGAAGAGAGCGACAAGGACGATAATCGTAACAGGAATAACAAGCTCCTTGAATGCAGGTGCAATAATCTGAACCCCTTCTACGGCGCTGAGAACCGAAATGGCGGGAGTAATCATCCCGTCACCATAGAGCAATGCTGCGCCGAATAGCCCGATGACTACCAGAAACCACCGTTCATAGCCATTCTTTTTGGCTTGTGTAATAATGAGCGCGGTCAAGGCAAGAATCCCCCCTTCACCGTCATTATCAGCTTTCATGATAAAGGTGAGATATTTCAAGCTGACAATCAGGAGAAGCGCCCAGACAAGCAGGGAGAGAACACCGAGCACATTGTTGTCGGTGATGGGAATGCCATACTCACCATGAAAACACTCGCGAACCGCATACAGAGGGCTGGTGCCGATATCACCAAAAACCACACCAAGTGCGGCGAGAGAGAGTCCGGCAAGACGTTTTATACCCGATGGCTCTGAATGGCTGGCTGCTCCGGATGTGGCCGATATTTTTGACATATTTCAATCGACAAAATGAAAAGAGGCTTGACCCATGGGCAGCATGAAGCAAAACCAAAAATTGAATCTGAAAATAGAGATAATAAGTGCTAAATCAAATTAACCGGTCAAACGGGGAGTACCTGATTCAGCAGATCGTCGTAAAGCCATTATCACGTCGTGAATATTATCCAGAATATAGAATCATGGCCACTTCCGGCTGGAGCGATACGGCTTTTCATAATAGCCTTGTTATCGAAAAAAACATGAATACCACGCTGATTTTACAATATAATGAGCTGTAAAACTGTGAGAGGCAACCTGGGAAGTGGAAATTGTTTGTTCCCGGAATTTTTCTTTATATTGGCACCGTGACGCGACTGAATAGCATGTTGATTTTTATTCATTTTTACTGTCCTTTTCAAGAGTATTGTTATAAGGAACAGCGGGCTTAAACCAAGAGCGTATGAGACATGAAAAACATTTTTTTAACTCATTCTTATTTGCCGTTCTGACAGGAATCTGCTTATCAGCACTTCTTGTTGGCACCTTTAATCCATTCTATAGTACTGCAGAGGCCGCCAGGCGACGTGGCGTACATTCAAAAAAAAGGTCAGTTTCCGTTACAGAAGGTAAGGCCTCCTTCTATTCAGGCCAATTTCATGGCCGCAAGACCGCGAACGGCGAAACATTCAATATGGATAACCTGACCGCTGCCCATCCGTCGCTTCCTTTTGGAACCTGGGTAAAAGTAACCAACCTGAGCAACGGAAAGGATGTTATTGTACGCATCAACGACCGTGGCCCCTTTGTTAAAGGGAGAATCATTGACCTTTCGGTCAGTGCTGCTAAAGTTATCGGAATCATGCAGTCAGGAATAGTGCAGGTCAAACTGGAAGCGATTAAAGCGCTCCCATCAGCTTTTGTCGCGGGTTGAACTGATTCTGGTTTATGAGCCTGCTTGAAAAAAGCAGGCTTTTTTATGTGCGCATCAACATGAGGTCACTTTCCCGTTACAAACTTTTCTAAATGCTCCAAAAAAGGGGCGGCATCAACCACGCCGACAATCTTGCTTTCAGCGATCTCCGTTCCCTTTTTGTTAAAAAAGATAATGCCTGGAGGGCCAAAGAGCTCAAAGCGCTTCATCAGTGCGCGATCATCACCATTATTGGCAGTTACGTCGACCTGAAGCAACGTCAGTGTCTTGAGTTTTGCCGCAACCTTCGGGTCATGAAAGGTGAACTTGTCCATCTCTTTGCAGGCGACACACCAGTCTGCATAGAAATCAAGCATAACTGGTGTTTTTGCTGAGAGCAGAGCCTGATCAAGCTCTGCAACCGTTTTGATACGGGTGAAGCTGATGTTCTTCTCCCCCTCAGAAGTTGAAGTTGCCCCTCCGCGAAGGTGTGAAAGCGGCTCAAGTGCATTGGTGCCGCCAGAAGCTGCGCCAACAAGTTCTAAAACACCAACCACAACGAGCACCAGTCCCAGTGCTTTACTGAAGCGTTGCGCAATGGTTGCCTTTGCCGGGGAAGTATCAAAAACACCGAGAAAAAGTGCAGAGAGTATGGCGAATGCGCCCCAAAAGAGCATGACTTCGGGAACCGAAAGAATCGGGGAAACCATCCATATTGCTACAGCAATCAAAAGAAGCCCGAACAGATATTTCACACTGATCATCCAGACGCCAGCTTTGGGAAGCAGACTGCCTGCAGAGAGCCCAACCAAAAACAACGGAAGGCTCATCCCCATGGCCATTGAAAAGAGCGCCAGACCGCCGAGCAGTACGTCGTGTGTCTGGCTGATATAGACAAGCGTTCCGGCAAGGGGCGCAGCAACACAGGGCCCCACAATAAGGGCCGAAAGGGAGCCCATGAAAAAGACCCCGACAAAACGTCCGCGCTTCAGCCCGCCAGATGCCTTGCCGAGCTTGCTCTGGAGGGAGGTTGGTAACTGCAACTGATAGACATCAAACATGGAGAGAGAGAGCAGCACAAGCAGCAGCGCAAACATGATTAACACCCATGGCTTTTGCAAGGCACCGGCAAGCCCCTCACCGGCAAGTCCGGCAGCAATACCAAGCGAGGTATAGACCAGTGCCATTCCAAGGCAATAGGCGAGAGCCATCAAAAAACTGCGGCTTCGGGTCGCATTACCCTCGCCAACAATGATTGAGGAGAGAATCGGAACCATTGGCAACACACAGGGCGTAAACGAGAGGAGCAATCCAAAAACAAGGAATGCAAGGGCAACTTTCCACAAACTTCCCCCAGCAAGCGTGGATGCAACGAGAGAGAGATCATTGTCGGGCGCGACTGCTTTTGATGCAGGGACGGCAGTTTGCGTCGGTTGAGCTCCGGTTGGCACTGGAGGCGCGGCGAGAGCCTGAGCCACAACTGCAGTTGGCGCTGGAGAACTTCCGACTGGCTCCCCCGCAACAGAGAGCGTCCCTGGTTTACTTGGATCAATCTTGAAGAGCTTTGTTATTGGCGGATAACAGAGTCCATCCTCTGCGCACCCCTGGTAGCCTATATTCAGGGTAAAAAGCCCGTCAGCCTTGACGAGAGGCACCACAACATCCAGCTTGTCATGATAGATCTCAATTTTTTCACCATTTGTTGGATCAGTAAAGATGATCCCTTTTGGCAAAGAAGGCGATTTCACCTCAGCCTTTCCATTTTCAACAGCAACCGTCACCTTGTCGCGATACAACTTGTACCCCTTGGCAATATCCCAGTGAAGCACTACCGTACGAGCGCCGCTCAGTTCAGCCCTGAGTTTGAACGCTTGATCAGGATCGAGAAACTCAGCAGCAAAAGCGGTGCTTACTCTGAGGAATAGTGCCAGAAACAGGGCAATAAAAGCGGCAAAGGCCCTGATGGAGAAGCGGGTCATGTTGCTTTCCTGTAAAAAATTACTATAGACACAAGAAGGATACTATTTATTTTTGTGATAGAACTTTCCTGTATGATCCACCGCCAGGTAACCCAGCCCTGAATCCTCAAGAAAATCCAGACCCTCTGACTCTTTCAGCATGGCTATAGTTGAGTTACTCCCGGCAGTGATGGCTACAGGTGCCACAACGGTTACCGATCGCCAATACGTGACAGGAAATCCTGAGTGTGGATTAATGATGTGACAATAACGGTTGCCGTCAATCTCGAAATATCGTTCATAATCGCCACTGGTTGTCAATGCTCCAGTATAGAGAGGAATCGAGGCTATAGTACGCTCTTTGTGCCGGGGATCCTGAATACCGATTAACCATGGGGTACCGTCAGGTTTAGGCCCGATAACCCGAATATCACCGGCCAGGTTTACATAGCCATGTTTCACACCTTGGTCGTGAACAATTGCTGCTGCCCGATCAGCGGCATACTCTTTGCCAAAACCGCCAAAATCAAGCTCCATGCCAACACTCGGAAGGCGGAGAGCCTTACCTTTTCGTTCAACACTTTTCCACTCTATCAGCTCAAGTAAAGGAGTGAGCCTCTCCAGGTCGGGCACAACAGCGCTCTTGAAATTCCATGCCTTGCGCAACACACCCGAGGTTATATCAAAGAGCCCGTCGCTGCTTTCAAAAAGTGCATCCGCATACTGTACCAGGGCAAAGCTCTCCTCATCACACTCAACAAAACCAGCTCCAGCGGCAGCGTTGATCAAGGAAACAATGCTCTCCGGGCGGTAGCGGGAATACTTGCGTTCAATCCTTGAAATCTCCTCAATTGCATGTCGCGCAACCTCTTTTGCCTCATCTTTACTGGCGGTTGCAACCACAACCTCGCACCCGCTTGCCATAGCCTCAAATCCAAAACGAAAAATTTCCATCTGCCAATCAGAGCAAAAAAGCCCAGGCAAGCATTCCAAGCCCCCCTACACCACCAACAACAGGAGCCCCATCGATAACTGCATTTGTTACAGGAACAAAAGGATCTGCTCCTGTTGTGAAGTCATAGACATTTGTTCCGGTATAGTTATTTCCTGCAATGTCAGTAATCCCATAGGTGGTGGTTACCACGTTTGACCCGCCATGTTCATTATCATGCTCATTATCTTCACTGCTGCCACTACTCGAAGAACTGCTAAAGCTCACATAGTAATGCGTATTATACGAAAGATCAGCGGTAGGGTCAATGGTAAGGGTATTCCCGCTTATCGACAATGAGTTGGACACAACAGCGCCAGTCGCTGCACCACTATGGAGCTGAATGGAAGCCGCAGTACCAAACTTTATTGCTTCGTCGAAGGTGATGTCAATATTGCTGTGAGTGTCCGTATTGGCTGCGCCATCGGTGGGGCTGTAGGTGGTAATCGTTGGCGCTTTGGTATCTAAACCTGCAGTGATTGTATGGGTGCTGGTTACAGTATCATTACCAGCGATATCCTGAAGAGCCAACAGATCATTTCCGACAGTAGGATCGGTATAGGTGATTGCAAGCGATTCACCAGTCGTTACCGCTGTCTGAAGTGTCAAGGTTACGGTTTTCAGCGTTGCATTGACGGTAGCCGCAGTGACAGCATGATTGGAAACAGTAAAAGCACTCGCAGGCGCAACATTGATTGCATCAAGGTTGTTTACATCAACGTAGGTTATGACTACTGACGACGCATTTGCAGTGGCTGATGAATAGAGTGGAGGGATTATGTCAGGCCCTGAAGGCACAGAACTCAACGCAACCGTTGCATCCTTAAACACCACTGATTCGACATTCAGGAGTTTGAATGTATACAGCTTGCCGCCGGTGCTGGCACCCGATATGGTTGTTACACCGGCAGCATCAGCAGGGAGAATGGTGAAATTGGCTCTTGGGAAATTTTTGTATGCCCCTCCAGAACTTGTTAAAGAGAATGTATCAATACCGGCCACCCCATCAACCGTATAGGTAACATTATTCACTGGGGCACCTGTCCCCTGAAGACTGGCGATATTTATGGAATCATTACCGGATGTACCTGTGAACGGATTAGGCATACTATCTCCTCCTTGTTAATAAAAATACATTGACTTGTCAATTTATGTTGCCTGCGACCGGCTTTTATGCGACATACAGGTATTAAATTATAACCGCTGGGAGAGGCCGAGCTGAATACTTCTGAAATAAAATGGCTTCAGTCCGGAGTCGCCCTTGCCTGTTATACTCCACTCAGGACGCTGTTGATAGTACTCATATTTAATATCAAGCGTTAAATTCTCGGTGACCTGTTTTTCTCCCTTGATGCCAAGCGTCAACGCTCCAAAGGCCGACAGTCGCTGGTCGAGCGAATAGGGCTTGATCCCGTCGGTGAGCGAGTAATCCAGAACAGTGCCAACAGGTTGATAAAAGGATGCCGCCGATTGCGATGAAAACCTCACTGAGGGGATTACCGTAAATTTGGCCGGAAGAGGCTGAAAATATTCAGCGCTTACGGTGTGCGCCTTGATGTCGTAGGTATCGGTGTAAAAGCGGTAGCCAAGCTTTGAAGTGCCATCCGAGCCGTCAAAGTGATGGTTCCACCGAGTCAGGATTGTTGAGATGTTGCGCTTCCTTGGCCGGTAATCAAGATCTTTATAAGGATCAGAGAAATACCCTGTACCCTGTGAAAAACCTATGTTCAACTGAACAATATCCTGCTTGGTCAATATCTTGGAAATGCCAATCAACCCTGCAAATATACTTTTTTTGTCGTCAACAACCCGTTTTTTATAAGCATCAATCTCGTCTGATGTATAACTTCCTCCAAACGTAATGGTTGTATTTTTGTCTTCCGTCGACACGCTTCTCAAGAGAGAAAAGCTTTTTGAATTATAGTCCGATTCTGTTGAAAAACTTCCTCCAAAAGTAAGGCTTCCTTTTTCAAGATATTTGGTGAAGCTCAAGTCGCCAGCATGACGTTTTTCAGTGATACCAACTGAAGCGCCAGAGAGTACGTCATAGGAGCCGGGTGAAGCGCCTGAAACAGAATCGTAGGTGTACGATGAGGCTACCGACCAGTCGCCAGCAAATGGCATCATAACGGAGGTTGTGTAGGCATTGACACTGATTCTCTCTGCACCCGGCTGACTGTCTTTATAATTGAGATACTTGAATGCAACTACCCCTTTTTCAGGAGTGGCTTCGGCAAATACTGATTGATATGAAGGCAGGGCCATGGCTGCTGCAAAAAGGGCGGCACCAAGAAGATGACTCTTTTTTGTCGGGAGTGATTTCATAGGAGTACTCTGAAAATTAAAATTATGTTAATTGCAGCCGCAGCCGCCACCACCGACCCCTGAGCCACCGGATGCTGCCTCTTTGCTGCTGTAGATGTGCTCGACATATTTGGTATCAAGCGGATCTCCCTCGAAGGTCATTTCAGGCCGGGCAAGGGTCTCCTTGTCCCAGGGCTGAACCGTCTCGCCAATGGAGCAGCCCGACAAGCCGAGAGTTGTGATTAACAGCAAAGCGTAAAGCAGTTTTTGCATAACATTCATTTTCATTTTTTTGCCTCCAGTGCAGCCTTGATCTGCTGTTCCAGATTGTCGCGATCAGCCTCTTTAAAGCCCAGGTGCTAGAAGATAATTTTCCCGCTCTTGCTGACAAGAAAACTGGTCGGCATACCCTTTACACCATAAGCTTTGGGTACATCTCCCTTGGCATCAAAGACAACGGTGAAATTTGCCGGGCTCTGGGCCAAAAACTTTTTGGCATCCTCAGTTTTGGCATCAAGGTTAACGCCGATAACTTTCAGCCCCTGGGCTCCATATTTCTCCTGCATGGCGTTCATCCATCCGAAAGATTGCTTGCATGGTCCGCACCACGATGCCCAGAAGTCAACATAGACGACAGAACCAACTGTATTTGACAGCCTTACCAGACCTTTGTCGCCACTCAACTGAAAATCAGGGGCCTTTGTACCTACCTCCAGTGCCTGCGAGGTACCACTTAAACCCAAGCAGAAAAAGGAGGCAAGAAGAAGCGTCCTGAGCTTTTTACCATGAAACAGTGCCATAGTGTTATAGATTTTAGGTAGTAAAATTTAGTATAACTTTAACGCTCAAATTTCAACGCTTAGGGATAGTACATTCAACCTTAAGCAGTAATTAACGGGAGCTTAAAATTTGCTTAAAAAGTGGTAGGGCAGGAAGCTAAAAGAAATACTGGAAACAAAAAAAGGCATGTCCAAGTATGGACATGCCTTTTCTGGCTGAAGAGCTTTCCGTTTCAGGAAAACAATTTCAAGAGATGATCAGAAGCCAGCCCTAATTGCCACAATAAAAGTATTCGCTGCAGCCAGAGGAGCTTGAACTATAGTTTTAGTGTTATAGGTGTATGTACCTGTCAATGAGACTGCTGGAGTAATCCACGCAGAAACTGATGGCTGAACCTGTGGCAAACGAACTCCAGCATTAGCACGATTCGTTATGTCCTTATAGGCTACTTTTGCAAAAAGCCAAGGATAGATGAACGAGCCAGCATCAACCTGATAATTGGTAAGCGCAAGATCCTTGTCTCTGCTTACAGCAAGACCAACCATTGAATTATTGTGGGCTGCCTGAACGTCTGCACCATAAACGAATGTTTCCCCTAGGTAGTTACCTGAAAAACCTTGGCCAACAACAGTGTTTCTGGCTGAAGAGAATCCGGCACCAACTGTTACCTGATTGTCAAGTCCATTATAAGAATTGCCCAGTTCTCCATTTGCACCACTGAGCAGACCTGCTCCATATAGCTTTACCTTCCCACGAACATAAATAATATCATCAATATTATTCGCTGCAGTTATCGGAGTTGCAGATGTTGCTCCCATGCTCGTGCCCGCAACAATTGAATATCCGGCGGACTCGCCTCTGGTGAAGTTCAGTTCTGCATAAGTGGCAGGCCCAGGTAACAAGCTGCTAACATTAACAACACCACCAGCTTCGGTACCGTTAAACCCAGCATTGGAAAAAAAGTTGCCAAAAGCGAGATTGAATCCTGGTGAGAACTGCCAGACCGCTCTGTTGCTTGATCTGATGACTGACCCTGCTGCTGCATTGGAGCCAAATCCATTCATCTCACCAAAAACGGTAAGGTTGTCACCGATAGAAACCCCATAAAAAAGGGCTCCGGCATTAGCTGCGTTGATATTCAGCGCTCTAGGGGTAACAATCGTACCTGCGGCATTGTGTGTGGGCTGTGTGAAGCTCACAATGTCACCAGTAAGAACAACACTCAATGCGTCAAACTGTGGGAAGGATCCAGTCAGAGGAGCATCAGGGAAGGCCTTATCCCACTCTTCATTACCAATCTTTATGTTCTTCTGTTTTGTGTAGGCTGCTTCTTGGGCACCGGGGAAGCGATAGCCGTTGTTTTTGAAAGCCTCACCTACAGCATTTCTCTGCGGCATACCAGAGTGACACGTGTAGCAGGATACATTGTATTTCCTTGCCCAAGATGGAATTGCCTGGCTTTCTGAGCTCCAGAACATGGCGGGAACCATACAGAGCGAAAGTACGGCAGCAAATTTCGTTTTCTTCATAAATCTCTCCTGTTTTAATGAGTTTTAATGTTGTTCATGTAAAAAACCTTAACCACAAAAAACAGAGGTAGTTGTTGCGAAATACCAACATTCCCAATCACCAACCCTGTCAATGCTTCCGAATAGTAATAAAAAGAATATAAAACGACATCTTAAGCGAATCTCTACTTTTTCTTAAAGTTTTCCAAATAAAAAGTTGAGCTTGTGTTAAGCCGCCCAATTAAAAGAGGCACTGATCAACCATATATGCAACTGCGTTGGCAGACTGTTCAATGGAGATAGTCTCCAATCCACCCTTTGAAGGCATGGCGTTAAATCCGTCAACAGTATGCTTGACCAGCGTCGTCATACCCTGCGTCATTCTTGGTTTCCATGCAGCAACGTCACAGAATTTCGGGGCGGAAAGCAGTCCGCTTGCGTGACATGCTGAACAAGTCTCTTCGTAGACCTTCTTTTCATCAGCAAGATTGTACTGTTTGGCCAAGGCAGCTTTATCTCTTTTTTCGACATTTTGTGTGCGCAAAAGCGTTCCGCCGAGCTTGAGTTATGGTCATTATACCTTATGAGTTTTTTTTGGCATATTGCTGCCGTATTATAATTTCGAACAGTATTACACAGGTTCAGCGCTCCGAAGTTTTTAATTGATTTATCAAGCTTTACAAATATATGGTTATGGTGGTTGTCAGTCGTCGCTGGTTTCAGTCTCCCTGGGAGTTCAGGGAATCCGCTCTCTTCACGGCAGTTGCCGTGGCGGGAGGTTTTTTTGTTCAATATGTGGCTTCCGGGCAGGGTATTCCACGGCTTCATTTGCCGGTTAACGCCATTGTGCTTTCGTTGTTTGCGGCTCTCATCCTGAGCATTGGAGTGTTGTTCAGGAACAACTCTATAGTTAAATGGTTCGGGGGGATTCCTCTCGGTCTTTCCCTTATTGTTGCAATTGCGGCTCTTTCATTGATTGGGGGTATTGTGCCCCAGGGCGAAGTTGCCGCCGGTTCAGTTTCGGCTTTGTTTGGCGTTAACCAGATCTTTTCAAGCTGGCCTTTTGCACTTGCTATTTTGCTTTTTCTTGCCAATCTCGGCCTGTCGCTCTCCTGGAGGCTTGTGCCGTTCAAAATGCAGAATATCCAGTTTGTCCTTTTTCATGCGGGGTTCTGGATAGCGCTTTCATGCGGGATTTTTGGAGCACCTGACCTGCAGCGGCTGGTGATGAAGGTTGATGAGGGGCAGCAGAGTAACCTCGGCTATATGGAGAGCGACACACCACAGCAACTGCCGTTTTCGGTTTTTCTGCATGATTTCACTTTGGAGGAGTATCCTCCCCAACTGTTTTTGTATGATCCTCAAAATAACAGGCCTCTCCAGGAGCGAACCAAAGCGACGACCCTTGTTCGCAAGGGGGTAAAAGCATCATGGAAGGGTGTTGATGTTGAAGTGCTCGACTTTTTGCCGTTCGCACTCCCCACTCAAAACGGTGTTCCCGAACCGGCAGACCGCACAGCCGGAGTGCCGTTCGCCAGGGTGAGGATCACCAGCGCTGATGCAACGTCGAGTGAGGCCTGGCTCAGTACCGGCAGCCCGAATATGGAACCTTATGCAGCCCAGCTTGGAGGCCTCTTGCTTGTGATGATGCCAGGAACCCCGAAAGCATTTCGTTCGGAGGTAACGGTGCGTGATGACAACGGCCAGCAGACAACCGCGACCCTTGAGGTGAACCATCCGATAAATGTTATGGGATGGAAGCTTTACCAGATGGGATACGATAACGAAGTGGGCCGATGGTCGAAGTACAGTGTCATCGAAGTTGTTCGCGACCCCTGGCTTCCGGCAGTCTATCTTGGTTTTTATATGATTATGGCGGGGAACCTGCTGTTTTTCTGGAACGGCATAAAAAAGAGGGAGGTGGCATCATGATCGTTGATTTCAAGACAGCAGCCATAACAGCTATAGCCTGCTGGGCGACGGGTTCGCTCCTCAGCCTCTTTGCCAGGCGAACTTCCGGGCTGAAACTTCCCGCACTTTTATTCTCTTTTTCTGGCTCACTGGTTATGGTTCTCTTCATTGGCTTCTACTGGTACCTTCTCGACCGTCCGCCGCTCAGAACGCTTGGCGAAACCCGGTTATGGTATGCGGCGCTTATTCCGCTGGTGGGGTTTCTGGTTGAGTATCGCTGGAAGATTGTGTGGCTGAAATACTACTGTATGGTGCTGGCCGGATTTTTTCTGGTCATCAACCTGATTCACCCTGAAGTTTTCGACAAAACGCTCATGCCAGCGCTTCAAAGCCCCTGGTTTATCCCGCATGTTGTCGTCTATCTTGTTGGATATGTGTTGCTTGCGGCATCGTCCGTCACGGCGTTGCATAACGTCTCCCTGCAGTTGCGCTCCAAAGAGAATCTGAACGGCGAAGCGGTGTCGCACTATCTGGCTCTGCTCGGCTTTGTGCTGCTCACCTTTGGGTTGATATTTGGCGCTCTCTGGGCAAAGGAGGCATGGGGCCATTACTGGACCTGGGATCCCAAGGAGACCTGGGCATTTCTCTCCTGGCTGGCCTATCTCGGCTATCTTCATGCTTTCCGCTACAAAATTGACCGGAGCAAACTGCAATGGTATCTTGCTCTCTCCTTTCTTGTGCTTCTGGTCTGTTGGTTCGGGGTTAACTATCTTCCCTCCGCCCAGAACAGCGTTCACACCTACACGCAAAGCTGATATAAGCTTTACCTGCCCGGTTATCGTTCTGGTGGCCGGGCAGGGATGATGTTATACCCCTTCAAAGATTTAAGAATTTTTTAAGCTAGCCTTAATCATCCATTAAGGGTGTTCATGTTATGTTTGCGATGCAACAAGGGTAACGGCGCAACGTTATTAAATTCAAAAAAAATATAGAAGAGCAGAGATCTATGAAACAGAAGCATCACGCAGTGTACGGGTTTCTTATCTTGGTGTTGACTTTGATAAGTTCTCTCTTTTTTTTGAGAGCACAGGCGGCTGAGAGGGTGGTTGATATTGAGGGGCATGGCTATAACACCCTGAATAAAGGCGGAAAAGTGTGGATGAGAGATAACCTGAATGTCTCAAAATATCGTAATGGAGATGAGATCACCCAGGCTGAGACCAGGGAGGAGTGGCTTGATGCTGCGGCAAAAGGCGAAGGTGCCTGGTGTTACTACAACAATGATCGGGCGAAAGGAAAGATTTACGGTCGCCTGTATAACTGGTTTGCTGTAAATGATCCGAGGGGAATCGCTCCTTCAGGTTGGCATGTACCGAGCCGTGAGGAGTGGGACAATTTGGCAACCGCTCAGGCTGGCGATGCTCTTCCCGGACGTAAAAAGTCGCCGATGCTGAAAGTTTGGCATTACTCGATCAGCTCCATCGATAACGCTATCCACTTTAATGCAGTGCCTGGCGGCATCAGGGAAACAGAGGATGATGCCTTCAGGTTTCTCGGCGAAGAGGCATTTTTCTGGTCTGCTTCAGAGGCCTCTGCTGCCTTTGCGTCTTATGCACAATTCAACTTTGAGAATTCAGAGATCAAGCTGGATCTGCAGGAAAAAAGAGAGGGCATTTCAGTCCGCTGCATCAGGGATTGATTTTTTCAATGTGCGGGTAATCTTGCCTGTTATCCGCATAGTATGAGCCGAAAGGATAGTCGCTGAAAGTTATTTCCCAATGCAGAAGCGCTCAAAGATAAGGGTTAGGATCTCTTCGTTGACCACTTTTCCGGTAATTTCTCCGATGTACTCCAGCGCTGAACGGAGCTCAAAGGCGACTAATTCGGTACCGGTTCCTCGGTCGATCAGCGCCTGTGCATTGCGGAGGGCATCGGAGGCGTTGCGGAGCGCTTCATAGTGGCGGAGGCTGGTGACGAGCACACTCGCCTCTTGTTGTTTGTCAAGCCCCTCAACCATGATGCACATCTCATGCGTGAGACGGTCAAGCCCTTCTCTTTTTGCCGCAGCAATGCCGCAAACTTCGCTGCCAGTTGCTGCACGCAGTTGTTTGAGTCGTTCGGCGCTGTCCGGGGTGATGTCGGTTTTATTGGCAACCACCAGCAGACGCGCTGACGGGTAACGAACGAGGAATTCTGCAATTACGGGAACTTCATCAAGGTAGTTGTCAAGGCTGATATCGAGGAGGTAGATAATCATATCGGCCTCAGAGATTTTTTTGTAACTGCGCCTGATTCCTTCATGCTCACTCTCCTCCCTTCCTTCGCGAAGTCCGGCAGTATCGGTCAGGCGAAACATTGTTTTTTCATACACAAAACACTCTTCGATATAGTCGCGCGTTGTGCCAGGGATATGGCTCACTATGGAGCGCTCCTCGCCAAGCAGCGCATTGAGCAGTGTCGATTTCCCGGCATTTGGTTTTCCGGCAATTACTGTTGCAACTCCCTCTTTCAAAATCCTGCCGTGCTGGTAGGAGTCAATAAGGCGACAAAGCTCTTTCTGCAGCTCACGAAGCTCTTTCTGCAGTTGGCTGCGGCTCTGGAATTCAACATCCTCCTCACTGAAGTCAAGCTCAAGCTCAAGGAGGGCGCATGAACGCAGAAGCTGCTCCCGCATGGCATCAAGCCGGGTGGAGAGTGTGCCTTGCATCTGGGTTACTGCAGTGCGGAATGCTGATTCGGATCGTGCATGGATCATCTCGCCAATCGCTTCTGCCTGCAAGAGGTCAATGCGGCCGTTAAGAAACGCCCGCCGGGTAAACTCTCCGGGCTCAGCAAGCCGACACCCCTCATCAAGCAACACCTTCAGGATATGTTTTACCACAACCGGCCCTCCATGGCAGCTCAGCTCAACCATATCCTCCATGGTAAAGGAGTTTGGGGAGCGAAATACCAGCGCAACCACCTCGTCAACCAGCCCCTCGCTGTCGTATACGGCACCAAAATGGGCCCTGAACCCTTTGGATTGTGCGAAATGGAATGCCTGGCTTCCCTTTTTATGAAACACCCTCATGGCAATATCAAAAACCCCCTTGCCGCTGATACGGACAACCGCAAGAGCGCCAATACCCACTGGCGTGGCTATGGCGGCGATTGGCTCTCCCTGTTCTGGCGGAGTGAACGGTGCGGTCATGATTTCAAGCGGTAAAAGTGGCAAAACAGCTCCCTGCGGGCAAGTATAAGAAATAGTGACAAGAAAGTGGTAACTTCTTTAATTGAGATACGAACGAAAAAAAGTATAATCAAAATTTCTCGCTGATGCTCGAAATGGCAGGATTATATATTTGAACGTGATGCGGAATTGCGGAATGACTTTTTTCCACGCATTTATGCCTGAAAAAACAACGATGGGACAATTGAAAGCTGACATTGTCGCCCAGAAAGAGAGAACCCTTCCCCAACAGTTTGAGCGGGTGCTGGCTCTGGTCAAGGTATTGCGGCAGGAGTGCCCCTGGGACAGGAAGCAGACTCCGGAGTCGCTGGCTCATCTGCTGCTTGAGGAGAGCTATGAGCTGGTGCATGCTATCGATCAGCACGATGAAAGCGAACTGAAAAAAGAGATCGGTGATCTGTTTATGCATCTCTGTTTTCAGGTGCAGCTCAGTGAGGAGCGTGGCACATTCTCGTTTAACGATGTTTTTGATGCTCTCTGCCAGAAGCTGGTTCATCGCCACCCGCATGTTTTTGGTGACACTGTGGCTGAAACTGAAGGTGACGTGCTGAAAAACTGGGAGATGCTCAAGCTCCGCGAGGGGCGGAAAAGTCTGCTTGATGGCGTGCCGACAGCCATGTCAGAGCTACTTCGTGCCTACCGTGTACAGAAGAAGGTGGCCGGAGTCGGCTTCGACTGGCAGAGTGACGAGGGCGTGCTCGACAAGCTTGTTGAAGAGATCGAAGAGCTGAAACATGCTGCCAGCAAGGAGGAGCAGGAGGATGAGTTCGGTGATCTGCTCTTCACTCTCGTCAATTACAGCCGTTTTCTTGGCGCAAACCCTGAAGACTCGCTCCGTAAAGCCACCAACAAGTTTATTGGCCGTTTCATCAGGGTTGAAGAACAGGTAGGGGCATCAGGTCGCCCATGGCAGGAGTACACCCCCGATGAGCTGGATCTGCTGTGGCGGGTGGCGAAAAAGGGGGAGGAGTAAAGAGTTGAGCAATTACTATGATTCCATCGGGATTCTGCCAATCTCATCAATTTTTCTGATAAAATAGGCAGCGCTTGGGCAGTCGGGGTGTGATGCCGCTCTTTCAGGGCTGAAATATTGAACTGAGCGTCTGGCAAGCATTTTTTTGCTTATACCGCGACCTGTTTTGTCCAAAAAGAGTTGCTTGAGAACATCAAATGGCATCAGTTCTGTTTTTTCAGGCGCTTCATAAGGCACGATTTTTCCTTTAAGCAAATTTTCAAGCAAAAGGGTATCGGCAAGAAACCATGCCTCAATCGCCTTGCGGGCAACAATCACCACACACTCCTTGCAGTTGCCAACTCTCGTTTTGGTTTGGGTAACGCAACTATCGCATTCGAGATCCGTCAAGATCAAAATTTTCGCGGGATTCCAAACTTTTGCCTGTTCAATATAGAGATCAATATTGCCCGGGCAGAGGTTGCCGCCACCACGCACATTTATTACAGGCCCAACCTTTGTAATTCCTCTCTCTTTGAACCAGGGAACCAACGCTTCAATCAGAATCTTTTCGACATCACCCTCAACAATAAAGGAGACTTTTACCATGGAACTCCTCCATCAAACAGGTTCGATAACCACATGGTATCCAATCGCATTTTGTGATAGTCGTAGTTGGAATACTTCTCTGCGACACGGGATATTCTGGTTATTCCCTCTGGTTTGTCAACAATAAAAAGATTGTTGTATGGAGTACAGCGAACGACGGTTTCGCTATGTGTGTTGATGTAGACAGGCGCAACCAGGCCCGCAACTTCGATGAATAACTCAACCAACTCCTCAATAGCCTTCGGATGCAAACCACGCTCAGGCTCTTCGATCATCGCTAATCCAATGCGATGTCCATAAATAATTGCCATTAAAGATAATGCGTAGATGGTTCCGTCAGAGACAAGCCTTGCGGGAAAGCGCTTGCGAGTGCCCATCTCTTTGAACGTGACGTACACCTTTCCATCCAGACTGCTTTTTTCGGATCGAACATTCTCCATTGATGGCACGAGAAACTGTATTAATTCCACAACGGACCCATGATCTTGTTCACTTTTTTCCAGTTTCTGCAACACTGATGAAAGGTTACTTGCCTGTTCGTCCAGCTCACCATTTTTTGATGGCTTCACTGGTTCTCTTGCACGATTTGGATCAATCCTGTACCGCCGACACCCCCTCATGAAATCAAGAAATGGCTGGGCATCTTCATCAACCAGATTGAGCGCGGTTCGGTTATCGGCATAGTCAACATTGGTTTTGGCTCCTTTGATGCGCAACAAGCCTCTTCGACGATACAAAACCTCTTGCTCATCAATCATAAAGGCCTCTTCCATGCGGATCTGACCGTCGCAATCACGAAGAATCAGTGAGTAGAAATAGAGTTTTTCAGCTTGAAGAGAAAGAGCAAATTCCATTTTTTTTGCATACCCAGCCTTAACTTTCTGGCAGTGGATACTTTCATACCCTTCATGCGCCTGCATAGCCACGTCAGCCCCAATCAGGATGACGTCCCGATAAAATTCAATTGCCTCAAAAAGATTGGATTTGCCCGCGCCATTAGAGCCAGCAAAAACAGCATAGTCTGGCATGTTACTCAATTGCACATCGACCAGATTTTTGAAATTCCGGATTTGAAATCCTGTGATTTTCATGACTCCAGAATCTTCAGGATACCACGAAGCGGAATTGCAGCCCATTCTGGTCGGTTGTTCAGCTCGTAGTTGAGCTCATAGATTGCCTTGTTCATCAGGTAGCCGCGCATCAGATGCTCACGCTGTTTTGGATCGGCAGGAACAATATCGCTCCCCCTGGTATTTTCAAAATAGCTGTCGATAAAGTGCTGGCCAACGTAAAAACTCCAGCGGTCGGCCCATGGCCTGAGGGCAACCTGCTCTTCGGGGCGGATGAGCGACCGAATCTGCTGGAGCGCATTGAAGGCAGCGTAGTCGAAAGAGCGGAGCATGCCTGATATATCGCGGAAGACTGAGCGCTTGATCTTGCGCTCGGAGAGTGGGCGCGAAGGCTCTCCCTCAAAATCGATAATCACAAAGTCTTTGCCGGTAAAGAGCACCTGGCCGAGGTGGTAGTCTCCGTGAATCCTGATTTTCAGTGTGTCAATTTTCTCAAGTCGGATTGGATCAAATTGCTGCAAAATCTGCTTTTGCTTCTGGATAAAAAGAGTGGCGAGTTCTTTTTGCTCCGCAGGCAACTGTGGCATGATTTCGCGGACAAGAATGACCGCTCGCTTAACCTGCTCGCACATCGCCTGGTAAATGGAGCGCTGGTAGAGTGAGGTGAATGGTTCTGGAGCAAATGCCGGATCATTGTTGAGAGAGGCCAGGGAGAGGTGCATTTCAGCGGTACGCTCTGCCAGCTTTTCAATCATGCCAAGATAGATTTCCCCAATCAATTCCTGCATGATATCAGGGATTTGTACGGGCTCGCCACTCAGTGCTGGCAGAGGGGGCAGCGTGAGGCCTGTGTGCATCCTGATGATGATATCGTCATAATATCGTTTTGCCTGACCGAGCGAAAGCTGCCAGGCATCCCCTTCGTTCTTTACATAGTTCTGCAATATGCCAAGTGAGAAGAGGCGGGTGCGGCTCTGGTTGTAGTTCAGGGAACCAAGGTAGTTCGGCAGATGAGTAAAATCGGTGTGGTCGCTCAGTGTGCTGCACATTTCTACTTCGGGAGAGACCCCGATTTCAATGCGGCGGTAGAGCTTCAGACAAAGATTGTTATGGAACCTGATTGAGGTGTTTGTCTGTTCGACACCCATCAGGTGTGGTTCAGGCTCTTCTCCAGCCATGCTTTCGCTGATAGCGTTGAGCTTCAGTGACTTCAGGCCGGATACAAGGCCAGCTTTCCCGGGCCATGTCTCTTTGCCGGTAACGAGGTGGTAGAGCTGGATCAGAAAGTGGCGGTCGAAAGTTGCATCGCAAAGATATCCCTCTTCATCACCCACAACAACTTGAGCAATCACCCTCTTGCTGAAGTTGTCGTCCGAAGCGCTGATGGCGGAGAGTGGTGAAAAACAGACCGGCAGTTGATAGAGATCGTTTTCGCCACTTGAATAGTGCACCTCAGTTATCAGTAATTTCGCTTTTGCAATTCCTGTGACAGGAATTGTGTCGACAATGGAAATGCGCATGATATTGCGGGCCTTGCCGCCAAACCAGCGACTTGCGTTGAAGTACTGGGGCAGAATCTCTGTTTCAAGCAGGTCGCGGCTTTTTCCGGTAAAGAGGCCGGGCCAGCGGGAGACGGTGGTAAAAGGTGTTTCAAGAAAAGGACGGGTAGCACTATTTTCCGCCTCCTTGACCAGCTTCAGCCAGTAGTAACCGTAGGAACCGAGGGCAACCATGTAAGGTGATTGCCTTATTTTCGGAAAGCGGTTCAGGCTGAACACCTCTTCCGGGATAAATCCGTCAAAACGGGAGAGATCAATCATCACGGCCTGTGCGTTTTTTGACAGGTTGATGATGGAGAGGATAGTCTCATCCTCAAACTGGCGAATAAATACAAGCGCCTTGGGGTTGCTTACCTCCAGGAACTCAATGGAACCGCGGCTGAGGGATTTGTAGCGGTGAGCGGTTGAGATGGTGTGGCGCATCCACCATAGGAGGGAGTTGACGTTGCTCTCCTGAACCTCCACGTTGACCGCCTCATAGTGGTATTCGGGGTCGATGATGACCGGTAACTGGAGCCGCTGTGGATTGGCACGCGAAAAGCCGGCATTCCGGTCGGAGTTCCACTGCATGGGGGTGCGGACACCATCGCGGTCGCCAAGGTAAAAGTTGTCGCCCATACCGATTTCGTCACCGTAGTAGAGTACCGGAGTGCCGGGAAGCGAGAGCAGCATGATGTTCATCAGCTCAATTTTGCGGCGGTCATTGGCCATGAGCGGCGCAAGGCGGCGACGGATACCGAGGTTGATGCGGGCTTTGGGATCGTTGGCATAGATCCGGCGCATGTAGTCGCGCTCCTCGTCGGTGACCATCTCAAGCGTCAGCTCGTCATGGTTGCGCAGGAACGATGCCCACTGGCAGTTCTCCGGAATTTCGGGTGTCTGTTCGAGAATATCGAGAATGGGGAAGCGGTCTTCGGTGGCTACCGCCATATACATGCGCGGCATCAGCGGGAAATGGAAGTTCATGTGACAGAGGTCACCTGTGCCGAAATAGGCCGCAGAATCTTCGGGCCACTGGTTGGCTTCAGCGAGCAGCATACGGTTGGGGTAGTGCTCGTCAACATAGGCACGCAGCCCCCTCAGGTAGTCGTAGGTCTTGGGCAGATTTTCGCAGTTGGTACCCTCTTCCTCATAAAGGTAAGGCACGGCATCGAGCCGGAGTCCGTCAACGCCCATCCCGAGCCAGAAATCAAGAACATTGCGGAGCGCCTCATGAACGGCAGGGTTTTCAAAGTTCAGATCGGGCTGGTGATGGTAGAAGCGGTGCCAGTAATATTGCCCGGCAACCGCGTCCCAGCTCCAGTTGGATGCCTCGAAATCCTGAAAAATGATGCGTGTTTCTGAATATTTTTTGGGATCGTCACTCCATACATAATAGTTCCGTTCGGGCGATCCGGCAGGTGCTTTTCTGGCACGCTGAAACCAGGCGTGCTGGTCAGAGGTATGATTTACCACCAGCTCGGTAATCACCTTCAGCCCAAGGTTGTGAGCCTCTTCAAGAAATTCCCGGAAATCTTCCATCGTCCCGTAGTCGGGGTTAACGCTCATGTAGTCGGCTATATCGTAGCCATCATCGCGAAGCGGCGAGGGATAAAAGGGGAGCAACCAGATCGCCGTAATGCCAAGACTTTGCAGATAGCCTAGCTTCTGGCGCAATCCCTGAAAATCGCCAATACCGTCATTGTTGCTGTCGTAGAATGTCTTGATATGTGCTTCGTAAATGATCGCATCTTTGTACCAGAGCGGTTCGGGTTGATACATGGTGATTTCGTTAAGATGTAAAGTGTTAAAATGAAAAGAAATAATGCGCGTCAGGCAAGCGTCACCCTGAAAATATGGGCAGGCATGGCCCGTGGATTAATTTCCACATAGTTCCATTCGCTATTCCATTCGTAACGGTGGCCGCTGAGCAGATCTTCGACCTTAAAGGGGTGAAGGTGTGAGAGTTTGAAGAGCTCGAGCGGGAAGCGGAGCCATCCCCGCTGGGTGCTGGTGTGATTGAGATTGACCACCGTCAGGATAATGTTGCTGCCATCGGCAGAGCGCTTGACATAGCCCATTAATTGATCGTGCTCATTGCCCGGCGAAGCTTCGATGTGCACAAAGGTGATATCGGTGGTCTGCTGCAGGGCGGGATTTTCCTTCCTGATCCGGTTGATACGGGTGATCTCCGCCCGGATGTTGCCTGGGCGGTCGAGATCCCATGACCTGATTTCATATTTTTCGGAATTGAGATACTCCTCCTTCCCTTCGGCGATGGGGATGTACTCGCAAAGCTCATAAGCGGGGCCGTACATGCCGTAGTTCGATGAGAGTGTTGAGGCCAGCACCAGACGGATGATAAACCTCTCCCGCTCCCCTTTTTGAAATTCTTCATGGAGAATATCGGGGGTGTTTGGCCAGAAGTTTGCCCGCATGAAATGTTTCAGCGGCGATGAGGTCAGCTCGGTGACGTACTCCTGCAACTCATGCTTGGTGTTTCGCCAGGTAAAGTAACTGTAGGACTGGCTGTAGCCCACCTTGGCTAATTTTGCCATCAGTTTTGGGCGGGTGAAGGCCTCGGCCAGAAAAACGGTATCGGGATGTTCCTCTCTTATTGATGCGATAGCCCATTCCCAGAAAGGAAATGCCTTGGTATGAGGATTATCGACCCGGAAAATCTTCACCCCTTTGCTGATCCAGAAGAGAAAAATGCTTTTTAGCTCAATCCAGAGGTTTTGCCAGTCATCCGATTCGAAATTGAGGGGAAGAATATCTTCGTATCGCTTGGGCGGATTTTCGGCAAACTGTACGGTACCGTCAGGGCGCCAGGTAAACCACTGGGGATGCTCCTGCACGTAAGGGTGATCGGGGGAGCACTGAAAGGCAATATCAAGGGCCACTGAAATACCGATCTTTTCAGCCGCGGCAACAAATGCTGCAAAATCTTCGATTGAACCGAGTTCCGGATGAACAGCCTTGTGCCCGCCATCGCGATTGCCAATTGCCCAACAGCTTCCCGGTTCTCCAGGATTGGCAACGAGCGCATTGTTTTTGCCTTTTCGTTTTGTGTCGCCGATTGGATGAATCGGTGGCAGGTAAATAACATCGAATCCCATTCCCGCAACCATCGAAAGCAGACGATGGCAATCGGTAAAGGTTCCGTGTTTACCAGGTTCTGAAGCCCATGAACGGGGAAAAAACTCATACCAGGCGCTGCATCCTGCCTTTTTCTGCTCAACCGTCAGGCCGAGTATCTTGTCGTACAGGGCTGTGTGTGTTTTGTCAGGATTACGATCCATCAGAAGGCTGAGTAGCGCATCAAGCGCGGCCGCATTTTGGCCTACCCTTGATCTCATTTTAGAGGCAAATATTCTGAGCTTAGCGGCATCAGCTTTTATAGCCCTCTCTGCGCCCTTGTCGACAAGAAGCGCACCGATCAGGAGGTCAAGCGAAACATCCTGCCCGGCATCAATTTTTTTTTCCATCCCCTTTTTCCATGTCTGGAAATGGTCGACTCTTGCCTCAATCGTGTATTCATAGAGGCCGGGCAGACCAGCAATAAACGATCCCTTCCAGCGATCATTGCCCTGGGGTGCCATTGGAGCGCGCTTCCACACGGTGCTATCGGCGGGTCTGAAACAGAGATCTGCCGATAGCGTATCGGCGCCGTCAACAAAAATGTCGGCTTCAATAACAGTATACCCACCTTCCACCCCTTTTGCCGGGTACTTGCCCCCGTCAAGTTCAGGTGAAACATTTTCAATGACAACTCGCTGACGGCCGTCAAACATTTGAGCGCTGTACTGGGGAGCCGCCTGTCGGAATGCATTATTCATCGTTCAATATCTTAAAATCTCTGGTTGACACCCGGGGAATCCCGGACATAAAGCTGCGCCCCCGGCAAAACATTTTTGGCACCGCTCCCTCTATTTTTACAGAAGGGAAAATATGAAATCTCCTTTACTTTTTTGCGCAGATACTCTTCTAATTTAACGGAGAGTGTCAAATAATTATAATAGTGGTGCCACTTTTGATTTCTCCTGAAAAAAATTGTTCCTTTAGGGACTCTGTTTTACCAATAAACCAGCGAGAGCAAGAGAACATGTTTGAACCACAAAAAGAAAGACTGCAGGAGATTCATCGTCGCCTTGAACAGTTACGGGGGTATCTTTGACGTCGATCAGCGTAAGGAAAAAGTCGACGACCTTGAAAAAATAACCTCAGACCCCGCCTTCTGGAGCGATCAGAAGGCAGCCCACAAGGTGCTGAAGGAGCTGAATGAACATAAATCCTGGACGGAGGGGTATGAAAAGATTGCCTCGAAGGCACGGTGTTGCCGGGATGAGTTCGACATTGCCATAGAGCTTGAAGATGAATCCTATGGCGATGAGCTTGCGGCGTCTATCGCCTCAATCGAGCATGATATTGCGGCCATTGAATTCAGGAATATGCTCTCCGGCAAGGATGATGCTGGAAATGCAATGATTACCATTCATGCCGGTGCAGGTGGCACAGAGGCACAGGACTGGGCGGAGATGCTCTACCGGATGTACATGCGCTGGGCTGAGCGCAAAGGGTTTAAGATATACACTGACGATTATCAGGAGGGTGACGGGGCTGGTATCAAAACAGCAACGCTTGAAATTGAGGGGCCTTACGCTTATGGTTACCTGAAAGCTGAAAATGGTGTTCACCGACTCGTGCGCGTTTCGCCGTTCGACTCGAATGCGAGGCGCCACACCTCATTTGCCAGTGTTTTCACCTATCCTGAAGCGCCACCTGACGTTGAAATAGATGTCCGCAAGGAGGATCTTGAGCTATCAACCTTCCGAAGCGGCGGCAAGGGCGGCCAGAATGTCAACAAGGTTGAGACTGCGGTGCGTATCAAACATCTCCCGACAGGAATCGTGGTTGGCTGCCAGGAGGAGCGATCACAGTTCCAGAACAGGGAGCGGGCGATGAAAATGTTGATGGCCCAGCTCTACCAGCGGCAGCGCGACGAAGAGGAGGCTAAAAAGCGGGTGATTGAGGGGAAAAAGAAAAAAATCGAGTGGGGAAGCCAGATTCGCAGTTATGTGCTCGACGACCGGCGTATCAAGGATCATCGCACCAACTATGAGCGGTTCGACGTGGAAACTGTTCTTGATGGAGATCTCGATGAGTTCATGGAAAAATATCTCTCTGAATTCGGCGACTGATGGCAAGTTCTGGCAACCAGCCTCTTGTCCGGTTCGGTATCATCACCGATATTCATTTCTCGCTGGAGGGTGATTTTGCCGCAGACCTTCGAGCCTCTCTTGATGAGTGGCAGGGTAACGCCGTGGATTTTGTGATGCAGCTCGGTGATCTTGTTTACGGGAGTGAAATGCACAAAGAAGAGGAGTTCCGGCAGGTCAGCTCGATTCTCAAAGAGTTCCCTGGCACTATCCGTCATGTGCTCGGCAACCACTGCCTTGCCCTGCCGCGACAGGTGTTGATGGAGGCTCTCTCACTGCAATCCCCCTTTTATTCATTTTCCGTTGAAGGGTTCCGCTTTTTTGTGCTTGACGGCATGGATGTTTCGGTGCTTCGCCTGCCTGAAGCTGCGGAAGATGTACAGGCTCTTGCTGTTTTTCATGCCCACCCCGAACTGCACTACTATTGTGGTGCCATTGGGGCTCATCAGAAAGAGTGGCTTAGTCGGGAGCTTGCGAGTGCAGAAAGCGCTGGCGAAAAGGTGATTGTAGTCTGCCACTTTCCCCTGCTTCCCGAGACCACCGACCAGAAACATGGCCTGCTCTGGAACCACAGGGAGATTTCGGAACTGCTGGCATCGTTCCCCGCTGTGAAGGTTTGCCTCAGTGGCCATTACCATCATGGCGGCTATGCACGTTATCGCGGGATACACTTTGTTGTACTGCCAGCCTTCGTGAACCGGCAGGAACACCCCCGCTTTTCCAGTGGCATGGTAGAGCTGCAGGAAAGGCGGATGGTGATACAAAATCAGCGCCATGAAATTTTCTGCGATCTGGCGTGGTAATGACTATATATCTGATCACTGCTATTGCCCCGCATGCACTGATCATAAGTTTCCCTGCTCAGGCAACGACTTGCATATCCGTTGACGTAAGGGCTGCGTGTGCTGTGATTCCAATGAGGGCGACCACTACAGCGGCACCAACGCCGTTACCGTCGGCGTCATAGTATAGATTGCCTGTTGTTGTGTTATAGACGATCCGGTCGCTGCTGTCATGACCGGCAACAACTCCGGGCCCAGACCAGAACTCAGTTGCGCCCAAAGTAGTTCCTAAAGCAGTCGCGATTTTCGTAAAAACACTTTTACTGAACTGCAGGATATCGACACCATGCTGAAAATCAGTGATAATGTCCCTCGCCGATGCACTTGGAAGAAAGTTAAAGACAAACTTGTCAGCGCCAGCGCCACCGGTCAGTGTATCAGCATAAGCAGAACCGATCAGCGTATTCGCTCCGGCGTTGCCGATAATTGCAAGGCTGTTTAAAACCCCGGAGGCATTTACGTTCAGCGCGGTTGTGCCTGTGGTAACTGCAGCGCTACCCGTCCCCGTTCCAATCACGATCCGTTCAATTCCAGTATCTCCGGCAAACAAGGTCAACGTGTCATTCTTTATCAGCGAGGAAAACCGGACTTCATCTGTGCCTGTCGTGCCGGTATCGGAAATTTCGGCGGCTGTATGTTCTGACGAAGCGTTAATTATGTAAATATCAGAGCCATTTCCACCATTCATCTTGTCACTGCCAAGCCCGCCAGTAAGAATATTGTTTCCATCACCACCAGTGATTGTGTCTGCTCCCTTGCCCCCTGTCGCCGACTCTATAACGCAATTAAATGCAATGGCCACATTCTTGATCATGCCATCAACTGAAGAGTACGTGCCAGGGATTAAACTGATGGTCTGATTGCCTGCGTAACCTGAACAATCCAGTGTGTCGATGCCTCCTGCATCCCATATCGTATATATCGGTGTTGCATTCAGGGAGAAGTCATAAATCTGCTTCTCTGGATCTGCTGCAGCAAGCGTGCAATTGAATCCGTATGTCGTATCATTAAAGCGAGTTATTGTGTCAACACCATATTTTGCCTGAATAGCCGCTATATCATAAACCATCATGGTTTGGGGATAGATATAATTGCTGTAGGTGCCATCCTGCTGCCATCCGACTCCCTTAAGATAGCCGCCGAAGTAGGACATAACCGTATACTGTCGGTTATCCTGAGTGAAAACAGCGTTGTTCGCATAAGTAATTGTGCCACCATTTCCTGCATTGTAGTCGCCCGGATGTGACAACCCCAGCGAATGGCCGATTTCGTGGATCATGGTGAATAGTCCATAAGAGCCGGGGCTCATGCCTGCATCCCCGTTGGTTGCCCATTTCGAGCTCAGCCAAACCTGCTCAGCCCCCAGGGTAACTTGTTTTGTCGAATTGTTTATTGTGCCGAATGACTGGGTATAAGTGCCGTTACCTGAAGTATTTGAAGAATAGTTAAGGGTGATTTTGGCAGCCGGTGATGTGGTCTGTACCAACCGATGCTGAGCGCCTGAAGATTTCGCAATGAGATCATCCCATAATTGAAAAGCAAGTGCCGAAGTCGCGGCCTGAAGCGCATCCATTTTAACCAGAAAAGCTCCCCCTTCCACCGGGGTAAGACCCGAAACATTACTCGGGGTTGCGGTATTGATTGAATAAGATATTGTCTTGAGTGTCGACGACCAGCCAAACGTGTACCCTGTCAGGGAGCCACCCCACGAGGTAGTAAGCTGTTTTACGATTTGGGCTGCGGTATAAGTATCAGGCATAATGAGTCAACGTTAATAGATTATGACGCTAAAAGGTGTTTGGCAACGCCCCCCACCTTCACACGTTATACCGCCTATATAACAACTTATTTCATCATATCAAGTTGGCTGACTGATTGAATACCGCACAGTCAGCTTGAATGACGCTATTGGATATATTCCTCGAAGCTGTGCTTTGTGAAAGAATCCTGACAAGAGACCTCTCTTTGGCCAAGGATAGCTGGATCAAAGGGGTTTGTCAACAGGCTGCATTTCGGCAAGCAGTGTTTCAGGGGGAATATCCTGCTTGTGTGGCCAGGTAACCGAACCATCTTTTACGCCAGCCTGATTAAAATAATTGATGTCCCGCAGCTCCCTGAAGACCCCGAAATCCAGATAAGGTTTTACATCAAATATACCCTTTCGTCCTGATATGGTTTCAACGTAGATTTTATAGTCGGGCAGTGGCTTTACTTTTTTAATGTCCCAATACATGGCATTTTAATCATTGGTTAATTTTACTTTTCACAGTGAAAACAAAGCTTTGTTACATTGGGGGAAAACTAATATCAGGGAAGCTGTCAATCACTATTATCTGCAATGCAAAGAGTTCTTTCAATCATTTTTCTGAGCGTCTGTATTTTTGTGTTTCAGGCAGTCACGCTCCCGGTTTGGGACTATAATACACTCCGGGCGGAACAAAAGAAAATTATTCTCCAGCATGCCGACACCATTGAAGGCGGAGAAGCGGCGGGAGGTAATTACCGTTCAGTCTCCGGTAATGTGGTTTTCCGGCATGACAACTTGACTTTGAAGTGCGACAGCGCCACCGATTATGGGCAGGCAAACAAGATTGTGCTGAAGGGAAGTGTTTACTTTACCAACAATTCGGTTGAGATTTATGGTGAAAGTGGGGTTTACTACCCCGACAAGGGAGTTGGAGAGTTAAGCGGCAATGTTCGGGGCAGAATGCTGGATAACTCTCTTTCTGGCAAAGCACGCAGAGCGGTTGTCAACAGAGTTACCAGTCAAATCACACTTTATGATGATGTTCTTGTCTGGCACAATCGGCAGCAGATAAGCGGTGAGACGATTTTCCTCTATCTCAAGGAGTCTGGAAGAAAAGGGAAAGGCATGAGGCTTGATCATGTAGAGGTGAAAGGCAATGCCTTTTTTGCGGCACGGGATACGCTTTCTGTTTCGCCTGTTGTGTACGACCAGTTCAGTGGTAATAGTATGCTCATTCGCTTCAATGACACGTCAAAAATAACAGGAATAACGATTACAAGCCAGGCAGAAAGTCTCTATCACCTCTACGATGAGCAGCGAAAACTCTCCGGCATTAACTATTCGAGCGGGGATATGATGCGGTTGTTTTTTACGGGTGGCCTTCTCAGCCGGGTAAAGATTGTGGGAGGTGTTGAGGGTAAGCAGTACCCTGAAAGTTTCAGGGGAAACCAAAGCATCAACCTTTCAAGGTTTTCCTGGCGGGAGAGTGAAAATCCGTTCAAACAGCCGAAAAGCCTTCCTTGAGAGGGGAAGGCTTTTCGGCTGTTTCTATGAGGCCATAGGGCAGGAGCCGCCTGAGCAGGCACCGGAGGCACAGGGGCTTGGCGCTGCTGGAGGTTTGCTGCTGTTGTAGTCTGTTTTATAAAACCCGGATCCCTTCAGCACAAATCCGCCTTCAGCCGTTATGAGCCGCTCAAAGCTCTCTTTTTCACATTTCGGGCAGATAGTGAGAGAGTTATCGCTCATTTTCTGGACTATTTCAAGTTCATTTCCACAACTTTTGCATCGATACTGGTAGGTTGGCATCTCTCTATTCCTCCTTGATTAATCGCGTTCTGACTGTTCTGTTTTTTCATCAGTCTATTGTTTTAAAAAGTCTATAGCCGCAGAGTGGGCACGATTTTGTATATAATTATATTTTCCAACATATAAAAGCTCTGGCAGTGATAGTCAAAACCCGTGCGGTGATCTTGCGGGAAACCAGGTACCGCGACCAGTCCAAGATATGTTTGCTCTATACCCGGGAGTTCGGCAAAATGTCTGTTATCGTTAAAGGCGCACGCAACCCCAAAAACAGGCTTTCCAGTCTCTTCAATCCAGGCAACGTTGTTGACCTTGTGCTCTATAAACGAGATGGCCGAGATATTCAGCTTGTCAGTGACGGGAACCTTGTTTTAAGCCCAATGGTTCCCGCTTCGGATCTTGAGCGATTCGCCATTCTTTATCGGATCATTGAATTGGTGAAGCAGACAACGGATGGTGATGAAAAGAACTTGCCGCTTTTCACCCTGCTGGCGGGTACCCTGGAGCAGCTTTATTGTACCGCCACTAATTTCCGGCAGCTTTACGCCTGGTTTCTTTTGCGCTTTGTCTCTCTGCTTGGGTTTCAGCCCTCTCTTGACAGGTGTGTTTTCAGCGGTGAGGAGCTTGCGCCAGCGATAAACGCCATGAAGCTGACGGAACTCTATTTTGTGATGAACCCTGGAGGGCTCGCATTGCCTGCGGCTGCGGCTGCGGGAGTTGGCTTTGGTAAAAAACGGCTTATTCCGGTGCGCCTTGCCATGCAGTTGAATTCCATGGCAGCAACACGTCACCCTGTCGGGGACTCCATTCCTGCCGATGATGCTGATGTAGAGATACTCTGCGATTTGTTGCACGAGTACTGTGGAGTGCATCTTGAGCATGTCAGGTCACGCAAAAACCTTGCTATTGTCTCACAAATCCTTCAGAAATAGCTCGGCTCCTGTTTTTTTTGGGGTTTTATATCTTCTGGACTATTTCTATCTTGACCGAAACTTTTTATTTACTTTTGTGATCTCTTTTGTGATCTCTTAATTCAATCCTAAACTGCATTTTCCGACATGCCTCAAATCACCAAATCAATTGAACTCTTTGAAAAAGCAAAGAAGTTTATCCCCGGCGGCGTAAACTCTCCGGTGCGAGCATTCAAATCGGTTGGCGGAACTCCAATCTACATGGCGAAGGGGTCGGGAGCATACATGACCGATGTTGACGGCAATACCTACCTTGACTATGTTGGTTCATGGGGTCCCTTTATTCTTGGCAGCATGCATCCGAGAATCACCGCAGCGCTTGAGTACACGCTGAAAAATATTGGCACCAGTTTTGGCACCCCGATTGAGATGGAGATCGAAATTGCCGAGCTTCTCTGCAAAATTGTTCCTTCGCTTGAGATGGTGCGTATGGTCAACAGCGGCACGGAAGCCACCATGTCGGCTGTCCGTCTTGCTCGCGGCTACACTGGCCGTGATAAAATTATCAAATTTGAAGGGTGTTACCATGGCCATGGCGACAGCTTCCTCATCAAGGCTGGTTCCGGCGCTCTGACGCTTGGCGCGCCCGACAGCCCTGGCGTTACCAAAGGCACCGCGATGGATACGCTCAATGCAACCTACAACGATATTGAGTCGGTAAAACTGCTCGTTCAGGAGAACAAGGGTCAGGTTGCCGCCATTATTATTGAGCCAGTCGCAGGCAACACCGGCGTTATTCCTGCTCAGCCGGGCTTCCTCGCCGCACTTCGTGAACTTTGCACCGCTGAAGGCATTGTGCTGATTTTTGATGAAGTGATGTGCGGATTCCGCGTCGCGCTTGGTGGCGCGCAGAGTCTCTATGGTGTGACACCTGACTTGACCACCATGGGCAAAATCATCGGCGGCGGTCTTCCTGTAGGAGCATTTGGTGGCAAACGCGAAATTATGGAACGTGTTGCTCCGCTTGGCGATGTCTACCAGGCAGGCACACTTTCAGGCAATCCGCTGGCGCTGACTGCAGGTCTTGAAACCCTGAAAATTCTTATCGACGAGAATCCCTATCCAGAACTCGAAAGAAAGGCAAAAATCATTGAAGCGGGCTTCAGCGATAACCTGAAGAAGCTTGGTTTGAACTATGTGCAGAACCGTGTTGGCTCCATGTCCTGCCTTTTCTTTACCGGAACACCGGTGGTGAACTATTCGACCGCCATCACCGCCAACGTGAAAAAGCACGGCAAGTATTTCCACTCACTGCTCGACCAGGGCATCTATACCGCCCCATCCCAGTTCGAGGCGATGTTCATCAGCGCAGTGCACACTGACGAAGATCTGGAAAAAACCATCAAGGCAAACTATAATGCTCTTGTGGCTTCAGAGAAATAATTATCGGAAGAGAGTTCGTAAAAAAGGGAGGCGCGCAAGCCTCCCTTTTTTAATGCTATTCAATGATTCCTGTTCGTACAAGTTCTCTGGTAATCATCACTCGTGCTGACGCGTCACTGACCATCTTTTGAAGTATCGGCAGGAAGCCGTCAATCTTTTCTGCAGAGTCCACAATTTCAATAACCATTGGCAGGTTTGTGCCCAACTCCATGATTTTAGAGGCTCTGATGGTCATGTCGTGACCGTAGGAGAGCATTCCTTTTAACGCGGTGGCTCCTGCCATCTCATTTCCCCGAGCTTCACGGACAATCTCTTCGTAAAGTGGTCGATGACCGTGCCGCGCCTGTTCCCCAACAAAAATCCGCAGCATCTCTGCATTCTGTAATTCCATAATTCACTCCGTTATGTCCAAAGTTTAGCAAGAAGTGTTCCTGTATAGAGCGCAATAAATCCTCCTGCGATACTGCCAGCAAGATACATGGTGGCATAAAAAAGCTGGCCATCCTTGAGAAGAGCTGTATTTTCAAACATATAAGCGGAGAACGTTGTAAATCCTCCGCAGAAGCCGGTGACCAGAAAAAGTCTTGCTTCAGGCGAAACAAGAGTGGTTGAGATGGCCAGTTCACCTAAAAAACCAATCAGAAAACTGCCGAAAATGTTGACCGTCAACGTGGCAAACGGAAACCCTGTTGCCACTGGAGCAAGAAGCAATGCCACGACATAGCGCGCAACAGAACCGAGGAAGCCACCCACACCGACAAGCGCTATTGCCCCGGCATGTTTCATAACCATGGCCTCCCTGCATGTGAAGTTGGAGATATCACGATTTTAACGGGTGCTACTGCAAGACTGCCCATCCTCAATCCGTTTGTGTGCACAACACATTTCGTCGAGGATGCCGAGCAGTGTATTAAAAATACCGACGCAGATAATGGTAGGTGCCCATAACCCGATAAAAATGGCGATCAGCTCATGATTTACCCCTGTGCCAAAAATAAAGAGATAAATGGAGAGGAGTATCGAAAAGGTAGCCCCGATAAAATAGAAATGCGGCTTCATAGGGTGCGTTTGATTAAGTGAACCAACTTCTAAAATGTAAGAATAATAACGCCAGGAAAAAATCTGTAAGATTTCTCCTCACTTCGTTCGTCGAAATGACATTGCATAATTGGTATATTGGCATGATTGCGGTAGCGCTACGGGGGGCTTTGACAATAATGTTTCTTCTCTCATGAGGCCAAAAAAGAGAATAGTTGCCATTGATTACGGCGCCAAACGCATTGGAGTGGCCCGGAGTGATCCCCTCTGGCTCTTTGCCCAGTCTGTTGGTACCTTTGACCGTCCCGGTCTCTCTGTAGCTCTTGCGACGATGGTGAAGCAGGATGACATTGGGTTGCTTCTTGTTGGGTATCCGCTCAGTGACGGTGATGAGCGCAATGCCATGACCGAAGTGGTTGACCGATTTATTGAGGGGCTTCGTGCAGAGTTTCCGCGGTTACCGATAGAAACGGTTGATGAACACCGCTCATCAAGGAGTGCACGCCAGATTTTGATTGCATCGGGACGATCAAGAAAGGAGCGGCAGCAGAAAGGGCGGCTCGACAGCGCGGCGGCCTGTGTGCTGCTCAGTGAATATCTTGAATGTTGCCACCGGAGCGGGTAGCTAAATGTTTTTCCTTTAGCTTTTGGGAGCGGCTTCTTTATCTTCAGGTTCATTGAAATCAATACCATTCACAGGCAACACTTTTCTTATGAGCACCACACCAATGCTTGATGTTTTCAAATCAACCGGTGCGCTGCTTGATGGTCACTTCAAGCTGACATCAGGTCGCCACAGCAATGCCTACTTTCAGTGCGCGAAGGTTTTGCAGTATCCAGAGCATTTGTCTGCGGTTTGCAGCAGGATTGCAGGGCATTTTGCTGATAAAGGCATACAAACGGTTATCTCTCCGGCCATTGGAGGTATTGTAGTCGGGACGGAGGTTGGCCGTCAGCTCGGTGTCAAGACCATTTTTGCCGAGCGCAAGGATGGAGAGATGACGATTCGCCGGGGCTTCAGCCTGGAGCCCAATGAGCGGGTGCTGGTTATTGAGGATGTGATAACCACCGGCGGCTCGGTTGCCGAGGTGATTTCGCTCATTAACGCTGCCGGAGCAACGCTCGTCGGAGTTGGCTCAGTGGTTGACCGCAGCAATGGGCGCGTGAAACTTGCGGATGACCAATTTTCGGTGCTTTCGATGGAGGTGATTAGCTATGCCCCTGAAGAGTGCCCCCTCTGCAAGGCGGGCGTGCCAGTCGACGCTCCCGGAAGCCGCGCAAACAAGCAAAACTGAAGGGGATGATGGTGGAATCACCGATCAGGAGCATCTCCTTTATTGGCCTCGGGTTGATTGGCATGTCACTGCTGCGGGCAATCAAGAGTTCGCCGCTTGCCAGAGAGCGCTCAATCCGGTTTCAGGGGTTTGATCCGAACTTTACAGAGAGTGACCGTTGTAGAGTCAAAGAGCTGGGCCTCGATTCCTTTATCGATGATAAAAAAACACTTTACAATGCTGATCTGCTGATTCTTGCAGCTCCGGTTGAGGTCAATATTGCCCTTCTCGACGAGGTAAAGCAGTTTGCGCCTCCCGCAACGCTGGTGAGCGATGTGTCGAGTACCAAGTCACTCATTGCCCGGAGAGCGCGGGAGCTTGATCTCCCATTCATTGGAATGCACCCCATGGCAGGCAAGGAACAGAAGGGCTATCAAGAGAGCCAGAAAGAACTTCTGCGTGACAAGCGTATCATCTTTTGTGACGATAATGGTCTGCTTGCCAGTGAAAAGGGCATGTTTCTTGTCAGGTTGCTCGAATCGGCAGGGTGCACAACGCTCTCCATGACCCCTGACGACCATGATCGTGTTATCGCCAAAGTAAGCCATCTGCCCCAATTGCTTTCGACCCTGCTGATGGGCTACTGCGGAGAGTCGATTAGCAAGTCAGGCCCCGGTTTTGCGACACTTGCAAGGCTTGCAGGCAGCTCCTGGGAGATCTGGCGTGATATTGTTGTTACCAACAGCGACAACATTGCCGGGGAACTTGACCATTTTTCCGCAGAGCTGGCACTGCTTGCCCAGGAGGTGCGGCAACGCAACCTTGGAGAGCTTGAATCGCGCTTCAGTGAGGCCAATCGCTTATATCAAAACCTTAAAGAGACGAACCGGCCATGAAATTCGCGATTGTTGTCAATGTCTCAAGAGAGAATGCCCTTGTGCTGGCCCGCGAGCTTGCCGAATGGCTTGCCGAGCGGAATGTAGACTATGTTTTTGAGACACTCTCCGCAGAAAAGCTCCATATTGAACATTCCGTTCCTATCGAGGAGCTTGGTAAGCACTGTGATGCCTTTATCTCGCTTGGCGGCGATGGAACACTCCTCTTTGCCTCGCATTATGCGGTCACGAAGCCGGTTATCGGTGTCAATGCAGGCTACCTCGGCTTTTTGACGGAGTTTACCCAGGCAGAAATGTTTTCGGCAATAGAAACGGTGCTGAATGGAAGCTACTCCATCCATACCCGCTCGCAACTTGAAGCGACGGTGCGTATCGACAATCAGTTTCAGCATCTTCGGGCGCTGAATGATGTCGTTATCGAAAAAGGGGCCTATTCGCGTATTCCGACATTTATTATCAAGCTGGACGGCGAGCTGCTTAGCTCCTACCGGGCTGATGGCATCATTATTGCCACTTCGACCGGCTCAACCGCATACTCCATGTCTGCCGGTGGTCCGATTATTGCCCCGAAATCAAATGTTTTTGTCATCACACCAATATGCCCGCACATGCTGACCGTCCGGCCTATTGTTATCAGTGATGAAAAGAGTATCGAGGTCTCGGTTGATGCTCCAGACGGCTTCTTTCCCCTGAATTGTGATGGCACATTAAAAAAAATGCTTTCACCACAGGAGATCATCACCGTAAAGAAATCTTCAGTGATTATCAATCTGGTCGCCAACGAAAGCCGCAATTACAGTGAAATTCTGCGCAATAAGCTGCTCTGGGGCCGCGAGCATAATTTCGGCCAGTAACGGAGCGGTTATCTTTCTGAACATATCAGCCAGACCATTTTCATGAGTAACAGCATCAGTTCCGGCTCACTTCACGAGCTGCTCGGTATTCCTCCCTGCACTCCGCTGAGTACCGATGAGATGTGCCTTTGCCTCAAGCCGGTTCTCTATCCAGCGCCAGTTCTGCCTGAACGTCTGGAACAGTTTTGCCTTGCCCTTGTTGCCGCTATGCAGTCGCTTGGCATAACCGTTCTTTCAGCAGATGAGGCTTCGGGCGGTGACGGCAGGTTTTCACCTGGCACGGTTATCCTCGCGCCAGGTTATTTTCCTGACAATCTGCTCGCCATCAACAGGGTGACAACACTCTATAACAACATTATTGTCGGTATTTACGACGAGCCTGCGCCGCTTACCACCCAGTCGCTTCCCCAGGAACGACTTGATGCCATTGTGGGCCGCCTTGCCCTGGATATGGTGCATATCCTCATCTTTGTGACCGATCGTTCATGGACAATATGCACCATGAATGGGGGTGTTGTCACCTTTAATACCCCGTATCCACTGACGGAAGATGTGCGCAACACACTGGTACCGAAGCTGACGGCACAGGTTGTTCCCCCAAGAGCTGAAGAGCTTGACATTGAGCATGGAGGGTTGCTGACCGGAACGCCGGAGTTTGAAGCCGTTGCGGCAGATTTTATGCAGTGCAGCGCCCTGTGGAGCAAGAACGCCTCTCTCTTGACACACACATCAACCGAGGGGCTTGATTACCGGGCCCCATTCTATAAAAGGATTGTTGCCCGTTATCTTGATCAGCGAAGCGGCATGAGCTATGGATTTTTTGCCCGTCAGTTGTCGGTATCTGTACAGCCCGCATCTTATTCCGCTGGAGCGGGGCTGCTCACAGTTCATCTGCAAGGGCGTGATTTTTTTGTTTCCGTGCCACAAATCAGCGTTATTACGACAAGGTCGGGATGCCGAAAAAATCATCTTGACCCAAAGGGCGATCTTGTGGAGATCGGGCTCTCTCAACGTGATGGAAGGGGGCGCGCCTGGCTGAAGACGCCCCAAGGGCTTTCGCCGGAGAGTGTTGCCAAGCCATCTTTCGATACACTCACTATTCTTGCCCATGCTCTGGGCAATGCCCTGACGGCAAGCATCCTTAAGACGCTGAAGCCGGAAGCCCTTTTTCCCGGTCATCTTGCATTGTTCGGTGCATCAATGACACACTGGCACGATTATCCCGAGAGCGGCCAGCTTCCCGGAGGGTACTATCTGCATGGAGAACAAAATCCTCCTGTTGCCTGCTCAACACCGCAATCAGCGGCATACAGCCTGCTTGGAAAAATAGCAGCGCTTGAACAAGCACTCGAACAGGGAACAGAGTACCGGGGAGATGTGCATATTGAGCCGAACCATGGCACCAATATTGTCGGTATGCTGTCACTTGCAGAAACGGCAAGGCTCATGAACCCTGCCCCTTGCCCTGAAGCGTGAGCCGGGCTTATTCCTCCTCTTCAGCGCGCTCAAAGTAGGGCCATTTGCCCTGACGAATGAGAATCATCTCGACCAACTCACGAATGCACCCTTTTCCCCCTTCATAGCCCGAAATATAGCCGACCCTGTGCCGGAGATAATCAGCCCCGTCAATAGCCGTTGCGGGCAACCCAACTTTTGAAAGCAGATCAATGTCACCAATATCATCGCCGATATAGGCACACTCTTCATCAGAAAGATTGTGGCGCAGGCGGAAGGCTTCGTAAGAGTAGAGCAGATTTTCACCGTTGAGGTAAAGGTCGCGCACTCCGAGCGCTTCAAGAAGGGGACGGTACCCTTCGGCATCTCTTTCCGACAGAACGGCGATATGCACACCCTGCTTCAGCGCCTCTTTTATTGCCACAGCATCCCGCACCGAAATTGAACAAATTTCCCCTCCGTTGCAGTCAAAGGTAATTCTGCTGCCATTCAGCACCCCGTCAACCGGGAAGAGAAGCGCCCTGACAGCATTAAGCGCCTGATTTATTCTTGATGATGGATCAGCTTGCGAAGGCTGCATCCCGAAATATTGAAAACCATCCAAGAGCGTATGAAATTTTAGAGTGAATGAAGAGTGTGCACGCACCGGTAGAGGTGGAGCAGTTGTTTGACAATGGCTCCGAAATCGGCCAATGCCACCTGCGTAGGGGCATCCGAGAGCGCTTTCGGGGGATTGGGGTGAATCTCAAAAAAGAGGCCATCGACACCCGCCGCCACCGCAGCACGGGCGAGAGGCATAATATACTGGCGCTCACCGCCGGAAATACCCGACCCGGCACCAGGAAGCTGAAGACTGTGAGTGGCATCATAAAGAACCGGATATCCCGATTCAGCCATCTTGGCGAGCCCCCTGAAATCGACAACGAGATTGTGATAGCCAAAGCTTGAGCCCCGTTCAGTGAGCATGACCCGGCTGTTGCCAGTCTGGACAACCTTTGCGGCAGCAAGCGCCATATCCTCAGGGGCCATAAACTGCCCTTTTTTGATATTGACCGCCAGACCACTCTCACCAGCGGCAACAAGAAGCTGCGTCTGGCGGCAAAGAAATGCCGGTATCTGCAAGACATCGACGTAACGGGAGGCAAGCGTTATATCTTTTGTTTCATGTACATCGGTAATGACCGGCATATTGAAGCTCTGGCGAATCTCGGCAAGCACTTCAAGCGCCTCAGTGTCACCGATGCCGGTAAAGGAGGAGCCAGAGGTGCGATTGGCCTTGCGGTACGATCCCTTGAATATAAAACGAACACCCTCGAGCTTGCTTATACGCTGCAACTCTTCAGCCGTCTCCATCGCCATAGCCCGGTTTTCGATGACGCAGGGGCCTGCAATAAAAAGGGGAGCACTCTCATCAGGAACAGATATTGAACCAATTGAAAATTTTTGCACGCTGTTATCGGTTACTTTTTTTGTAGTTTAAGATGTATGTGGCGGTGGCGTTTATTGCCATCTTGAGCTCTGAAGTTACAACAATATTTCTTATTCACACTTTGTAATCAAACGCTGAAAACAATGAGTACTGCTGATACGAAACAACGGTTGGATGAGATAGAAAAACAGCTTGCAAATCTTGTTGAAGAGCAGACCGTTATCAAGGCTAAATGGGAGAGTGAGAAGCAGTTGATACAGTCGTCGCGAACCCTGAAATCGCAAATCGAAGAGCTTCGGGTGCAGGCTGAAGAGTTTGAACGCCAGGGCGACTATGGCAAGGTTGCCGAAATTCGCTATGGAAAAACTGTGGCGATTGAGCGCGAGCTGGAAGAGATTCGCCTGAAAATAGAGGAGAAGAAAGCCTCGGGCAATCTGATTATGAAAGAGGAGATTGATGCGGAGGATATTGCCGATATTGTATCGAAATGGACAGGGATTCCACTCAGCAAGATGCTTCAGTCGGAGCGGCAAAAGCTTTTGCTTATCGAGGAGGAACTGCATAAACGGGTGATTGGGCAGTACGATGCCGTTACTGCAGTCAGTGATGCGGTCAAGCGCTCACGGGCAGGTATGGGCGACGATAAACGTCCGATTGGATCTTTTATTTTTCTGGGGCCGACAGGCGTGGGTAAAACCGAACTGGCTCGTACGCTTGCTGATTATCTTTTTGATGATGAGGAGGCCATGATTCGCATCGACATGAGTGAATATATGGAAGCCCATAACGTCAGCCGCCTTGTTGGCGCCCCTCCAGGCTACATTGGCTATGAAGAGGGCGGTCAACTCACCGAAGCGGTAAGGCGCAAGCCGTTTTCGGTTGTGTTGCTCGACGAAATAGAAAAAGCGCATCCCGATGTTTTTAATGTTCTCCTGCAGATTCTTGATGATGGACGTCTGACCGACAGTAAAGGGAGGACGGTGAACTTCAAGAACACCATCATCATTATGACGAGCAACATCGGAGCGCAGCTTATCCAGTCTGAAATAGCGAAGATGGAGGGGTCAAACCGTGAGTCGGCGCTTTCGGGCCTGCAGGAAAAACTCCTTCAGTTGCTGAAGCAGAAGGTACGTCCGGAGTTTTTGAACCGGATTGACGAGGTTATTCTTTTCACACCGCTCACGAGAGATGATCTGAAAAAAATTGTGCTGATCCAGTTTGACCATATCAAGGCAACGGCCCTGCGCCAGCGTATTGCCCTTACCATTTCTGATGCGGCTATAGCATGGCTCTCTGATGCCGGTTTTGATCCCGCCTTTGGTGCCCGTCCGCTCAAGAGGGTGATGCAGCGCAAGATTACCAACAAAATTTCGGAACTTATTCTTTCCGGCAAGGTACAGGAGGGTGAGGAGGTTGCTGTCGATATTTCGGGAGGTGAGCTGACGGTGGTGAAGAGTATTGCATAATTTTTGGTGCCCATGAAAAAGTCGCTTGTGGCTGCGGCGTTGCTGCTCTTTTTCTGCCTGCTTGATGCGCCGTGCTTTGGTGCCGTGCAGCCTGACAGCCTGTCGATTAAAATCGGTCAGATGCTGATGATTGGTTTCAGGGGGCTCACCGTTGCTCCTGAGATAGCTGCCGATATTACGCAGCGCCGGATAGGCGGGGCGGTGCTCTTTGACTATGATGTTCCTTCGCACACCCCGTTGAGGAATATCAGCACTCCGGCACAGCTCTCCAGCTTGACGCTGGAGTTGCAGAAGTTGTCAGCGATACCGCTTTTTATTGCCATAGATCAGGAGGGAGGAAAAGTCAATCGCCTCAAACCGGCAAGAGGATTTCCTGCCAGTGTGTCTGCGGAACGTCTTGGTCTGCTCGATAATCCCGACAGCACCAGAGCTGCGGCATTACAGACCGCCAGAACGCTGAAAGCCATGCACATCGGGATGAATCTTGCGCCCGTGGCAGACCTCAACAGCAATCCGCTCAATCCAGTTATCGGCAAGCTTTCAAGAAGCTTTTCTGCCGACCCTGCGGTGGTCATAAGGAACATCGTACAGACCTGCAACAGCTATCGGACTGAAGGCATTATTCCCACCCTGAAACATTTTCCCGGCCACGGCAGTTCAACCACTGATACTCATCTCGATTTTACCGACATAACGGCAAGCTGGTCGGAGAAAGAGCTTGAACCCTATCGCTCCATGATAGCCTCTGGCTATTGCGATGCTGTCATGACCGCCCATGTTTTCAATGGGAACCTCGACTCGCTCTACCCTGCTACGCTTTCAAAAGCTACAATTGACGGGCTGCTCAGGGGGAAGCTCGGCTTTAAAGGGGTGATTATCAGTGATGATATGCAAATGTGTGCTATTGCTGATCATTACGGTCTGGAGACGGCCATCCGCCTGGCGATCGATGCAGGCGTTGATATTTTGCTCTTTGGGAATAACACTGCTTATGATCCCGCCATAACCACAAAAGCTACTGAAATCATCAAGTCGCTGCTGGCCCGAAAGGTTATTACCACAGAGCGTATTGACCGTTCGTATCGCCGCATTATGGAACTCAAGCAACGGTATAACCTTTTTCATAAGTCACTTACTTCTTCCTGGTAAAAAAATCCCTTATGGATATTGATACTGGATACTATCAACGCTGTATAAGCACACTGGAAAAGGCGCACTCCCTTTTACTGAGGGCAAACGTTGAGGAGATTGATTATGAGATGTACCGTTCAGCATGTATCAAAGAGTTTGAAATTATTTTAGAACAAAGTGGCAAACTGCTTCGCAAGGTACTCAAGCCATATTTCCATTCGTCAAAAGAGGTTGATAAACTTTATTTTAAAGATATTTTCAGGCAGGCCTTATTACGAAGCATTATAAGCGCGGAACATTGTGAGCGTTGGCTGGAATACAGAGATACCAGAAACAATACTGCGCACGATTACGGAGTAGCGTTTGCGGAAGATACGTTAGTGCTGTTACCGCAGTTTATTGCTGATGCAAAGGAGTTGGCTGCCGCCATAAACCTGAAAAACCATGTTGCTGAGGAATAAGGACAAACAAGCTCTTATAAACATATTTTCATGGGTTAACTATCCAATGGAGGTATGGGCTTATGGAAGCCGTGTCGATGGAACTGCACACGAAGGCAGCGATTTAGATTTGGTGATACGCTGCAAAAACGGGGAAAAAATTCCGATAGATATATTTGCGGAGCTAAAAGATACCATCAGAGAAAGCAATATACCCATCCTCGTGGAGTTGTTTGATTGGGCACGATTACCTGAAAGCTTTCATCGCAATATAGAAGCACATCATGAGGTTCTTTTTTTAAACGATCAATCAGAAGCTTCAGCATGAGATAATTATTGCATGATTCTTGAAAATCATGCAAATGACGAGGTGCATATCATATCAATAGAAGTAAATCAATTACACATGAAAACCATCTACGTTGTCCGGCACGCAAAAGCAGGTTTGGGTAGCGCCCATACCGGCGATTTTGGCCGAAGACTTAACGAGGCAGGTCTGAAAGCTGCCCACTTTATGGCTGAGCTTCTTGAGGAGAGGGGTGTCGTTCCAGAGCTTGTTCTTTCAAGCCCTGCGGAGAGAGCAATAAGCACTGCCGAGATCTTTTGTGACATTCTGCGTTACCCGAAGGAGCGTATCGAGAAGCGCATGGAAATATATGAGGGAGGCGCCGGTCGCTTGCTGACCATTCTTCAGGAGATAGCTGATACAAGTAAAACAGTGATGTTGTTTGGACATAACCCCACTATGGGCTCGTTTTTAAACCTGCTGGCAGAGGGTGCTATTGTCAGTCTTGCAACCTGTGGAGTGGTGCGTATTGATCTGGCTGTCGATTCGTGGAGAGAGGTGCGTCCAGGGAGCGGGAAGTTGATCTGGTATGAGTTTCCGAAAAAGTATCAGTAATGAGGTTAATCACGCTCCTGCTTCGGATCGCGGTTCATCAGCTCTAAAATAGCCTGTTGCACGGGTTTTGCGTCGAAAAGCATCTCGTACACCGCCTTTGTGATAGGCATTTCGACTCCAACGGTCCTGCTCAGTTCATAAACAGCTCTGGAGGTGTGAACGCCTTCGGCCACCATATTCATTGAGCTGATCACGTCATCGAGAGAACGGCCACGGCCAATCTCCTCTCCAACAGAGCGGTTGCGGCTGTGGCGGCTTAAACAGGTAACAACCAGATCTCCTATCCCGGCAAGACCGGAAATGGTGACAGCATCGCCACCCAGTTTGATGCAAAGTCTTGATATTTCAGCAAGTCCTCGGGTAATAATGGCCGCCTTGGCATTGTCGCCGAAGCCGATACCGTCCGAAATCCCTGCGGCAATGGCGATGATGTTTTTCACTGAGCCAGCTATTTCAACTCCGATGATGTCGGTATTGACGTAGACACGGAACATATTGGTATGGAACACCTCCTGAACTTTTTCGGCAGTAGCGAGCGAAGGAGAGGAGGCGACAACCGTTGTTGGCTGCTCTTTTGAGACCTCTTCGGCATGGCTTGGACCATAGAGCGCGACGACCTGTGAGGCGCGCAGACCCGGAAGCACTTCAAGCAACACTTCCGACATGCGTTTGCCTGTACCAATTTCAATCCCCTTGGCAACATTAACCAAAATTTTGTCGTCAAGCGCAATATCGCTGAAGCCGAGAAGTGTTTCACGGAGGGCCTGGGAGGGTACTGCGGTAACAATCATCTGAGACCATGAAACCAGATCACGCAAACGGGCAACAACCTGCAATGTTTCAGGGAAATGAACTCCCTTGAGGTAGCGGCGGTTCTCGCGTTCAGCTTCAAGCTTTGCTGCAAATTCAGGGCGGTGGGCCCACAAGCACACCTGATAACCTTTTTTTGCAAGCAGCACAGCAAGAGTTGTCCCCCAACTTCCGGCCCCCAGTACAGCAATATTCATCAGGATGTCAAGGCGTTACGAATGCTTTCCAAACGTCACGCGACTCTCGGTGCCAGAGATCAGCCGCCTGATATTGGCCCGGTGCGTGTAGAGAATGGCAAGCGCAACAATGAGCCCGAATATCATGAGGTGATAGTCGAGGCTGTCATGGAAAAAGAGCTTTGAACCAAATAACTTGATGTAATAGTCAAGACCGCTGCCAAGCTCGAAAAAATATTTGCGGACAGCAATAATCAGGGGAAATGCAATTGCCGCAAGCATGGAGGCAACGGAGACATGCCGTGAAAGATAGACGGTAAGAAGAAAAATGCCGACAACCATCAACATGCTTACCGGAGCGATGCCGATCAGCATACCGGCGGCAGTACTCACCCCCTTGCCTCCCTTGAAGCCAGCAAAAAGGGTAAAAACATGACCAATGACAGCGCTCATTCCGGCAAGGAGCCTCAACGCCACCTCATTGATGTCGGGGAACTGGCCTAGCGGATGAAGCCGAAAAAAAGCAACAACACCAACTGCCGCCACAACACCCTTGACAATATCAATGAGCGTAACAATAAGGCCTGGCTTCCAGCCGAGTACCCTGAAGGCATTGGTGCCCCCGGCGTTCCCGCTGCCAAAGTTGCGGATATCAATCCCCTTGAGCATTTTTCCTGCCATAAGGCTGGTAGGAATAGAGCCGATGAGGTAGCTCACCAGCAATATGACCAACAACGTCGTCATAACCCCCCCCGCTTATTAAATTCTGGATACCTTCCCAACAATGTACGCATTTTCTCCCTGAGATTTTAAGGTGGCAAGCACCTTCTCGACGGCATTTTTTTCAACTATCATCACCAGCCCCACACCGAGATTGAAGGTCCTTCTCATATCTTCTTCAGGCACGTGCCCCTCCTTGCGGATGATATCGAAAATAGCAGGTTCCGGCCACGAATTCCACTCAACATCAAGCGTCAAACCACTAGGTACCATGCGCATGGTGTTGCCCATGAGACCGCCTCCCGTAATGTGGGAGAGGCCCCTGATATCAGGCGAACCGAAGAAGGGCTCAATGACTGAGAGATAGGAGCGATGAACCTTCAGGAGTGCCTCGCCAACTGTTCCTTCAAGAGTTGAAAAAGTGTTGTGCATCCTGCCATCAAGCACTTTGCGTGCCAGAGAGTAGCCGTTGGTGTGCAGGCCGGTCGAAGGGAGCCCGATAAGCACATCATCTTCTTTGACAGCAGAGCCGTTGATGATTTTTTCATGATCGACAACCCCTACGATAGAGCCCGCCAGGTCAAAATCTTTCTCCTGATAGAGGCCAGGCATCTCCGCAGTTTCACCACCGATAAGCGCACACCCATTTTCACGGCAGGCATTCACCATGCCGGTTACAACAGCGGCAGCAATGTCGGGTGTCAGTTTACCGCAAGCATAATAGTCAAGGAAAAAAAGCGGTTTTGCTCCACAGACAAGAATATCGTTCACGCAATGATTCACCAGGCATGAGCCGACGGTGTCGTAATGGCCAAGCTCAATGGCAATTTTCAGTTTTGTGCCGACCCCGTCAATGCTGCTGACCAGCACCGGCTTTTTATACTGCGAGAAATCCGGCAGAAAAAAACCTCCGAAAGCCCCGATATCGGTGATGACTCCGGGTGTAAAGGTCTGGCGCACCTGGGGTTTGATCATGCGGACAAACTCTTCACCTGCACTGATATCAACTCCGGCTTTTTTATAATCCATTTTGTGGCACCTCTTGTTTTTGATACAATTAACCGCGTCGCTCCACTACCGGTTACCGGCAGGTGTTTCAAAAATTGCATGATCTTGCGGCGCCGAGAAAAATTCCCGGTGAAGATTATTGACTGCCGTTACAACCTCTGGCTCCTCGACCACAACACCGACATTGATCTCCGAAGCTCCCTGGGAGATCATCCTGAGATTGACATCTTTCAATGCACTGAAAATTCTGCCAGCAACACCACGCGACATTCGGAGATTATCGCCAACAACACTGATGGTGGCAACATTGTGCTCAATTTCAACATCACCAATAGTTTTCAAATCCTGAATCAGCTCGGTACTGAAACTCTTGTCGTCAACCGTGAGCGACACCGAGACCTCACTGGTTGAAATCATCTCCACCGACACGCTGTAACGGGCAAAAACATCGAATAATTCATTCATAAACCCGTGTCGGCCCATCATGCGGTTTGAGCGTACATTGATAATGCACTGCCCCTTTTTCACCGCAATTGATTTGACAAGTCCCTCGTAGCTCATGCCCGAAAGCCTTGCGGGATCATTGGTAATGATGGTGCCCTTGGCATCGGGATGCAGCGAGTTAAGCACATAGACCGGAATATTTTTCTGAACCGCAGGCGCAATGGTATCGGGATGCAGAACCTTGGCGCCGAGATAGGCAAGTTCCGCCGCCTCAGAGAATGTCATCACCCTGATGCTCCTCGCTTCGGGCACAAGGCGCGGATCGCAGGTCATGACACCATCAACATCAGTCCATATCTGTATTGCGCTTTCATCAAGCCATGCCCCGAAAAGGGCTGCCGAAAAGTCGGAACCACCACGTCCAAGTGTTGTTGTACGGCCATCTTTTGTTGCTCCGATATACCCCTGGGTGACAACGGTTATTCCCTTTGCAAGCAAGGGGCGGATAATCTGGTTGACATTTGCTTCGCACAGCTCATCAAGTGGCCGGGCAAAGCCAAAGTTATTGTCAGTAATCATGACGGTGCGAATATCGACCCAGGCAACATTATGCCCCAGCACCTTCATTGCTGCTGCAAAAACTGTCGTTGAAAAGAGTTCACCGAATGAGCAGAACATATCCCTCGAACGCTCTGTCAGTTCGCCAACAATATCAACGCCCTTGATCAGCATTTCAAGACGACTGGCAAGCTGCTCTATTGTTATGGCCAGTTCAGCCTTCTGTTCAGCACTTTTGATCAGTTCATCAACCAGCTTGAGATGGAAACTGTGCACCTGGCCAGCAAGCAACATCGCCTCATCAAGAGCGCTACGCCCTGCTGCATCGGCAATATGTACCAGCTTGTTGGTAATTCCGCTGCATGCACTCAGCACCACAAGCGGAGTCCCCTTCTCCTCTTCCCTCGCAACAATAGAAATAGCCTGCTGCATGGCCCGCGCCGTCCCTACGGAAGTCCCGCCGAATTTCATTACCGCCATATATCTTTTAAACCTGTGAGTTAACTATTATCTTATCCAGGAAAAACCTTTCGGCCATCGCAAAACTGGTTGCTTTCTTTTGATGGCTGTAGATACTAAACGGTTTGTATCTTACAGAAAAGAAGGTGCTTACTGAGTCGTTTCCCATGAAATCAAGAGCCATTTATATCTTTTCATGAAACTCTCCAAAACGTCGCGGCTACTCACTCTCACTCTCATTGCTCTGACACTGTTTGGCCTGAGCAGTTGCCAGATCTTGCGAAGAGGTTCAGGAGAGAACCAAGGGTGGAAATATAGTTTAAAAAAGAGAAAAACGCATATCTCCTGTCTGGCGGAAGGTGGTAGCCAGCCCGTCATCAAAACCTTGCCACTCAAGGTATCCGAACGGTCGTTTGATAGGCTCATTTCATCAATTGACGACCTGATCGGTGCCAGTTATCGCCCTGGCGGGAGTGACCCCGGTGGCTTCGACTGCTCTGGCTTCGTGCAGTATCTCTATAAAAAACAGTTCAGGATGCTCCTTCCGCATACTGCAGGAGAACAAGCACCGCTTGGTAGTGCAATACCTGAAAATAAACAGTGGCCTGGCGACCTTGTTTTTTTCAGTATCGGGGGGCAGAGAATTGACCATGTCGGCATCTTTATTGGCAAGAACCGCTTTGCCCATGCGGCCAACAGTGGCATCAGAATTGACAACATGGCAGATCCCTATTATCGCAGCCACTACGCAACATCATCACGCATCATAACGGTTGATTGACCTGCTTTGCCACCGAAAATGGCTATATTGCCCCATAAACGGGAAAGCCCCGTAGTGGTGGTATGTCGGTAGAATTCAACAATTGATGATTCTGACCGTCGAATTTATAAACTTCTATGTCCCAACCCGGATTGAACAATTACATTGAACTGGCCTTTGACCTTGAAGCCGACCTTCACGAGCTCTGCATTGCCCTGCTTGCTGGAGAGGGGATAGAATCTTTTCTTGAAGAGGATCACCAACTGCTCGCCTATCTGCCTGAAACCGAATGGACGGCAGAAAAAGAGCAGGCCATTCGCACCATGTTGCAGGAGAGGCTGGGGAGAGTCCCCGACTATCAGGCAACCCTGATTGCCGACAGGAACTGGAATGAGGAGTGGGAGGCAACCCTGGAACCGATCGAAATATCCGACCGGCTACTGATTGTGCAAAAAAACAAGGGCACCCAGGGAAAACCTGGTCAGATTGTGATCGAAATCAATCCGAAGATGTCCTTCGGTACCGGCTACCATGCCACAACGCGCCTGATGCTGCGTCAAATGGAGCAGCTCGACCTGAAAGAGAAGAAAATCATGGATATCGGCACCGGCACCGGCGTTCTTGCCATTGCCGCCCGCAAGCTCGGCAACAATCTGCCCATCCTCGCTTTCGACAACAACTCATGGGCGGCGGAAAACGCGGCTGAGAATATCGAAGAGAACAACGCGCCGGATATTCACATCAAACTCCTTGATGCTGAAGAGGATCTTGTCGTAAACCTGAAAGAGGGATACAACCTGATTCTGGCCAACATCAACAAAAACGTTATCGACCGCATTCTTCCGGCAATTCGCAAATACGCTCCTGCCGCCCCGGTACTCCTCTCCGGCGTGCTGGTCTATGATGAACCATGGCTGAAAAAACTCAGCAAACAGCTTGGCTACGAGATGGTAACGACTATTTATGAAGACGAATGGCTTTCAGCTTATATCCGACCGCTATGAAAAAGAGAGTCTCCTGTATTGATATCGGCACCAACACCGCCCTGCTGCTGATAGCCGACCTTGAACCGGAGAGTGGCAGCATCGTGCCGGTTTTCCATAAACAGACCATTCTGCGATTGGGAAAAAATGTTGATGCGGAGAAAATTATCGATACTGCAGCCCTTCAACGGCTCATCGACTGCATGGCTGATTATTGCGGGATAAGCGATGCGCATAACTCCGAAACCATCATTGCCGCAGGCACAAGCGCCCTGAGAGATGCCAAAAACCGCACCGAGATTATTGATGCTGTGGAGCGTGCAGCAGGAGTTTCCATTAAATGCATCGCAGGCCACGAGGAGGCAGAACTCACCTTTTGCGGCGCTGTTGCAGGAATGAGCGATCTGCCGGAGCTTTTCACCGTTATAGACATCGGAGGAGGTAGTACCGAAATCTCCATGGGCTCGCTTGAAGCTATAGAAGAGAGCGTCAGTATCGACATCGGTTCGGTGAGGCTGACGGAACGATTCTTTTCAACACTCCCGCCCTCTCAAGAGGAGTTCGCCGCTGCCAAAGCGCACGTCGACCAACTTTTTACCTCGAATATTATCCCTTTTTTTGCCGGACGTGAACGGGCCTACGGTGTTGCCGGAACAGTGACCACCATTGCGCAGGTGAGCCAGGGCTTGAAACACTTCGATGCCTTGAAGGTACACAACTATCCGCTCCAGTATCAGGATGTGCACGCCTTTCTCGAAAAGCTTAAGGTGAGCACCCTTGAGGAGATCATCGAACTCGGCATTCCCGACGGGCGCGCCGACGTTATTACCATGGGCACCCTGATTCTGCACCAGTTCATGCGCCTGCTTGGTGTCGGAGAGATTCGTGTCAGCATTCAGGGGCTGCGCTTCGGTCTGGCACAAAAGGAGCTGCTTCGTCTCCAGGGAAACATCTGAGCACGTAGATGCAGAGAGGATGGCCCATTGCATCCCTGGTAAAAAAAAGAAAGGCCCTCTCGTTCTCAAGAAGCCGGTATTTTTTCCGAAGCTCCTCCGCCGAAAGGGGGAAATCGCGCCGTTGGATGCTTGCCCCTGCAATGGCGTGACGCTCCAGAAAAGCCCTGAAGCTTTTCGGCTTGTACGGAACGCACTCAACCACCCGGAAACTCCTGCCAGGGAAGGCCTCAATTTTGCGGTCAGCGGTGAGATAATCAACGCTCTTGTTCACAAACTGGAGGCCAGAATCCCTCGCAAGCACCGCCGAAAGCCTCGCCTTGATAATGGCCGGATCAGGCTCATAGAGATACTCATTCACCGCCGTACCAACCACTCTCGGCGCATCACTACTCCCTACAACTTCAGTTATCTCCTCCGAATCAGCGTTCAGGCAGACCGCTTTTACCTGCACGGGCCCATCCGAGGGATACGCGCGCTCAAGCAACAGCAAAATCTCCTTGCATTCACGATCAACCGACACCACAATAATCGTGTGCAGAGCAGGTAACAGCTTTTTCAGCCCGCTGATTTCAAGTGCCGGAGAGGCCTTGATGCAAACCCTCTCTGCATGACGGAGCAGAAGATCATGAGAGGCCACAACATCCGGACTTGCCGCCTCCAGCGCTATGGAGCGATGCCCCTCCTCACGGCGGGCTGGATCAACAAAAATCCAGTCAAACGAGTCGTCCGGGTACTCCGCAAGCAGGCTGATGCTTTCGCCGTTTTTTACCTGAACATTGGCAACTCCGCTCACCTTCAGGTTATGCTCAACCACGGCACAAAGCAGAGAATCACGCTCGCAGTAAACCACCTCCTGAAACGTCCGTGCAAGAAACATTGTATCGACACCAAGACCGCCGCTCAAATCGAGCGCCCTCTTGCCCGACATAAGCGAAGCCTTGTAAGCCGCAGTGCGCTCCCCGGAGGATTACTCAAGCGCCAATGGCGTATAGAGCATGTTGTGCTGCGAAAGCGTTGGTAGTTTTTTTACAGCCTTCTGGCGGCAGGCAAGCTGCTCCGCCATCGCCCGAATCGGCAACTCCGTGCGGCCATGAAACTGCATGGCAAAAGCTGCCGGATCGTCGTCACGATGTAATACAAGCTGAGCCTGAATATCGGGATTCTGCAAGTTTTGGAATTCAGAACGGGTCATGCGTCATACAAATTACGTAAAACTCAATACTTTTAAAAAACACAAACAGAACAGGAACAATCTGCTATAAAAAAAGCTTCCCCGGCAACAAAATAAAAGCACAGCATCCACCAACTGTCCAGGAAAACAGGTCTCAGCAAATACGCGTCATAAACGGCCTTCAGCTTCATCAACAATCACAAAAGTCTCTAATTTGCGCCAGCCTTACCCGGAAGGAGCGGCGCCGATATTTTTTCCGAAGCTCTTCCGCCGAAAGAGGAAAATCGCGTCGCTGGATGCTTGCACCTGCAATGGCATGACGCTTCAAAAAAGCCCTGAAGCTTTTCGGCTTCCAGGGAATGCACTCAACCACGCGGAACGTCCTGCCGGGGAAGGCCTCAATTTTGCGGTCACCGGTGAGATAATCAACGCTCTTGTTCACAAACTGGAGGTCAGCGTCCCGCGCAAGCACCGCCGAAAGCCTCGCCTTGATAATGGCCGGATACTTGAAACCGGGCACGCTCTACAGCTTATTATGGCAATCTATAGACTTACTATTACCCAATCACAGACAAACTATATGCTGACGTTATGAGCAAAAGAACACTGCAACTACAGCAATTGAACAATAAAATGGCGGCATTTGCCTTATTGAAGGAGGTAGCCATACCTCCGACGGGTTGGATAAAAGCCATTCGTACGGCTCTTGGCATGTCGATGCTGCAGTTGGGCAAGAAATTATCGATCACGAAACAAAGTATACAGGATATTGAAAAACGGGAAAAAGAGGGTGCCATCACGATAAAAGCACTATCCGAATTGGGCAAGGCATTGGATATGCGTTTGGTCTATGGTTTTGTGCCCAATGATGGGTCCCTTGACGCATTGATTGAAAAAAAGGCGTCTCAATTAGCGGCAACCATCGTCCTGCGGACTTCAAACACCATGAAACTGGAAGATCAGGAAAATTCCAGGCAGCGCATTTCAAAAGCGATTCAAGAGAAAACTGAGGAGCTTAAAAACGAAATGCCTAAAATCTTATGGGATTAGAGCTGGAGTACAGAGCTGGTCAGACTCCAATCGATGACGATGAAAAAGAGGGGTTACTTATACCTGCCATTGCCACGAGAGCAGAATTAGACGAGTTTGAACAGCAGAATATTGAAGCGGCTGTCCAGTGGACGTTAATGCGAAATTTTACACATGGAGAAATCTTTACCGAACGCTTTGTCAAGAATGTGCATAAACGGATGTACGGTAATGTTTGGCGATGGGCTGGCCAGTTTAGAAAAACCAATATAAACCTCGGTGTTGATAAATGGCAGATAGGAACAGAATTAAAGAAGCTGCTGGATGATGTGACCTATTGGGTTGATCATAACACCTACAATCCTGATGAAATCGCCGTTCGCTTCAAACACCGTATTGTGAGTATTCATTGCTTTCCGAATGGAAACGGCCGGCATAGCCGATTGATGGCAGATATTATCATTGAAAAAGTTCTCAAGAAACCTGTATTTAATTGGGGTGCAGGCAGTGTTACTACTGAAGGAGAAAGCAGAAGTGCTTATCTCAAGGCGATAAGAGCAGCAGATGCCGGGGATTATAAACCGCTTATCGCTTTTGTGAGGTCAATCGAGTGATAAGATGGAGAACATGCAAAACCGGAGGAGGCTACAGAGGGGTACGCACGCTCAAGCAGCAGCAGAATCTCCTTGCATTGACGGTCAACCGACACCACAACAATCGTGTGCAGAGCGGGCAACAGCTTTTTCAGCCCACTGATTTCGAGAGCTGGAGATGCCTTGATGCAGACCCGCTGCGCATGACAAAGCAGCAGATCATGAGAGGCAACAACATCCGGACTGGCCGCCTCCAGCGCTATGGAGCGACGCCCCTCCTCACTGCGGGCAGGATCAACAAAAATCCAGTCAAAAAAGTCATCCGGGTACGCCGCAAGCAGGCTGATGCTTTCGCCGTTCCTTACCTGAACATTGGCAATTCCGCTCACCTTCAGGTTATGCTCAACCACTGCGCATAGCAGCGGATCACGCTCGCAGTAAACCGCCTCCTGAAACGTCCGAGCCAGAAACATTGAGTCTACACCAAGCCCGCCCGTCAAATCGAGCGCCCTCTTGCCCGACATAAGCGAAACCTTGTAAGCCGCAGTGCGTTCCCCGGAGGATTGCTCAAGCGCCAATGGCGTATAGAGCATGTTGTGCTGCGAAAGCGTTGGTAGTTTTTTTACAGCCTTCTGGCGGCAGGCAAGCTGTTCCGCCATTGCCTGAATCGGTAAATCCCTGCGGCCATGAAACCGCATGGCAAATGCTGCTGGGTCGGCGAAGTGGTGTAA
>CAJEXQ010000005.1 GCA_903994635.1 uncultured Chlorobiaceae bacterium
AACCTTTACAAGAACGGTTATTTCACCAAGAAGCACCGCAGCCCCTCTTTTTTTCTCTATTATCTCCTCTTTTATAAAATCCTCGATCTTCCTCAGATCATTGCCAACAATTCTCTCTACTGTGCTTCTGAATTGATGAGTCAAGATTTTTTTGCTGAACCGCCTCAGTTTCATGGATTTACCCCAAACGGAATTCCACTTCTTCTTTGGCGTAAGCAGGTAAAAAATTATATCACTTTTGGTGCCCCTATCGACAAGTATGTGGCGATGTGGCATCAAAACTACCTGCATCTTGGCCTGAATATCAAAGGGTACAAAACACCGGCAAGATGGCATTTGCCGTGCGAATGCCAATTTGATTTTCCTGAATCACTCAATTGCAGAACAATAAATCATTACAATTTCTGTGATGAGCAGGACCCTGTCGGTCACCACCTCGATCTGACCCGGCGGACGAGCATGTATCGAAAGATATTCAGTACAGCCGATACGGCAAGACGTGACGTTGTGTATCGGCGCTATGCCGTACCAGGTGTTGCCCATATCATGTATTGGCAGGACGGGGAGTTGTTCAGGGGGATACTTCGCGAAATTCTTGACAGAAAACCACTCGAAGGCGGGGAGTTGGGTACATCCACCTTTTTTGTCCGCAGTGAGTTCGTGAACGGCAAAAAAGCACGCATTCAGGGGATGGTATGGGCCTATTTCCGTATACCCTTTCTCGCATCCCTTATTACCGGAGTAATTATTGCCCTTGGCATGCGTGCTTTGTTTTTGGGTGAAACAATAAACATGATCCTATTGTTTCTCTTTGCTTTTTCATCGTGGATTATGCCCGCCTTTTTAACCTATTACAAGGAAAAAACTCAGTTTAAGGGGGTTCAGCAGTCGTCATTTATCTTATTCTTTAAAAAGATACTTGCTCCCGGAATTTTTTTAAGACTGATTTTTTCCGCTGTTGAGTGGAGAAGAATACTCGTTACACAGAGCGAGGGAGAGCCTGGTGATACAGACGAAAATAGTCGTCTCTCATTCCGGAAGAAAGGGGATGTGTGGGCATGGAGGACATGGTGGCCTTTTGCCTGGCGTTGGTCATGGAGAATGGCGGTCACAGCCATAGTGCTTTTTATCGCAGTATCACAATTGAAATGGGTAAGGGATCGTATGGATCCTGAGTTTAAAGCAGTGATTAATTGGCTGCCCTCCATTGGTCAAGAGAGAGAACAGAACACTCTTTATGTCGTTGTTTCACAAACGGATCGAATGCAGCAAAATGTTAACCCGGTGGTTAAGCAAAGAGTTCTCAATGTCCCCACAGGAGAGTCAATGACTGTGTCAAAAGCCGAATTGAAGAGAGAGTCGAACAAAGCCATCACTATTTCGGCTCTTCTGTGGGGGATTATCAGTGGGTTGTCCTGTTATCTGTTTTCGCTAATTATTGTTGCCGTTCAGTACATAAAATTGAAAAATAAATATGCTGAAAAAAACAGGATATTGGAGTGATAAGCTTTTTTGGTAACTGTCACCACAGCTTTTTACTTCAATACCGTTCAACTCTACAGAAGGGTTCCCTGTGACTCATGCTGGTTGACAAACAGCTCTGTTTTGCCTATACTGCGAGATTGTCCATGTTGGTACATGTAAAAGGACGAGGAAACACTCAATGAGACTCAGCGCGGTGCAGCAGCAATGCATACTTCAGGCAACCCTGCAGAACTTCGGTGATGATGCGAAGGTCTGGCTGTTTGGCTCGCGTGTTGACGATACACGTCGAGGCGGTGATGTGGATTTATATATCGAGACGAGACAGAGCAATAACCTGATGGCAGAATTGCGGTGCAAAATGGCTATCGAAGAGAGTCTGGATCTGCATGTTGATTTGGTCGTCAATGACCATGTCAAGGATAAGCCAATTTATAAAATCGCAAAAAAGCAGGGGGTTCAATTATGACGGAGCATTTGCGACTCATAGCAAGGCAGTTGAATCATTTGCAGCGTATGCGCCAGTATCTTGTGCACTCTTTTGACAGGTGCAGTGAAATTTTCCCTGTTACGAATTGGCAGGTCATGAGCATGGATCAGCACGAAATGCTTGCTGCTTTTCGTGTCAGGTTCAGTGAATTTCAGGAGCATCTGGGCAAGACCATGAGAGCTGTGGCTATTGAGGAAGAAGTTAACGCGGAACGCTTTGGTTCTGTACTGGCTTTTATGGAAAAGTTGGGTGTGTTAGAATCAGTAGAGCGCTGGAAGATGATTCGGGAAATACGAAATTCTGTGAATCATGAATATGAAGAGGATGGGGGACGACTTACACAATTCTTTTCTGAAATGTTCAAGGCAACTCCGGAGTTACTGGTCTGTCACGATAAATTAGTTGCTTTTTGTGCTGAGGCATATCGACTTGGCAGCTCTCCTGTTTATGGAAGGTAACTCTTACAGCCTGATGACAGGAAGAAAATTATTGCAAGCCTTAAAATTGAAGATTATTCGCAATGAAGAGCATCTGCATACTGTGATTGAGTATATTCACCAAAACCCGGTGAAGTTGAAACCTGTTCATCCTTGGAGACGATCAAAAGATGCCGAATATTCTTGTTAATGGCGTTGATCTTTATTACGAAATTCATGGGGAAGGCGCACCGCTGATGCTCATTGCTGGCCTGGCCAGTGACTCTCAAAGCTGGCAGCCGATACTCAATGATCTCTCTCGCTCTTATCGTGTTATTCTTTGCGATAACAGGGGTTCTGGAAGAACTGAACCTCAGTATATCGAGACAAGCATTCAGCACATTGCCGACGATTGTATTGCGCTTGTCAAGTATTTAGGATTGTCGTCTGTTACTCTGCTTGGGCATTCAATGGGAGGCTTTGTGGCGCTGGATTGTGCAATTCGCTACCCTGACTATGTTTCCAGCCTGATTTTGGCGGGGACATCTGCTTACAATTCCGAAAGAAACAACGCTCTTTTTCTTGATTGGGTCTCTTACCTTGAGTCAGGCATGGATTTAGAGTATTGGTTCAGAAATCTCTTCTACTGGATTTTTTCTGAACGTTTTTTCAAAGACGAAAAAGCATTGAATGATGCTGTTCGATTGGCCGTTGAATATCCTTATCCGCAAAGCATCATTGCGTTTAAAAAACAGGTCAATGCCATTCAAGAGTGGAGCTGTCTTGAACGTTTGCCTGGTATCACATCGAAGACATTGATAATTTGCGGCAAAGAGGATCTCCTGTTTCCCCCTGAAGAGAGCAGGAAATTGTTCAATTCGATTTCGGGATCGATTTTTTCTGTTATCGAAAATGCTGCTCATGCTCTCCATGTCGAAAATCCAAAAGCATTTACTCACTGTATTTTGAATTTTCTTGACCCACAGAGGGGTTAGCAGGCAGTACCATTCTCTGTTTCGGGTGAATCGTGAATATGAAGAGGATGCTGGACGAATTTCGCAGTTTTTTACCAAAATGCTTAAGGCTACTCCGGAATTATTTGTCTGTCAAGAGCAATTGGCCTGTTTTTGTAACGAGGCGTATGGGCTTGACGTGCTCTGCAATCCGGTCAGTCAAGAGTTGTTCAACAGTGCACTCAACAGTATCTCTCCCCAACGCTTTGACAATCTTGCTACATCCGGCTACCATGTTGTAGCCATGCAACATCAGGCCATTGATGACCGTATTGACCGTTTGGTAGTGAGCAAATCGACATCAGGTTTATGGGCACAAACCACCAGGACGTTTCAAAAATATCCTGCTTCAGGGTTTGATGGTGATATAAACGGAATTATTATCGGGTTCGATAAAAAAAGTTCTGAAAAGACAGTATCAGGCTTTTCCCTCGCACGGATGCAAGGAACTGTTGACTGGTATGACCGTGGAGGAGAGGCAGTTACAAACTACTATCGCGCAGCGGCATACTCCGCATTTTATCTTGATCATGCATTTTTGCAGGCCGTTGTCAGTGTCGGTTCAGCGGATGGCAATACCTTGCGGAACATCAATATCGACACACTCTACCTTCCGTCTGCGCATGGCCAAAAACTTTCGCCGCTCACAGCTCTATCAAGAACAGCAAGGGCGACTCAAAAAGAATGGGATGCTGATATAGCTCTGCGAAGTGGTGTTTTGATCTATGCAGGCCCCCTGAAACTTCTTCCCAGCTTTGGCCTCGGCTATTTATATCAGTCAAGAAATGGATTTAATGAAACCGGAGCAGAAAGTCTCGACTGGGCGGTAAGTGCTTCTTATGGAAAAACATATCACTGCCGAGCAGATCTGCTGATCGAAAGAGAGTTCCAATTGAATAAACAGCAAAAAATCACCCCGTATATGCTTATTGATTGGACTTATGCAAAACGCCTCGACTCACAGACCGTAACCGCTTCCATGAACGGCAGGGAAGACACTGTTACAGTCTTATCTTCTCCGAGCGACGCACATTTTCTCACCGGTACTGTTGGTCTTAAAATAACGGCCACCAAAGGGTTGCTTGTTCATGCCGACTATTCCCGTCAGATAGAGGCTGACTACAGGCAAACCGGCTTTACTGTTGCTCTGAATTATGAGTTCTGATGTTCTCGGGAGGCTCAGCAGGAGGAGGCGAGAAAATGAACTTTATTCGGGGTAAGACATGCAAAACTGAGGGCGACCAAAATACATTGTAAGAGTTTTTCGTTGTCCTTCTGTCGAAAACAGGAGCATCAAACGAGGAGAAAATAAATCAATCAACAGGGAGTGTGCCGATGAATCCGAAAGAGTTGCTATCGTTTTTTCAAAGCACATCGACAGTGATCGTCGTTGTTGCCTTCGGCTTGTATTTATTGAAGATTTTTCTTGAAAAGCGGATAGAGGGAATTGCCGGGCGGTTTGAGGAGATTGCCAAGGCATCATTACAGATCAAGTCTGAGATTCGGCAGGAGGAGCGGGGAGAGCTTGTCGCCTTCCGGGTAGCCGTGGAGAAGTGGGAAGACTTTCTTCAGACAATGGTTTTTGACTACACGATGAGTGCGCCTTCCGCAAGCGATATTGCATTGCTGTACAAAGAGGACAAGACGCTCTATCTGGATGTTAAAATTGCTGTTGTGAAGGTGGGGATCTACCTTCGGGATAAAGAGTTGGAGCAACAGCTCATGGGGGCGGTCATGATGTTGCGCAAGACTTACTATCCCATCATCAACGAACCTATGCCGAGGCTTATCGACATCCAGATGCGCCTGAAGGCGATTGAGTTCAAACAGGCTGCCTTTGAGAAAAGCGCCTATACCGACCTCTCTTTTGCACTTACCGAAAAAGACAGGGAGGATAATGCCACTCTTCAGAAGCTGATGACAGATGCAATGCAACGCTTTTCAGAAAACCTGCTCAAGGAGTATCGTGGCATCGCCGAACAGATCGGGGCACTGAAAGAGTCTATGAACAAGTACATTTACGCACCGATTAAAAAAGCTGCGATTGACGAGGATTAGAGTATCACCTTGTCATTTCGACGAACGAAGTGAGGAGAAATCTTATAGCGCCATAAGCAAGCTTTCTCGGTGATGCTCGAAATGACAGGATTATAATTATTTGCCTCTTGGAATAACCCGTCGTGATTGCGCAGGAATAAGCGATCCTTAGTAATTGATTCCGTAATAAAATTATTGTATTATATCTTTCATTTTTCCAGACGAGCTGTTTATGAGTTTTCAGACCGACACGATTCATGCAGGTGTAGGCCCCGACAAGGCTTACGGTGCCATTATGACCCCGATTTATCAGTCGTCAACCTTTGTGTTTGAGGGCATTGGCAAACATCGGGGATTTGACTACACCAGAAGCGGCAATCCCACCCGCAAGGCGCTTGAAGATAATCTCTGCGTCCTTGAAGGGTGTTCTTCTGCCGTTGCCGTCACCACAGGCATGGCTGCGATTACTTCGACTTTGAGCATTTTCCATTCCGGTGATGAGATTATTTGCACAGACGACTGCTATGGTGGCACCTCCAGATTGATGAAGACTGTTGAGGAGCATTTTGGTATCAAGGTGCATTTTATGAATATGCAGGAGGCGGTAGATATTCTTCCTTTTGTCAATGGGCGCACAAAAGCGGTCTGGGTTGAGACCCCGTCTAATCCGTTGCTGAATTTGATAGATATTGCTGCCGTCTCAGCGCTGGCCAGGGAGCGTGGCCTTTTGACTATTGTTGATAACACTTTTCTTTCTCCTTTCGGGCAGAAGCCTTTTGAACTCGGAGCTGATATTGTGGTTCATTCGACAACCAAGTACCTGAATGGCCACTCCGATGTGGTTGGTGGTGCCGTGCTGTCGAACAGTGAAGAACTTGATGCGAAGCTGAAATTTACGGTTAATGCGCTTGGCACCTGTGCCCAGCCGTTTGATTGCTGGCTGGTGCTTCGCGGAATCAAGACGCTGGTGGTTCGCATGAGGGAACATGAGCGCAATGCACTGGCTGTGGCACAGTTTTTGGAGCAGCATCCAAAGGTAATGCGAGTTTTTTATCCTGGTCTCGCCAACCATCCCCAGCATGAGCTTGCCAAAAAGCAGCAGAAGAGTTTTGGCGGCATGGTCTCTTTCGAGCTTGATGGTACGCTGGAGGATGTCAATCGCGTGCTCACGGGCACGAAGCTCTTTGCGCTTGCCGAAAGTCTTGGCGGTGTTGAGTCACTGATTGAGCATCCGGCAACCATGAGCCATGCTTCGATGGATAAAGAGCATCGTGAAGCGGCAGGAATTACTGATACGATTATCAGGCTTTCAGTAGGTATTGAGGATGGCAACGATCTTGTTGCAGATTTACAGAGTGCGCTTGGTTGAGGAGTATTTTGTCTCATAGTCGCGACGAGGAGATATTTCCTCCGCCCTATACCGTGCAGGTGAGCCCGAGGTCAAAGTATGCCCGACTGAAGATGACACCGCATGAAGGACTTCTTGTGGTGTTGCCTGAAGGCTTTCCCAAAAAGGAGGTACCGGCGCTTCTTCTCCGTCATGAGGAGTGGATCCGAAAGACGACGAAGAAGCTTGATGCGCATCGGCTGGAGCCTCCTCCTGCGACAGGCAATGGATGGCCCCGCAAGGTACTCTTTCCCCATTTTGATGAGGAGTGGGAGCTGGAGTTCCAGCAGACGACCGCGATTGCCAAGGGTGATATTGAGGAACTCTCCCCAACCAGCCTGCTGCTCTCCGGTGATGTTGCCAATGTTGAACTGTGCCGCAAACTTCTCTTCTCCTGGTTGAAGCATCGGGCAGGGCTGCTTCTGCTTCCCTCGTTTGAAACACTTGCTGCATCCCTTGATTTTGACTACGCTGATGTCAAGGTGCGCCTCCAGCACTCCCGATGGGGGAGTTGTACCGTTGCGCACGTGATAACGCTGAACACCAAGCTGCTCTTTTTGCCGGACTATCTTATTCGTCACATTATGGTCCATGAGCTTTGCCATACGGTTCATCTCAACCACTCCCGCTCCTTTTGGGCACTTGTCCATCAACATGATCCCCTGTGGCGGATTCATAATCGCGAAATGAAGAGCGCATGGAAATATGTGCCAGCATGGGTTTCGGGTAAGCCCTGACTGATTATCCTTTTTACCCTTTTGTCCAATAATTTTACAAGACAATATGCAATTCGAGTCACTTAACATCATTGAACCAATCTTGAAGGCGCTGCAGGAAGAGGGCTATACCACCCCGACCCCGATTCAGGCAGAAGCGATACCCATTATTTTACAAGGCACTGACCTGCTTGGTTGTGCCCAGACGGGAACTGGAAAGACGGCGGCCTTTGCCATTCCGATCCTGCAGTTGCTCGGAGCCAATAAGGTCTATGACAGAAAAAGAAAAATACGGAGTTTGATTGTTACCCCAACAAGAGAGCTGGCCATTCAGATAGGAGAGAGTTTTAAGGCGTACGGCCGCCATACAGGATTGACCAATACGGTCATTTTTGGCGGAGTTAACCAGAACCCCCAGACAGCAACGCTGATAAAAGGTGTTGATATTTTGATTGCCACTCCGGGACGGTTGCTTGATTTGCTCAATCAGGGGTTTCTGAATCTGCGTGATGTCGAGATTCTGGTGCTGGATGAAGCTGACCGCATGCTTGATATGGGCTTTATTCATGATGTCAAAAAGATACTGGCCCTGGTGCCAAAAAAGCGGCAGTCACTCTTCTTTTCAGCCACCATGCCGCCTGAAATTGTCAAGCTTGCCGCCACCATTCTGCACAATCCATCAAAGGTTTCGGTGACACCGGTCTCCTCAACAGTGGATATTATCAATCAATCAATCTACTTTGTGGACAAGGGCAATAAAAGTGCTCTTCTGGTTGATATTCTGCAAGACAAAAGCATCAAGACGGCCCTGGTCTTTACCCGTACAAAGCATGGTGCCGATAAAGTGGTAAAATTGCTGGAGAGGCACCATATCAAGGCGGAGGCAATACATGGCAACAAGGCGCAGAATGCCCGCCAGCGTGCTCTTTCCAATTTCAAGTCGCAGTCAACAAGGATTCTTGTTGCGACCGATATTGCGGCTCGAGGCATTGATGTCGATGATCTTGAGTATGTGATCAACTATGAGATGCCCAATATCTCCGAGACCTATGTTCATCGTATTGGTCGTACTGGCAGAGCCGGAGCAAAAGGGACAGCGCTCTCATTTTGCGATGCTGAAGAGAAGGAGTATCTGCGCGATATTGAAAAACTGATTGCCAAAAAAATTCCGGTTATTGATGATCACTCTTTTCCCTTGATGGATCACAATCCGGTCAAGGCACCCAAGCAGCAGGGGAGAGGGAACTCGGGCCATCCCGGGCCCAAACCACCGGCGGCCAACATGGTAAAACGGTGGTCTGAAAGGCCCGGAAGAGGGCGGTAAGGCAGCCGCTCAGGGTATCAGCAGTTTGAAGCCGGTGAGGGGATCAAACTGACGGCTTGCGGTGTTCTCCAGCAATTCTGTCAGGATGATCTCCATGACTTGCCACACCTTTACCCCTGTGCGGATACAGCCGGTTACCGTACTCTCCTCCCTGCCACAGGCAAAATGGCCATGAAGTACAGGATTCCCGTTATCATCCGGAAAAATTGTACCGGTGCCTGTGATTTCATGGGCATCGTACAGTTCGTGGGTCATTGGGTTGATTGGGAATGTGCGGCTCTCTTCGGGGCCAGTCACCAGAATGCTCCCCTTGTCAGCCCCACCGACCGCGATCAGTGAGGCGCGTTCAATGTTATGATCCTGAACAAACTGCTCAATCACCTGATGGACAATTTCGCCATCTTCCAGGCGTATCACAAAGACTCTTCCCTGCCTTGCTTCTGAATATTTCATGATATTATGACTGTACTATTTCATTATAACCCTTTTATTATAAAGAAATAGCAGTTGTTATATACCGTTGTTGAGCGTGAGCATTGACAAAAACTTTCAGTATTCAATGAGTCGCGTTTGTTATTATACCACACTCGCAAGGTAATGAGAAATTGAAAAAGGATTTTCTTGTGTTCATGCATCACACCGCCGTCCCTGCCGACAGAACCCAGAGCCTCGACCTCGTCGACTATCGGGCTGAAACAGCTTTTTCCAACCGTATTTACTAAAAAACTTTTTTATTCCTTGTTTTAATGCGTAAAATTGGCCGTTTGCGGCATCTGTTAAAAAAAAATGTACTTTACGCTCTTTCCGAATTAGATTGATCAGTCTAAACAATGTTAGAGCGCAAAAACCAAGGAGACAACATGCGTTTGATAAAAGCTATCGGCACAACACGTATTCATCGAATCTTCTGCTTACTTGCATGCGTCGTGTTCCTTCAAGCTGGTTTGGATACCGCATCTGCGACAGCAAATGCAAACCAGGCCACCGACAACTCCATGCAGGCCGGGCACACCAAATTCAACGCCAACGATCGTTTCGCGATCACGAACGTGATCATGGCTATGACCAACGGGCTGGACGAGAAGAACCTGAAGCAGATGATCTCCAATCTTACTCCGGAATTCTCGGTCGAATACCGCTTGCCGGGGTTGAACCCCATCAAGATCGAGGGGCGCGACAATTTTAGCCAAATGATGGCTAAGCGGTTCGAAAACCTCAACGCCGACGGGATCGCACGCCGACACATCATCTCGCCACTCTACTTCATCGAGCAATCGCCGAACTCCGCCAGCATCCTGATCCAAATCCTCACCTGTACCGCGATCCACCGGGCGAATTGGTTTCCGATGTCCTCGGCGAAGGTCGAATTTCAGCTTGTGAAACACGGCGATCTCTGGCTTTGCTCCCGCCAACTGGAAACGTTGGACGGCCCGCTGGACTTGCCGATCAGCAAAGTACTCCCCTTGCCTGCGGGAATGGTCACAGAACCTGTCGGAGCCAAGCAAAAATGAACTGAGGCGAAAGCCAAGCTGGCAGCATTTTGCTCCTTATTGGAGGCTGGTCAGTTCCCTTGCTTGGGCTGCTTCAAGGCTGAAGTTTCATCTGGTCGGTCGTCATAGCAGGGCATGCACTGGTTAAAAGAAAAGAACACGGTGAAGTCATACCGCTTAGGTGCCGGTGTGATTCGATTGTGGTAGAAAAAAATGTGAAAACTTTTTTCAGCAATAGCCGTCAGGCGGGTTCTACGTATTCCCTCAGGGAGTAATGCGATGCCGAGAAAAATTTCGGCTTTTGTGATCGAAGAGGTATAACATTCAGCATCAATATGCATATCAAACCAGCTTACAACCTGCTGATCTGGCTGAGAACGCATTAATTCAGACAGCACATTGGTATCAACCAAAAAAGCGCGGCTCATCACTCTTCAAATAAGGGTGGTGTGCGAGATAACTGACGCGGTGGAATCGGAAGGGTTTCCGCATCCAGATCTTTAAAGCGCTGGTGAATACGTTGTGCAAGACTACCTGGTTTAGTTTTGGGTGCTTTTTTTTGTGCTTTAAAAATTCTGCGAAATCAAGAACTTCACGGTGCACAGGCTCTGGCAGTTCTTTGACGGTACGATATATTTTCTCTGCGGTTGTCATCGGTTCTCCTTGTTCTGACGGTGATAAGAAAAAACGCTACATCTCGATTTAATCTCTCAGGGTTGAATTCCCCACCGCTTGCAGTGAAGTTTGTTAAGCTCCTTCTATAACCAGATACCCCGCTGCTTGCGGCGGGGAGCTTCATTGAATTTTCATGAATCGAGTGCTTGGGATGAAATTTTGGCATCCGCAAATATCAAAACCCTTGCCTATATTATCACTGGCATTTTCCGGTACTATCAAGCGATAACTGATTTCTATGTGCACGAGGCTCTCATCTGCTCTTGTGTCTGAAGTGCAGGGAAAAAAGAGAGTCCTCTTCACCATTCACTGGTCGATGAACTAAACACCATATTATCAAGACTATGGCAAAGAACCAGCCCGAAAAGATGAAAGGAACCACGCTCGATATAGCCGCCGAAAACCGCGCCCGGCTGAAACAGCTCTTTCCAGCCGTCTTTACCGAAACCCGCAACGATAAAGGCGAACTGACAGAGTCCATCGACTTTGAAAAGCTCAAGGCCGAACTCGGCACCTTCAGCGACCTCTTTGAATCACGCCGTGAGCGCTACGGTATGGTGTGGCCCGGAAAAAAAGAGGCTCTCCACCTGATCCAGACCCTCAGCTCCGCCACGCTCAAACCCTGCCGTCAGGAGTCAGTGAATTTCGACACAACCCAAAACCTCTTTATCGAAGGCGACAACCTCGAAGTGCTCAAGCTGCTCCAGACAAGCTACTACGGCAAGGTCAAGATGATCTACATCGACCCGCCCTACAACACCGGCAAAGAGTTCATCTACCCCGATAACTTCAGCGAAAGCCTTGAGACCTATCTTGAATATGCCGGGCTGATTGACGGGGAGGGCAAGAAGTTCAGCACCAACACCGCCAATGAGGGGCGCTTCCACACCAAGTGGCTGAACATGATCTACCCAAGGCTCTATCTGGCAAGGAATCTCTTGCGTGATGACGGGGTGATCTTTATCAGCATTGATGATAACGAAGTGAGCAATCTGCGGAAGCTGTGCGATGAGATTTTCGGGGAGGAGAATTTTGTGGCAAATGTTATTTGGGAGAAAAAATACACCAGAAGCAATGATGCAAAATATTTCTCTGATAACCATGATCATATTCTTGTCTATGCAAAGTCGAAAAACAATTTTAAACTTAATCTTCAACAAAGAAATGAAGAGCAGATATCTGCTTATTCTAACCCAGACAACCATCCAAAAGGAGTCTGGAAATCCACTCCTCTTCATGCAAAAAGTGGTTCTTCAAATGAATTTATATATGCTTTTAACAATGGAATTACTTGGAGGCCCCCAGTAGGAACATACCCAAGATATTCCAGAGCAAGATTAGCTGAATTAGATCAAAATAATGAAATCTGGTTTGGTGATGATGGTCAATCTATTCCGTCAAGAAAATCTTTTTTGTCAGAAGTTAAAGATGGTGTGACACCCATTACGTTATGGCACTATCAAGATGTTGGGCATAATCATGAGGCAAGTAACGACTTGAAATCATTGAGCTTAAGTGGATTATTCGAGAACCCAAAACCTGTAAGATTGATAAAAAGGATACAAGAGCTTTCAACTGCTTCAAATCATAGTTTATCACCTCCTCTTGGCGATAAATTTTTCCAATCTGACCTCATCCTCGACTTCTTCGCCGGTTCAGCCACCACAGCCCACTCCGTACTCGATCTGAACCGGCAGGACAACGGCAATCGCAAGTTCATTCTTGTCCAGCTCCCTGAACCCTGCGCGCCTGAGAGCGAAGCCTTCAAGGCTGGCTATAAAACCATAGCCGATATCGGCAAGGAGCGCATCCGTCGGGTCATCAACAAGCTCAACACCGAAGAGGAGGGCAAGCTTGATCTCGACAATGCTGGCAAGCAGGATCGCGGCTTCAAGGTGCTCAAGCTCGACAAGTCCAACTTCCGCCAGTGGCAGAAGCTTGAGCCTTCAGCTTCGACGGAACAGATCCTTGATCAGCTCGTGCTGCACATCGACCATATTGACGCAAAGGCAACACCAGAAGAGCTGCTCTATGAAATCCTCCTCAAAGCCGGATTTACCCTGACTGACAAAATCGAACCCAAAAACATCAGCGGAAAAGAGCTTTTCTCCGTCTCCGACGGCGCACTTCTGCTCTGCCTTGAAAAGAGCGTTACCAAAGAGTTGATTGACGCGGTCATTGAGCTCAACCCCCAGCAGTTCCTCTGCCTCGACTCAGCCTTCCACGGCAACGACCAGCTCAAAGCCAACGCCGTGCAAACCTTCAACGCCCACAACATGCAGAAGGAAAAGCACAACCAGATTCTCTTTAAAACAGTATAAGGGAGCGCTACCATGGCAAAAGATTTAACAGTTTCCAATATAGACCGGCAGAACATCCTCAACAATCCCTACGCCGTTGCTGAAATCCAGAAAAGCATAGGCATAACGGGAATCGAATTCAATGGCAAGGTAGTACTGCGTAAAGAGCAAGTAGCCGCTTTTTTTGAAGTTACCCCAAGGACAATAGACAATTATCTGTCGAAATACGAGCCGGAACTCAAGGAAAACGGTTACGAGGTTTTGCGCGGTAACTCTTTGAAGATCTTTAAGTTAACTTTTGAAGAACGGGGTGATAGCGAAACAGATTTCATTACCAAAACAACTGCGCTGGGAATTTTTGACTTCCGCGCATTCCTCAATCTGGCAATGCTGATTGCAGAAAGCGAGAAGGCTCGTGTTCTTCGTCTGGTCATGCTTGATATTGTCATTGACACCATCAACAGCCGGACTGGTGGAGGAACAAAGTATATCAACCAACGAGATGAAGATTTTCTTCTCTCCTACTTTAAGGAAGAGGACTATCGCAAACAATTCACTGATGCACTGCGGGACTGCGTCGATATGGGGAATTTCAAGTACCCCATGTATGCCGACAAAATTTATGTGAGCATTTTTAAAGAGAATGCAAGGGAGTACCGAAAAATTCTTCAACTGAATGAAAAAGAGAAGGTTAGAGATACTTTTTACAGTGAAATACTTGACCTGATTGCATCTTATGAATGTGGTTTTGCCGATCACCTTCAGCAGAAGCTTCAGCAAAAGGGCAGAAAACTCAGCTTTTTTGAGGTTGATGTTCTTTTTAAGCAGTTTGAATCTCAAGCTCACTGGAAACCATTGATTGAAAAAGCAAGGGTTAAAATGGCCAGTCGCGATCTTGCCTTTCGTGATGCATTTCACCATCAGTTGACAGAATACATGTCCCCGCTCAAGGTTGATGAATTTGAAAAATTTATCGGCGAAAAGAGTCTGGAGCTGGAACAACGCCTTGTCGAAGCCAAAGATGCCATGAAACGCCTCAAGGAGCGTGAATAATGCAACTCATTTATATCACAATAGATCAGGCTGTTAAAATCCATGCAAAAACTGTAGAAGTGTCTGGGGGTGGTTCGCATGGTATGCTCGACAAGGGCCGTCTTGAAAGCGTACTTGAACACATCCAGAACGATGGCTACTACCCGACTTTTCTCGACAAGATCACACACCTCTTTTTCTGCGCGAACAAGTTCCATTGTTTTCAGGACGGCAACAAACGAATTGCCATTACGCTCTCTGCGCAATTTCTGTTATTCAATGGCTACATGTACTGTGTCTCGGATTTCATGCAGGAAATGGAAAACATCAGCTATCACCTGGCCGCAGGTAAAATAGATAAAGAGTTTTTCCGTGACCTTATTGAGGCTGTTATCAATGAGAGCTATGATGAAAACGAAGAGCTGAAACTAAGGCTCTTGAATGCCATTCAGGAAGAATTATGAAACTGAAATTCGATTCAACCCTCAGCTACCAGCTCGAAGCCATAAAAAGTGTCACCGATCTGTTCGAAGGCCAGCCCGCCCGCAGCTCCGGCTTTCAAATCGATTTCGGCAAAGGGGGCAGCATGTACAACGACCTCGGCATCGGCAACGACCTGGCACTTTCAGGGGAGCTGATATTGCAAAACCTGCACGCTGTTCAATCACGCAACACTGTCCCGAAATCGCGGCTGCTTCAGGAAGAGGGTGCCGCCTACGACTTTCCCAACTTCTCCGTTGAAATGGAGACCGGAACAGGCAAAACCTATGTCTATCTGCGCTCCATCTTTGAGCTGAACAAGCTTTACGGGTTCAAGAAGTTCATCATTGTGGTGCCTTCAGTAGCCATCCGCGAAGGAGTAACCAGCTCCATCAAGCTGATGCGCGACCACTTTCGGGGGCTCTACAACAACGTCGCCTTCGATCACTTCGTCTACCAGTCAAAGGATCTGAGCAGGGTTCGCCAGTTTGCCGTGAATAATGAAATCCAGATCATGGTCATCAACATTCAGGCCTTCCAGAAAGATGCAGGAGAGAATGTTGATTATGCGTCACTCACCGATGAGCAGAAAAAACGGCTCAATGTCATTCATCAGGAGCAGGACAGAATGTCGGGCCGACGCCCTATTGAGTACGTTCAGGCCACCAGGCCGATCCTGATTATCGACGAGCCCCAAAGCGTGGACAATACCGAAAAGTCACAGAAAGCGATTCGCAACCTCCAGCCGCTCTTCTGCCTGCGTTATTCGGCAACCCACAGCAACCCCTGGAATCTGCTCTACCAGCTTGATCCCGTTCGTGCCTACGACCTGCGCCTTGTCAAGCAGATTGAGGTTATTGATGCTTCAGGCACTCAGGACTACAACCAGACCTTTGTTCGCCTTGATGCTGTTGGCTACTGGCCAAAAACAGCCAAAATCCCCCAGGCGAAGGTGACCATTTTTGAAGACACGCCCAACGGCTCCCGAGAAAAGCAGATAACCATAAAGCATGGCGCCAACCTTGCAAGCAAGACCAACCGCACCGATTATGAAGGCTATCTGGTGACCAACATCAATGCTGAATCCGACAATGAATATGTGGAGTTTCAGAACGGTATTGTTGTAGAGCGATTTCAGGAATCCGGCGGCATGGCTGATGAACGCATCAAAAGCCAGATTGAGCAAACCGTTGAAGCGCACTTTGCCAAAGAGAAAAAACTCAAGGGGAAGGGGATTAAAGTGCTCTCCCTCTTCTTCATCGACCACGTCAAAAGCTACCGATCCTACGATGACGATGGCAACCCCTGTAAAGAAAAGATCGCCCAATGGTTTGAAGAGGCTTACACCGCAATCGGCAGCAAATCACTCTACGCCGGGCTCATTCCTTACCGGGCAGAAGAGGTTCATGATGGTTACTTTTCAGCAGACAGAAAGAAGGGCAAGATCGTAGACCTTCTTGATACCAGCGGCAGCACGGCCAAAGATGATGAGACCTACGAGCTCATCATGAAAGACAAAGAGCGCCTTCTTTCGCCTGATGTTCCTCTTCGCTTTATTTTCAGCCACTCAGCCCTGAGGGAGGGATGGGATAACCCCAACGTCTTCCAGATCTGCACCCTGCGTGAAATGGGCACCGACCGTGAACGCCGCCAGACCATCGGGCGCGGCCTTCGCCTTCCGGTGAATCAGGATGGTGACCGTGTCTACGACGACCAGATCAACCGCCTCACCGTTATTGCCAACGAAACCTTTGAAAACTTTGCCAAAGGGTTGCAGTCCGAAATAGAAGCCGCCATCGACCCAAGCGGCAACTTCAAATTCGGTCGTCTTCCTCAACTCGCCTTTACGCCGGTGCTCAACACCGCAGGAACCGGCTACCTGACACAGGAGGAGTCTCATGAAATATGGCAATGTGTTGCCGAACAGGGACTGATTGACAGCTATGGCGACATTACCACGGCATTCACCCCCGCCAAAGCCGACTTCACCTTTACCCTGCCGGAAAAATATGCAGGCCTTGAAGATGCGGTTATCGGGCGTATTGAGCGGTTCCTTCCGCGTGATTTTGTAAAAAATGGGCGTGATCGCCAGAAAGTGAGCTACAACAAGCAGGTTAAACTGAATGATGATTTTAAGGCGCTCTGGGATAAAATCAGCCAGAAAACCCGGTATTCCGTAGAGTTTAAAACGGCTGAACTGGTCACTCTGGCGGCAGGGAAGGTGAGCAGCATGGCGGAAATCAAGCCCGTGCTGATAGAGATCACCAAAAGAGATCTTGCAATAAAAGAGTCAGGTCTTGAGGGCGGAAAAATCACCAGCAGCAGAACACACCTCGTCCATAACGAGCAGCCGCTGCCGGATATTCTCGCCTTTTTGCAGCGCGAAACCGAACTGACACGAGGAACCCTTGTTGAAATCCTGAAGCAATCCGGACGGTTGAAAGATTTTACCCTCAACCCCCAATCCTTCATGACCGAAACCGCCAGAATGATCAACCGCGCATTGCACGAACTGATTATCGACGGCATCAAATACGAACCAATCAAAGGCCAATACTACGAAATGCGCCTCTTCGAAGCCGAGGAGATTGAAGAGTACCTCAGCCGCCTCTATACCGTACAAAGCACCGACAATCGTACCCCGTTCAACTACATTGCCTACGACTCAGGAACAGAAGAAGAGGTGGCAAAACTGCTCGATGCCGATGAGCGGGTAAAGTTTTTCTGCAAACTGCCACGCTGGTTCAAGGTTGCAACCCCGCTTGGCGACTACAACCCCGACTGGGCTGTCGTTGTCGATGATACTCAAAAACTCTATCTCGTCCGCGAAACCAAAAGCACCCTCGACCGCGATAAACGCCGGTCAACCGAAAACAAAAAAGTCGATTGCGGCAAAGCCCACTTTAAAGCGCTGGGTGTCAACTTCAAGGATGCCACGACGATTTACGAGGTGCTGAATCCCTGAACGACTTTTTGCTAAACACTCAGTGTAGTAAACTGTTTCAGTTGTTGAAGAATTCAATGCGCAGATTTTCATCGGCTTCTCCGGTTACACTGTACTGCCCTTTTTTGATAATTGAAAGCCCTTTTTTATCGCCTGCGGGGATGATGCTCTGCTCGATATTATCAGCATTCTTTTTGGCACAGCTCTGGTTAAAGAAGAGGTTCAATGAGGGTCCTGAGTTGTCGAACTGAAGCAGAAAATCATTGTCATTGACAAATACGAGATCATCATAGGCATACGTGACTTCATGCCCAAGCTCTTCGAGAAGCTGCACCAGGGTTCCGAGTGGACGTATTATCTGTTCCATATTATTCGGGATAGGGGTGAACCATTACAATAAAAACTTGTTTAAAAACGCAAGGGCCTGCCATCCCCTTAATAATTTAAGAATTTTGCAAAAAATTCCGAATAAAATAAATGAAATCGATTTTATGTTAGAAAATAGTCAGGATTCTTGCCGGATCGGGATGTCTCAGGTAACCGTTAAATTTTTTCCCGCTGTACCGTAGGAACAAAGTTTTGTTGCCGTCCCACCTTTGGCAGGCCGAGGATCTCTCTTGAATGGTCGAGAGCATCATCAATATTACCGAAAATGTGCTCTTCTCCGATTTCGTCGTAAACCCCGTATTGCTGGAGTGCAAAAAGTGGCTGCGCATGAACTCCTGAAAGGATAAGTCGTGTATCAGTTTTTTTGCAATCCTTGAGCAGCTCTTTCATCATATTCAGACCGGTAGCGTCGATAGAAAGCACACTTCGCATTCTGATAATCCTGATTTTTGGCGCCTTTTCAACGATAAGCATGGCCTCCCTGAACTTGCTGGCAGCCCCAAAGAAAAACGGTCCGCTTATTTCAAAGACTTCTACCCCGTCAGGCACTTTCCGGGTTACAATAGTATTGGGATCATCCTCTTCATCCCGGTCCCTCAACTCTTTGGTGATGACACCTACATTGGAAAGCTGCGCCATTCGCTGCATGAAGAGGATGACGGCAAGCAACATGCCGATCTCAATGGCAATTGTCAGGTCAAACACTACAGTCAGACTGAAAGTGCTCAGCAAAACAATAACGTCGCTTCTCGGGCTTTTCAGCAGTTGCCTGAAAACCTTGATTTCGCTCATGTTCCAGGCCACAATAATAAGAATAGCGGCCAGCGCAGGCATCGGGATGAGCTTTGCCCACTTGCCGAAGAGCAGCATGATCAGGAGCAACGTAATGGCGTGAACGATCCCGGCAACAGGAGTTCTGCCGCCGTTTTTGACATTGGTTGCCGTCCGGGCGATTGCTCCTGTAACAGGGATGCCTCCAAAAAGAGGAGTAATGATATTTGCAGCACCCTGGGCAATCAATTCCATATTCGACTTGTGCCGGCCGCCGATCATTCCATCCGCCACAACAGCGGAAAGCAGTGCCTCAATAGCGCCAAGCAGGGCAATGGTGGTTGCTGGCATGATAAGATGCTGAATGGTAGCAAAATCGAATGAGGGGAGTGTTGGTGCAGGAATCATTGATGGAATTTCTCCAAAACGAGATTCAATGGTTGCTACACCAAGCTGAAAGTATTCTACAATAACAGTGGTGGCAACAATAGCCACAAGTGAACCCGGAATTTTTCGCGATACTTTAGGCCAGAGAAGAATAATGATCAGGGCAAGGGTGCCAATCATGAAACTTGGCAGGTCGAGCGTTGGCAGGTTACGAGCGTAAGCTGTCCATTTGCCGATAAAATCTGCTGGAACCGCAGCAATGTCAAGACCGAGAAAATCCTTGACCTGGCCTGAAAATATAATGACCGCAATACCACTCGTAAAGCCTACAATAACCGGGTAGGGGATAAATTTTATGAGTGAACCGAACTGGGCGAACCCCATGATCATGAGAATGATGCCTGACATAATGGTGGCTATCATCAGGCCATTTATACCGTATTGCTGCACAATCCCGTAAAGGATTACAATAAATGCACCTGTTGGCCCTCCTATCTGTACGCGGCTTCCTCCGAGGAATGAGACAAGAAAGCCTCCGATTACTGCGGAAATAAGTCCCTTTTCAGGAGAAACTCCCGATGCGATGGCAAAGGCGATAGCCAGAGGAAGGGCAACAATACCAACCATGATACCGGCAACGACATCCTTCACTATCCGGTCTGGGGTAAGTTCCGGTATTATTGAAAATAGTTTTGGTTTGAACATGGTGAGGGTAAAAAAAGAAAAATGAACAAGAAACCCCTTTCAGGTCTGGGCTTCTATATACTCTTTTTGCATTATTTTGTCAATGCGCCCTCCGGTTATGTTCAAAAAAGTTGAATTCAGGTGGCAAAACCGCTCTTTGTGGTGAGATTTATTATCTTATGCTTCTTATCTCGCGGGAGGGGGTGGTTGGCTTGATCATCATGAGAAACTAAAAGGGGAAAAACAATTATGGCTACAACAAAAGAGAATCTGAAAGAGGCGTTTGCCGGTGAGAGTCAGGCTTTCCAGAAGTATCTGGCATTTTCAAAAGAGGCAGAGAAGGCGGGTTTTAACAATGTGGCAAAGTTGTTTCGCACAACAGCGCAGGCTGAGCGCATTCATGCCGAAGGGCATTTTGCGGCTCTTGGCGGCATAGGATCAACTGCTGAAAATCTGGAGGCTGCAATCGGAGGTGAAACCTTTGAGCATACCGAAATGTATCCGCCGATGCTTGAGCAGGCTGAAGCCGATGAGCATCCCGCAAAAAGGATGTTTTCCTTTGCCCTCAAGGCCGAACGGGTTCATGCGGAACTCTACAAAAAGGCGCTGGAAGCAGTGCGTCATGGCCAGGACATTACTGCAACCGAAGTATGGCTATGCCCGGTCTGTGGCCATATTGAACTGGGAAATCCGCCAGAGCAGTGCCCGATCTGCGGAGCGAAGGCATCACTGTTTGTGCAGGTCTGACAAGAGTGTTGTTCAGTTTGCAGTATTTTTTACTCTGCAATATGATCTTTTGTCAGGAGAAGCACTGTTGCGGCAAGAAGGTCAATTGGTATCCAGAGCTCTTTGGCAAGGGCGATTTCGCTGACAGGGTTGAAAACTATCGCAAACAGAGAGTAAGCGAGGGGGAGCAGTAGCTTTTTCTGGCTGAAGTTTTGGTAGGCACCCCATGCAAAGGTGCCTGAAGCAACGATGCGCAGCAGCTCATAATATCCCGGAGGGAGGGGAAAGATGGCAAGATAGAGAAGGGCGGCTGTAATATAGACGACTGGTAAGGGCATAGGGTTTATGGTGGAGATTAAAAAAGCCAGACAGAACTTGCGTCCTGTCTGGCTTAAGGGGGCAGTCGCTGAAAAGATCAGTAGCGATCCCTTCTTGCTGGTCTCTCTTCGCGTGGCTTGGCTTCGTTTACTTTTATGGTACGACCGTTCAAATCTTTGTCATTCAATGATTCGATGGCTTCACGAGCTTCGCTGTCATTTGGCATGTCAACAAACCCGAACCCCTTGGATCGGCCTGAAAACTTGTCATTGATAATGCTCGCGCTCTCGACTTGCCCGAATTCGGAGAACGATTCACGAAGATCATCTTCGGTAACAGTATATGCCAGATTGCCGATGTAAATATTCATTGTTAGTTTCAGTGTAGTCTATGCATTGATAGAAAAAAGACAACCATCAAGTAACCAAGGCACAAATTACTTGAATTGCGATCAGTCAACCATTGACTGATGTTCCAAGTTTAACGTAATTGATTATCATTTTCAAATAGATAATTCATGCTGGCAGTATTTCTTAAAATTGGTTTATAATTACGACGGGATCCGCTATCGGGCCTCCGCTTTTCTGACTAACCTCACTATCTATGCATGATGTAGATTTTCTTGGGGAACTGGTACTTATCGGGGCATCGGCCGTCGCCATTATCCTGATTTTTCAGCGCTTGAAGATTCCCCCTGTTATTGGGTTGATCTTTACCGGAATTTTGCTGGGGCCGTCAGGTGTCGGTGTTGTCTATGACCAGAAAATGATTGCAACCCTTGCCGAGCTTGGTGTTGTTCTTCTCCTCTTTACCATAGGTCTTGAGTTTTCACTTGATGATCTCAAAAAACTGAAAAAAATTGTTTTGGTTGGGGGGATCGTCCAGATAGTTGTTACTGGACTGGCTATCAGTTTGCTTTCCTGGTGGTTTATGCTTGCCATAGGCGAGGCCATTACCCCTACTGCATCTATTTTTCTGGGCTTTACCTTTTCTGTCAGCAGTACAGCAATCTGCCTGAAAATTTTGACAGATCGCGATGAGCTTGCTCTGCCGCACGGTAGGATTGCTCTGGGGATTCTGATTTTTCAGGATATTGCGATTGTTCCCTTGTCGATCGGTATTAACTTTTTACGCCCTGATGCGGTGCCATCCTTTGGTGTGGTTTTTAAAAAGATCGGCATCATTGTGTTGTTTTCCACGGCCATTTTTGTCGGGTTAAAGATCCTGATGCCGAAAATTGTTCGTCTTATTGCCTCTTTGCGTGGCAGGGAGGTTCTGGTTATCGGGGCTCTGGTTATCTGTTTTGGTGCGGCCTGGTTGACCTCGCAGGCCGGGTTGTCGCTCGCACTTGGCTCGTTTGTTGCCGGAATGATTATCGCCAGTACCGATGAAAGTCATCAGATTAGTGTAACAATTGATCCTTTTCGTGAAGCGTTCACCAGCATCTTTTTTATATCTGTTGGGCTTCTGCTTGACATCAAGATGATCAATCTGCCGTTTTTCATCTTGATTGCTCTTGTGGTGCTGCTGGTCAAGGGGATGCTGGTTGCCGGAGTCTCTCTTTTTCTAGGCCACTCTCTGAGGGTCAGCATGATGGCTGGCATGGCACTTGCCCAGATCGGGGAGTTCTCTTTTGTGCTTGCAGAGGCAGGATTGAGGAACAGTGTTATCAATCATGAGCTGTTTCAGGCGATGCTTGCCATCATTGTGGTTACCATGATTGTCACACCGGCAATGATATCCATTGCGCCCAGGGTTGCCGACCAGATGGTCCCGGCACTGGGCTTTATTCCCCTGGTCTCCAGAGAGCCGTCAGCCGTTTCCGGGCGTCTTACGGATAGTACGATAATCTGCGCAGGAGAGATTCATGCAGCAATAATCGGGTTTGGTCTTAATGGCGAGAATGTGGCAGCAGTGCTTCACGCAACGAATATTTCCTATTCTGTGCTTGAAATTGATCGGGAAAAGGTGAGGGTGATGAAAAGAAAGGGCGAGCCTATCTATTATGGCGACTGTACCGAAAAAAAGGCGCTCATTCGCGCAGGAATAGATCATGCCCGAGCTGTTGTGCTCGGTATTTCCGACACCACCGCCATTCGCAACAGTATCGAAATGATAAGGGAGATTAATAAAAAAGCCTTTATTATTGTGAGGGCAAGGAGCCTTGATGATGTTGCAGAGCTCTACACCGTTGGTGCTGATGTTGTGGTAACAGAAAAATTTGAGACATCTATCCAGATTTTTTCGCTCTTGCTGAACCATTTTACAGTTGCACCGGAAGTGATTCTTGAGCAGCAGGAAATTATCAGGCGAGAATGCGAAAAGATTTTTCTGCGAGGGCGCACGATGATGCCATGAGGGGAGGCTGTTTTTTCCGCACAGAGTATATTTTTTTGTATCTTTGGGGGTATGAAGGGATTGTATCTCTACCCACTTTCAGATGACATGCGTTATGGCACCACTGACCTCACCACCGACACAGAAGTTTATCCGTTATCGGCAGGAGCTTCTTGATCTTCAGGCTTCAAGGGACAAGGCCGTTGCCAAACGGGCGACCTATGAACTTTCGTTAATGGAGAAGAGTTGCTTTGTTGAAGCCAACGGCGTTGTTCATCACTATCACGATTCGGGTCCGAAAGATGCCGCTGAGACGGTGGTGCTGATTCATGGCTGGGACTGCTGGTGGATGTGGTGGCACCACGTCATCAAAAATCTGAACGACAAGGGAATTCGTACCATAGCTTACGACATTCGTGGGCATGGATGGTCAGACAACGATCCGGGAAACCATTATCATATTGATTTTTTTGCCCATGATCTTGATGATCTGGTTGTGAAACTTGGACTGAAAAGATTTCATATTGCGGCATTTTCTTTTGGTCCATTCGTTGCCCTCGATTATGCCCGTTCCCATCCGGGGATTATTCGATCGATGACCTTTTTCAATTTTGGTTTTCTCCCGAACAGCGAATTTATTCAGGCATTTGCTACGAACACGATTACTTTTGTTTTCAATGGTTTTTTACGCAAACTGACATGGTGGCTGCCAGCCTATATTTTTGCCCGACTTGTCCTTGCCAAGAATACCGTCCCGCTTCATGATATTCTTATCGGTTTTAAAAGCCTCGGGCTTTGTGCTCCAGAGGCTATAGAGCAGACAACATGCCATATGACGGCGTTCAGCACAACAGACTCAGTGCCTGTTATGGTGCAGAGTGTTGATATGCCTATCCTTTTTGTGGCAGGAGATGGTGACTCCATCATGACCGCCGAGAATACAAAAAAACTGGTTGATCTTACCCATAAGGGCAGCTACGTCTGTGTGCCTGAATGTGGACATTTGATTACCCTTGAGTTACCGGATGTGGCTTCGGAGCTTATCCTGGGGCATGTGCAGGCTCATAGTGGCACCTGAGAGCGAATGCTGTGTACTGCCCGGATAAAGGCGTTTACTTTTTCAGGATCCTTGAATCCGGGCTTGCTTTCGACCCCGCTTGCCGTATCGACTCCATAAGGTTGAGTGCTCAGGATTGCCTCCCTGACGTTTGTTGCGTTCAATCCCCCGGCAAGGATGGGAAAGCATGAAGTTCCCAGTTGCCTGAAGATGCGGCTTGACAGTGCAGCGCTGATGCTCTCTCCGGTTCCACCAGCCATATCCGGGCGGAAGGCATCGAACAGAAAGGTGTTTATTCCGCTGTTCCGGGCGAACACAATAACCTCCTGTATCGAAAAATCTTCTTCTGGTCGAAATACTTTGATGACTTTTGCTTCTGTAATGGCTCGTGCCTGTTCTGGACGGTACTCTTCACTGTGCAGTTGTGCTACCTGCAGCTTGCACTGGCGGCAGATGGTATTGATCTCTTGAGGAGAATGTTCTACAAAGATTCCGACAGACTGAACAAAGGGTGGCAGTTGTGCGATAATTGCTTTAGCCAGTACAGGGGTTATCTGCCTTGGGCTCGTACTGCTGAAATTGAAACCAAGGGCATCGGCCCCGGCGCGACACGCATCAAGAGCATCTTCAAGATGGGTGATTCCGCAGATTTTGATTTTTGTCATAGGCCAGTGGCTGAAAATAAAATGAGCAAAAAGTTGATAGCAAAGATACGGTTCCACTGAGAACCATCAAAGCCGAGGGTGTCATGCTTCCATGCCACTATAGCACGACTGAACAGAATCTGCATAATACGATCTTTTGTGATTCTCTCTTATTGTGCGTATATTCCGGCCTTTATTTATTGCGGAAGATGATGGGGCGTCGCCAAGTGGTAAGGCATCGGCCTTTGGAGCCGACATCCGCAGGTTCGAATCCTGCCGCCCCAGCAGCAACAAAAAAGGCAACCTTTTGCGGGTTGCCTTTTTTGTTTGTGTATACCAATTGCCATCAATAACGGTAATGGTCAGGTTTGTAGGGGCCATCAAGCGGTACCCCGATATACTCAGACTGTTCCTTGGTAAGCCTGGTGAGTCTTACTCCGAGCTGTTCAAGGTGCAGCCTTGCTACCTCTTCATCAAGCTCTTTCGGCAGCCGGTAGACACCAATGAGATAATCTTTTGTCCAGAGTTCAATCTGTGCAAGTGTCTGGTTGGTGAATGAGTTACTCATCACGAATGACGGGTGGCCTGTTGCGCATCCAAGGTTGACAAGGCGCCCTTCAGCAAGCAGATAAATACAGTTGCCGTTTTCAAAGGTGTACTTGTCGACCTGTGGCTTGATGTTGAGCCTTTTTGCTCCGGCATCAGCATAGAGCTGCTCAACCTGGATTTCGTTGTCGAAGTGGCCGATGTTGCAGACAATAGCTTCATCTTTCATCTGCCTGATATGTTCAAGGGTGATCACATCCTTGTTGCCAGTTGTGGTGACAAAAATGTTTCCCTCCTTGACTGCCTCATCCATGGTGGAGACCTCATATCCTTCCATCGCCGCCTGCAATGCGCAGATGGGATCGATTTCAGTGACGATGACCCTTGCACCATAAGCGCGCATTGACCTGGCAGAGCCTTTGCCCACATCGCCATAACCAAGTACAACCACAACCTTTCCGGCAACCATGACGTCAGTTGCCCGCTTGATGCCGTCGGCCAGTGACTCACGGCAGCCGTAGAGGTTGTCAAACTTCGACTTGGTCACCGAGTCGTTGACGTTGATGGCAGGGAAGAGCAGATCACCCTTCTCCATCATCTGATAGAGGCGGTGAACGCCGGTGGTGGTCTCTTCCGAAACACCCTTCATCTCTGCGGCAACCTTGTGCCAGCGCTGCTTGTCCTCTGCAAACACATCCTTGAGCTGCTGGTAGAGCGCTTTTTCTTCGGCATTTCCCGGAGTTTTGTCAAGCATCTCCGGATTGTTCTCTATTTTGTAACCGAGGATGATCATCAGTGTCGCATCACCGCCGTCGTCGACGATGAGATTTGGCCCTTGCCCGCCTTCAAATTCAAGAATCTGGCGGGTACACCACCAGTACTCCTCAAGGCTCTCGCCTTTCCACGCAAAGACCGGAACACCGGTTACTGCGATGGCGGCAGCAGCATGATCCTGGGTAGAAAAAATGTTGCAACTTGCCCACCGAACCTCAGCGCCGAGTTCCACAAGGGTCTCAATCAGCACGGCTGTCTGGATGGTCATGTGCAGGGATCCGGAAATACGGGCACCTTTCAGCGGATATTTACCGGCATACTTTCGCCTTGTAGCCATAAGGCCAGGCATCTCTTTTTCAGCAACCTCTATCTCCTTGCGTCCCCATTCGGCAAGGGAGATATCTGCTACTTTATAATCAACCGCTTTCGCTCCAGTTGTCATTGTCTCTTTCTTGTTTTAATATTTTATAATGATTCAGGCCAGATTGAGGGCTTTTTTAAGCTCTGCAACCTTTTCGGTTTTTTCCCAAGGGAAGATGTCGCGACCAAAGTGGCCGTAAGCTGCCGTCTCTTGATAGCTCCAGCCCTGGGGTTTGTCGAGGCTGAACCTTTTGATGATTGCGGCTGGGCGAAGATCGAAGATCACTTCAGCCTTTTCCTGAATTTTGGCATCATCGAGGCCATGCTTTGCTGTTTCGTGTGTATTGATATAGATCGAGACCGGACGTGCAACACCGATGGCATAAGAGACCTGAACGGTGCATTTGTCGGCAAGGCCTGCGGCGACAATGTTTTTGGCAACGTGACGTGCAGCATAAGCGGCGCTGCGGTCAACTTTTGACGGATCTTTGCCGCTAAATGCACCACCACCATGAGGAGCGGCACCGCCGTAGGTGTCGACAATGATCTTGCGGCCCGTCAAACCGGTATCGCCGTGTGGTCCACCGATGACAAAACGGCCTGTGGGGTTGATATGAAACTTTGTGTTTTCGTCGATCAGGGAGGCAGGGATAACAACCTTGACAACATTTGCAATGATGTCGTTTTTGATTACTTCCTGCCATGCAGCTTCGCTGACACCTTCCGGTTCCGGATCGTGCTGGGTTGAGACCACAACGGCATCGACACGTTTGACGGTATCATTTTCATATTCAAGGGTGACCTGGCTTTTTGCATCAGGACGAAGGTAGGTCATGATTTTACCCTCCTTGCGGACTTCGGCAAGTTTTTTGACAAGCTGCTGGGCAAACTGGATTGCGGCTGGCATAAGCTCGGGTGTTTCGGTGCAGGCATAGCCGAACATCATTCCCTGGTCACCTGCTCCCACACGGTCAAACTCGTCGGCAATCTCTTCCTTGCGGTCAACGCCGCGATTGATGTCGGGTGACTGGCTGTGGAGCGCTGAAAGTACACCGCAGGAGTTGGCTTCAAACATGTACTCGCCCTTGGTGTAACCGATTTCGGCCACAACCTTGCGGGCAATTGTCTGGATATCAACAATCCCTTTGGAGGTCACTTCACCACCAACAATGACCTGGCCGGTTGTGACAAAGGTTTCGCAGGCAACACGCGAAGTGGAGTCCTGGCGGAGAAAATCATCAAGAACAGCATCAGAAATCTGGTCGGCAACCTTGTCCGGGTGTCCCTCTGATACGGATTCTGAAGTAAAGAAATACTTTTTTTGTGACATTTTTTCAATAAGTTTTTGATTTAGACGAATAAAGTAACCACAGAAAAAAATAAAATATTGGAGAACTTTTCAGTGAGAGGATTTCACGAGGAAATGGCTGGACACGGAAAAGGTTCCAACAAGCTCGGGAAGACGACTCCTGCTGAGAGCTTGCGGCACCGTGTCCATAGGTAATGGGGATGCCAACTAAAATTGATGCGAAATGTAAGCATTCGCAATCTTCTATGCAAAAATTCTCTTATCCCACCAGAATTTCAGAAAAATCACCGATACTGATTTCATGAGGATTTCCCCTGATAACAGCATTGTTTCCGATGATCGATTTGTTCAGCATGATGTGGACAACTCTTGCATCCTTTCCGATAATGGACTCCTTGATGATGGCATCCTTAATAACGCATTGTTCCCCTATTGTGGTATTGGGGCCAATAATGGCGTTTTTGAGAATCGCATTATCGGCAATAAAGACCGGATTAATAATAATGCACCCGGGGTATTCCTTTGTATGGGTGTTGTTCTGGAGAAGCGTTTCATTGGTGGAGAGAAGAGTTTCCGGTTTACCGCAATCATACCAGCCGGTAACCTGAAATGTGGTGAAGTGTTCTCCACCTTCAATCATGAGTTGCAGGGCATCGGTAAGCTGAAACTCACCTTTTGTTTTTATTTCGTTTTCAATCAGGTAGTCAATAGTGGCAAAAAGAGACTTGGAATGGCGAATGAAGTAGAGTCCGACAATGGCAAGGTTGCTGATTGGTGTGTCAGGCTTTTCTACAAGTCTGTGAATTCTTTCACCGTCGGTTACGGCAACACCAAATCTCTTCGGGTCTTGTACCTCTTTTACTCCCAATGTTGAAAATGGACTTTTCAGTACAGGCTCCAGATCAACATCAAAAATTGTGTCGCCAAGAATAATAAAAAGTGGCTCGTCGTCAACGATGTATGGTTTGCAGATCCAGATTGCATGGGCAAGTCCAAGGAGTTCCTGTTGAGTGACAAAAGTGAACTTGATGTCGTAATGTTCCAGCAGCCACGTTTCAACCATGTCGCCAAGGTAGCCCACAATGATAATTGCCTCATCAATTCCAACAGCAATAAGCTTATCCATAATGTGGCCGATTATCGGTTTGCCAGCCACATTGAGCAAGACTTTAGGGTGAGAAAAGGTATGGGGGCGCAATCGGGTACCTATACCAGCAACAGGAATAATTGCTTTCATGTTCTACTTTTGAGTTTTATGGTTTTAAAACACACACAATATGTCATTTTTTGTACTTTACAAACAGATTTCATAAAATTAACTACTCTGATTGTGCGCACATAGATGCTACATTAAGAAATTAGTTGCACTTTGGTGCGCTTTATTCATACTTTTAAGGAGTTTTTGGCAGCTCTGAAGCAAGCGTGGAACAATATAGATTTAATTGTATTAAATGGGGGGGAGATTTAAGGGAGTTTTAAGGCAATCAGGAGTTATTCCACTCCTTGATGACAGACTGGTGCTTATCACTTCCAGAAAATCGGAGCGCTGGATCATTCCCAAAGGGTATGTTGAAAAAGGGTTGTCTCCAGCAGATTCAGCAGCCAAGGAGGCTTACGAGGAGGCCGGGTTGGTCGGTGTTGTTCATCACAAATCGGCGGGTCAATACCGCTATCGCAAGTTTGGCAAAATTTTTTCGGTTCAGGTCTATCCGCTCTTTATTGAAACAATGCTTGATGAGTGGGACGAGATGCACGCCCGTCGCAGAAAACTGGTGACTCCCGCAGAGGCTGTCGAAATGGTATGTCATGGGGAGCTGAGGCAGATTATTGCAGATTATTTCTTAAAAAAGGCATAGGGCGATGCTTGAAAAAAAATTTTGAAATTAATGTCCATGTGCTATATTGGGCATTCAATTGAGTGAGCGGGGTGTGGCGCAGTTGGTAGCGTGCCTGCTTTGGGAGCAGGAGGCCCCGAGTTCGAGTCTCGGCACCCCGACAAAAGGAAGTTCTCGAGATTGAAGCGGTGCCCGTAGCTCAATGGATAGAGCATCAGCCTTCTAAGCTGAGGGTTACTGGTTCGAGTCCAGTCGGGCGCACAAGTATAAGTCCGTAAAATTTTAGACGGTGATTGTAGCTCAGTTGGTTAGAGCGCCAGGTTGTGGCCCTGGAGGCCGGGGGTTCGAGTCCCCTCATTCACCCATAGAAGGCCCCATCGACTAGTGGTTAGGTCATCACCCTTTCAAGGTGGTAGCACGGGTTCGAATCCCGTTGGGGTCACTCACAAAAGCTCTGTTCTTTACCGGTACAGAGCTTTTTTTGTTTGAAGCAAGCAGATTATTGTAATTTGTCATGAAAATATCTGTCAGTTGGCTTAAAGATTTTCTTCCATCTTTCTCTTCAGATACACCTTCACTTGTTGAAAAACTGACGTTTCTTGGACTTGAAGTGGAGGATGTTCAGGAGTCATTTCTCCCTGACAAGCTTGTTGTTGTTGGTAGAATTGAAGAGGTAACGTCGCATCCCAATGCAGAACGATTGACTCTGTGCAGAGTAGATGTTGGTCGAGATGAGCCTCTTCAAATTGTGTGCGGTGCCCCCAATGTTAAAGCTGGAATGGTTGTGCCAGTGGCGACTGAGAAGGCTAAGCTCCAGCTTCCTGACGGTCAAACACTGACCATCAAGCCATCCAAAATACGTGGCGAGCGCTCATTTGGGATGATTTGTGCCGCCGATGAGCTTGGGCTTTCAGATGATCATTCAGGTGTCATGGAGCTTGCCTCAACATGCGTTGTTGGGGTGCCCCTCTCCAATTATCTCGATGGCGATACAGTGCTTGACATTGCGGTGACACCAAATCGCCCTGATGTTCTTTCGCACCTTGGTGTGGCAAGGGAGCTTGCAGGGCGCCTTCAGATACGCTATCCTCAGCAGAAAGCAGTTGAATTTTCACAAACTGGCCCGCTGGTTGAAGTTCTTGACGCAGACGCATCTCCCTACTATGCGGGGGTGCTTATTCGTGGAATAACTGTTGCAGAATCTCCGGTATGGCTGCGTAAAAAACTTGAAAGTATCGGCCTGAGGCCAAAGAACAACATCGTTGATATCACCAATTATATTCTGCATGCACTTGGCCAGCCCCTCCATGCCTTTGATTTTGGCAAGCTTGCAGGAGGGCGGGTGGTTGTGCGTAGCGATATTCAGGGACAATTTGTTGCCATTAACCAGCAGCTCTGCCAGGTCGAGCAAGGCATGCCGGTCATTTGCGATGGTTTGGGAAAAGTGGGGGCACTGGCTGGCGTGATGGGCGCTCTTGATTCGGCTGTCAGTGATATGACAACCGATATTTTGCTCGAATCGGCATATTTTGATCCCTCCCGCATTCGCAAATCGGCTAAAAAAGCGGGCATCTCTTCTGACTCTTCCTATCGATTTGAAAGGGGAGTCGATCCTCAAAATGTCCGACGATCTGCAGAGTGTGCTGTGGCGCTGATTCTCGATCTTGCAGGCGGTTGTATAGAGTATGCGCAGGAGTGTGGTTCCGTACACTCAGCATTGCGTAAGGTAATCTTGAGACCGGCCCGGGTCAATGGATTGCTCGGCACATCAATAAGTGCTGCCGTGATGGTAGAGTTGCTTGAGCGTATCGGTTTTGCTGCCGATGCCACTGCCGTGGAATCAATAACCGTTGCTGTTCCCTCGTTCAGGGTTGATGTTTCTGAAGAGATCGATCTTGTAGAAGAGGTAGCTCGCCTCTATGGTTACGACAATATTCAGCCCTCATTGCAGATGGCGACCATCTACCCGCAGTCACGCCACTATCCGGAATTTTTCCCTGATTTCCTACGATCTCTTCTGGTTTGCCTGAATTTCAGAGAGATTCTTACCAATCCTCTCATGAAAAGAGAGGAGGCAGGATTGTTCAGCGAGAGGCTTGTCGAGGTGCTTAATCCTATCAGCGAAGGGCTTGAAGTGCTCAGGCCAGGGCTGGTACCTGGATTCCTCAAGGTTATCAGCCATAATATCAGACACGGGAACCGGGATTTGAGGCTTTTTGAGGTTGCCAAAGGATTCCGCACTGTTCCGGAAGCTGAAAGAAGTGCAGAGGGAGCACTTGAGGGGTACAGGGAGCAAGAGTATCTCGTGATGGCCATGACTGGCAGCCGGTTTCCCCGAGTCTGGAACCAGTCGCCGGAAAAGGTTGATTTTTACGATCTGACGGGTGCGGTTGAGATGCTTATGGAGAAGCTGAATTTGCTTGATAAATCAGCGGTTAATATTTATAATGGTAGGACCGTTACTATTGATGTGTCGCTGGCAGAGAGGGGAAGGAGCAGCATATTGAGGGTGGGGGAGGTTCGGCAGGTCGATGCAGAGCTGTTGAAGAAATTTGATATTGGGCAGGAGGTATATTTTGCGGAAATTGATGTGGCGGTTCTGGAGTGCAGTTTCAAGCCCGGTGTTACTTATGAACCGCCGTCCAAATTTCCGGTTGTTCAGAGGGATATATCGCTTGTTCTTCCGCAAGAGGTTACCGTTCAGTCGCTTGTCGAACTTGTTCGTTCAAGTGACTCTATGATCAGGGAGGTCTCTGTTTTTGATCTTTTCGAGCGCTCCCCGGAGGATGGAGGAAAGCGGAGTGTTGCACTCTCACTTGAAATTGCCGATCATGGCGGGACGTTGAAGGAAGAGAGGATCAGCGATATCCTCTCAAAAGTCGGCAGTAATGCCGAGAGTAAGCTTGGTGCGGTAATTCGACAAGTCTGATACTCTTTGTTCTATGCAAGATTTTGACGGGCAAAATATCAAGGTTGACGTCAACCTTCTTGAGAATAATATTGAACTGCTCATTGTCCAGTTGACAGAATGCCGGAAAGAGAATGATTTATTGCGATCCGAACTTTCAAGTCTGCAGAATATTCTTAGGTCTTGCAAGTTGCCCGGCACAGTCGGTTCCACTGCTGCTGACGCAGGTGGAATTCTTGATGGAGTGTTTGACTATGCAGAACGAGTGCAGGTGAAACAGAAGTTGCTCCTGATGTTGCAGAAAATAGAGATGGAACTCAGAAACAATCAGACCTTGTGATGTAATGAGATGGAAAAAATTGATGTCAATGTTTATGGCGATAGCTATCCCTTAAGGGTCGAGAGACGGGAGTTGACCGAAAAGGCAGCCAGGGATGTGGATGGGGTGATGAGGCTCTTTGCTGAAAAGGCCCCTACATTTGAGTCTGCAAGGCTGGCGGTTCTTGCGGCAATTTCGTTTGCTGAAAGAAAGATAGAACTTGAGGAGGAGATGGCATCGCTCAGGCAGAATATTGCCCGTTTGAATATTATTATTGGGCAAAATCTGCAATAAACCGTTACATTTAGAGGGGAAGGATTATCCGCACCGGTTGATTGGGGTGTTTGCAGGGTACAAGAACTAACATTAATAATCAGGGAGTCAAGCTCTTCTGTTTGATTGCAGGCCTTGTTGAATTTCTCCTGACTTCGTGAGCGGGGGATTCAAGAGTGGTGGAAACATTGCTCCATTGGAAGCAAAAAATCTGAAGGAGACGCCCACCGTTTCATACGGGTTCTTGAATCTTGCGCACTTTGTCTATGGTGCGGTTTTTTTTGTTTAAAATGTTGCTTCTTGTGTGAATATGAGAGCATGAAAATGGAGGTATTTAATGGGTATAGTTATAAACCTGTTTTTAATTGTTTTTGCATCAGTAATTTTTTTTGCCGCTGGTTTTTTAGTTGGACGTTATTTTCTTGAACGGATTGGTACGACCAAGGTGCTGGAAGCTGAGGAGCGCGCTGTGCAGATAGTGCAGGAAGCTCAGAAAGAGGCTAACGAGTACAAGGAGCTAAAGGTCAGTGAGGTGAATCAGGAGTGGAAAAAGAAGCGCAGGGAGTTCGACCAGGAAGTTATCATCAAAAATAACAAGTACACCCAGTTGCAGAAGCAGATTCAGCAAAAGGAGGCGCAGTTGAAAAAGCAGAGTCAGGATGTCAAGGATATTGAAAGAAAACTGCAGGATCAGCGCAAGCAAATCGAGCAGACCAGTGAATCGGTTACGCTTCGTTCTTCGGAACTTGAGCGGATTATTGTAGAGCAGAACCAGCGTCTTGAGAGTATCAGCAACCTTCAGGCCGATGAGGCGCGGCAGATGTTGATCGACAACATGCTTGCAAAAGCACGTGAGGAGGCGACGGAAACCATCCATCAGATTCATGAAGAGGCTGAGCTACAAGCTGGCCGGCTTGCTGAAAAAACGCTCTTGACAGCCATTCAGAGGATCTCTTTTGAACAGGCTACCGAGAACGCTCTCTCTGTAGTGCATATCCAGAGTGATGAACTCAAGGGGCGTATTATTGGCCGAGAAGGTCGCAATATCAAGGCATTTGAAAACGCAACAGGAGTTGACATCATTGTTGATGATACTCCGGAGGTGGTTATTCTCTCCTGCTTTGATCCCCTGCGTCGGGAGCTTGCCAAGCTTACCCTCCAGAAACTGCTTGTTGACGGCATCATTCACCCTGTGGCAATTGAGAAAGCCTATGCTGATGCGAAAAAGGAGATTGACGATGTTATCATCAGCGCTGGTGAGGAGGCGCTCTCTTCCCTTCAGATTTCCGACATGCCTGCCGAGATTGTTGCGCTGATTGGTAAAATGAAGTTCTATACGGTCTACGGCCAGAATCTCCTGCAGCACAGTCGTGAGGTTGCCATGCTCTCAGGTCTTATGGCGGCCGAACTCAAGCTTGATGCCCGTGTTGCCAAACGTGCCGGTCTCCTGCATGATATCGGACTGGTGCTGCCGGAAAGCGACGAACCTCATGCGATTACCGGCAGCGCCTTAATGAAGAGATTCAACGAATCTGCGGTGGTGCTTAACTCCATTGCTTCTCATCATGGTGATGTAGAGAGGGAATCGCCCATTGCAGAGCTTGTTGATGCCGCCAATACCATTTCGCTCTCCCGTCCCGGAGCACGGGGCGCTGTCACGGCTGATGGCAATGTCAAGCGCCTTGAGAGCCTCGAAGAGATTGCCAAAGGGTTCCCGGGTGTTCTGAAAACCTACGCATTGCAGGCAGGAAGGGAGATCAGGGTGATTGTTGAGGGTGATAATGTCAGCGACTCACAGGCTGATGTACTTGCCCATGATATCGCCCACAAAATCGAATCGGAAGCGCAGTATCCGGGGCAGATAAAGGTCTCCATTATCCGCGAAAAACGCTCGATTGCCTACGCAAAATAAGAGTCGCCAACCTTGCAGGGAGAGTTCAAAGCTCTCCCTTGGTTGATGGAATCTCATCACCGGTTACTGTAACAGCAGCCTTCATCGCATAAGCAAAAGACTTGAAAAGCGCCTCTATCTTGTGATGTGTATTTTCCCCCTCAAGGATAGAAAGGTGGATATTGGCTTTCAGGGTGCCTGAAAGGGACAGAAAAAAGTGCTCTACCATCTCTGTTGAAAAACCCTGAATGACTGGTCGCTTGAACTCCGCCTTGACGGCACAATAACTTCTCCCCCCCAAATCAAGGGCGCAACGTGCCAAAGCTTCGTCCATAGGGATGATCGCCCAGCCGTAGCGCTGTATTCCCCGCTTGTCGCCAAGGGCCTCGTTTATGGCACTGCCGATCACAATCGCAATGTCCTCAACGGTGTGATGATCATCAACCTCCAAATCGCCCCGGCACTCTACGGACAGATCTATTCCGGAATGTTTGCTGAAATTGGTCAGCATGTGGTCAAGAAAAAACACACCCGAGTTGACGGAGCTTTTCCCTTTCCCGTCAAGAGTTACAGTTACGGTGATGAGGGTCTCGGTTGTAGTTCTGCTTACCGTTGCGGTACGGGGAACAGTGTTGAATGCGTCTGGCATGGATTATCGGGTAAATTTATTGATGAGGTAAAGGAGCAGAGTGAGCAGCAGCGAGAGTGTCAGAGAGCTGCCTATCGGGAAATATAAACGAAAATTATCTCTCTCGATCCTGAAATCAAGAGGAAGATTGCCAAACCAGTTGAGCCAGCCCCTGACACCATTTTTTTCCGCAGCCATAAGAAGCAGTCCTGTAACAACAATTGCCAAGCCACTGATGACTACTATTTTTGCGGCATCTGAAAACATGGTTTGGATATTTTTTAAAAGTTGCTAAATTGAGGCCTTCGTTTGATTCGTCCGGGTGAAGGTATAAGATATTGCAAATTTATTAAAGCGGTCGGGAATGCATCTTTTTATAGTAATTGTCGGTTTGCTTGCTTCGGTTATGCTTATCGGCGTTATTTTGCTGCAAAGCCCGAAAAGTGGCAGCGGCCTGACTGGCGGCATTGCCAGCCTTGGAACGGTGCAGACGCTTGGGGTAAGAAGAACAGGTGATTTTTTGAGCAAGACAACCGGTATACTTGCAGCAGTCGTTATGGGGCTTTGTTTTATTGCCCAGTTTACCCTTCCCGGCAGAGAGTCTGCAAAGGTTGCTCCGGAAAGTATCCTTCAGCGGCATGTTCCAGTCTCTCCGGCTGCCCCGGTTAGCCCGTTACCTGCCACACCAAAGATTCCAGCGTTGCCCGCAAAATAGTATTTATGCACCCGTGGCTCAATCGGTAGAGCAATTGACTCTTAATCAATGGGTTGGAGGTTCGAGTCCTCCCGGGTGCACCATAAAAAATAAAGACTTACAGCTTCATGGTTGTAGGTCTTTATTTTTTATGCCTTTTTGGCGGTGCTTTGGAGCGGCCTTTAAATTGGTGAAAGGCTCTCGTTTGTGTGGTGTCAGCTTTTCAGTATTGAGCATTTTTTCGTTCACAACGATGGAGAGTAAACGAGAATATCATTTATGAAGATTATCGATCGCTACATACTCAAAACGCATATTGGCCCTTTCTTGTTTGCCTTTATCACCCTCATTTTTGTTCTGATTCTCCAGTTCTTTACCACTTTTGCCGACCGTTTTATCGGCAAGGGCATTGGATTTTCTGCCATGGCCGAACTCATTCTACTCCAGTCAGCCTGGATGGTTGGTCTTGCCGCACCAATGGCGGCTCTTGTTGCTGTTGTTATGGCATTCGGTTCTTTGACCACCACTTCCGAGATGACTGTTTTCAGGGCATCCGGCATCTCTCTTTACCGTCTTATGATCCCTGTTCTTTGTGCAGCTCTTCTTCTTTCATTCCTGGTCGAACGGTTTAATAACATTGTGTTGCCCCAGGCGAACTATCATGCAAAATCGATGATGGTTGATATTGCAAGGTCAAAACCAGCTTTTGGATTGACGGAAAACGCTTTTTCAACCCTCATTGATGGTTATTCGATTTATGTCCGTAAAATTGACGACCGCACAAAAGAGCTTCAGGGCATTGTGATTTATGATGGTACCAGGCCGGGATACAGCACCATGGCGACTGCCGAAAAGGGAATTGTTGATTTTAGCCATGATTACCAGTATCTGGTCATGACGCTGTATAATGGCGAGATTCATCAAACAGGCCAGCCGGATCACAAAAGCTACCGCAACATGAGCTTTGCAAAACACCGTTTTGTTTTTGAGTCATCAGGGTTTGGTTTTGTACGCTCTTCGGGTAAAGGAGCCCGTACCGACGATAGCGAGCTCTCGGCAAACGAACTGCTTGGTGTTGGCAATGAATTCATGAAAAGGATTGTGGCATCTGAAAAACGCATTCAGATGCCGCTTGAAAAAACGGAACTCGATGGCGAACTTCAAAGCATCGCCGCCAACAAGAGCATGTATAACAGATATATGGCGGCTTATCATAAAAAATATGCACTCTCCCTTGCATGTTTCGTCTTTGTCATCGTTGGAGCGCCTCTTGGTGTTCTTGCGAGACGAGGCGGTTTTGGGGTAGGAGCTGCAGTATCACTTGTTTTTTTTATCTTTTACTGGATGCTCATGATTTCAGGTGAAAAGGTTGCCGAACGGGGAGTGGTTGATCCAATGATCGCTATGTGGATGGCCAACGTTGTTATGGTCGGTATAGGTCTTGGGCTTGTTGTCACCCTTTCTGGGGCAGTGTTTAATACCTCACGATAAGATGCAGAGGGGTCAGATGCAGCTTTTTTCCTCTCCAATTTTTTTATAACCGCAGCAAAGTTCCTTTTTTACACCATTTTCATCAAGACAGACAAAGGTGATATTGGTACTGAAAGCCAGAATCCGTTCACCACTCTCAATACTTTTCTTGTAGACCTGAACGGTGTACTCAATCGACGTGTGCCCGATTTTGTTCTTTTCAGTCACAAAACAGAGGATAGAGCCACCCCGAATGCTTTTTTTGAACTCCACCTTGTTCATTCCCACGGTAACAAAGTTGCAGCCAGGATAATCAAGCGAAACGGTGATATAGCCGACCTCATCAATCCATTTCAGCAGGTTCCCGCCAAACAGAAAGCCGTAATGGTTCAGATGCTCCGGTAAAACAAGTTTATACGTTTCCATAATAAAAAATGTGAATAAGGTTGAGTAGCGAATCACTGCAACTTACAAAAAAACAAACAAAAACAGTCACTCTTTGCTGCCCAAAAAGCCCAAAAAAGCACAGCACAATGTGGTTCTGTCAATCTGCCATGCCTACGGCATTGAAGAAATAAGGGAGGATACAGCGTCATATCATGAATTCAATCCCCGTCGGGGTGGCATGTTGGTAGGGTGTTTGCTGTCGCGTATCTCTTTTTTCGGGGTGTTGAAAATGAAAATGTATTATATTGGAAGCCATGTATCCAGATTAAAACGAGGGAGAGTTTATGAAATTTCCGGTTTGTGAGTTTGCGGAGTCCGAGCCCGGGTTTTACTCGCAGTGTGCCTCTTGCCCGATTGATTCATCCTCTTCGGGGTGTGCTCTTGAGGAGCTTGAAGATGGGAAATACCAGTTTCTGGGTCTCACTCCCAATGGCGGAGTCAAGGCGATCTTTCATTTCAGGGATAATGAAGGCAACCAAGTGATGAAGCGCGATGCTGTTCATGTCGAAATTCATGAACTCGACGAGCAGGAGCATCTGATTATGATGCTCTATGGCATGGTTGATCCTGAAGGAATAATATATCTAAAAAAATCGGGGCCTGAAAAAAAGCATAGTCAAGAAAATAACATGTAATCCGGTACACCCTTGGCCCATGACGTTAAATAAACTCTACTTTGATGGTGGGGAAGAGATTCGTGACCTGACCATTATCGGTGGTGGTCCTACTGGAATTTTTGCGGCATTTCAGTGCGGCATGAATAATATAAGCTGCCGGATTATTGAAAGCATGCCGCAGCTTGGTGGTCAGCTTGCCGCCCTCTATCCGGAAAAACATATCTATGATGTTGCCGGTTTTCCTGAAGTAGCTGCCGCTGGTCTGGTGGAGAGTTTATGGAAGCAGGCGGAGCGGTACAATCCTGAAATTATTCTTGGAGAGACCGTCACCCGGTATCATAAGCTTGAGGATGGTTCATTTGAGGTGACGGGCAGCTCCGGCAGGGTTTTCCTGTCGCGCGCTCTTTTGATCGCTGCTGGTCTTGGTGCTTTTTCACCACGCAAGTTGCCCCAGTTGAACGATATTGAGCATCTGGAGGGCAGTTCTGTTTTCTATGCCGTCAAGAATCTTGCCGATTTTGCCGGTCAACGGGTAGTTGTTGTTGGCGGAGGTGATTCTGCTCTCGACTGGACAGTCGGTCTTCTGAATACGGCAGCCAGTGTTACTCTTGTGCATCGGATGCATGAGTTTCAGGGCCATGGCAAAACCGCAAGGGAGGTGCTTGAGGCCAAGGAGAGTGGTCGGGTTGCTGTTTTTCTTAATACCGAGGTCAATGGGGTTGATACCGAAGGGGGTAAGTTAAAAGCCATCCGTTTGCAATCGAAAAACGGCAAGATTCGCCGCGTTGAGGCTGACCGTTTGCTGCTGCTGATTGGATTCAAGTCAAATCTTGGTCCTCTTGCAGGGTGGGATCTGACGCTCTTTGATAATTCTCTTGTGGTTGACAGCCACATGAAAACCTCGGTAGATGGCCTTTATGCCGCTGGCGATATCGCCTACTATCCTGGAAAACTCAAGATTATCCAGACGGGATTGAGTGATGCTGCCATGGCGGTGCGTCACAGTTTAACCTACATAAAGCCGGGCGAAAAGATTCGACACACGTTCAGTAGCCTTAAAGGGGCAAAGGAAAAGAGGAATGCGCCAGATAAAGGATGAACAGCATCTGCCAGTGCCCACATCCTTGCAGGCATGGATGCTTGCGATCCGTCCAAAAACCCTGCCAGCAGGAGCAGTTCCGGTTGTTCTTGGCTCAGCCCTTGCGGGTGTTGAGGGTCGGTTTCATCTTCTTTCGGCTCTTGTAGCCCTGATCTGCGCCCTTGGCATTCAGGTGGCCACTAATTTTATAAACGAGATTTACGATTTCAGAAAGGGAGCTGATACGGCTGAACGGCTTGGCCCTACGAGAACGGTAGCTGCTGGAATCATCAGTGAAAAAACTATGGTCAGGGTATCGGCATCGCTGGTCGCCACGCTCTTTTTGCTTGGGCTCTATCTGGTCTCCATCGCAGGCTGGCCGATTTTACTCATTGGTCTTCTCTCACTGCTCTTTGCATGGGCATACACCGGTGGCCCCTATCCGATAGCCTATTCTGGACTTGGTGATCTCTTCGTTTTTGTTTTTTTCGGGCTTGTGGCTGTTGGTGGAACCTACTATTTACAGACTCACCATCTGGCGCTGCCCATCCTTCTTGCCGCAGTGGCTCCGGGCGCATTCTCGGTCAATATTCTTCTGGTGAACAATATTCGCGACATTGCCACAGATCGCACCGTCGGCAAAATGACGCTTCCAGCCCGTATTGGCGCTCGGTGGGCTCGCAGACTCTACATAGCCCTTACTATCATTGCTTTCTGTGTACCTGTGGCGCTTTTCCTGCTGGGTTACTCGCCTTGGAGCATGCTCTCCCTGCTTTCTGCGCCTCTTGCCTTCGGGATGATCAGGCAACTCTATGCAAGCGAGGGGAGGGAGCTGAACAATGTTCTTGCCGGTACCGGCAAGTTGATGACCATTCACGGGATTCTTTTTGCCGCAGGCCTCCTTATTCGATAATCACCAATCAGTTATGCATTCCGAAAAGGTTTTGATAGCGCTCATTCAAATGTCATGCCAGAGTGAACCGTCTGAAAATCTTGCAAAAGCGTGTCGAAAAATAAGGGAGGCTGCCACACAGGGCGCCCGGATTATCTCCCTGCAGGAGCTTTTTACTTCCCGCTATTTTTGCCAGACGGAGGATTATGAGGCGTTCGATCTTGCCGAACAGGTGCCTGGTTCATCAACACTGGTGATGCAGGAGCTTGCCCGTGAGCTGGAGGTGGTTATTGTCGCCTCCTTGTTTGAAAAAAGGGCAAGAGGCTTGTACCACAATACTGCTGTTGTGCTTGATGCTGACGGGAGCTACCTCGGCAAGTACCGCAAAATGCACATTCCTGACGATCCCGGGTTTTATGAGAAGTTTTATTTTACACCCGGTGATCTTGGTTACAAGGTCTTCAAAACCCGTTACGCAACTATTGGTGTGCTGATTTGCTGGGATCAGTGGTACCCTGAAGCTGCACGGTTGACCGCTCTCAAGGGTGCAGAAATTCTCTTCTATCCAACAGCAATCGGATGGGCAGCCGACGAACATTCAACGGAGGTGCGTCGTTTGCAGCAGGAGGCGTGGATAACCATACAACGGAGCCATGCTATTGCCAACGGAGTTTTTGTTGCTGCGGCCAACAGGGTTGGGACAGAGGATGAGCTGGAGTTCTGGGGCAACAGTTTTATCTGTGATCCCTTCGGCCAGATTATTCAGGAGGCCGCCCATCAGGATGAAGCCATTGTTGTTGCCGAGTGTGACCGGAGTCGTATAGGGTTTTATCGCTCGCACTGGCCCTTTTTGCGCGATCGGCGTATTGAAACATATAGTGAGTTGCAGAAACGGTTTCTTGACGAATAACCTGCAACGAGAAGCCCCTTGCTGGTGCTCTTTTCCAACTTATATCTTCTTTCATGAATCTCTTTGGCGCAGTTGTTTTTATTACCCTGCTCATTACCTTTATTGTAAAACTTGTTTCGGAACTGCTGAATCTTAAATCGGCTGCGGCCGGAGTTCCTCAGGAGTTTGCAGGACTTTTTGATGAAGAGGCCTACAAAAAATCTGGTGAGTACCTTGGCGCTACAACCCACCTTTCACTTATCACCTCAGCGGTTGATCTTGGTTTTCTACTTTTTTTCTGGTTTTCAGGAGGTTTCAATCTGCTCGATCAGTTTTTGAAAGGGTATGGTTTTAATCCAATTGTGACGGGGGTTTTCTATATCGTTTCTTTGCTGCTGATGCAGTCGTTGATCGATATCCCCTTCAGCGTCTACAAAACCTTTGTCATCGAGGAAAGATTCGGTTTCAATAAAACCACTCAGTCTGTATTTGTGACGGATCTTCTGAAAACCCTCTTTCTGACAGCTTTGCTTGGTACCCCATTGCTTGCAGGGGTGCTCTGGTTTTTTGAGACCACCGGATCGCTGGCTTGGCTCTGGGCCTGGGGCGGGGTGACTATCGTCACTTTGTTGCTTCAGTATATTGCTCCGACCTGGATTATGCCTCTTTTCAACAAGTTTGTACCCCTTGAAGAGGGAGAGCTGAAGAGTGCGATCATGCAGTATGCCGGAACGGTTCATTTCCCACTCTCCGGAGTTTATGTGCTTGATGGTTCAAAGCGTTCAGCGAAAGCCAATGCTTTTTTTACAGGTTTCGGAAAACGCAAGAGAATAGCGCTTTTCGATACGCTCATCTCTGCTCATACGGTTCAGGAGCTGGTTGCCGTACTCGCTCATGAAATAGGTCACTTCAAGAAAAAGCATATTATTATTAACATGGTCTTGAGTCTTCTCAATCTTGGTGCTCTCTTTTTTCTTCTCTCCCTTTTTATGAAGAACCGCCTGCTTTTTGATGCCTTTTACATGAAGGATCTTTCAGTCTATGGGAGCCTGATCTTTTTTTCCCTGCTCTATACCCCTGTTGAGTGGATTCTCTCTGTTTTTATGCAGGCACTATCAAGAAAGCATGAATATGAAGCAGATGCTTATGCCGTATCAACCTTTGAGCAGGGTTCAGTGCTGGCTGATGCCCTGAAAAAGTTGTCGCGCAACAATCTCTCAAATCTGACACCGCATCCCCTCTATGTTTTTTTGAACTATTCTCATCCGCCACTCTTGCAACGCATTATGCGCATCAGGGAGCATGTTGCGGGGGTTAATCAAACATTTGTCTTATGAGTGAACCTGCTTATTATATGCCTCCGGAGTGGGCTTTTCACAAAGCAACCTGGTTGTCATGGCCACACAGGCTTGAAACTTGGCCGGGAAAAATTGGTCCGATTCCGGCTGTGTTTGTTGAGATTGCCGCCTGGCTGAGCTCTTCAGAGGAGGTGCATATCAATGTGCTCAATGAAGCGATGGAGCTGGAGGTGTTTGCGCGGTTTCAAAATTCACCTCATAATCATCTTCGGATGGAGCGCATTTTTCTGCATCGTATTCCAACCAACGACGCTTGGTGCCGCGATCATGGGCCGAACTACGTTTTTCGTCAGAGAGATGGGTTGCGTGAAAAAGTGATCATGAACTGGCAGTACAATGCCTGGGGCGAAAAATATAAAACTTATCATGAGGATAATGCGGTGCCCGAAAAGATTGCCGCTTTGCAACATTTGCCTCTGGTCGCACCCGGTATGGTTCTTGAGGGTGGCTCTATCGATGTCAACGGAAAAGGGCTACTGTTGACAAGCGAGGCATGCCTGTTGAACCCCAATCGCAACCCGTCAATGAATCGGGAGCAGATTGAAGAGAAGCTTCGGCGATATCTTGGTATAAGTAAAGTGCTCTGGCTCGGTGACGGAATAGTTGGTGACGATACCGACGGGCATGTAGACGATATGGCCCGTTTTGTTAGTGAATCGACGGTTGTTATTGCCGTCGAGGATAACCCTCTCGACGAGAATTATGCCCCGCTGCATGAGAACTATGAGAGGCTGAAACGGTGCACCGACCTTAACGGTAATCCACTGAAGGTTGTTACACTGCCCATGCCGGTGGCTGTTTTTCACGACGGATGCCGCCTGCCAGCAAGCTATGCCAATTTCTATATCGCCAATACGGTGGTTCTTGTTCCCACCTACCGCTGCTCGCAAGACCAGAAGGCTATAGATATTTTGCAGGAATTTTTTCCGGAGAGGAGAGTCGTCGGAGTCGATTGTATCGACCTTGTCTGGGGCCTTGGGGCTATTCACTGCATTACGCATGAAGAGCCTGAGCTGTAATCCTGGAGGCTATTTCTTTTTTCATGCTAAAATGACAAAAGCGGCCTTATGACCGCTTTTGTGAGGTTCTGACGAAAAATCAGGCAAGCAGCGCATCGAGGCTTTTGCAGTTTTCTTCGACAATTGCTGCAGATTGCTGGAGTGCTTCCAGTTCAGAGGCTGAAAGGTTGATTTCAAGAATCTGCTCGACACCGTTTTTACCGAGTTTAATTGGAACACCGCAGAAGACATTGTCAATACCGTACTGCCCTTCAAGCAGGGTTGTGCAAGGGATAATACGTTTGCGGTCTTTCACGATAGCTTCAATCATCTCAACTGCCGAAGCCGCTGGTGCATAAAATGCTGAACCGGTTTTCAGATAGTTGACAATTTCAATGCCGCCATTTCTTGTGCGTGCAACAAGCTCATCAATTTTTTCCTGTGGCAGCAGCTCAGTCAGCGGGATGCCGGCAACATTGGTATAATTGACAACAGGAACCATTGAATCACCATGTCCGCCAAGTACCAGTGCACTGATGTCCTGCATGGAAATATCGAGCGCTTCAGCAATAAAGCTTTTGAATCGAGCTGTGTCAAGAACTCCGGCCATGCCGATAACCCTCTCTTTCGGAAGACCACTTGCCTTCTGGGCAACGAAGGTCATGACATCAAGCGGATTGGAGACCATGACGATAATCGGATTGGCAGAATATTTCATTACCTCCTTTGTCACGTCCCTGATAATCGTGGCATTTTTCATCAAAAGGTCTTCTCTTGTCATGCCAGGTTTTCTTGCAAGACCGGCGGTAATCAGTACAATATCAGAATTGGCAGAGTCTTTATAGTCATTGGATCCGAAGACACAAGTGTCGAACAGGCCAACTGAACCTGATTCATACATGTCGAGAGCCTTGCCCTGGGGAACTCCTTCCACGATGTCAATCAAAACAACCTCTTTTGCAAGTTGTTTTTCAGCAATACGCAGAGCTGCTGTGGCTCCTACATTTCCCGCTCCTATAACGGTAATTTTCATGATGCAATAAATTTTTAGAGGTGTAAAGAATGAAGCTCCGCAAGATACAGTTTTGGCCAATAAAAAAAGCCGCCTTTTAAGAAAGACGGCCTCTATCGAAATAAAATATTTAAACTCCGGTACCGACTCAGCAGGGGAGTATATTGACCTGCTTTTTGTTGTTGCGTCCATTGCGGAAGGTAACCACGCCATCAACAAGAGCGAAGATGGTATGATCGCGTCCCAACCCGGCATTAATACCCGGCTTGATAACGGTACCTCTCTGGCGAAGAATGATGGTGCCCGCAGCCACGGTAGAACCACCGGCAGCTTTTACACCAAGATATTTCGGATTACTGTCGCGACCGTTCTTGGTCGATCCGCCACCTTTTTTATGAGCCATAACTGAAAATTAACTGTTAGATAATCTTTGATTTTTATGAGAGCGCAACAACCTCAATCTGGGTCATCTGCTGACGGTGTCCGTTTCGTACCTGATAACGTTTCCTCCGTTTTTTCTTGAACACGATCACCTTGGTATCCTTGACATGGCCAAGGACTTTTGCCTGGATACTGCCTTCTGCATTCAGGGTAGTATTTTCTCCGTCAATCTGTGCCAGAGTTTGAATTGCAAAGGTGTCGCCAATTGCAGCTTTTTGTCTTGGGACGAAGAGCGTATCCCCTTGTCTTACCAGATATTGTTTGTCGGAAATCTTGATCAGCGCCTGCATTACAGATATATTTTAGTGATAAAGGGCTGAAAGATAACATTAATTCCTTTACTATCAAAACTATTGGCAACGAGATAAAGGAGTCGTTCCCGCTCTTGTTTATTAGTGTGCGCTGAAGTAGCTTCTTTTTTGCGAAAGGGGGCGGGATTGTCGCGCTCTTAAGGATTTATTAACTGATGATCATACCATGAGCAAAGCAGAGGGTACCACCCAGAAAGAGCACTCCCCAATGATGCGGCAGTATCTGGAGGTCAAGGAGCGGTATCCCGATTTTCTGCTGCTTTTCAGGGTTGGCGATTTTTACGAAACCTTTTTTGACGATGCCGTCACGGTCGCAACCGCATTGAACATTGTGCTCACCAAGCGCACCGTCGATATACCCATGGCAGGCTTTCCCCACCATGCCAGCGAAGGGTACATTGCCAAACTGGTGAAAAAAGGGTTCAAGGTGGCGGTCTGCGATCAGGTTGAAGACCCCGCCGATGCCAAAGGAATTGTTCGCCGTGAAATCACCGACATTATTACTCCGGGTGTCACCTACAGCGACAAGCTGCTTGACGACCGGCACAACAACTACCTCTCGGCTGTGGCTTATGTCAAAGAGGGGAGAACGCTGCTTGCCGGAGTGGCCTTTATTGATGTCACCACGGCTGAATTCAAAATTGCCTCATTGCGCCCCGAAGAGCTCAAGGATTTTCTTCTGTCACTTCACCCTTCGGAAATACTTGTCTCCTCCGCCGAGAGAGAGCGTGCTGAACTTCTGAAAAAAGCGCTGCCGCCGGAGACGCTGGTGACGGAGGTTGAGTCGTGGATGTTCAGTGAAGAGCAGGCGCAGGAGGTGCTGTCGCGGCAGTTCAAGACCCACTCGCTGAAGGGTTTCGGCATTGAGGGCAACCGTGCTGGCAGGGTGGCGGCTGGCGTTGTGCTCCAGTATCTTGAGGAGACGCGGCAGAATCGCCTTCACTACATTACCCGTATCGGGGAGCTGCACAATGCCGAGTACATGACGCTCGATCAGCAGACCAAGAGAAATCTTGAGATTATCTCCTCCATGCAGGATGGCACACTGAACGGAAGCCTGCTTCAGGTGATGGATCGCACCCGCAATCCCATGGGCGCAAGGTTGATCCGCCGCTGGCTTCAGCGACCGCTGAAACGGGTTGATGAGATCCGGCTGCGCCTCGATGCCGTTGGGGAGCTGACCGAGAACCGGGCATTGCGGGAGGGGCTCAGCGAGCAGATGTCGGCCATCAACGATCTTGAACGCTCGCTTGCCCGTATTGCTACGTTTCGCACCATTCCACGGGAGGTTCGCCAGCTTGGTCTCTCGCTCTCTGCCATTCCGAAGATTCAGGAGCTGCTGCATCAGGCTGGTTCGGCCCGGCTGGGTTCGCTTGCTTTTACATTGCAGCCGCTGCCGGAGCTTGCAGCCCGCATTGAGGAGGCGATTGATCCCGAATCTGGTGCCTCCATGCGTGATGGCGGCTACATCTGCGCTGGCTATAACGCCGAGCTTGATGATCTCCGCTCCGTTGCCTCGACCGCCAAAGACCGGCTTTTGCAGATTCAGCAGGAGGAGCGGGCCGCCACCACCATCTCGTCGCTCAAGGTGAGTTTCAACAAGGTGTTTGGATACTACATCGAAATCAGCCGTGCCAACAGCGACAAGGTTCCCGCCTATTACGAGAAGAAACAGACCCTTGTCAACGCCGAGCGCTACACCATTCCGGCCCTGAAAGAGTATGAGGAGAAGATTCTCAATGCCGAAGAGAAAAGCCTGGTGCTCGAAGCGCAGCTCTTTCACGACCTCTGCCTTCTCATTGCCGAGCAGGCATCAGGAATACAGGAAAACGCCGCACTCATCGCTGAAATTGATTCGCTCTGCTCCTTTGCCCTCTCTGCTGTCGAATACGGCTACTGCAAACCGGAGATCATGGAGCACGAAAAGCTCTTCATTGTCGGTGGCCGCCATCCCGTGCTCGAAAGGATGATGAGCGTTGAGGAGCCTTATGTGCCGAATGACTGTCACTTCGACGAGAAGCAGAAGATGCTGATGATTACCGGCCCCAATATGGCGGGTAAAAGCTCCTTTTTGCGTCAGGTGGGGCTGATTGTGCTGCTGGCGCAGGCGGGGAGTTTTGTTCCGGCGGAGCGGGCGGAGATCGGGCTGGTTGACCGCATCTTCACCCGGGTCGGCGCTTCCGACAACCTTGCCTCCGGTGAGAGCACTTTTCTTGTTGAGATGAATGAGGCGGCCAGCATTCTCAACAATGCCACCTCCAGAAGCCTGTTGCTGCTGGATGAGATAGGGCGGGGAACCAGCACCTTCGACGGCATGTCCATTGCCTGGTCAATGAGCGAATATATCTGCCGTTCAATTGGTGCCAAGACACTCTTTGCCACCCATTACCATGAACTTGCCGAACTGGAGAGCCGCCTGCCGGGGGTAGTGAACTACAACGCCACTGTCGTTGAGACTGCCGACAAAGTGATTTTTCTGCGCAAGATTGTCCGTGGCTCCACCGACAACAGCTACGGCATTGAGGTGGCTAAAATGGCGGGAATGCCGGTGGAGGTGATTACCCGCGCCAAAGAGATTCTGGCGGGGATGGAGAAGCGCGATATCGAAATTCCCCCGAACCGTCCACCCAAAATCAAAAGTATGCAGATCAGCCTGTTTGAAGAGGCCGACAACCAGCTTCGCAAAGCCGTTGAGTCGCTTGATCTCGACCGGCTCACCCCGCTGGATGCCCTGCTGGAGCTGAAAAAGCTGCAGGAGATGGCCCGGAACGGGGGTGGCTATTGATGAATGATAGGTGATAAATGATGGATGATTATTGATTGTAGAGACAACGCTTGCGTTGTCTCTACGAAAAAATTAAACGTTAGATAAAGGCACACACGGTGCCTTTTACAGGAAATATATGGCTGTTGAGAAAAAAGTACTACTCATTTTTATTCAAGCTGATAGCGGTGTTGATGGTGCAGCTTCCCTGGAAGATGCCTCAGCCAAACGGAGCCTCTTCAGCTCCTTGAAAGATAGCGCCCTGAGCAACATTATTCGGCGGGCACAGTTCGCTATTCCACCGCTGGCGCTGATGATTCTCAGCTCCCAGAAGGTTCCTGGAGTGAGCCAGACCTTCTGCGACCTGCGTTTTGAGAAGCTGCCGCTCGACCAGCATTGGGACATGGCTGGTATCAGCGTGCAGACTGGCGCCGTCAGGCCAGCCTTTGAGCTTGCCCGGGCGCTTCGCTCCAGAGGCATCAAGGTGGTGCTCGGTGGCCCTTACGTCTCCATCTTCCCCGACCAGTGCCGCGACCATGCCGATGCGCTCGTCATTGGCGAGGCCGACGATATCTGGCGCGATGTTCAGGAGGATCTGCTTGCTGGTGCCCTCAAGCCGGAGTACCGGGTTGCCACCTTTCCCGACCTCTCGATTGAGCGTGTTGTTGGGAAGAGTGCGCTCGACATCAAGAGCTACTTCACCACCAACGTGGTGCAGACCACCCGTGGCTGCCCCTTCAGTTGCGACTTCTGCAACGTCCACGTCATGAATGGCCACCGTCTGCGCCACCGAACCATTCCCGCCGTTCTCAGGGAGGTTGAAACCTTTCTGAAAGAGGACAAACGGATTTTCTTCTTTCTCGACGACACCATCAACGCCGACGAAGAGTATGCCGAACAGCTCTTTCGCCAACTGGAGCCCTTCAACATCAAATGGGTAGGTCAGGCCACCACCGCACTTGGCGAAAAGCCCCGACTGCTCGATGCCTTTGCCCGCTCCGGTTGCGGCGCCCTCCTGATCGGCATTGAGAGCCTCACCGATGGCAGCAACCATGCCCACAAGAAGTTCCACAACCCTGCTGCACGTCAGGTTGAGTGCATCAAGCATATCCGTCAGGCAGGGATATGCGTGTACGGCAGCTTCATCTACGGTCTCGACGAAGATACCCTTGAACTCCCCGCCCAACTCGAAGCCTTCATCGAAGAGACCGGCGTTGATGTCCCCGGCATCAACCTCCTGCGCCCCATTCCCGGCACCGGTGTCTTCAACCGGCTGGCACTCGAAGGACGACTGCTTCACTCGCCGGATGATCATGATGCCTTCAAGTTTTCATGGGGGCAGGAGATGCTCTACAAGCCTCTGCGCATTCCGCTGCAGGAGTTCATTCCGAGTTATACCGCGCTCACCAGCCGGGTGTTTACGGTGCAGAATGCTGTGAAGCGGGCGATGCGTGCGCCCCGGCTGCGGTCGGCGGTGTTGATGTTTAATCTGCTCTATGTGCACATGTACGGAATGGCGCGGAAGGATTTGATGCGGCAGTTGCGGGAGATGGGGTGAGCGCGAATAGTTGAATCGCTACACGATATATTGCTTGAATATTATATTAATATGTGTTGCGGGTAAATAGAATCCCTTGGCGTGCGTTGTGATCCATTTTCTGAACCGGTTCCGATATGTGCGACAAGTTTGACAAGATGATCATTGAGCCTGGTGAGTTTTTCAAGCAGGAAATGCTCGTCAAACAGGTCTAATGGATTGATGTTTTTCATAGTGAATGGTTTAAGACAACGATTCCGTTAACACATGAAATGTTAACCTTTTGTCATGATGCTAACTTACTTTCTTTATAAAGATATGCCATTCAGGAATAAATAGAGATGCTCGAAACAAAGAGAAAAATACGTCAGTTATATCAGTTCCTGAAGGAAGCTAACCAGCTTCAGTTTCGTCCTATTCGAACATTCTTTGAGCAACCAAGGATTGTCAGACTCTCTGACATACCGAACCATCCCGATATTCAGATTTTTCGTCCGGTATGCAACGATGACACTCTGGAGGTTCTGGACACACTCATACGTGTAAAACGACCAAAGTTAACTAAATGTCCAACCCCACCAGGTTCAATTGAGTCGTGGTTAATGCCGAACTGGGGTGATCCTGACAAAGAGGTAGTGGTTGCTAAAAGTCTCAACACGTCAAATGCTGAAGGTGAGAGCAGTACTATTTTTTTTAAAGATGATAAGCTGCGAGTTGAAGATTATAATCAGTGGTTGATAAAGCGCAAAGATTGGGTTGATCCTGAACTTTCAGCTCGTCGTGCGATGCAGGTTTTTGAGGCATTCTACGAAATGTACTCAGCCCTTGAGAAAGATGGTGAAGAGCTTGAACTACTTGTCGCTGATGGTATTATTATATTGCAAACAATATCAGATATCGATGGGCCGGTGACGGTGCATCATCCGGTTCTACTTAAGCGAGTGGAGCTTAAATTCGATGCAAATATTCCAGAATTTACTATTCACGAAACAGACAGGGAACCTGAACTATACAGCAGTCTTTTCGTTGACTTGCAGGAAATAGCCCCAGATGCCATCCGCACCCGAAAAAATGAACTTGATGCTTCAGGCTACCACCCCCTCGGATGGGGAGATACCGAAGCCTTTCTTCACGCCTTTATCCAGACAGTCTCTCCGCTCAAAGGCGAGTATCTTGACGCACCACCCGGCGACGGTGCCACCACTACTCCGAGACTCTATCGTGATATGATGATTATCATGAGAAAAAGGGTCGTCGGACTCGCCAATGCAATTGATGCCATTATTGATGATATTGATCAAAAAGATGTCTTTCCTCCATCTCTACAGCAAATAACTGGCACAACAGGACAATGGAATGGCGAAGGCCTGGCTGTAGGTTTAGACAACGGTAAAGTTGATGCTGCTGGTGAACATCATTTCAGTGATGACGATATTCTTCTTGCAAAAGAAGCAAATAACGAGCAGATGCAAATCATCCGCCGCCTTGAACATAGCGGTTCAGTAATTGTTCAGGGTCCCCCAGGTACTGGCAAGACTCATACGATAGGGAATCTTATAGGGCACCTCCTTGCTCAAGGGAAATCCATTCTGGTCACAGCACAGACTGCAAAAGCTTTACGCGTTTTACGTGATAAGGTACCGGAGGTTTTACAACCCTTGGCAGTTTCGGTTCTTGGAAGCGACCAAAGTGCCCGGCGTCAACTTGAGTCTTCAATAGGTTCTATCACCGAACGATTAACCAGTGATACTGCCCAGAGTCTTCTTCAAAAAGCAGACGCACTCGAAGCAGAGCGCAAGATATTGCTGAACAAAATGAAGCAACTTTCCAGCACGCTTCGTCATGCGCTTGAAAACGAGTACCGTGATATTATTGTTGATGAGCAGAAATATACCCCTTCCGAGGCCGCAAGATTTGATTTTACCAATCGCGGAGCCCATCGATGGATTCCTGCGCCGATAAAACTGGGCGCCAGTCTAAATATGTCAGAGCATGAGCTGAATCGCCTCTACTCTCTTGGAACCTTTTATACTGCGGATGAAGAGAGGGATGCGTTACTACCCCTCCCAGAACTTACGGCTCTTCCCTCTGTGCTACAGTTCCAAGTTTTGGCGTCGGAGTATAAGAACCTTACGACAACAGATTTAACTTTTGGCTCAAATCACTGGGAAACAGCAAACGGCAGTAGCGAGGATTTAGAAAAGATAATTCATGAATTAACAACCGAGTTTTCTGATGACCTCCGCCATCAGGCATGGCGACCCTACGCCATTGTCGCAGGTATACATGGTGGCACTGAAAAGGAGATGTGGCAAAGACTCATTACTACTATTGAAGCAGCTGCAGAAGCTCATTCCAGACATGGATTAGTGCTCCATCACCGCCCTAAACTTTCGGAACAACTTTCTCTCGATAAGCAACGCCACATAATTATTGAGATAATTGAGCATATAAATTGTGGAGGGAAATTGGGGCTTCTGCAACTGGCAACCCGATCAGAATGGCGCCAATGAATCAAGACGACATCAGTAACTGCTGGGCAGCCCAGCCATATCGATCATTTTAACGCACTCGGCCACCTTGCCGAACTCGAGGAATTACGTGCCAGTTTGGAATTACCATGGGACTCGATGATTGGTAGTCATATCCAGCAGCCTTTTAACAGCTTCAAATCTGCCCCAGAACTTTCTTGCAGAGCTCTCATTCCCGGCATACAGCGTTGCCTTGATTGGTATGCATCATTCTGGCTTCCGCTTTCAGAGAAGCTTAGGGGGGAGGGCTTAAGGCTTGACTCTCTGATGGATTCGCTTCATCCCGAAACGAGTCAGATTGCCGAATATTTGCTTATTGAAAAGATTGCATTGTCCATCCTTCCTGTGTTACTGTGGGCCGAAGTTGGCCGGCGCAAATTACGAGAATGTGAATCGGCATTCACTCAAATAGCCAATCTCGCCATACAGGTAGATGCAACTTCACCTGATCAGGGATGTATAGCCCGTATCATTGATGCTGTTAGAACTCGAAATTCAGAGAGTTACTCTGCGGCATTTGAATATACCCGAAGGCTGCACGCATTGAAGCCACTGGTTTTTGAGCGTGCAGCACTGGCATCCAGACTTGCCCTTGTAGCTCCTGGATGGGCAGAGCAGATCATCCAACGGATTTCTCCTCATCATGAAGCATTCCCACCTGGAGACATATCATTAGCATGGACATGGCGGCAGTTGCATGATGAACTTCTTGAAAGAGATAAGTTAGATGCTCAACAGTTACAAAATAATATCGACCAGGCAAGGGAGAGGTTGCGGCAGATTACACAGTGGTTAATCGATGCAAAAGCTTGGGGAAAGCAGCTTGAACGTCTTCAAGGCAATCCGTCGACCCGTCAGGCTCTTGTAGGTTGGATCGATACAACCAAACGCCTTATCTCAACACGCCAGATCAACAAGCGCCAGACTCTCCTTGCTGAGTCACGTAAGCTCATGAAAAAATGCGCTGATGCAGTGCCAGTATGGATTATGCCGATTTCAATTATGGCTGAGAGCTTTGATCCTCGCTCGATGCGCTTTGATGTCGTGATTATTGATGAGGCCAGCCAAGCTGGACTCAATGCGCTTATTCCGCTTTATCTTGGCAAACAGGTTATTGTTGTTGGTGACCATGAGCAAGTTACCCCTCTTGGGGTAGGTCAAGGGCAGACAAGCTTGGAAAATTTGCGAAAATCAATGCTGCAGGATATCCCGAATGCACATCTTTTTGACAACCAGTCCTCGATTTACGATATCGGCAGGCAGTCCTTTGGTGATGCAATCCGACTCATTGAGCATTTCCGTAGTGTTCCTGAGATCATCGCTTTCAGTAATCAGCTCTCCTATGAAGGAAAAATCCGTCCGCTACGAGAATCAAATTCAACAGACATTAAACCAGCTTGTGTCGGATGTCGTGTGTCTGGTTATCGTGAAGGGAAAACAAATCAAGCTGAAGCACGCCGCATCATTGACACCATTAAGGCAATGATTCTGCATCCACGATATGCACGCAAAACTATCGGAGTAATCTCCATGCTTGGCCAAGAACAGGCATTACTGATCCAGTCTATGCTTCACAAAGAAATTTCAGGTGTCGAGATTGAAAAGCGGCGGATCCAAGCCGGTATTTCAGGCGAGTTTCAAGGCGATGAACGCGACATTATATTTCTTTCAATGGTCGACAGCCCAGGAGCTGAAGGCCCTCTTCGTGCAACAGGCGAAGGTGCCTTTGAGTATGATCAAAAAGCGTTACAATGTTGCTGCAAGCCGTGCCCGCGATCAGATGTGGGTCATGTATTCATTCGATCCAGATATTCATCTAAAAAGTAACGATATTCGGCTCAAGCTTCTCAAGCACATCCTTGACCCGTTAGCGGCACTCAGGGCTTTTAATCAGGAAGTTGGCAAGACCGAATCTCCCTTTGAGCGCGAGGTGCTTAAACGATTAACAAACGCTGGATACCATGTGAAATCGCAATGGCAGGTAGGGTATTACAGGATTGATATGGTAGTTGAGGGAGGAGGTAGGCGTCTTGCTATCGAGTGTGACGGTGATCGCTACCACCCAATAGAGAAACTGGCAGATGATATGGATCGGCAGGCTATTCTTGAGCGACTTGGGTGGCAGTTCGTCCGGATTCGGGGAAGTGCATTCTATCGCAACCAGGAATTAGCGATGCAACAGGTTTTCAAACGACTGGAGGAGTTAGAAATACCCCCAGAATCCCATATCGATGAATCACAGGTTTCTGATATGACGCTAATCCATGAACTTGATGATATAATCAGTCACCGCCTAAATCCAGCAGAGGATGTCCAGCTTTGACCATTATAAGCGCTTATGTGGTTGCAATTCAAAAATCCGCAGATTAGGCGGATCAGTAATTAGCGTTTAAAAGGATGCTCGATGGATATTGCAAAGCTGGTCATAGAATACTTAAAGGTGCTACTGAGTGCTCCACCATTGTTCTCAGTTGTTGCGATCATATTCATCTTTATTTTCAGAGAAGACTTAAAAGCACTCATCCTTCGAATAGCAAAAATCAAACTACCTGGTGGAACGGAGGTAAGTACGCCTCAATCCAATCAATTGGCTGTCGAAGAAAATAAGCCACCACCGGAACTTACAGTAAATGAGCAAGTCCCTGTTGCTGGGTTGCCAGCCGATCTAACCCCCCAACAAAGAACGGCCGTTGAACAGCTCATCCGTCTACATATTGCTACTTCTTACGTTTGGGAGTATAGGTACTTAAACTATTTTCTTGCTCGTGGAACCCAGCACGTTCTGGATTGGCTGATAGGTCAGCAATCAACGACTTACGCTCATTTTGAATCCGTCTGGATTCCTATTATTCCTTCTGCAAATGAAAGGCAAGCAATAATTACGGCCTTGCAAGCTCATCACCTAACCCAGCAGGAGGCTTTAGGCTTGATTGTTGTAACCCCGAAAGGGTGCGAATATGCGGAATGGCGAGGTCCGCTACAACCGCTAAGTAATCGTTAGTGATAATAACTATAATTAAATAAATCAATACCATCAATATTGAGCTGTCGGAAACGAAAACGGGGGAGTGGACGTGTACTGGTTTAAGAAGGGAGGAACAAACTCAATAGAAAATCAGATCATCAGGGAAAAACGGGGTATGCTGTCGGTTTTGAGCGGTTGTTGGAATTCTGAGGATATAGATTTACGTTTCTAAACCTCACAGGTCGTCAGCTAAAAGTTTTGAAGTATTACTACATTATGATTATCATGGCAGAGGTGGTGTCAAAAAATAGAAGATCATCATGTTCAGCAACAGGAGATCTATATGACTACAGTAGAAAAACTTTATAAAACAGCAAGGGAGCTTCCTGAACCGGTAGTGGCTGAGATACTTGATTTTGCCGAGTTCCTGCAAAAAAAAATGGCAGGTGAGCATGTATCAGGTAACGAGATGCTGATCGATATGGCAGGCGGTCTGGAGACATCTGCCACGTTTTCTGGCGATCCTTCAGAAATTCAGCAACGATTACGGGATGAATGGCCGTAACTATCTCCTTGATACCAATTTCATTTTGGGTATACTCAAGTCGAATCCTGCCGTGATTGCGGAAATATCTTCTCGATCTGTTTATACATCAGAATGCTTTTACAGCGTTATTACACGAATGGAGTTATTGGGCTATCATGGGATTACGGCTGATGAGGAGTGTTTAATCAAAGAAAAGCTTGCTCATTTTACCTCTTGTTCATTGACCAGCGAGATTGAAGAGGCAGTTATTAATCTACGCAAAAAACGTAAAATCAAGTTACCGGATGCAATTATTGCCGCAACGGCACTTTGTTCAGACCTTAAGTTATTGTCATTGGACAGGCATCTTCTTTCTGTTGTGAATGCTGCAAGAAAAGAGCATTAATCTATGGTTATTCGCAATTCTTCTGAACCAAACCATGAGCAGGTTACCAGCCTGATTTAGTTATTGAAAATCAGGGCGCACTTATAATCCAGTTTTGCTTCAGGAAAGCTGTTTGAATGTCATCTCCACACCGACTGCTTTCAGGACAGCTTTCACAGTTTCGTAGCGTGGATGTGCTCCCGAACGCAAAGCCTTGTACAAGCTTTTGTACCCAAGACCTGTTATTTTTGCAATCTCAGCCATACCCTTTGCCCTTGCAACATCGCCCAAAGCCTCAAGAAATACCTCGGGGTTCGGGTCTTCCGCTGTTACCTTGAGGTATTCGACAATCACTTCATTGTTGTCGAGATAGTTGGCCGGGTCAAAATCCCGGATTGTCACGGTGCTCATAGTTCCCCTCCTTAATTTCACGGACCAGTTCTTTTGCTCGTAGAATGTCTTGCTTTGCCAGGGAACTATACTCTTTTTTTGGCATAGAATCTTCTGTAAATGCAAAGCTAAAAACTGGTTCGAAAAACAGCTAACTATCTTTATTTAAAAGAGTTGTTTGTGTAAACGCAAAAATAGCTGTGCTGCTGTGATCTTGATCAAACGGCGACCTCAATGAGTACTTTACAGCAAGAACTTTCATTTGAATACGCCTTTTATCGGTTCTTCCTGCCGTTGCTCGAAGTATTCGGAATCGTTCATCTGCATAGCGCTACTTATGAGTGACGATTTTTAATGTTAAAAACGAAGTGTTTTTTTGTGAATCAAAAAAGGTTTTCTGTGTTTTCGTGTTACTTTTCCGTAAAAAAGAAACGCTCCTCTCGGAGCGTCGGACCGGAGATGCTATCTCTGGTGATGTTATGGGTGAAATATAAACATATTGCTATGAATGAAGCAAGTAGCCAGATAGAAAAAGAGAGAGTGCAAGTATATGTTGATGGCTTTAACCTCTATTTCGGTATGCTTGAAGCAGGTTTTGATAACTGTAAATGGCTGAATTTGAAAAAGTTGTCAATAAACTTGTTGAAACCACATCAAGAACTGGCAGGTGTAAAATATTTTACCAGCAGAGTCAGCAATAACCCGGATAAGCAAAAGCGGCAGGTGACCTATCTCGAAGCCCTTGACGCAAGAATTTTTATCAGGGTTGCTACGAATGAAAATGCAAACAAGTGCGCCTTCTCTCGTCATACCAAATCCCAAGAGTTCCGCTCATTGGCGATTTGCCGGTCAATCTCCTCTTTTGACCGCAAGCCTGCTGGCTTATAATTCATAATCCAGTGTGCAGCGCCGGGATTTTGCTTGCGTGATTGTGTCTGTATGAGATGTTGATACTCAGATCGGTGTACATAACCATCAAAAACCTGTTTGCCAAAGTTGTTCATGTTGAGAATTAAAGTCGACGTACAGTTTAATCTCAGCACTGATGAATAGACGTGAACAGGAGCTGTTATTTTTTTCGATTTGTCGTATATTGACACTATGAAAAAGAAGCGGAACACACTTCTGGCGAGAATAAGAATGCGTGTCAGACGTAAACGTTGGAATGTCATTTTACGTTCTGATTTTCAGGATCTGGGTGATTATGATCAGGTTGGTCGTTGTTTGCTTGTTCTGGTAAGAGAGGGTACTCTTGTCAAAATAGGGCAGGGGATATACGTTCGCGCAGTAGTCTCTCCTTTCGATAATCGCCCGGTACTTCCAAAAAGTCTCAATACTCTTGCCGAGGAGGCTCTGAAACGGCTTGATATACCGACTGCGTCGACGAGTATGGAGCGCAGCTATAACGAGGGCAGAACAACTCAGGTTCCTGCTGGCAGAGTTATTGGTGTTTGTAAACGAGTTCGTCGGGTCATCGGGTTTGATGGCTATAGCCTGATATTTCAGCGTACCACATGAAAACATTTCCGCCGAAAAAATCAGCGATTGAACGGGTTTCCGGTCTGCTTGTCACCGTCGACGAAGCGTTTATCGAAAAGGATTGGTATGTGGTACAAGTGCTCCGATTACTGAACGATATGCAGACGCATAATTTTCAGATTGCTTTTGGTGGGGGTACGTCGTTGGCAAAGGCAGGCATTATCAAGCGTTTTTCTGAGGATGTAGATTTCAAAGTTACCATTCACCCTTTTGGGCATAAGTATTATCGGGAAGCTCGCAAAAAAATTATCGCAGCCATTGTCGCTGAAGGGTTTGTTCTTGTTGCAGACCCAAAAGTTTATGATGAAAGCCGATTTTTTTCGATTGAAGTAGATTATGGCTCAACTTTTGCGAAACACTCGCGATTGAGAACACATATTCGTATCGAAGTCCGTTTTGGCTCAACGCAATTGCCTGTTGTTGTAATGCCGGTTCAATCCTTTTTTGCGACAGGTGAAAAACTGCCGTCTGAAATTGCTTCTATGCCTTTCATCAATCCTGTTGAGATTGCTGCTGATAAATTAAGCGCTCTCGCATGGCGGTTGCAAGACAAGGATGAACGTCAGGATAAAACACTTATTCGTCATGTTCACGATCTTGCTGCACTGGAACCATTTGTCACATCAAGAGAAGACTTTACAACCCTTTTTCATCAATCTGTTGCTTGTGATTACAATCGTACTGATGTTGATCCAGAACAACGACTTCAGAGGGTTATGCCCCAATTACAAAACACTCAATGGGCAACGGCTTATCAATCGTTTGTTCAGGATATGACCTTCGCCCGTGATGACGAGCTGATTTCCTATGCGGCAGCATTGAACGCCTGCGAAAGGTTGATTGCATTGGTTGGACTGTAGTGAAGCTCAGTTGGCAGCTTATTCCTGCGTGTTTTGGTGTGGGGGCGCACTGCTAAATACGTACTTTCAATCATGCCCTCAAATTCCGTCGCTTCGATACTGCCCTCGGCCTACTCAGCGACCGGAGACGTTTGGTGGTACTAAAGTGGACCCCTGAATGGTCGATGAGCGAATATATCTGCCGATCAATCGGTGCCACAGGAGCCTCTTTGCCACCCATTACCATGAACTTGCCGAACTGGAGAGCCGCCTGCCGGGCGTGGTGAACTACAACGCCACCGTCGTTGAGACTGCCGACAAGGTGATTTTTCTGCGCAAGATTGTTCGTGGCTCCACCGATAACAGCTACGGCATTGAGGTGGCCAAAATGGCGGGAATGCCGGTGGAGGTGATTACCCGCGCCAAAGAGATTCTTGCGGGGATGGAGAAGCGCGACATTGAAATTCCCCCGAACCGTCCACCCAAAATAAAAAGTATGCAGATCAGCCTGTTTGAAGAGGCCGACAACCAGCTTCGCAAAGCCGTTGAATCGCTTGATCTCGACCGACTCACCCCGCTCGACGCCCTGCTGGAGCTGAAAAAGCTGCAGGAGATGGCACTGCACGGGGGAGGCTATTGATGGCGGTGGCAGGGGAGAAAAAGGTGCTGCTGATTTTTATCCAGGCCGACAGCGGTGTTGACGGAGCCGCTTCGCTCGACAGTGCCTCAGCAAAACGGAGCCTCTTCAGCTCACTGAAAGACACCGCCCTGAGCAACATTATTCGGCGGGCACAGTTTGCCATTCCACCGCTGGCGCTGATGATTCTCAGCTCCCAGAAGGTTCCTGGAGTGAGCCAGACCTTCTGCGACCTGCGTTTTGAGAAGCTGCCGCTCGACCAGCATTGGGACATGGCTGGTATCAGCGTGCAGACTGGCGCCGTCAGGCCAGCCTTTGAGCTTGCCCGGGCGCTTCGCTCCAGAGGCATCAAGGTGGTGCTCGGTGGCCCTTACGTCTCCATCTTCCCCGACCAGTGCCGCGACCATGCCGATGCGCTCGTCATTGGCGAGGCCGACGATATCTGGCGCGATGTTCAGGAGGATCTGCTTGCTGGTGCCCTCAAGCCGGAGTACCGGGTTGCCACCTTTCCCGACCTCTCGATTGAGCGTGTTGTTGGGAAGAGTGCGCTCGACATCAAGAGCTACTTCACCACCAACGTGGTGCAGACCACCCGTGGCTGCCCCTTCAGTTGCGACTTCTGCAACGTCCACGTCATGAATGGCCACCGTCTGCGCCACCGAACCATTCCCGCCGTTCTCAGGGAGGTTGAAACGTTTCTGAAAGAGGACAAACGGATCTTCTTCTTTCTCGACGACACCATCAACGCCGACGAAGAGTATGCCGAACAACTCTTTCGCCAACTGGAACCCTTCAACATCAAATGGGTAGGCCAGGCCACCACCGCCCTTGGCGAAAAGCCCCGACTGCTCGAAGCCTTTGCCCGCTCCGGTTGCGGCGCCCTCCTGATCGGCATTGAGAGCCTCACCGACGGCAGCAACCATGCCCACAAGAAGTTCCACAACCCCGCTGCCCGCCAGGTTGAGTGCATCAAGCATATCCGTCAGGCAGGGATATGCGTCTATGGCAGCTTCATCTACGGCCTCGACGAAGATACCCTCGAACTTCCCGCCAAACTCGAAGCCTTCATCGAAGAGACCGGCGTTGATGTCCCCGGCATCAACCTCCTGCGCCCCATTCCCGGCACCGGTGTCTTCAACCGACTTGCCGAGGAGGGACGCCTGCTCCACTCCTCGGATGACCACGATGCCTTCAAGTTTTCATGGGGGCAGGAGATGCTTTACAAGCCGTTGCGTATTCCTTTGCAAGAGTTCATTCCGAGTTATACGGCGCTGACCAGCCGCGTTTTTACGGTGCAGAATGCCGTGAAGCGGGCTATGCGTGCGCCCCGGCTACGGTCTGCGGTGCTGATGTTTAATCTGCTCTACGTGCACATGTACGGGATGGCGCGGAAGGATTTGCTGCGGCAGTTGGGGGAGATGGGGTGACGATTTTGGATTATGAATTAAGGATGTTTGATGTAATGATGAATAAATCTTGCATATCACACTAATCCAACAAATCTTGAGGCAGGTAATGGAATGGATGCTTTGCTATACTGCGGTATGACACGCTGATGGCGAAAAATTAGGATACTATGGGAAGCATAGGTGGGCTGAAAGTTTTGTACCTTGGAGCGTATTGCTTAATATGTCTTAAAATAAAACGTTACTATGGTCAATGTTCAGATATCAAGCGACATTATTCCGCTAAGAGAATTTAAAACAAGTATCACTGCTTGTTTAAAAAAAGCTCAAGAAAGTGGTCATCCACTAATTATTACGCAACATGGTAAACCTGCTGGCGTTTTACTTTCTCCTGCCGAATACGATACCCTAGTGTATCAACAACAATTTATTGCCTCTATTCAGCGAGGCTTGGCTGATGTTGAGGCTGGTAATGTTTATACAACTGAAGAAGTAAGAGCCATTCTTACGGAAAAGCGCTTAGCACGGCAAAACGCATGAATGTTATTTGGTCAGCAGAAGCACTGTATGAATTGGATCAAATTGAGCGGTTTATTGCACAAAATAATCCTCAAAGAGGATCAGAATTTATTGAAACCTTACTTCAAAGTGGCGATTCTCTTGCTTATCACCCTGATAAAGGACGGGTTGTGCCAGAACTCTCAATCGCTGCTTTTCGTGAAATTCTTGTAGGTCATTATAGGCTTATATACTATCGCTCTGCAGAGCGAATAGATATTTTAACCGTTTTTGAAGGTCATCGCTTACTTCGTTTAGAAGAACTTATGCATAACCCTTCGTAGCGCGAACCACATATCGAGGCGATCTGATTGCCGTAGGGCTGCAACGCATCCCGCTCTGACGAGGGTGTTTGTGAAACACCGGTACAAAAGATAACTCGCGCAGGGACCGTTTTTTTCCAGTAACCAGCAAAAAGGAGCGGATGATGAAGAGTATGACGATGCGGGGCAGAGTTTTGCTGAAGAGAAAAGATACTGTATTCAGGGAAAGGTTTTTGTTGCTGCTTCAGCGACAGTGGAAAATGGGCTTTACCGTTTCAGCTCTCGGGCTGTTGTCATTGCTCTTTTTGACCACAACCTTGACTGCTGCTGCGCCAAAGGTAGTGCCAGCAAATTTTGTAAAGATCCCGGCGGGAGAATTTACGATGGGCAGCCCTGCGAGTGAAGTTGGCAGGCAGAACGATGAAACGCAGCATCAGGTGTGTCTGAGCAGCTTTTATATGAGTAAATATGCTGTGACGGTTGCTGAGTTCAGGAAATTTGTGGAGGCAACAGGGTATCGGACAGATGCGGAAAAAGACGATGATACGGAAAACTGGCGTCATGGGATGTGGGAAACATTACGGCCCAAAAATGAAAAGAATCATCCTGTGGTTTATGTGAGCTGGAATGATGCGGTAGCGTATTGCAAGTGGATGACGAAAAGAGGTGGAAAAACGTATCGTTTGCCAACGGAGGCTGAGCGGGAGTATGCGTGCCGTGCAGGTACGACAACACCGTTTAATACGGGCGATAACCTGACGACTGATCAAGCAAACTATGACGGCAGCCATCCGTATAACAATAACCCGAAAGGGGTGTACCGGAAAAATACGGTACCCGTGAACAGCTTTGCTCCGAATACATGGGGGCTGTACAATATGCACGGCAATGTGCAGGAGTGGTGCAGTGACTGGTATGGAGATTATTCTGCCGGTACGGTGAAGAATCCAAATGGTACTACAATCGGTTCGGAACGTGTCAGTCGTGGCGGCTACTGGGACACTTTTGCCGAGGACTGCCGGTCGGCTATTCGCAGCAGCGGTATCCCCGAGTGCCGGTGCGATTGGGTGGGCTTCCGCCTGGTGTTTGTCCCGTAGTCAGTTGGCTGCTCATTTTGGCTTTGCTTTGAGCTAAAGCGGAGCAAGAACAAGGTTGAGGAGAGCGGCTGTGATGGACGAACTGGTGCTCTCCTCAACCGAGCAGGAGGGCAAGAACCGCAGAAAGGCAGCCTTGTGACGGCCGAATTTTTGAACGAGGTTGGTGATGCCGCAGGGGTTCCGTAGGGGCGTATTGCCATACGCCCCTGCAATCGTGCCATCGAAATTCGTCGCTTCGATATGGCCTTCGGCCTACTCAGCGACCGGGCGTATTAGCTGCTGGTCGCCGAGTAGGGCTTTAGCCCGTATCGAGGTGCCCCGACAGGATGGCCACAGGATTTGTTGCAGTGATGCTGGTTGCAGCCATCCTCTTTGTCGCGATAAACGGTGTCATTGTCACATTTTCTGATCAGCGATGTCCTGGATTTCGGTATAGTTCCACCGTTGTAACGTTCAAAACTTGCCGGGCCGTTGGCCAAAAGTTTTGAAGTATTACCACATTATGATTATCACTGCAGAGATGGTGTCAAAAAACAAAAGATCACCATGTTCAGCAACAGGAGATCCAGATGACTACAGCAGAAAAACTTTATAAAGCAGCAAAAGAGCTTCCCGAACCGGTAGTGGCTGAGATACTTGATTTTGCCGAGTTCCTGCAAAAAAAAATAGCACGTGAGCGTGCATCAGGTAATGAGATGCTGATCGATATGGCAGGCGGTCTGGAGACTTCTACCACATTTTCCGGTGATCCTTCAGAAATCCAGAAGCGATTACGGGATGAATGGGAATAACTACCTTCTTGATACCAATTTTATTTTGGGAATACTCAAATCGAATCCTGCCGTGATAGCGGAAATATCTTCTCGATCAGTCTATACATCAGAATGCTTTTACAGCGTTATCACACGAATGGAGTTATTGGGCTATCATGGGATTACGGTTGATGAGGAGGGTTTAATCAAAGAAAAGCTTGCTCATTTTACCTCTTGTTCATTGACCAGCGAGATTGAAGAGGCAGTTATTGAGCTACGCAAAAAACGTAAAATCAAGTTGCCGGATGCAATTATTGCCGCAACGGCACTTTGTTCTGGAGCAGCGTATGATATTGGGCCGGTGACGTTACTGCTGATAAAACTCCTTGAAAAGCATTTGCCGGAATGGAATGCCAATCAGCTTGTGACCTTTGTCTATCGGGCCCATTTAAGCGAAAAAGCAAAACTACCAGTTGCACGTGAGTCAGCCGCGCTGATTTTACTGGACGATGATTTTTCCTCGATTGTGCAGGCGATTAAACTTGGTCTCAGGATCTTTGATAATATCCGCAAAGCCATTGCCTACATTCTTGCTATTCATTGTCCCCATCGCTGGTCTCTCCCTGTTTCCGATGCATCTGCAGAGGCCACTTCTCTTGCTGCCAGCCCATATCGCATTTTATAGTACAAAATCTTCCATAGGCACCGCACGAACTCAGCGCGATTTGCATGCTGCGGAAGAACCGGTGAGAGGCCATAAAGGTTACCTGATCGAGACAGGCGTTCAGAAGCCATTCGATAAAGGTGCTCAGGGCTTTCAGTATTTCGTATCGCCCTCATCGTCCACCATCAAGTAATTCATCGTTGGAATATCAATCGGGATAACTCTTCGGGTGAAGCGTGGTACAAATGCTTCAAATCCTTCTTGAGATCAAGTTGCTTGATGATGGCTAACATTGTAATAGACTGATCTGCCAGATTCGGAAAAGACAGAGTCCAGCCGTAGTTACCAATTCGTGCGCCTTCCGTGCTTTGTTACAGCTCTATTGCGGATCCGATTTATTGCTAATCGGGCCTATTTTCTGCTCGGCAAATTTTTGAACAGCTTTGGGTGCAAATGCGCCAACAAGAAACATTGCAGTGAGGATGATTCCATTGGAATTGCCTTCAGCCTTTTGCGCAGTCTTGTTGGTATCATAGAGGCTAGCATTAAGAGTCATCACCCCGAACATGATAGATGCTCCAAGCGAAATCATGCTCATAAGGCGCATGGAAGAGCGAGCGCCACTATCTTCTTCCAGAAAGCCAGCCTTCTTTTTTTTGTTTTCTGGTTCTGTCATATATTTTCTCCTTTTGTTGCCTTTATGGTTGTTGAGAGGGATTATTTCTGATAATGCTTCTTCTGTGCTCACAGCTATACCCCTTCTAAACAGCTTTGAAAATTGCCTTGGGTGCAAATGCGCCAACAAGGGACACAAGCGTGAAGTATAAACCATTCCCCCCATCAGTTATTACATAGAGAGCCAGCACTCCAAATATTATGGAGCTGATGAGAGAGACCATACACATCAAGCGCAAGGAGGAGGCAGAGCAGTTATCGTCCTCAAAAAAGCCAGCACTCCCCCTTGAAGGCGATACCGACACCTGCGCTTCGACAGGCACTTGCTCCTGAACTGATAACTGATCGCTTGGCACTGCCATTATTGGTATTCTTTTGACTTTTTACCACCGACATTCCCCGTATAAAGTAGGGAATAATCTGACAAGAAGGAAATTTCTCTGCCAAAAAGTGATTATCGGCAAATCCATCAAGGGCGCTTCGCCCGTAAATATAATCTTCTTCCACCAATCGCTCTTTTGAGTCAATTTTACCCTCAGCTCACCTTGTACCCCGGCCCTCCACCTCCCTCAGGCACCGTCCAGGTAATCACCCCATAAGGGTCAGCAATTTCACAGCTCTTGCAGTGGAGGCAATTCGATGGGTTGAGCTTGAGAGCGGGAATGGGCTCGATGGCAATTTCGTACACCGCTGCGGGGCAGAAGTGTTGGCAGGGGTTGCCGAACTCGATGGTGCATTTTTTCAGGCAGATTTCGGCAACATCTTCAGCCTTGATGCGCAGGTGGCAGGGCTGGTTCTCTTCGTGCATGACGCCTGAATTGAAGAGACTTCTCTCTTTGCTGAACGTTCTGATGCCATCTGATCTGAACTCTGGTATTGCGGCAGCAGCGCTTTTGTTCTTTTTCAGTCCAAGGTTCGGGAGAGGTGAAAAGCCGGGGAGGCTTATCTGGTTTTTTTTCATGGAGAGACCGGGAAAGCTGAGCTGGAGGCCAGCCTGAATCAATCCGGGATATAACCCGTTGTCAAACGCTTTGCGGTAGTTTCGTGCAGCGTAAAGTTCGTCGTAAGCCCACGAATTTCTGAACCTTTCGTCGTAACTTTTCAGCCGTTCAGTTGAAAAATCGTTCTGCAGCAGCGCTTCAAAGAGGGTTTCGGCGGCAATGATGCCCGATTTCATAGCAAGGTGTATTCCCTTGTGCCGCTGCATGTTCACCATTCCTGCCGATTCGCCGGTGAGGAGAAAGCCCGGTCCGTAGAGCGGTGGCATGGTGTCAAGGCCGCCGGAGGTTATGGTTCTTGCGCCCGCTTCAACCATTTGCCCAAATTTGAGGATGTTGGCCATCAGCGGGTGAAGTTTGAAGCGCTGGAGGTTGAGATGGGGGTCGCATTCGGGCGCATCGGGCCCCAATGAGGAGATAGATCCGATGGAGACAAGTGTCGTGGAGAAGGCGTAGAGCCATCCGCCGCCGTACACATCCGCCTCAAATGGGTAGCCGAAGGTGTGGTGAACTTCTCCAGCATTGACCCGCCCTTCGGGTATTTGCCATGTCTCCTTTACCCCGGTTTCGTACCGTTGGGCGGGGGTATGGGTAGGAAAATGTTTACCAAGCTGTCGGGTGAGTGAGCCGCCTGACCCTTCGCCGATCACCGTCACCTTGCTTTTCAGCAGCAATCCGGGTTCATAGCCGCTCTTTTTGTTGCCGTTTTTGTCGAGCCCCTTGTCGTCGGTCAAAATGCCAGCAAGTCTGCCGTTTTCGATAAAGGGCGCTGAGGCTGCGGTGCTGTCGAAAAGCTGTATGCCCTCCTCTTCGGCCTTTTCAGCCATCCAGGCACCGAGACGGCTGAGTGAGACAATCAGTGAATGTTTATTGCTGAATTGTTCGGGGATAAAAGGGAGAGGGAATTTCCTCTTGCTTTGCAGAAACCAGACGGATTCATTGCTGACGGTGGCTTCAATCGGGCAACCCTGTTCGCGGTAGTCGGGAAAAAATTCTTCAAGGGCTTTCGGGTCGAGCAGCGCTCCCGAGAGCAGGTGAGCGCCCGCGTAGCGCCCTTTATCAATGACGGCTATAGTCGGTTCGAGCAGGTTTGCCGACTGGGTGTTGTGGCTCTTGATCAGGCGCTGCAGGTGGATGGCCGAGGCAAGGTTTGCCGGTCCTGCTCCGACAAATACTATGTCAAAATCCAGTGATTCTCGTTCCTGTTTCATTCGATGATACTGTTTGTTCAGAGAAGAATCCCGCCCAACAGGAGCGATGCCACGCTGAAGTAGATTACAATTCCTGTGACATCCACCAATGTTGCCACAAAGGGTGCCGAAGAGACTGCCGGGTCGAGGCCAAGTCGCTTCAGCAGCAGGGGCAGCATTGAGCCGGTCAGGGTGCCGAAGAGCACAATACCGACCAATGAGAGCCCTATGGTAAAGCTGATGTAGAGCCATTGTTTGTTCAAATGACCGAAGACCATAGCCCAGAGAATCACCCTGAAGACTCCGATCAGGCCGAGAATGCAGCCGAGCGCCAGCCCTGAGGCAAGTTCGCGGCGCATCACTTTCCACCAATCACCAATGTGTATCTCTCCAAGAGAAAGTGAGCGGATGATCAGCGAGGCCGCCTGTGAACCGGAGTTGCCTCCGCTCGACATGATGAGCGGTATAAAGGTTGCCAGAACAATGGCTTTTGCCATCTCGTCCTGGAAAAATGCCATTGCCGAGGCGGTCAGCATCTCTCCGACAAAGAGAATCACCAGCCAGACAGCCCGTTTTTTGATAAGCTGGGGTATTGGCAGGTCGATGTAGGGCTCTTCGAGCGCTTCGATACCTCCAAATTTCTGGATGTCTTCAGTCTCCTCCTCTTCGGCAACATCAAGCATGTCATCAACCGTCACAACGCCGATCAAGTAGCCGTTGGAATCGACAACCGGCAGGGCAACGCTGTCGTAGCGTTTGAAGGCATCGAGTGCATCTGCCTGATCCTGTGCGGCGGTCAGGGTGATCATCTTGTCTTCGTCGATAATCTCGCTCACCTTTTTTTCTGGCGCGGAGAGCAGGAGCGCTCGTGCCAGCAGTTCACCCTTAAGCTTGCCGTTGTCGTCGACGACGTAGATGACGTTCAGGGTTTCGCTCTCATGGCCGTAAGTGCGGATATAGTCGAGTACCTGGTTGATATCCCAATCTTTTTTTACACTGAGATAGTCGGGAGACATGAGTCGTCCCACACTCCCCTCCGCGTAGGCCAGAAGCGTTTTGGCGATCTTGAACTCTTTGAAGGAGAGCAGTTTCAGCAGTTCCTGTACAACAGTGCCCGGCAGCTCTTCAAGCAGGGCGGTACGGTCATCCGCCGACATGCTGTTGAGAATGTGGGTGACATCCTTTTTGGTAAGCGCAGTCAGGAGGTGCTGCTGAGAGTCAAAATCGAGATATTCAAAGGTCTCGGTCGCAATATCTTTTTGAAGCAGTCTGAAAAGGATGCCCTGTTCGCTTTCAGGAAGATCGGAGATAAGCTCTGCGAGGTCAACCGGCAGCCAGTCGTTGAAAATTCTCTGGAGTGCGCTGAAGTTGCGCTGCTCGATCAGCTCCCTGATTTCTGGCAAGAGTGGGTTTCCGATCATGACAGGAGCTCTTTAATGGGTGTTATTAACCGATTGATTCAGCTTAATAAAAGATTTTTTTTCATTCAGGCAACCGCACTTTTGAGAGATATGGATTATCAAGAATAAATTTTTACCAGAGAAATTCATGGCTTCTTCAAAATTCTCCGTTTATACAGCTTTGCCTCTCTGGAGGAGATTGCCAGGCAACATGCGTGTAAAGATCTTTCCCGGCAGTTTTTCAGCGAGTTCAAGTGTTGGTATTTCATAGAATTGCTTTTCAAACTTGTCCCTCATACAAGATTAAAATTTGTATTCGTTACTGTAAGTATTATAATGTACATAGTCATGATGAAACTTCAACTGCTGTAAATTTTCCTGGTTGGTACATGGGCAGAGTTATTGCGATTGCAAACCAGAAGGGAGGGGTCGGAAAAACAACCACTTCCGTCAATATAGCCGCTTCGATTGCTATTTCTGAGTTCAGGACATTGCTTATCGATATCGATCCACAGGCCAATGCTACCTCTGGATTTGGTCTTGAGATCGGCGATGAGATTGATAATACCTTTTACCAGGTGATGGTGAAGGGGGGCGACATACAGGATGCCATAAAATCATCCAGTCTGGAGTATCTGGATGTTCTTCCTTCCAATGTCAACCTTGTCGGGATGGAGGTTGAACTGGTGAATATGAAGGAACGCGAGTATGTGATGCAGAAGGCGCTCAAAAGTATTCGCGACCGTTACGATTACATTATTATCGACTGTCCGCCATCCCTCGGTTTGATTACCCTGAATTCGCTCACGGCAGCGGATTCCGTGCTCATTCCGGTTCAGGCTGAATATTATGCGCTGGAGGGGTTGGGTAAACTACTCAATACTATCAGCATTGTTCGCAAGCATCTCAATCCGAAGCTGGAGATTGAAGGTGTTCTGGTAACCATGTTTGATGCGCGGCTTCGTCTTGCGTCGCAGGTTTCTGAAGAGGTGAAGAAGTTTTTCAAGGACAAGGTGTACAAAACCCACATCCGCAGAAACGTCAAGCTTTCCGAGGCGCCCAGTCATGGCAAACCGGCGCTGCTCTATGATGCCCAGTGTATTGGGTCGAAAGACTATCTTGACCTGGCACAGGAGATTTTTGAAAGGGATGGTAATATTAAAAAATTTAAAGTTCGTCAGTCGTAGCTGACCGGTGTGCCGATGGGTGATATGCCTAAAAATGCGTTGGGAAGAGGCCTGAAAGCGCTTCTTCCTGATGAAGGATTTGTCTCTGTTTCGCAGGTTGAGGAGCAGGAGCTTCCTCAAGAGGGGGGGGTTGGCACTCTGCCGATTGAAAAAATACGGGCAAACCCGTTTCAGCCTCGCAAGGAGTTTGATGAAACTGCTCTTGAGGAGCTGAAGAACTCCATTATTGAAAACGGGGTAATTCAGCCTGTCACCGTGTGCCGGGATGGAGAAGGCTACCAGCTCATCAGTGGAGAGCGACGGTTACGGGCGGTCATGCTGGCCGGTTTCAGGTTTATTCCTGCTTATATTATTGAGGCGCATGACGATTCGGTCAAGCTTGAGCTTGCTCTGATTGAGAATATTCAGCGCGAAGATCTGAATGCCATTGAGGTTGCGCTTGCCCTGAAAAGCCTGACGACGAAGTGCAATCTGTCGCAGGAGGAAATTGCGCAGAAGGTGGGCAAAAATCGCTCGACCGTCAGCAATTTTCTTCGCCTGCTCAAGCTGCCGCTGCAAATTCAGGATAGTATCAGGAACCGCGAGATTTCCTCAGGACATGCAAGGGCTCTTATTAATCTGCCCGGTGAACAGCAGCAGGTGAAGGTCTGGAAGCAGATTCTCGCCAATCAGCTTTCAGTGCGTCAGACAGAGGCGCTGGTGAACAGGATGTTTAAAGATCAGGCATCGTCAAAACCACAGTCTGCCACCTCGTCCGAGCGTTCATCCCATCTTTCCGATCTGGAGTCTCTTTTGAGAAACAACCTTGCCACGAAGGTGCGCATAGTGGAGAAGAAAGAGGGCAAAGGTGAGATTCATATCCAATACTTCTCACACGATGATCTCGAAAGGCTTCTTGAAATCATGCGCAACGATTGAGCTTTTGATGTGTGAAAATGAAATATAATAACGGAAGATGAAGTTTACCCTTGTTGGGAATGGAAGAATGGGCCAGCAAGTTGCCCAGGTCATTCAGCAGTCGGGCTGCCATCAAGTGGCTGCTGTGCTTGATATTGATGCAGCAATTACTCCTGAAGTTTTTCAGGGAAGTGACGCGATAATAGATTTTACCGTGAGAGAGGCCTTTCTTGCCAATCTTCCGGCCATGCTGGCTTCTGGCGTTCCGATTGTTGTGGGTACTACGGGTTGGGATGATGTGCAGTGCGATGTAAAACAGCAGGTTACTGATGCCGGAGCCTCTCTGCTCTACTCGGCCAATTTTTCACTTGGGGTCAATATCTTTTTGCGCACGGTGCGTGAAGCTGCCAGGCTGATCTCTCCGTTTGACCAGTTCGATATTGCTTTTGAAGAACAGCATCATACCGGCAAGGCCGATTTTCCAAGTGGTACCGCGTTGCGGGCGGCTGATATGATTCTTTCCGCCAACAGCCGCAAGAAAACGGTTGTCAGGGATCTGTCGGATGATAAAAAGCTCGCGCCAGACGAACTGCAGGTTGCTTCTTTGAGGCTTGGCAGCGTTTTTGGCAAGCATTCCACCTTTATCGATTCTGAAGCGGATGAAATTGTGATCTCCCATACCGCAAAAAACCGTTCAGGTTTTGCCTCTGGCGCAGTTGAAGCTGCGTCGTGGCTTGCCTTGCGCCACAAAACGGCTCCGGGCTTTTATACGATGGAGGATTTTCTGAATGAGAAGTTTGCCTGAGATATATGCCTGCTGAAAAACCAGTTCTATCTCTTTTGCCTGTTGAGGGTAAACTCTACGCTGTTCTGCTTGGTACAGCAATGATTCTTCTGACGACGACGGTTCCTTATCTGACCTTGCTGAATGTCTTTCTGTTTGCTGGCATTTTTCTTGCCGGGGTGGTGGCGCTGCATCAGACCATCATGCGTTTTCAGGTGACGCTGACCTTCAGGGAGGCTTTCGTGCTTGGTTGCATGGCAGGTTTTGTGGGAGGAGTTGTCTCTGAGGTAGTAACCTTTTTTCTTATGACATCCTTGCACTACAGACCGGGCACAGAGAGTCTTGCGTTGATTGTCGATTGGGCGCTGGATATGGCCAGGAAGCAGCCTGAGCTTCAGGAGCAGGTGCAGGCACTGGTTGCTGCGGAAAAAATGGCTCTTGCGCCGGTGACGTTAACGTTTACCGAGCTTCTGATGAATATGGCTTTTTCCGGGATTTTTTATGCACCCATCTCCGGACTCGGCGGGGCTTATGCTGTGCGCAGGCTCAAGCGTCAGGCGGCACGAGGGTAAGTGGTGAACAGCCTTCGAAAGCCAGTGTTTTGTAAAATATCCGGTCGATTTTCTGTGATCCTGGCAGTGTCGCCCACTCATCTACCCGACAGTAATGTGCCGGGCTTTTCAGTTTCCCCGCAATGGAGTGCATGGCTGTGGTGAGAGTGATATCATCAGGTTTACTCTCCCCAATGGTTTTGATGAACGCCACAGGACGCTGGCCATACTCATCATCATTAACCGGGACGACAAGCGCTTCAAGAACTCCGTCAATCATCATCAGCGACTTTTCAATCTCTTCGGGATGAATATTTTCTCCACCTGAAATAAACATGTTGTCTCTCCGGCCAGCCACAGTGACGGTGCCATCATCGGTAACATTCCCGATATCCGAGGTATGGAACCAGCCGTCGTTATCGGTTTGGGGCTGGATTTGTCCCTCCCTGAGGTAGCCCTGAAACAGGCAGCTCCCTTTTACCAGCAATTCACCATCCCTTGATGCCATGATCTCGCGCCAGGGAAGCAGCTTGCCGCTGTTCTCCTGAATGTCTTGTATCGGCGCAGGGGAGGTGGCAATCTGAGAACTCATCTCGGTTGAACCGTAGCTCAGGTAGAGCGGAATATGCTGCCTCACAGCCTCCTCAATCAGCGATTTTGGCGCTGAACTTCCGCCAAGCAGAACAGCTTTCATCGTTCGCAGCAGGACAGCGCTCTCTTTGTCGGCAAGCAGCCGGTAAAGCTGTGTCGGGACAACGGAGATGTGGGTAAGCTGAAAGTTGTGCAGCGACTGCGCGAGAGATTCCTCTGGTTTGCCGAGAGCAAGGCAGCCTCCTGAGATAAGCGAACGGAAGAGGAGTGAGTAGCCGCCGACGTGGTAAAGCGGCAGCGAGAGAAGCCAGCAATCGCCAGCGCCGAAGGGAATATTTTTATTGGAACCGAGAGCGCTGTGCCAGTGGTTGGCAAAGCTGTGAACCGCAGCTTTGGCCTCTCCTGAACTTGCAGATGTGTGGATAATAGTGACGGGCTGGTGCATTGCCTCCATGTTTTTTGCCATGTCGGCTTTGTTGCTGTTTTGTACTGTTGTTGCGGTATGAAGCGCTGAATCGGAAGAGTCGTCGTGAAGCAATTCATCAATACTGATGCTGCCCTTTCGCGATTTATTAGAATTGGAGGTTACGATCAGGCTTGGCTGGAGTTTATTAATGGTGTTGCCAAGCAGGTGTTCAGGAAAACGATAGTTCAACGGTGCGGCAATCATGCCCGATTTCAGGAGTCCGAGGAGAAGCATGATCATCTCTGTCGTGTTTGGCGATACTATCGCAACAATCTCGCCGGATCGAATGCCTCTGCTGCTGAGGTGGCTGGCAATGGCTTCAGTGATGGCGTTGCATTCGTTGAACGAAAGAGTTCTGTCACTCATTCGCAGGGCTGGCGCGTTTCCATAGAGCTTGGCAGCGCGGGCTATAATGTCCACAACGAAGTTCTCTGCATGCTTTTCTGCTTCACCTTCAACCCAGACCGGTAGAGCTTGTGCGGATCGAGCAGAGCATTCTCGGCACCAAAAGGAGTCTCAAGCAGGTCATGTTGCAGGTAGCGGTAAGTATCAAGTCCACAAGCGGCTGGCTTAGAGTCGGTTGAGGCTGCCAGTAATGCGTAAAAGCTGAGGCTGATGCCGCTTTCGAAAGCTGAGCTGAACACGGCAAGCAGATTTTTTTCTCTTGCGTATCGAGCGAAGTGCAGCGCTGCTGAAATACCTCCCAACCGGTTTGGTTTCAGTATCAGGGCGGCAAGTGCAGCTTCTGGAATCGTTGTGAGCAGTTCAGGATTTTGCCAGAGGGTCTCGTCAAGCGCTGAGTGAATGCCTGTTTTCGCATAAAAATCGCCGATGAGTTCAGCTTCTTGCAGCGGCTCTTCGATATAGGCAACACTGCCAGCCGGAAGCTTTTCAGCAAACCCGATGGCTTCATCAAGTGAGAGCGACTGATTGGCATCAAGCCGGAGTTCGACACTCCTGCCAAAGGTGTGGTGCAGCTCTTTGATGCTGTTGATGGAGTTGGTTGTTGTGTTGGCGTTTACTTTGAGCTTGAAGGTGCGGTATCCAAGATCGAAATACTTTTCTGCACGTTCCATGACCTGCGGTGTGTCGCCAAAGAGCAGGGCATTGACTGGCACTCTGGGAGTAACAGTCATGTTTTCAGAAAACGATGGAAGTGTTCCTGATATGGCAGCCTCAAGGTTGATCATGGCCATCTCGAGTCCAGTGCGAACCGAAGGGTACAGTCCATCCTGTTCAATGGGAGAGGCAGTCAGATTGTGTTTAGCCAACAGTTCGACAATTTGTGCTTCGGCTGATTGCAGCGTTTCCCTGTGGAGACCCGGGAGAGGTGCTATTTCACCGTAGGCAATATGCTCTCCATCCGTACTTCTCAGTGCGATGATGATGCCCTCCCTTTGCACCAGTCGCTGCCGTTTTACGGTGACAGGCTCAGTGAAAGGGATGGTATATCGATAGAGAACAACATGCGAAGCGTTCAAGGTCGTTTTGGAAATTTGTTGAAATCAGGTTTCCGTTTTTCGACGAAGGCATTCCTTCCCTCCTGCCCTTCCTCACTCATATAATAGAGCATTGTGGCATTTCCTGCAAGCTCCTGCAGGCCGGATTGTCCATCACAATCGGCATTGAGGGCAGATTTCAGGCAGCGAATAGCAAGCGGAGAGTTGGCCAAGATTTCGCGGCACCACTGCACGGTCTCCTCTTCAAGGCGCTCAAGCGGCACAACGGTGTTCACCAGCCCCATGGCAAGCGCTTCAGCGGCGTTGTACTGGCGGCAGAGAAACCATATTTCGCGAGCCTTTTTCTGGCCCACAAGGCGGGCCATATAGCTTGCGCCCCATCCTCCGTCAAAAGATCCAACCTTTGGGCCGGTCTGGCCGAAGATGGCGTTTTCCGCAGCAATGGTGAGGTCGCAGAGCATGTGCAGCACGTGGCCACCGCCGATGGAGTAGCCAGCAACCATGGCAATGACCGGTTTAGGACAGGTGCGTATATCACGCTGGAAGTCAAGAACATTCAAACGGTTAACCCCTTTACCGTCAGCATAACCGGCGTTACCCCTGATTTTCTGGTCGCCTCCCGAGCAGAACGCCTTCTCCCCCTGACCGGTGAGAATGACAACACCAATTCTCTCGTCATTTCGTGCATCCGAAAGGGCGGCAATCATCTCATCAACAGTCTGGGGACGGAATGCGTTCCTCACCTCCGGGCGGTTGATGGTAATCTTTGCAATACCTTCCGCTTTATGGTAGAGGATGTCCGTAAAATCACCTGCAGGTATCCAGTTCACTGTACTCATTGGTTCTTCTTCTCTTGCTGGTTGAAAAAATTTTTCAAACGATCCAGAAACAAATCCCTGTTTTCAAGCTGCAGGGTATGGCCACAATGCGGGAAGATTTCAAGATCGGATTCAGGGGTTAACTTAACCATTTGGTGACCAATCTCAACGTAGCGCTCATCTTTTTCTCCCGTAAAAAAGCTCACCGGCACACCGTTATTCTTTAACTCTTCCCAAAATGACGGCTGTCGTCCTGTTCCCAAAAGCCTCAGCGCCAGCGCAAGATTCTGAGGGTCATTGATTTTTCTTTCGCTCTCAACTTCTTTGAAGATCGGGTGGCTTTTCAATGTGGCGAAGAGAGGCTGCTCATACCAGGCCTCGATAAAACCATCAAAGTTCCTCTCAATTTTCCGTGCCACTTTTTCGTCATGCTCCTGCCTGTCAATTCGCTCTTTTTCTGTCTTGAGCCCCGGTGAAGCGGAGATAATAACCGCCTTGCTGAAGAGTTCCGGGTGACGAAGCAGCAGCGCCAGCGCAATACGGCCACCCATCGAATAGCCCACCAGAGAGCAGGGTGGGGAGGCTGATTGGCGCAGGAGAGCCGCAAGCGCATCAACGGTCTTGATAAAAAAATCTTCTGGTGGTTGCGTTTGCAGGAGGTTGGCGCTCCCGTGACCGGGAAGATCAACCATCATGCAGCAGTAGTTGTTCTGAAGCTCCCTTGTCACGGGAAGCCAGTCACTGCCAGAGCCGAGAAAACCGTGCAGAAACACGATGCGCGGCAGGGATGGATTGCCGATAGTGGCGATGTGGAAAGGGATGCCGTTTATGGTTGTTGGCATGGGGAGAAGGTGGGGTGGTTTATATGGCGATGTTTCCTTTTGATAATAACTTATTATGAGATTTACTATTTTTTAGGCTGATCTGCCTAAAACGATACAAAACCATTTAAAACCTTATCAATTCTTGTTGACGTTATAACCTTATTGCTCTTTGAGGGTATCCGCAATACCGCCCAGACTGTACCTACCACTAAAAATGTCTGTCAGATAGGTACGTACTGATTACAGCTCTGCTTTATCCTTAAACAAGTCGTACCAGCGGCCCCTGCCTGAATTCTTATCAAGATATTGCTGAAACAGGAGAATAAAAAAGGATCTGCAAAATAATTACCGTTTTTGATGCTCATAATGCCGGATTGTGTAAGTCGAGGAGGTAGTCGGCGAGTTCGAGGCCCTGGGTTCGGTCGGCGGGGGGGGCGTTTTTCGGGGATGGTGTATGGTGTCATCCACCATCCTTTACTTATAAAGGTGAGTAGACCGGAGGAATTTCACCTCCAGCCCCTCGCAGAATCGGACAGGAACGTCTCCGCTCATCCGGCTCCCATCATCCAACCATACGGCTTTGTTATACCGAAACGCTCCTCCTGTTTGCACAGTTGGCATAAGGGTATGACCAGATGACGCGACTCCTTTGCTCCAGCCTCATTACAAGGCTTTCATTGCTCGTATGAGTCGCTCCGCCCCTTGATGGCGCATTGGTATTATTGGCCTCGCTTTTTACACTTGCGCCTTTCCCTTTGCATCGACAACGAAGGATCCTGTAGTTCAATGCAAGAGCCCAAACCAGAAACACGCTGCCTTTATGCCGGACACCGCTTGGCCAGTAAACAGGTTTCCGCCAAACTTTTCCTGAATCAACAACTCTACTCAGTTTTGATGTCATCTTTAACTTTCGACACGTTTACGGTAATTTACTTGTGTTCGTCTTTCTTGGTTCATACCTGACATCTTTACGATGCCTTTTCCGTAATGCTCACGACGAGAGCTTTTGACTAACGCCGCTTACGGTGGTTTGCACCCTGCTCCTGCAAGCCGAGTGCGAGGGGCCGACCCTCATCTCTTGCAGTCGGGTAACAGCGGCGCATTACTGCACCGCCGTCCCCTAAGAACCGGGCAAGCGATTTTCACCGCACACGGCTCAAGCCTCGGCAAAGGCACCTTGCGGCACCCGACAACACCGCTGTGTTGATTTGGTTTTCTGTTTTTTCCGACGAGCCTCAAAGTATTGCAAGTCATAGCCAAATTTGGCTGCGTGGGCATCACGAATAGCTCTTACTTCATCTACGATACCGTCATTCCACATCTTCTTCTCCAAGTAGTTCTTTGGGGGGCAAATGAATGACAGCGATAAGCCAATATCTTCGAGATGAGCAGCGAGACCTCTTTGTATCTCCGGGTTTGCAATGTGCCTACTCCACGTCAGAAGATAATCAACGGCATTGACTTGTGGCAATTGCAATGTGTAGCGCATCTTCCAGCCGCATTGGCTGAAATAATCCCCTTCGCTATCAGCGAGTTGGCATCTTTCCATGATCAGTGTAGAGCTTTTTCAGCGTTGAGGTTCGCCTTCCCTGCTTTGGGAAGTCAAATCAGGTTTTCTACGTTACGCCGGAAGATTGAGCGGCAGTTGGCGCGGGTGGTGCTGGAGCGGGATGATGTGCTGGAGGTGGTTGAGGGGTAATTCCACCCCCAGACACCTCTACGGTTTTGGCATGGATTTCAACTACCTGATCTATGGTGATATACATCAGTGGCATAGGGACACTGCTACTGTTGTTTGTTTTGCTGGCTCACGCCTATCAAGAATTATTGTATGCCCGATGCACTCCCTCTTTATTGCCATTTCTTCCTTAGATTGAAGAAAGAATCCCCTATATTGTCCCTATCATGAAGAAAGAAACCATAAAGCAGATCATCAGGGACTTCCATGTCACTGCGCCGCCAGCCCTGAAACGGCGCTCGCTGCAGGTGCCTCTGGATACGGGCAAGATCATTACCCTTGTGGGAGTGCGGCGTTGCGGCAAGACCTCTTTGCTGTTCAACGTCATCAGTGACCTCTTGCTCAAGGGAGTGCTGATAACCTCAATCCTCTATATCAACTTTGAAGATGAGCGGCTTGAATTGAAAACAGAGGAGCTGGATCTCCTTTTGCAGGCTTACCAGGAGCTCTACCCTGACATGCCCCTTGAGGGGTGCTCTTTTTTCTTCGATGAAATCCAGAATATTGCAGGGTGGGACAAGTTTGTGCGGCGTCTTTATGACCGTGGCACGAAAAACATCTTTATTACCGACTCAAACGCCCGATTCCTGAGCAGCGATATCGCCACCAGTTTGCGAGGCAGAACCATCAGTTATGAGGTCTTTCCCCTCTCTTTCAGTGAGTACCTGACCTTCAAGGGTGTTACGCCAGACCTGAACAGCACTCACTCAATCGCCCTCATCAATCATCATCTTGAGAACTATCTCAAGCATGGTGGTTTTCCGGAGGTGATCGGCTATGATGATGCGTTGCGAAACCGGGTGTTGCAGGAATATTTCAATGTCATGATTTACCGTGACCTGGTTGAGCGGTACGAAATCAAAAACCTCCCTGCGCTGAAATTCTTTCTGAAGCGGATCATCTCATCGGCCACAAAGCAGCTTTCGGTCAACAATATCTATAACGAATTGAAGTCTTCCGGTTTCAAGATCGGCAAGAACCAGTTGTACGATTTCCTTGAGGCTGCCGTAAACATCTCCCTCGCGCAAATACTGAGGAAATATTCCAGCTCGCTTGTTGATCGGGAACTGGGTGAGAGAAAGATCTATGTGATCGACACCGGCCTGTTGAATGCTCTCGACTTCAAATTTTCGGACGATACGGGCAAAGCTCTGGAGGAGGCTGTTTTTCAGGAACTCAAGCGGCGGGAAAGGGAGATCTACTTTTTCAAGGATAAATCGGAATGTGATTTTATTGTCAAAACAGGGTTCGATGTGACGGAAGCTATTCAGGTTTCAGCAACCCTCAGCGATGCAAAAACGCGTAACAGGGAGCTTCGCGGCCTGACGGAGTGCTGTAACAAGTTCGGATTGCGCCGTGGCCTGATTATCACACTCAGCGGATCGGAAGAGTTTGAGCATCATGGAATAGCCGTTACGGTCATGCCGCTCTACCGGTGGCTGTTGCTAAAGTAAGCCGCTCGTATTGCTATAGGTAACGTTCCAGCCCGTCAGGAGCAAGGTCTTCACCTTCTGGCCAGCAGATACCGCCAATTGGATCAATACTAACCTGCCGAAAATACCTCTCCTGACGCAAGCGCCAGTAGGCATCGCGACTCTGTATCAATGGTTCGAGATTCAGGGTCAACTCCTTGTCATTGGTGAGCCGGACTTTCAATCTTTGTCGTGAAAGTGGCATCACCTCCACAACCTGTACCCATGGTGTTTCAAGAAGAGAGTTCATTCCACTTTGCCATTAATTCCTCCTGGTTACCCAGGATAAAGTTTTTTATTTTCTTTAGTTGTGCGGTTGGCATCTGACCAGCGCATAAATCGCCGCTCTCCAGACTGAATGAACCGGCATAATCCCCATACATTGCGTGACAATGAGGCTTTTCATGATCATCCATCTACATGTAAATCGAAATACCAAAGAAAAAGGCTATGCGCGGCATGGTAATTCAGTGTTCAACCTTGAGTGTTTCGTGATAACGATTGCTTTTAACCGTTCCTTGGGGTATTTTATACTATTTTTGTTGAGAGTCCATTATCAAGTTGTCACTTAACGCTATCCAAAAGTGGAAATTATGGGAATGCCAGTACGAATAGATCATGCCTTGTATGGTCAGGCAAGAGCACAGGCCAAGGCTGAGCATCGCACCATTGCCGGGCAGATTGAGTTTTGGGCGATGATCGGACGGACGGCTCTCGACAATCCAGATTTGCCAATCGATTTTGTTCGGGATACCCTGGTTGCAAGGGCGGAGGAAAAGTTGCACTCAACACCATTCGTCCCGGAAGGAAATCGTTCTTGATGAATAACGACATTCAGGTTCATCAAAGCACTCTTTTCAGGCGAGCATACAAGCGGCTGCACCCCAACGAGAAGGCTGATGTTGACGATGCCATTGCTGAAATTATCAAAGATCCAACTGTGGGTGAGCCAAAAAAAGGTGATCCGGCTGCTGTTTTTGTCTATAACTTCAGCCGTGACCGTTTACAGTGCTTTGTTCAACCATTTTTTCATACAGGTACTCTGGAGCGAGATCGGCATCGTTTTCCCACCTGATGGTGTGGACGACATCTGATACTTCAAATTTTCTGAATATGTTGTAATCTTTCAGTTTTTCAAACATAGCACCCCAAAGCGCATCCTTCAGATCGACCACCCCGCTTGCTCCGTTGTTAAACGTAATCTGTATCCGATACTCTTCTATGTATTCAGCCTTGGCGACTTCTAACATAATCTTTACTCCAATGGCGGTATTTTGTTTAAAGGTTCATGCCTCGCTGCCAGATTCCAGTCATCAAGAAGATTGTCTTTATAAATTTCGTACCATTCCATCAAGGAGTGAAGAGCACGCTTCGGAAAACGACCATCAACTATTCCTGACAGAATTTCAACGGTGACTTTGTAGTCGCCATATTGTGCGTGAAAATGAGGCGGGCTGTGATCATTATAGAGCATAGTGATGATGATTCCAAGAAATCTGCTTAATTCCGGCACGTTTTCTCCTTTTCTCTTTTCGTTTAAGACCAGCAAAAATGCCAAAGACTACCCTCAACCAGAGGAGTTGCGGCTGCTCAAGCCACATTATCCGTGACCTCTTGAGCAGGGTTTACTTTGTCAAAAAACACTCTTTTGAAGTATAACAAACAATTTCTGACCATCAAAACAGATGACTACGCGCTATAACCCGGCAGCAATCATTTGGTTCATCAATCACTCTCTCCTTTTTATCAATATCTCTCCTCAAAGGAAGGAAATTTATTGATATTTCTTCCTTCACGCAAAGAAATATATCATCCAAGCGGCTCATAGAGAAATCAATGATTAGCTCAAAGCCGCAACAAAATACCTTTTCAGCTCCTGCCAGAACCGCTTTCACTCCCTACAGTCCTGGACGGGATGACAAAAAAAGGCAATCCACAGAAAACCGCAGAAAAAGCTTTAAATTCACTCCCGAATCCAGCCCGCATCGAACGGCGCTTTTTCCACCACATATCAATGCTGCACCTTTGGCTCTCGACTACTCCACCCTGAACCTGCTCCGTCAGAACCATCCTGCCTGGAATCTTTTGTGCACCCGGCATGCGCCGCTGGTAGCGGTGTTTCTGCACCAGCTCTTTATTGTGCCCAATGTGCAGATTCTCTCGCAGGCCGATCTGATCAAGGCATTTATCGACACTCAATGGCTGGCCGACTTTGATAACCGACTTGACAAATACCTTGCAGCAGCCGGTAAAACTGATGGAGAAAGACGATGAGTGAATCGCTTGAAATGGGATTTATTGCCGATGACCGTCTGGCCGGTTTTCGCCTGCAACGGCTTGAGATATTCAACTGGGGCACTTTCGATGGGCGCGTCTGGACGCTCAAACTGGGCGGGAAAAACGCCCTCCTCACGGGAGATATCGGCTCCGGAAAATCGACACTGGTCGATGCCGTGACTACCCTCCTGGTGCCAAGCCAGCGCATTGCCTACAACAAGGCGGCAGGTGCAGACAACCGTGAACGCACCCTGCGCTCCTACGTGCTGGGCTACTTCAAGTCGGAGCGGCAGGAGAACCTCGGAGGCGGTGCTAAACCGGTCGCCCTGCGCGAATCCAACAGTTATTCGGTGATTCTCGGTGTCTTTCATAACGAAGGGTACGACAAAACTGTAACGTTGGCACAAATTTTCTGGATGAAGGATGCCGCACAGCCTGCCCGCATTTATGCCGCCTATGAGGGCGACCTCTCCATCGCCACCGATTTTTCATCCTTCGGCACCGAAATTTCGACACTGCGCAAACGTCTTCGCGGCGCTGGTGTTGAGCTGTTTGAAAGCTTTCCACCCTATGGAGCCTGGTTCCGGCGACGCTTCGGGATTGAGAACGAGCAAGCGCTGGAACTGTTTCATCAAACCGTCTCGCTCAAGTCGGTAGGCAACCTGACCGATTTTGTGCGCCTTCACATGCTTGAGCCCTTCACGGTTGAGCCACGCATTGCCGCCCTTATCCAGCACTTCGAAGATCTTAACCGGGCGCACGAGGCGGTTCTCAAGGCAAAGCGGCAGATAGAGATGCTGGGCCCACTGGTAGCAGATTGCGACAATCACCACGCTATGGCGCTCCGATCGGAAGAGCTGCGGGGCTCTCGCGACTGCCTTCGCCCTTGGTTTGCCTCCCTCAAACTCGAACTGCTCGACAAACGCCATGCCTCGCTGCATGAGGAGCTGAACCGCCACCAGATCGTTATTGAGCGTCTCGACGGAGAGCGGCGCACCCTGCAGGGACGTGATCGCGAGCTGCGCCGAACCATCGCTGAAAACGGCGGCGACCGGATTGAGAGTATCGCCGCAGAGATTCGGCAGCATCAGCAAGAGCTTGAACGGCGCAACCAGAAGGCAACCCGATATGGCAAACTTGCATGCCAGCTTGGGGAGCATCCTGCAACCAGCGCCGAGGAGTTTTATCAGCAGCGTGCCGGACATGCAGCCATGCACGAGGCAACTGCTGAGGCTGAAGTGCGGGTGCAAAATGATCTCAATGAGGCGGGAGTTCTCTTTACCCAGGGGCGTCAGGAGCATGAGCAGTTGAGCACCGAGATCAAGAGCCTGAAAGCGCGCATGAGCAATATTGATGAAAAACAGATTGCCATGCGCCGTTCGCTCTGCAAGGCGCTGAATCTGCCGGAGATTGAGATGCCCTTTGCCGGCGAGTTGCTTCAGGTTCAGGAGGGAGAGCAGCTCTGGGAAGGAGCCATTGAACGGGTGCTCCGCAACTTCGGCCTCTCGCTGCTGGTGCCCGACCTTCACTACCCGAAGGTGGCCGAATGGGTTGAGCGAACCAATCTGAAAGGGCGGCTGGTCTATTTTCGGGTGCGCCAGCTCTCTCGCAGCGAACAGTTGCCCGACCATCCGGCCTCACTCAGCCGCAAGCTCGCCATCAAAGGCGATTCGCCCTATTATGACTGGCTCGAACGGGAGGTGGCCCATCGTTTCGATCTGGTCTGCTGTACAACACAGGAGGAGTTTCGGAGAGAGAAAAAAGCCATCACCCAAGCCGGACAGATCAAGTCGCCGGGTGAACGGCACGAAAAGGATGACCGCCACCGCCTCGACGACCGCAGCCGGTACGTGCTGGGGTGGAGCAATGCCGCCAAAATCGCCGTCCTTGAAGAGAAGGCCAAAAAGCAACAAAGCGAGCTGACCAAACTTGCAGGCCGCATCAGCCTGTTGCAGCAGGAGCAGAAAACGCTCAAGGATCGGCTGACCATCCTCTCCAAGCTTGACGAGTATCCCGATTTCAGCGATCTCGACTGGCAGCCGCTCGCCGTTGCCATCGCCAGGCTGGAGACTGAAAAGCGCGACCTCCAAGCCACCTCCAATATCCTGCAAACCCTGACCGAGCAGCTTGCCGTGCTGGAGCAGGAGCTGCATGAGACGGAGCGGTTGCTTGATGACCGAAAGGATAAACGGTCAAAAATTGAGCAAAAAATCAGCGACATCACGGAGTTGCAGCAGCAGACGGCAGCGCTGCTGGCTGAAGCGGGACCGGAAATTGCCACCCGTTTCCCCATGCTCCAGCTCATGCGCAATGAGGCTTTCGGTGACCAGTCGCTGACGGTTGAATCGTGCGACAACCGCGAGCGGGAGATGCGTGACTGGGTGCAGGTTAAGATCGACAGCGAGGAGAGGAAGCTCTCCCGACTGGGCGAAAAGATCATCAGGGCGATGACCGAATACAAGGAGGAGTGGAAGCTGGAGACCCGCGAGGTGGATGTCAACATAGCCGCTGGGCCGGAATATCGTTCAATGTTTGCACAACTTCAGGCGGACGATCTGCCGCGCTTTGAGGGGCGGTTCAAGGATCTGCTCAACGAAAATACCATTCGTGAGGTTGCCAATTTTCAGTCGCAACTTGCCCGTGAGCGGGAGACCATCAAGGAGCGCATTACCCGCCTCAATGAATCGCTCACGCAGATCGACTTCAATGCTGGCCGATACATCACCCTTGAAGCACAGATGAACCTTGATGCCGACATCCGTGACTTTCAGTCGGAGCTGCGGGCCTGTACCGAAGGCTCGCTGACCGGATCGGACGATGCGCAATATTCGGAAGCCAAATTCCTCCAGGTGCGGCGCATCATCGATCGCTTCCAGGGCCGTGAAGCTTATGCCGACCTCGACCGGCGCTGGACAGCCAAAGTGACCGATGTGCGCAACTGGTTCGTCTTTGCCGCCAGCGAACGGTGGCGCGAAGACAACACCGAACATGAACACTACGCCGATTCGGGGGGCAAATCAGGCGGGCAGAAGGAAAAGCTCGCCTACACGGTGCTTGCCGCCAGCCTTGCCTATCAATTCGGTTTGGAGTGGGGCGCCGTTCGCTCCCGCTCCTTCCGCTTCGTGGTTATTGACGAGGCTTTCGGACGCGGCTCCGACGAATCAGCGCAGTACGGCCTGCAACTCTTCGCCCAGCTCAACCTGCAACTGCTGATCGTCACACCGTTGCAGAAAATCCACATCATCGAACCCTTCGTCTCCAGCGTCGGCTTTGTCCACAATCAGGAGGGTCGCTGCTCAGTGTTGCGCAACCTGACCATCGAAGAGTATCGCGCTGAAAAGGAGAAGGCGCTGGAATGAGCTGGACAACCCCCGCCGAACTCAAGGCACAGGTACAGAAACTCTGGGATCGGGGCATCCTGCTCTCCTCCTTTTGTGGTAGTGAAGAGATTTTTCCCCGACGCCTGACGCTGAAAGGGCCTGATTCCAGAGAGTTAAGCGACTCTTTTACCGAAGTGCGCGACTGGATTGCCCGACTCTCCGGCGCAGCAAAACAGTACCGGATTGTCTGGCGCAGCATCAACCACCGCATTCTGGGAGCCAATGAACTTCCTGCAGAAATCTGGATTGACACGCTGGAGGATGCGCTCGGGCTGATTGGCAAGCGGCAAGAGGCCCGGCAGTTTGCCGCCATGGTCAAGCTCACCCGCGACGGGCAGCCCGCGCTTCTCCCCTGGCTCGAAAAACGCCCCCTGCGCGCTCTCGAACTGGCCGAAGAGTGGCCCCGCATCCTCTCCATTGTCGCCTGGCGTCTCACACATCCTCAACCGGCCATCTACCTGCGCCAGATCGACCTGCCCGGCGTGCACAGCAAATTCATCGAAGGGCACCGTGGCGTACTTGGAGAACTCTTCGATCTCGTCCTTCCGCCGGAGGAGATTGACGCAACAGCCCCAGGCGCAGGAGGGTTCTGCCGCCGTTACGGCTTTCAGGACAAACCCCTGCGAGTGCGCTTCCGAATCCTCGACCCGGCACTGGCGGTGTTCATGACGGAGAGTGATCACGATATCACGGTAACGCAGGCAACCTTTGCCCGGCTGGAGTTGCCTGTTACCAAGGTCTTCATCACCGAAAACGAAATCAACTTTCTCGCCTTCCCCGATGTTCCAGAGGCAATGGTGATTTTCGGGGCTGGCTATGGGTTCGAGAATTTGGCCTCAGTCGAGTGGCTGCGTGACCGCGTTATCCACTACTGGGGCGACATCGACACCCACGGCTTCGCCATCCTCAACCAGTTGCGCGGGTACTTTCCCCAAGCGGCTTCCCTTCTGATGGACAGTGAAACATTGATGGAGCATCAACCGCTCTGGGGCGTTGAACCATCTCCCGAAACCGGTGCACTCACGCGACTGACGTCTGAAGAGAGTGCGCTTTACGATCAGTTGCGCAGAAACGAGCTGGGCAATCACATACGGCTGGAGCAGGAGAGGATTGGGTTTGAGTGGCTGGTTGGGGCGTTGGGAAGGGTGTGAACCAAGAGGGTATACGTTATCTCGGAATACTCACTTCGTGAGGCGTTCATCTAATCGGGAGGATATAACTGAATTTACTATATTCCGCCTTCCCAATTACGCATTTGATCAGCTTTTGTTAACTCGCTATTTTTGGAGTGATACATGAATGAGATTGAAAATATTAGCAAAGGCTACGTCTATATTCTTGAAGTGAAGGATATCGTTCTTCCTGTGTGCAAAATAGGTAAAACATCCCGCGACCCAATCGATCGTTGCGCTGAAATCAACAAAAGTTCAACCGGCGATTTCATTTGGGCAGTAGCACATAAAATTGCCGTTGATGATTGCAGCAAACTGGAGTCATTGGTACATAAAAAGCTGGAGCCGCTCAGGCAGAAAAAACGAGAGTTTTTTAACATTTCCCCAGACGATGCCTACGTAGCATTACAATCAATCGTCAGTTTACAGACCGAAGTTAAAGAAATAACTATTGAAGAGGTTTATGTCCCAAAGACGAACATACAACGAACAAGAGATGTTAAGTCACCAAGAAAATCATCAATCCGAAATATTGATACTGAATATGCTGTAATTCTTCAATCTTTTAATGAAATAATAGGCATTAAAGGCAGACCATATGGCCAGCTTAACAAGCCGTTCTTCGGAATGAGTGACGGCAATGAAGGTGTCCAATGGAATATTGTAATAAATACAGAACCTAAGGAGATTCGGGTAGGCGTTAATTTGGAGGGAATGGAATATTCAAATTGGCCGATTACGAATTTTATTTTATCGGAGCTGAGAAAACCCGCACTCAATGACCTTAAATCAAATTTAGAGAACCCAGAAATTATATTTATCAAGTTTATGCGTGATGCTTGGCAAGTTCAATCAAGACCTCATATTATAGAAGAGTACATAAACGGCAAAGAAATTTCCGTATCAGAAATGGGGACTGAACTATGGAATTCAACATTAACCGAAGCAAAATCTTGTCTGAATGAAAATAAACAATATCGTGGCAGGGGTAAACAAAACGTAACGTTTGTAAACCCACCAAAGAATGGTGAAATGAATAGAATTATGTGGGTAACACCACATCTGCATATATCAACACCAATAGAGAAAAACGAAAACGTTATTAACAATTTGGAAGCCGGGATTAAAAGACTAAGACCTGTTTATGATTGGGTAAATCAAGTAACAGCATCATAGGGATTTGATTCCGATAAAGGATCAAGGGCACCTCTATTTATTATTGAATGATATATCTTTATAATTTTAAATGAGTTAGTATCATGAAATAAGCGAGATATTTCGTATTTTCAAGAAATCATATCATTTCGCCCATTATCATGAAAAACGTCAACCCGTCAGGCATGTTTGACGAGCATTTTCTGCTTGAAAAGCTCACAAAACTCAACGACCCTCTGGTCAAACTGGAAGCTCATATAGCATGGGAAATTTTCGCACCTCTTCTTGATGTCGTGTTCAATAAGCCTCAGGACGGCAGTAATGCAGGTCGGCCTCCTTTTGATCGAATCCTGATGTTTAAAATCCTTATTTTGCAGAGTTTGTATAACCTCTCTGATGATCAGACCGAATATCAGATCAATGACAGACTTACCTTCAAACGTTTTCTCGCTCTGAAATCAAGTGACCGAGTTCCAGATAGCAAGACCATCTGGAAGTTTCGTGAAACACTGATCCAGGAAGAGGTTATTGCCGCCTTGTTTTATCGTTTCAATCAAGCACTTGATGACCAAGGTATCTTTGCCAATACAGGCCAGATTGTTGATGCCAGCTTTATCGAGGCCCCCCGGCAACGCAATACCCGCGAAGAAAACACAGACATAAAAGCCGGAAAAACTCCAGAAGCCTGGAAAGAAAAGCCAAATAAGCTTCGCCAGAAAGATGTCGATGCCCGCTGGGTCAAAAAGAATAGCATGCTTTTTTATGGGTATAAAAACCATGTTAAAGCCGACAGTGGAACAAAACTCATCACAACCTATGCCGTCAGCAGTGCCGCACCTCATGATTCCCAAGAACTTGAAACCTTGATTGATAAAGACGATGCTGGTCAAATACTTTATGGAGATAGCGCCTATGTCGGTCAGGAAGAAAGTATTGAATGGTGTGGCATGACAGGCCAGATCCATGAAAAAGGCTTCAAAAACCACCCGCTAACAGATGAACAGAAAGCGTCCAATCGCCTGAAATCAAAAACCAGAGCTCGCGTTGAACATCTGTTCGGCTTCATGACGAACAGTATGGATGCCATGCATGTTCGTACGATTGGCATTATCAGAGCAGCAGCAAAAATCGGCTTGACGAATTTGACCTACAACATGATGCGATGCACTCAACTCAAGAAAAAGGTTTATGCCGTCTTTTTATATGACCAGTATGCGAAGGTCATAGGATAACTGCGTCCAGTCCAAAGCAAATAAGGTATTTCTACATCAAAATATGTCAAAAAGCAATACTTTGGGATAAAAGTATAACCTTCCAAAATTTTAACAATGTATCAAAAGTCAATTTATAGAGGTGCCCTCAATACAATACGTTACATTTTATACTTTACAAACTGTTGTTTAATAAAAAGATAAATCATCATTCAGTTTTCTGGTATGTCGAAATTATCATGAGGGTAACTGACACATGCGAATTCGAGGCAGTTATTGCCTTTCCAGTAATGCAGATGGTGGTCACGGTCTATGTCTCTCCTCCAAGCCTCAGCATTATCCCCTCCTCTTTTTCGGTTAGGAGAACCTCCGCTTTTCCCTGTTCTCAATTTATGGGTATCGTTCATATTGCTTCCCGCTAGTGTCTCAACAATTGCTCGAAGTAAAGACTTTGCTAATTCTGGCTTGAAGGTAAGTCGCTCAATAATGCTTGAGAGAAACTCAGTACCGATGATATATTCGGGTAATAAACAATTGGTAGAGTTATTTTTGCAAGAAGCAATCTTAACAGCTTCATGAAGCTCAATATCGCTCGTTGCCTTTAATAGTATTTCAGCTTCATCCACATATTCGATAATACCTCGACTATCTACAGCTACAAGGATATTTTCAACAAGGTGCTTTGCAGATTTTAATTGGATAGCTCCCTTGTCTTCAAAGCTTGTGATCCCATAAACCAATGCTGATACTTTAATACTTTTGGTTTGAGTTGCATGGTGAGCTAATACATGGCATGGTATTTTCTTTTTGCTAAGTGACTGTGATGCTGCCAGAAGGACGACACACCGCTTAAGATCGTTCTGAATTTGAACGCCAGGACAGTTCTTGAAAATATCGGGTTCCGTTGTAATCTGTTCAGCAGAGATCTCCTCGACTTCGATTCCTTTTTGTTCTAAAGAGTCCTCAATGTAGGAGGTTTGATACATTAGGTTTTGTACCAGTAATGCGACATCCTGCCAGTTATATTTTTCGACACCATTTCTTGAGAACATCTGCTTCATTGTTCCATAATCAGGGTAAAGATTATCTTCATACAGCATTTTATCTGCGAACTTGCTTGTATTCACATCTACCCACGAATCTCTTTGGAGTCCCTTCCAATCGAGAAGCCTCTCTACATACCTTTCAATGCTGGATTTTGTTGGCACTGCAGGAATAGCCAATACGCTTGCATCAATGGTTACATTGACCAGCACATTTTTTTCTTTTGGTTTTGATGTTTCTTTCATTGAACAAAATGAAATCAATTATCCTTCCAGTTTTTAACGTCTTTTTGAGATGCCGCACGCAGGATTCTTTCTGTTTCTTGTTCCCTTTCATCAAAAAAGCCTTCAGGCCAAACGAGAATGCTGCCACATTCGTCAATCTTTATTTCGCGAAATGTAGAGCTATCATTTTTGTTTTCGACGAAATAGACCTTTGCTGCATCATGCCAGGGAGAGCCCTCAGAACCTTCGGCAATCCTAAGACGAATACGGTTAATAATGTGCTCACTGTGCGTTTCAACCAGGCACTGCTTGCCGAGTTGAGTCAGAGATAGGAAAAAATCAGCCAAACGAGACTGTACTTTTGGATGAAGATGCAATTCTGGCTGTTCAAAAATTAATGTTGAGTCGGACTCTGCGAGTAAGCCAGAAACAAGAATAGGAAAAACCTGACTAACACCTACGCCGACTTGAGTCAAGTCAATAATTTTCAGACTATTACCAATCCGAACCCCAAGTTCAAGACCAGACTTGCCCTTGTCGATGGTTTCTATTGTATCTGCAATATCAAGATATACAAGCCAGTCAACAACAGCACCAACAAGCGAACATTCAATAGGCTCTGGAATATTCCCTACTTTAGCAATATCAAAAAATGAAGAAGGAATGTATCGAATGATTTTGTCCTTGTGCCGTTCAAGAACCACTGGCGTATTTTCGCCTTTAAGACCAATAGAGTTTTCGTTTGAGTTCGAAGAGCGGGCATAGAAAGACTTAGGATAGGCTCGCAAAGGTCCGAGATAGTGTAATGACTTTGAAAAATATTCCTTGATATCTTCTATCGCCGCTTTGGCTTCTGGCTCTAGTGGGCAACTCTGATATTTAAAATAATTCTTATCGTCGTCCTTTTCTGTGTATTTAACATCAATTATAATCTGTGAAGGCAAGAAATTATGAACTATACAACCGATTGCTGTAAATTTACACTCCTTCGCTACCGGGGGAGAAATAATGTAACCGAGTTCTGGAGAAACATAGGATTCCCCATCTTCAACATCATAGCTTAAACCATTACAAATATCTTTGTCCATATCTGCTGGTAACCATCGCTTTTTCGAAATAATCGTTTGAATGTCAGAGCGAGTTACGGTCAAAGAGTAGTGCTCTCCTATACCAAAATGGGAGCGACATAAATCTATACCACTGTTATCCCCTGTTGGCAAATGAGATTCTGCATCACTTGGTGCAACGGCTATCTCGCAATGTATTTTCTTCTTCAAAATCTCATCGAACGGAAGCAAGGTATCACTGAAAGGCAAACATTCGAAGCCGATTACCAAAACCTTTGAGGTACTGTTATCACTTATGTTTTCATTGAAATTTTTCAGCTTAATGAGATCCCCATTCAATACTAATGGACGAGAATGATCCTTATGTGAAAGTGTCTGAGCAATGAGCAGGATAGACTTTAGAATGGTACTCTTCCCGCTACTATTTGCCCCAGAAAAAAGAGTCAAGGGGGCAAAATCAAGCTCTGTGTAATCACGTATAGACCTAAAATTACCCAACTTCCATTTTGTAATCATATCTGTTCTGGTTTTACAACACCCGAGTTGCTGATTGATCAATGAATAAAGGTTTCACGTTTGAGAAGCACCGTTACTGTAGCTAATTACGGTATCAATTATAACGACCCTTAACATGTTGTTTAAGCGCCATCGCTCGTATTCTTTTTTCAGTTTCTAAAAGGCCCTCCTCAAAAAAGCCCTCTGGCCAATCCTGAATAGCACCATATTCATTGATGCTCACTTCCCTGAATGACGAACCACTCTCTTTTTTTTCTACGAAATAGACTTTAGTGGCCTCTTGCCAAGGTGAGCTTTTGGAACCTTCAGCAATCCGGAGACGAATACGGTTAATAATGTGCTCACTGTGAGTCTCAACCAAGCACTGTTTGCCGAGCTGCGTCAGAGAAAGGAAAAAATCAGCCAATCGAGACTGAACTTTTGGATGAAGATGCAATTCCGGTTGCTCAATAATTAACGTTGTATCAGGTTTTGCAAGCAATCCTGCTACAATAATGGGAAGAACCTGACTGACACCTACACCCACTTGAGTCAGGTCATGATTTTTATTCCTGTTGCTCATGGAAACCTGAAGCTCATGGCCAAATTGATCTGAATCTTTGCTCTCAATATTTTGAGCCACGCCAAGGTAGTCCAGCCAGGCAGCAACAGCATCATGGAGAGAACACGTAACCGGAACCGAAATATTAGCTGAGTTGGAAAAATATGAGGGTGGTAAATATTGAATGTCGCGCATTTTTAGACTTTCAAATACTGCTGCCGTATTTTCCCCTTTCAAGCCAACATCTTCAAGATACGATGTTGAAGAGATCGGATATGATGACTCAGGATCAATTCTTAATGGTCCTATATATCGAACATAATCGGCAAAGAAAGACTTTAGGTACCCATTATCTTCTCTGCTATTAATCTGCAAGAGCTTTACCCCAACCTCTCCATTCCGTCTTACATCCAGAATCATCTCGTCAAGAAGTGCCTGAAATTTTTGGCTATCATAGAGCTTTTTCATAACCGCCTCCCAAAAACAAAATGGAGAGGTGTAATCTCCGTCAGTTAATCCACTCCATAAAACCCACAAGTTCACACTTTCTTCATCCAATATCGTTAAGAGGGCATCTTTAGGATCATCAAGTGACGGTGCAATAACATAATGAATCTGATCTATGCCTTTTACAATTTCTTGGATACATGACTTTATCTTTGTGGGAAGTGCACCATCTAAAAATTCGAAGGTACATATTTCCGGAGAGATTACATCTCTGATTGCCTCAATTTTTTCAATTTCAGTTTCAACTAACGATGTTATCAATACGGGTAAGAAATGCCAGAAAGAACATCCAATCGCCTCTGATCTATACAAAACCTCTTTATGATATATTTTGCCATAAGGCCGTTCAGCATAAGTATACAAAAATTGACCCGATGAGTCCAACAAATGAAAATGACCGAAAAGTTCTGAGACGTATAATCTATACAATGTTTCCCTATCCATCATATCCCCAAAATCACCACTACGCTGGAAACTGGCTCGCTCAAGTTTAACATTATAATCCAATGAGCTCAGAACCTCTTCACGATATGGAGTATCTATTACCTTTTGTTTAGAACTCTTAGCTTCCTCTGTTGCTCGAACTGCCACCAAGGAACAATCATACGCATTATTATCAGTAATATTTTTTAGCACTGTAAGTGCTACCGAAGATAACGTTGGGCTTGAAGAAGAAGTCGATAGGTTAGCACTTGGTTTTGAATTATCCATACCAAATGCTATTTCGCAGGATATTAACGAAATTTGCTCAATATCAATTCGACCATCAGAAAAGTTGTCTTCCGGTGGTTTAAGCTCCCAACCAATGATGATCTGATCTGACACGCCATCAGTACTTTTTATATCGCTGAATTCGCCCAGTTGTATAAATTGACCATTCAATACGACCTGACGGGTAGGATCCTTATCCAAAAGAGTCTGTGAAATAAGCAGGATAGACTGGAGAAGCGTACTTTTCCCACTACTGTTCGTACCGGCAAAAATAGTCAGGGGAGCAAATTCCAGTGTTGTCTCATTCTGGACAGACTTGAAATTGCCCAATTTCCATTTTGTAATCATCGTAATAATTATTGACTTCAAAAAAATCAAACTTATCTAATGCGGTTCTTCGAAGATTTTAATGGTTTGAAGTAAAACCGCATTACTTCATCACGCGATATCCAAGTTCAGTTTCCCACAGAAAAACAATATTCTGGTACGGTAGCTCAGGAAGCTGTGAAAGCCTCTTGCCGATGCCTTGTAAAGCTGGATTTTGCTGTTTAGCCCCTCTGATACAGCATTGGTTATTTTGTGCTTGAGGTGAGTAGACCGGAGGAATTTCACCTCCAGCCCCTCGCAGATCCGGACAGGAACGTCCCCGCTCATCCGGCTCCCATCATCTAACCATCGAGGTATACCCCGCTTTCCAATGCGCAAATAAGTTTGGATTCTCTTCCGCCAGAAGTCGCAGTTTTCTGCTTGCTCTGGTTTTGTGCCCGCTCAATTGCTTGTACTTTCTCATCATCCAGTGTGCCAAGTAATAGTTCATGTGTTGCCAAACCGGTGCCATTGCTGAACCGTAAAATCGCGTGTAGTAGTTCTTCCATCCCCTCAGTATCGGGTTGAACTGTGCTGATAAATCCCCAAGTTCCAAGCTGTTTTTGAGCTGTAGCTTCCACCTTCTGATCGTCTGCCGCATGTGTCGCAGTGCATCCCGGCTTACTCCCGGCAGAAACCCAATAAAGTAAGTTCCATCTTTCTTCTTGGCTTCCCGTGAACAGAAGGTAAAGCCAAGAAATGTAAACTGATTTACTGGATGCTCGTCCTTGCGATTGCTATCCCTGCAATACACTATTTGCGTCTTATCAGGGTGCAGTTCTAACCCGCACTCTCGGAACCGATGGTCAAGCTTTTGTATAACCAACTCTGCCTGTGCCTTGCTTTTACAGTGAAGAACTCCGTCATCGGAGTACCGACAAAACGGCACACCGGGTAGATTTTCGCTCACCCACCGGTCGAACGCATAGTGCAGAAACAGGTTCGCCAACAGTGGACTCACTACTCCCCCTTGGGGCGTTCCTTTTGTCCGTTCTATCAGCTCACCTTCCGGGGTCTCCATCGGTGCCTTGAGCCACCGCTCAACGTAAAGAAGAACCCACGGGGTTTGGCAATGTTTCCGAAGAGCACACATTAACAACTCATGGTCAATGTTATCAAACAGTCCTTTGATGTCGAATTCCACAACCCAGTCATATTCCCAATTTCTCTTCCTCACTACAGCTATAGCATCATGAGCTGAACGCCCCGGACGATAACCATACGAATCTTCATGAAATACTGGTTCCAATATGGGTTCAAGTACCATTTTCACAACGCTTTGAGCTACCCTGTCTGCTACGGTTGGAACTCCAAGCATACGCACTCCTCCAGATTTCTTCGGAATGCCCACACCCCTTACCGGCGGCGGAAAATAACTGCCGGAACTGAGCCTGTTCCATACCTTGTACAGGTTGTCTTTCAGTTTTGTTTCAAATGCCTGTAACGATTCTCGGTCTACACCGGCTGCACCTCCATTGGATTTCACTTTTTGATACGCTTTCAAGACAAGTTCTTTGGAAATTTGATATGGCTTTGTCATACCGAAAAGCTCCTTCTGTTTGCACAGTTGACATGACTGTATGACCAGATGACGCGACTCCTTTGCTCCAGCCTCATTACAAGGCTTTCATTGCTCATACGAGTCGCTCCGTCCCTTGAGGGCGCATTGGTATTCTCAGCCTCGCTTTTTACGCTTGTGCCTTTCCCTTTGCATCGCCAACGAAGGTTCCTGTAGTTCAATACAAGAGCCCGAACCAGGATCACGCTGCCTTTATGCCGGACACCGCTTGGCCAGTAAACAGGTTTCCGCCAAACTTTTCCTGAATTAACTACTCCCTTCAGTTTTGATGTCATCTTAATCTTTTCGACACGTTCACGGCAGTTTGTTTGTACTCGTCTTCCTTGGCTCACACCTGACATCTTTACGATGCCTTTTCCGTAACGCTCACGACAAGGGCTTTTGACCAATGCCGCTTACGGTGGTTTGCACCCTGCTCCTGCAAGCCGAATGCGAGGGGACTTCCCTCATCTCTTGTAATGCTTGGCTACAGCGCACAGTAGTTGAAGATGTTGTCTTTATGGCGTACCAGCATCTCTTTTACTTTTATCAGAGGTTTCAGTTCTGACTTCTCTACAGCAGCAACCCAATAGTTGAAAAAGAATTCGGCGCTGTCGTGGTTGGTAAACTGCCAAAACACTCTGAACATGTTCTTTAACGACCAGGCTATGCCGGTTTTCAGTTCACAGGCCATCAGTTGATTAAAGTTTTTTCGCTGTTTCTTCGTCATGTTTTCGGGATTTCGTAACCATACGAATCTTGAACCAGTCAGGGTGCTGTCTCCTGCTTTGTTAAGCTGACTGGATTCATGACGGCGAACTGTATCGACAGCTTCATTCAAATACTTACTGATATGAAACCGGTCATGCACAATGTCGGCCTTGGGTAGCAGCCTGTTAACAGCACTTTTAAACGGCTTCCACATATCAAGAGAAACTGATTTTATCTGCTTTCGCTGCGATTTTTTGAGACTGTTCAGCAACCTCACCGTCGCTTTTATGGTTCGCGTTTCGACAACATCAAGAACCCTGCCACCTTTGAGGTCGTTAAGGGTGGTTACATACCTGTGGCCAGCTCTGAAGCTCTTTTCATCAATACCAATATGCTCAACTGCGTCTGTGTTTCGACGGCTTAACCCTCGTTTAACAGCGCGGTTCATGATCTCATTGGTAGCATGCCAGTTCAGTTTCAACAACTTTGATGCCGCCTGAATGCTTGAACAATGCTGGAGGAGCGCAACAGCAAAGCCTTCAAACATCAACGTATAGCGCGAATGACGGTCTGCCCAAGGGACTTTGACTGTCTTGACTCCACATTGCTTACAATCACATCGAGGTACACGAGCGATGAGAATCGTTTCATACTGCATCGTATCGAGATATCGCCATCTTTGTTCAGGCGCTTTGTCATAGATGCTACTACTTTTACCGCAGTCCGGACAGTCAACCTTTTTACCGGTGTATTCAAGATGAATTTCTATCTGTTTTCCCAACATGAGCAACAGTACATCCTCTACTTTCCATGTTGTTGGTAATGCTAATAACTGCTGATAATGGGTTGTCGTTAAGCTTTGCATGAAATGCTTGGGTTCGTAATTATCACGGTGAATTTAGATTACGCTAAGCTAAACCCTTATTACTCTATTCCCACTATAATCTGCGGAGAGCCTCTAATGCCAAGTTACAACCAACCAGATGTCGTGCGAGTCCCACCAAAACTGCCATCTACTTGATACCGATATTAGAAAAATTGTTTACTATCATGAATTAATATTTTTTGCTTCATCAGAAATTTTTAAACACTCAAAATTGTCTCGAACAGGTTTTATAATCCGTAACTTGTTATGACTCCTTTAAACGCAAGAAAAACGTTTTTTGGTTCAACATTTTCAAGTATAATATTAAAAAATGCTTCTCTATATGTCTGTAGCGACATAAACCGTTTGCTATTCTCTATTCTATCAGTCTTGCTTGAACTGTTTGTTATACCATTGAATACAATAGATTTCAATTTATCATTCACGTCTGAAACATAGAGGTCGTTTGTGATCCGAAGACTAAGTTGTACTAGTAATTCATCGTAAATTTTATTTAAATCTTTATCCTTTAGGAAAGTCTCTGTAAACTCTTTTTTTGTTACAAAGTACCTCATTTTTTTTCAGTGTAGGGATTATATTTATTTCTGGAAGATCATAATTAATGGTTAAAATTTTCGACGCCGGATCATATTGAGTGTCCCATTTGGTATACAAATCTTCAGGAAGATCAAACTGGTCTAATAAAGCATCAAAATAAAACTCCACAGCTTCTTTTTCACCATGTATAAAGCTTATTTTGAGCCTTTCGATACTATCGTTGTGTTCATTCTGCAAGCGAATAAACTTTTCCTTCTCTAAATCCAAGGAAACTAAGCGGGATTCAAAATCAGTTTGATTTTTTTCATTTGTAAACCTGATTACATTTATCTGATCTAATCGATTCTGTTTTGCCTGATATAGTCGATTCTGAGCCAAAAGAATTGCTTTCTCGCGTTTAGATTTGAAGAACCGACCAAAAAACCAAAAAACAGGGCGGAATTTTCTCTCATCAATTTCTGGAGGGATTACTTCATCCTTCATCCGCTCTGGAGCCGGTACCAAAAATACATCTGCCTTTTTAAAAGAATTCCAATCCAAAATAATCGGGTTTTGAATAGAGCATTTTATAATTGAAGTGAGAAGCTCTCTTTGTTTTTCAGATCCGAGCGTCATGTCTAGCGCATGCTGCTTAGCATTCGCATTGGCTACAAGTTGTTTATTACGAACTGCCTGTTTATAAAGTCGAATATTATCTTTTCGAGCCCTACGATTAGCTGTTCTTACACCTTTAATAAGCCCAATTGTAAGACTGGTTAAAAAATTTGCACCTCCGGACATAGTTCCTCCTGCTAATACGCTTACTATCAAGCCGACTAATAAAGTTCAACACCAAATTCCTAAATGCTCGTGAATGATATTAATTGATGGAACCACCGTATTTTGCAAATATTCGGTGTGATCATTGATACCCCAATTGTAAGGAAAATGGGCGCTTGGGTGTGAAAACGCAGCTATAAACGACTCATGGGAACCAAGTTTTGCCTTATACACGAAATCTGACACCTGACTTACCGAGTCAAACGATTTTCTGATTGATTTCTCCCAAAAACCTTTTCCCTGAACAATTATCACCGAAGGTTCAAGAATATGCATAACCTTACGAAAATGCCCACGACAGTTGTTCAACATCGTTTCCGTAGATAACCCTTTTGTACTACCATCACGCACGGCTGAACAGAGTAAGTAGTTGACAAGAGCAAATGCATCGAAAATATGAACGCGCTTGCCTTCAATTGACAGAAATTCAGAATTGTGATCAGTCCCGAGTGGAATACCGAAAATCAATCGAAGAGCGCTTGTTGTGCCTTTCATGTGAGGATTCCGGCCCTTATAACCTTGCCCCGCAGCAAACCGGCAGTCAAGTGCAGAATAGCTGAACATTTTCGATCGCGCCGAGCAATCAACACGTGCTGGAGGATGCCCATATTCTTGCCCAACGACAACGACACGTAATGGCGTCCCATTGAATGAAACGCCGTAATATTTCCCTACGTGGTGAAGTTGCCCCTCGTAAAAGGCATCAGGGTGCGATGACTTACACGCATTATAGTGCTGACAGACAAAATTATCACCCAAAACATTATCGGTCAGATACTGTTCAACTCCAAGTATCCGCGCTTCTGACTTTTGCTTCTCGTATGTCGCAGTCATAAATTACAGGTCATCTGGTGAAAGGCCCGTATGCTTTGCAACGCGAGCCAGCATTTTGGGGCCGATTTCATCACCATCGTGGAAGGCGAAAACAAAATCAGGCCAGCCATTACGGGAAAGTGTTTTGTGCGAACCGGATTGTCGCTTGACTTCCCAGCCAAGACGCGACAGCGCAGCCAGTAAACGCTTGGCTTTAATGGACGGCCATTGGCTCGTGCCATAGCCGGGATAGAAATGTTTATGGCAAAGGGGCGACTTTCGCTATGCTCAATCCGTTCAGCAATAACTCGAAGGGCGAGAACCTCCGCCTTGGACATTGCTTCCAGCGATGTAGCACCGTAAGCGAGAACTCCCGGTAGTTCAGGGACTTCCGCCAACCAACGCCCATCCGATTCTTGTTCCTGTTCGATGGTGAAATTCATTTCGCACTCCAGTTCAAGTTACGTTGACGCGGAAATTATACGCAGAAGTTATACCTGCCCGATAACATCAATTATATCGATCCATCTACACCACAGCAATACGCACTCGGGCAACCGATCACGGATAACAGCAGACAAAACAATATTGGTATCAATAACCACCTTCATCGGATATTTCTAACGTCAATAATTTCAGCAGCAATGTCTTCATCGGCAAGAGTCGATGATTGAGGCAAGTTTTGAACATGACACATGAGTGTCTGCCAGGATGATACCTTTTCATCACTCAGCATGCTTTGATCAACAATCAAAACTTCAAGAAGTACACCTTTCTGAAAAGGTAACCGGTCAAGCACCAATCGACCTGACGAATCAACTTCAGCGTATGTCTTGTAAGCTTTCATAGCACGGCACCTCCTGTAACGTAAAAATCAGTCAATATCCTGAATTACTCAATTCTTGAACTTGATGGACGGAGCTCAACCAACATCAGGGTTAACTTGGAAATAATTTTAATCGAACCTGTTCTCATGGAACAGCCGTTGATGGGTCTGCACTGTGTGCGGCAACCCGATGATGTAACTCTGCCATTTGTGTTTGTGACTACTCAACAGTATATGATCCCTCGGCAGCAATGCTGTCCCAAATGTCCTCGACGAGCTGAATTCGCTCGAAAACGGAAAGCTTCAAACCAATAAATTTTACCAAGAGAGTTCAACCGATTTTTTTTTGCATTTATCGTAAATAAACTCAGGATCAAGATCAGCTCCAGACTCCCATTCAATGGTGTCAAAAGCAACTGTAACTTTTTCAAAAGATTTGCAATCTTTAAGTCGATTAAAAACTCCAAAACCCAGATATGGCTTCATATCCAACACTCCACTTTCACCATTACTAAAGGTGATATCAAGCATGAAATTAGCTCGGGGAACAACATCTATTACTGATGGATACATTGTATTTTCTCCTATTGTAATGGTTGAATTTTAAATGGCTCATCACCATTCATAACCAAATTCCAGTCACTCATAAGTTCTTCTTGATGTAATTCAGCCCACGCCAAGACAAGTTTTACCTGCTTCCTCGGTAAATTCCCTTCAATCACCTCGCAAGTGCCTATATCTACCGTTGCTGAATATTCAGCATGGTAAACATGAAAGTGCGGTGGCGGGTGTTCACCAGGAGCAAAGTACATACGAATGATAATTCCATAAAACATCGATATTGTCGGCAAAGTAATCTCCTGTCCTCTATTCAATGTATTTCAGTACATGAGCTGTTTGATACAGTGAAAATCCCGAAATCTTGACAAATTTTCTTTGTCAATAAATTATAAGCTTTCATAGCTCAGCACCTCCTGTGACGTAAAAATCAGTCAATATCCTGAATAACACAATTCTTGGACTTGAGGGATATTTCTCATCAACTTACTTGGCTGAAGAAGAACTCACTTTCCTCTGAAACCAAAAGATCCGCAACCGATTGAAGCAACTTCTCGGGATTATTGAATGACCAAATCAGATTATGATGTATCAAGCAACATCTTCATGAGTTATCAAAACAACTTCTTTTTGCAGTATAACAAACAATTTCAGCCAATCAAAACTGGCAAAAGTTCAAGATGATTCGTCTCTTGTTGTGTGGCGATAAATCTCAGACAAAGGCAAATGGTGTAGGCTCGCTGACCGTATCGGACGATACGCAATATTCGGAAGCCAAATTCCTTCAGGTACGGCGCATCATCGACCGCTTCCAGGGCCGTGAAGCGTATGCCGACCTCGACCGGCGCTGGACAGCCAAAGTGACCGACGTGCGCAACTGGTTCGTCTTTGCCGCCAGCCTTGCCTATCAGTTCGGTCTGGAATGGGGCGCAGTACGCTCACGCTCTTTCCGCTTCGTGGTCATTGATGAGGCTTTCGGGCGGGGCTCTGATGAATCAACGCAGTACGGCCTCCAACTCTTCGCCCAGCTCAACCTGCAACTGCTGATCGTTACACCGTTGCAGAAAATCCACATCATCGAACCCTTCGTCTCCAGTGTCGGTTTTGTGCATAACGCGGAGGGTCGATGCTCGGTGTTGCGCAACCTCACCATCGAAGAGTATCGCGCTGAAAAAGAGAAGGCGCTGGAATGAGCTGGGCAGTCACCTACGGCTGGAGCAGGAGAGAGTTGGGTTTGAGTGGCTGATTGGGGCTTTGGGGAGGGTTTGATAATCTTGCAGAAAAAGGGATATTTTTGTAAGCACCACAATTGGTGCAGTCATAAATCGTAACCAGTGGACACTGTCAGAAAGCGAACAAAGAAAAAAAGAAAGCATCCATTGGGCAAAGAGAGTGTATGTCCCTATCTTAACAAATGAAAAAAGAGAATACATCACACAACCGACTCTCTATCATGGTCTCTTCGACCGTGTATGGAATTGAGGAGTTACTTGAGCAGATTTATGCAATGCTCAGTGGATTTTGATATGAAGTTTGGTGTTCACATAAAGGCACTGTCACGGTATATCCTCATCAGACTGCGCTGGATAGTTGCTTGGCTGCGGTCGAGCGTTGTGATCTCTTTCTCTGTATCGTTACGCCCCAATATGGCAGCGGAGTATTGCCAGACGGGCTTGGCTTTACGCATCAGGAATTACTGAAGGCTATCGAACTGCGCAAACCACGCTGGATTCTTGCACATCATCACATTCCCTTCGCCCGCTCATTGTTTATGAAGCTTGGTTGCAATAATACCAGGGAGCGCGAGGAGATGTTCGCTAAACTCGGATTAGACACCAAAGAGGAAAAGAAAAAACTCAAGCAACGGGAACAGGCGATTATTGACGATTTTCGGGTAATCGACATGTATGATGCAGCGATTCGACGCGATCTCAAAACTTATCTGGATCGTACCGGCAACTGGGTGCAAAAATTCTCTTCGAATGATGATGCCAAGCTTTTTGCCACCGCACAATTCGGCCGATACAGAGATGTGGAGAATTTCATACAGAATCATTTCAGCAATCCAGATGCAATCCGCCGGGAAGTAGAAAGGAGGGAGAGTAAATGAATGTGAGAAATCTGACAGAAGAACTCTTGGAAAAAGGTAAATCTGATCGCATTGAGTTTATTGCATCATCCAAGGAAGAAGAGTCGATAGGCCGTGCCGTGTGTGCGCTGCTCAACACCAAAGGCGGCAGTGTTCTGATCGGTGTCGATGATCATGGACTGGTACTCGGCGAGCCCGGTGAAGAAGAGGCTGAAGCACTTCGCCTCTTTCTGCATAAACACGTCACTCCTCAGGTATTATTCACGGTTACCTTGGATGATGTTCAGGGAGGCCGGGTCATTTCTGTGGATGTACCGGAAGGCTCTGACCGTCCCTATGTTTTCGACGGAGCGGTTTACATCAAGAACGGGACAGATATCCGGGCGGCTGACGCTGCGACAATGCGTGAGATGGTGGTTCGGCAATCCCGCGAAACCGAACGCTGGGAACGTCGCGCTGCTGTCGGACTTGCCATTGACGATCTTGATCTCAAGCTGCTGGATGAGACGGTACGCAGGGCACAGGATCGCCGAGGGTATCGGTTTGAAGAGGCTCACAACCCTGATACCGTCCTTGCAGACTTGGCGTTGGCCCGATTCGGCCAATTGACCAATGCCGCAGATGTGTTGTTTGGAAAGCGTGTGGCGCTGCGCCATCCGCAAACACGACTGCGGGCGGTTCGCTATGAGACGGATCGCGGAGATAATTTCATTGATGAACAGGTGTTTGAGGGGCCAGCATTCTATCTTCTGGAAGAAGCGATGACCTTTCTCAAACGGCATGTCACGATTGCTGCCGAATTCAAGCCGGGACAACTGGCACGAGAATCTCGCCCACACTATCCATTCAACTCATTGCGCGAAGGGTTGGTCAACGCGTTGGTCCATCGCGACTATGCTGCATTCTCCGGAGGAATTTCGGTCAGTATTTACCCCGGACATATTGAAATCTGGAATTCAGGACTATAGTGGACCCCGAATTTTAGACAGCGGTTTAAGTTGTTAACTTGCCCCAAAAGGAACAGGTAATGACAAAAAAGACACGAAAAATTTTCAGCAGTGACTTTAAGGCCAAGGTGGCGCTTGAGGCTATTCAAGGGGTCAAAACGCTGAATGAAATCGGTCAAGAATTT
>CAJEXQ010000006.1 GCA_903994635.1 uncultured Chlorobiaceae bacterium
CATAAATCACTCCATCTTCAATCTGAATTAACACCTCAAATTCGTTATACTGTGCGTGAATATGTGGTGGTCGATGATCCCCGTTGTATACACAGATTTTGATTCCGTTAAAGATGTCGATTGTTGGCATTGGCAATTTTTCTTCAAAGGTATCTAATTAGATACGTTTTCCAAAGAATTTTCTAACCTGAATTATTCGCAATAACAGTTGCTCTTGATTTTGACGATACAGAGGATGTTGTGCACGGCCATCAGCAACTGGCTCTGTTCAGCGGTTATTATCAGGAGACTTGTTTTCAGCCTCTGCATGTGTATGAAGGTTTTTCTGGCAAACTGATCACCACGATACTGCGCCCCGGCAAGCGCCCAGGAGGTCGGGAGATCGTTTCCTACGTGAAACGGATTGTGGGACGTATTCGCCAACAGTGGTAAACAACGGGGGACAGTAAAAATGTTTGGGATAGCATTTACATCGAAGCAAAAGGCGTTTCTTGATGGTGCAGGAAGCATTTTTAGCCTTACAGGGTCTCCTTTAAGCTCGTTTTCTTATGGCGATCAATCAACAGACACTAAAGCCTTGCAGTCGGACTGGGATGCTGTAGGCAGTGATATACAGAATGCCATGAGTTATATGTCTGAAGAGATAGAGAACAAGTATACCGAAAAAGATGCCGCAAGATAATCGTGAGTATTTGCAGGCCGAAAATACAGCGAACGAAAACCCTTATACCAGTCAAAAGCTTACAAGAACATCTGTACAAGCTTTTAGTGGGCCATTGCCGCCGCCATCCGTACTCAAAGGATATGAAGAGGTTGTTCGTGGTTCAGCAGAAAGGATTCTGGTCATGGCAGAAAAACAGCAGGCTCACAGAACAGAACAGGAAAAAAGATTTCAGATGGAATACTTGAGCAAGGCACCCGTGGTCAACATTACGCACTTACTGTGGTCGTTCTCTTTCTGAGCGCTTCTGTTTACCTCGCAATGAATGGGCACGAAACAATCGCGACAATTATTGCCTCGCTCAATATCGTTGGTCTTGTAAGCGCTTTTATCGCAGGGAAAGTGTTCGCTCCCAAAGTTGACCATCTGAAAGCAGATTCGTAGCTCCCACAACAGCCACCCTCACTGTACCAGCCGTCCCGTTTATACTCAATTATCGAAATGGATTAGCAGTTGTTACTTATGCTATTGGATTCACAATCTCTTCTCAAAGAAGCCGTCAACTATTTTGACCGCTTCACTCGTGATGCGGAACAGGTACAAAAAAATCCCGATCAGGAGGGTATGAACGATGTTCGATAAATGGATCAATCAGGATATCGGTAACGTTCTTGCCCGACGTAACCGGGTTGTGGTGGGGGCTGAAGCCTCTCTTCTGGATCTTTTGGGCAAGGTTCTGCCGAAGGAGATGAAAATTTTTGTGGTTCATAGCGGCCTTGAGGAGCTGGAGTGCAAGTACACAGTGGAGAAATTCCACAAAGATGAGAAGGTGGTGATAATAGCAACTGCACCCAAAACCGAACTGACCTTTATTCGTGACTATGCTGAAACTTGCGGGTATGTGGATATACGCAACGTTGAGAGTTATGTGGTGGAGAGGGTTTTTCAGGAGCTTGGTCTGAACATTTCTCTTACACCGGAAGAGCTCAAGGTTGCGGCATACAACAGCCTCGCTAAAGGACGGGAGTACTGGGAGGAGCTTTGCCGCAAGGGTGGTGAGCGGCTTTTTGATATTGGCAGTGACATACTCCCGTTTCTCCATGATCCAGAGGGGTTCTGCGCTACCCGTGATGCGGTGGTGGTTGCGGCATTTTTTGAAAAAATCAATAGCTGGCTTGGGCGCGGCAATATCAGCCAGCCCCCCGAAACCCTTGCGAAGGAGGTTGCGGAGCAGATTCTTGGGTCACTGCTGACAGGCAAACCGAAGAAGAGGTATCTCGATGTGTACAAAAAGTGGGGCGACTCCAAAGCCATGGAGGGTTCGTTGCTGGGCTATTGCCAGGAGCATCCTGCCCGGTTGGAGCAGCCGGAACTTTGGAAAGTTTATGCCGCCCATCCGTTCGATTCAGTGGATCTTCAGTGGCTGAAAGACCTGGTAGCGCACTTGTCGGACAGCGTCTCCATTAAGGATAAACTCCCGCACATACGTGCCCGCTTCAAGAGCAGCCACGGCAGACAGTGGCGTAAGGGGCTGTGGGGTCATCTACTGCAACTGCTGGAGTTTGATAGCTCCGGAATCAAGGGGATTGCGTCGCTTGAGGAGGCTACGACCTTTTACACGACTGAACTCTACCGGGTTGACACGGCTATCCGCAGCATCTACGAAGAGTTCTGGGGAGATGAAACGGTTATTCGCCCATTCCAGGAGTATTACAACCAGTTGGTTTCACCCTTTCTCCATAAATGGTTTCAGTACTTCGACGACTACCGGGAGAACCAGAAGGGACTTTTGATAGAGAGAATCCGTTCCGCTCAAGGGCGAATAGCAATTATTGTGGGTGATGGTATCTCTTTTGAAATTGCGCAGAGAGTCATTGCGAAAACTGGCGATACCGTCAAGGTAAAAAACCAATATCGCTGCTGCGGTATTCCGTCGATTACCGAAAACAATATGAGCCTGCTCTATCGTGACGATGGAGTTGTCGAGCCTTTGCAGTCCAGGCGAGAGGCATATCTCACCGCACAGGTGGCAAAGCGGATTGAGTTTGTTCAACTGGAGGAGGTCAACTTTCAACATGCGGAAGCGGATGTGCTTCTCTGTTCCTGCAAGGATATTGACGACATTGCCGAGAAGATGCAACATAATGCCCTGAAGTTTATTGGCACCATCGAGCAAAGTATTGCTGATAAGGTGGAGTTTATGCTCAATAACGGCTTTCAGGAAGTTGTGCTGACCTCTGACCACGGATTTGTGCTTACAGGTATTCTTGATGAGTCGGACAAGGCTGAAGTAGAGTTTCACGGCGATGTCTTGAAGGTCGAGCGGTATATCCGCACCGTCGAAAAGCAGAGTGTTTCGGCAGAGTTGATTGAGCAACGTCAAAGTTACGGGGAGTACCGCTATCTCTACTTTGCAAAACATAGCAAGCCCTTTAAAACGCCGGGCAGGTACGGCTATGCCCACGGCGGTCTTGCGCCCCAGGAGCTGCTTATTCCGGTTGTCACCTTTAGCCACAAAACCTCTTCCCTTCAGGAACTGCTCGTCAGTGTGGCAAACAAGAGCCTGTTGAGCGGTGTTGTGGGCGACTATTTTTCAGTGCACCTCAAAGCCGGTGATGGAGATATCTTTACCCAGAAGCGGAAGCTGCAGCTCCTTTTTATCGACAACGGGAAGGAGTTCAACAAGAGTGACATCGTGACCATCAAAGCAGGTGAACTCATCAAGAAGGAGTTCTCGTTTGACGGTCATCTCACTATCGAAGTGATTGTCGTTGATGCTTCATCCAGGCAGTCATTGACAAAAGTGTCAGTAACTCAAACTATTGCCCGTGACCTTGGCGGACTTTAGTCGTATTGTTGTGTAACCAAAGAGAAATCAATGAGTATCGTTTTAGACCAACTGGATGAAAAGCTTCTCGAACATTTTCGGGGCTTCGTTGTCAAGAAAGACCTGGTGCAGATGCTCAAGGTCGGCGAAAATGTCCCTGTGTTCGTTCTGGAATATCTGATTGCTAATTCATGTTCCACGAATGACGAAGAGGCTATCAAAAAGGGGCTTGATAATGTCAAGCGCATCCTCAGCGATCACTATGTCAACCCGGAAGAGAGCGCCCTTATTCATTCCAGAATCAAAAATGAGGGGCGCTACAAAATTATCGACAAAATCAGTGTTGAGCTTGATACCGGCAAAGATGTTTACTGGGCAAAATTGCAAAACAGCAACATCAAACACGCCAACATTAGCGAAAGCCTGGTCAACCAGCACGAAAAGATGATGCTTGGCGGTATCTGGGCAATCATCGAAATGCGATACGATCCCGGCATCATGATTGGCTCAACCATCTACCCCTTTGTGGTAGAAGAGATCAAGCCGATTCAGCTCTCCAACTTCGAGAACGGCCACTTTGTGCGCAACCGCTCACACTTCACCACGGAAGAGTGGATCGACATCCTTTTGCGCAGTTCGGGAATTGAACCCTCGGCGGAAGGAATCACCCGGCGCATCAAGTTACTCTTGATATCGCGCCTCATTCCGCTGGTGGAAGCCAACTTCAATTTTCTGGAACTTGGCCCGCGATCTACTGGAAAAACCTACGTCTTCAAGGAGCTCACCCCTTATGCCGTTGTCATTTCCGGCGGTCAGGGAACCGTTGCCAAGCTTTTTGTGCATGGCTCAACCGGCAAAGTGGGCGCTGTCGGGCAGTGGGATGCCATCACCTTTGACGAAGCAACCGACAAGCTCTTCAAAGAGCGGGACGCCATACCGCTGATGAAAGATTATATGGAATCAGGATCCTTCTCCCGTGCCGGTGCCGGTGGCGAAATTACAGGCAGCGCTTCAATTGTGCTGAACGGCAACATCAACCAGCCGATTGAAACCGTGTTGCAAAACTCAAACCTCTTTAGCCCGCTCTCCCCTGAAATCAACTGCGACACAGCCTTTCTTGATCGTATTCACTACTATCTGCCCGGTTGGGAGATGCCAAAATTCGCCCCAAAGCACTTCACAAAAAACTTTGGTTTTAGTACCGACTTCTTTTCAGAGTGCCTCAAATCACAACGCAAAATAAACCACACCAATGTTGTCGAGGAGTTCTTTGCACTCGGCTCTCACCTCAAGCAGCGCGACACCAAGCCAGTGAAGAAAACGGTTTCAGGATTTATCAAGCTGATCCATCCTGACGGAAAGTACACACGAGAGGAGGTGCAAGAATATTTGACACTTGCTCTCGAAATGCGCCGCCGTGTGAAGGAGCAGCTTAAACGTATCGGCGGCATGGAGTTCTGGGACACCAACTTCTCCTTCATCGACAAAAACACTCAGGAAGAGAGCTTTGTCTCCCTGCCCGAAGAGAGAAGCTCCCACCTTATCGAAAACTCGCCCCTTCAGCCAGGTGTCTGCTACACCGCAACAAGCGATGGAGAAAACCTGACACTGGTGAGGATCGAGACCGCCGTTGTTACCGGAAGCGGAAAACTGAACATATCCGGCACCAGCAGCACCGCACCGCACCGCACCGAAGGAGGATATCAAAAACAGCTATCACTACATCAAGGCCAACGAGAAAACCATTCTCAACGAGCAGCACTCCCTCAAGAACTACGATATCTCCATTCAGGTGACCTCACTTCTTGGCTCAACGATTGCGTCAGGGATAGGGGCTGCCGCCTACGTCGCCATCATCTCCGCGATCTACAAAAGAAACCTCAAACCAGCCCTGTCGATACTGGGGAACATCTCTATCGGGGGTGCCATCGAGCGGGCACTGAACTTCTCAGATAAGGTCTCAATGCTCTCTGAAAACGGCGCCAGGCTTGTGCTGGTGCCAATGAGCAACCTCAACGAATTGCAGGATCTGCCGCCTTCAGTGCTCGGCGCAACGGATGTGCCGTTTTACGGAAATAACCAGATGCTTATGCAGAAGGTGATTTTGGGAGAGTGATGAGGATTTTTAATTTTTTTTTAGATGATGAAATATCAGAAGGCAGATGGTGATTGGTTCCCGACAAGGGAGACGCAGATGAAGGGATGGCCGCTTCCACGGCTGAAGACATTGGGAAAAATCGGCTTTTTCTCGGCCTCATCAATTTTATAGACCCCGGGCTCAAGCGAGATATCCCGCTTCTCATCCTGGTCAAGGGTTGTATAGACAGACCCCGTTTGCGAAATAAATTGATGGAGCTTGTAGGGCAAAAATGTATAACGCTCTCCGGACTCTTGCTGCCGAACATTGGAGGTACTGATCCAGAGGAGTAAATCCACCAGATAAAGGCGGCACCTCTCTTCGGGCATACCTGCATCAGTCGCCAATTCAGCCGCAATCTCTCTCAGCCGTTTTGGTTTGCCCCTCACGAGATCATCTCCCCGATCTTCAAGTGCAATTTTGTTCTCCAGCCATACGGCTATCGGGTTCTTTTTGAGCGCATCAATATCGGCCTCCTGATGAATGGCTGACTCAATGGCCGCCGCAAGAAAATGTTTTGCAGGAATTGTGCCATTGGGAGAAAGTGAACGGGCAAGCTTTTCGTTGATAACCTGCTCAGAGGTGAAGGGGCAGCCAAAGAGTGTTGTGGCAACCTTGGCAACGGCTGCTTTTTGATGCTCAAGATTGCCAACACTATCGGAAACCATGGTGGCTGAGGTGCCGATACTCACAATCTGCTGGACGCAGTTAGATCGAATCCGGCGAATCAGCATGGAGACATCGGCACCCTGACGACCTCTATAGGTGTGCAGTTCATCAAAGACCAGAAACCGGAGATTCAGGTAGATACTCTCTCGAATGTTGCGTTCGCGCACCCGAGTCAATAACAGCTCCAGCATCATGTAGTTGGTCAGCAAGATATGCGGCGGGTTCTTCCGCATTTTTTCCCGTGCCTCCTCACCCTCCTGACCCGTATATTGGCCGAAAATGATCGGAAACTCTTTTCCTGTGGCATCCTCATAATTTTTTTTGTATCGGCTAAACTCCTCGAACTGCGAGTTAATGAGGGCATTCATGGGATAGACGACAAGCGCTGTTACCCCTTTTGCTGCCAGATTGGAGAGCAGATGGTGAAAAATAGAGCCGATATAGGTCAACGACTTGCCGGAGCCGGTGCCGGAGGTAACAATAAAATCTTTGCCGCTGGTGCCTGACTGTATTGCTTCAACCTGATGGCGATAGAGTTTGTACCCTTTGAAGATGTCACCAATGGCCTCATGCAATGTTTTCGATTCGATCAGCTTTTCGAGCCCCCCAAACATCTCAAACGAAGGGTTAAATTGCAAAAGGGGTTCCGGCCAAAGCTTGCCCGTACTTAATGCGCGATCAACAACCTGACGGATGTCGGGGTCAGCAATGGAGATGAAACTGCGGATGTAGGAGGAATAATCCTCTATAATGCTGGCATGGGTATGGAAAACATTCATTCTGCGAAACTTCTCCTTCTCAGATTATTGTCGTGAGCAAAATGATGATAACTTTAACGCATGGTGTAATATAGAAAAGGATTCTATGAGCGGGAAGTTTTGTGTGGTGTCATGCATCTGCACGCGCAAGCTGAATGAGCATGGAAAAGGCCATCTCCTGGGGTCGCACAGGATTTTCAGCCGAAGGCTCCTGTTTGGTTCTTGCCCTTTGCGTGTCCAAGTAAGCTCTAATTTTTATTTTGGTTTCATTCCTTTGGAATTCAACCCTTCAGCCTGGCAACTTTATACATTTTTTTATCAGTTACCATCTATACGACCACAACGACTCTTCGCGCTCTAAGAACAGAGTTTCAATTAACTTACAATCCCTTGCCAAAGATAGAGGAAATAGCAAAAGAGTAGATTATTTATTATCTAAAGGAGCAGGATAAGAGGTCAAAATGACCCGGACATCAACAAATTCTAAAATAATCAGATGGAAACCTTTATCCTGTAAAGAATATCTTACTGAAAAAAGATTGTGATGAAACGCAAAGTTTACATTGAAACATTCGTTATCAGCTACCTGACGGTTCGTCCAAGCAAAACGATTCTCGGAGCGGCTCACCAACAGCTTACGCAGTCATGGTGGGAAAAGTGCTTTGAATACGATCTTTGTGTTTCTCAATCCGTATGGCAAGAGTGCGCAGCAGGCAATCCTGATGCTGCGGAAAGACGACTGGCAGCACTTAAAGGGTTGGATATATTGATGGTAACTGAAGAGATGATTGCTCTTGCTGAAGCACTGATCAGCGAACGACTCATTCCAGCTAAAGCAATTGAAGATTCTCTGCACATTGCTATTGCCACCTTGCACCATGTTGATTTTTTGCTCACATGGAATTGTCGGCATATAGCCAATCCGGTGATTCAGGAAGGAATTGCAGAATATCTTGAACAGCAAACATTATTTTTACCGATTATCTGTACACCAGAAGAACTTACAGGAGGAAATAACGATGAGTGATGAAATCATTGATGAAGTACGAGCTATCAAAGAGGCAATCGGCGCAAAGTTCAATTACGACCTTCGCGCACTCTTTGTAGAGATCAAGCGTGGTGAAGCTGAATGCCAAGCCAAAGGAATGAATTTGGTTCCACCATCAACCAATGCTGCGAGTTTATCGAACTCGGCATTACAGCGGGGAAAAGTACGGAGGCTCAGTGAACGTTACCACACCCCGGTTTGATGAGTCTGATGTGTTTTTAGTGTTCCGTTGAACATCTCTTTTTCCTTCTTTTTGAACTACAGGGGAATACTCGGGTTCTTCGCAGGCATTGAGGATCGATTGGGCAAGTGGGTTGTTCGATTTTGAATGCCTGCATGATGCGGGATTATATGTTTAAGAAGAGACCATTTTTGCCTCGTTCTGCACTCCTGATGACTCTGAAAAAATATCTCTCTTCACGGCTTAACTGTTCTTTGATATCTCAATTGTCTTCAGTTCCTGAATAGCGTTATCAAATTTTTTTTGACTGTTGTAATGATTTTGAAAAAATTTGCCATTTTTATATCCGTACACGATAAGATTAGATTGCACTGAATGAAAGAAAAATTCATTATATCCTTTCACGATCATTCGGAAATATCCCGTTAGATATCCGACAAGAAAATTAATGACATAGGTAATTTCGCTTTCCGGAAATTCATCAAATGGATGGTTAAAAATACCTCTTATAGCCGTTTTATCGTCCGCATGAATTAATTTTGCCATGTTGAACTCTATTACTGACCTGACATTATAAATATTCATGGCATATCCAAACTCCTCTTCCCCTTTTTTAAAGTAAATTAAAAATGGAAAAGAAAACGATCCTTTATAATCGTCAAAATAACTTCCACTTTCTCCAAAAATATGTTTCAATGTAACATACATCTTTGGAAAGCTTGAGTAAATAATACTATCATCCCTGGAGAGAGACATTATATGCCCATAATTTTCAAATAGTGAAAGGCTGTTTTTTCGAAGTAAATAAAATTGTTCATCATTAAGACGTATAATCTTATACGTCATTACCTCTGTTTCAATATCAATAAAGATATTCTTTATCGGGAAATTATCATCCTTTTTTCTATACTTGTTAATCACAGAAGAAACAAGTGCACTATTTTCGTCATGATTTAACATTTTTTATTACCTCCAATAAAAGAGTTATAGTAATGTTTTATTAATGTCTTCCATGTGTAAATTTAACAGAAAAGTTTGAAGAGATATATAAAGCGAAAAAGGCACACCAGCCAGACATGTTTTCCATTGCTCAGTTACAGAGTATGGAGAAGTTCAAAGAGGAGCTGTTCCGTGATTTGCACAACGCGGTATCAGCCTACAGCCAGAACAGCGGCAACAGCTTTTTGCGGAGCAAGAGCAATGATGCCATCACCTTTCTGGAGATCATGACCCGGAAGTACGATGTGGCGGTGGCGAATCCACCCTATACCGATTCAAGTGATTTCGGGAAGGAGTTGAAAGCTTTTGTTGATGGGAATTATAAAAAGCCTTATGGATTTCACTCGAATCTCTATGCGACGTTCATAAAGCGATGTGCGGAGATTATCACCGATACCGGCAAGATTGCGGTGATTCATCCGCTTACCTTCATGTATATCAAGACATTTGAAGGTGTTCGGGAATACATTCTTAACAATCTGCATATCAATATCTTTGTCGATTATGGCTTGAGTAACCTTTTTGGCACCATAATGGTTGACCCTGCTTTTTATGTTCTGGAAAAAGGGATAAAAACCAGTGATAAGTCACTCTTCATTTCACTGGATCAGTATACCCGTACTCCACAGGAGAAATTCAAAAAAGAGTATGCTCTCGCAGCTCTTGAAAATTTTGTTTCTGAAAGAGAAGACAAGAATAACTATTCCAAGGGAGGTCCATTTAAAAAATGGTATGGAAATTTATGGTTAAAAATATACTGGAAAGATAACGGATACGCTATAAAAAATGACCCAAGATCTAATCTTCGAAATAAAAACGCCTTTTTTAAGGAAGGGATTACTTACTCTGGCAGCGGATCTAAAGGCACTTCATTTAGATATTTGCCAAAAGGGTATATTTGTGATAATGATGGCTCTTCTATTACGCCCAGACAAAATCTTGATAACATTTCATATTTGTTAGCATTTGTCAATTCTGCGCTGGTTAAATACATGGTATCATGTCTCAATCCAACAGTTAATGTTCAGAAAGGTGATATAGAAAGAGTTCCGTTTATTGCTCCGAATCCTATTTTACAGCAGTTTGTTGTTAGATTGTCTAACAGGAATATAGATATTGAAAAATATGTTCTTAGTTTCAGCCTCATTGAGATTCATTTCAATCATCAACCTATTATAAGGTATAAGAATAGTAGGGTTGAGTTAGCAGCGCAAACGTTTTTCTCTTACGAAAACCACCTCCTCACACAAGTCCTGCTCAACGAAGCAATCATCAACGAAAAGATCTTCGAGGTCTACGAACTCACCCCTGAAGACAAGGCAATGGTGCTCGCCAAAGAGGGCGAATCCATCGGCGGTCTCCCTGTACTTCCCGAAGCCCGCGCAGCGTATCTGAGCGAAACAGAGGCCACGGCAGAGTTCCCGCTTGAAAAAATCCTTGATTTCATTGAATCCCTGCCCACCATGACCATGAGCGGGCAGGAGATTGCCGACCTCACCGCCAAGTTTGATACGCTCTACAAGAGCAACAACGACCTCGAAGAGTTCTGCATCACGAACCAGATCAACCCCGTCAATGTCTGGTACCTCTTCAAAAAAAGCGGAGTGCTGCCGCAGCAGCGGGCAAAAACCATTGCGATGGAGTTCCTTGCCGACCTTATCCGCGAAATTCTCAACGAGGACGACGACGGCATTGTCCCCTTGGTGCGCAACAGCGGAGAAGAGATTCTGATTGACCGCATTGAAAAGAAGTTTGAGGAGAAAGGGCTCACTTCAGCGCAGTTTGCCGCTTTCCCGACCATTCTTGGCAAGGAGATTAACGACTACATCAACAACAACTTTTTTGCCGACCTTTCCGATCACCTCAACCTCTTCATGTACCTGCCCAAGACCCCTTTCATCTGGCACATCACCTCCGGGCCGCGTCAGGGATTTGATGCCTTCATTATCATCTACAAGTGGAGTCGCGACAAGCTCTTTACCCTCAAGTCGGTCTATATTGAAAAACGTGAGACTGCGCTGCGCAATCGGCAGTCGGACCTGCTCGGCGAGAAAAGCGCACAGGCTGAAGAGGAGAAGGATACCATTTTCCATCAGCTCAAGGAGATTGAGAACCTCAGGAAAAAAATTGACGAACTGCTCTCCGAAGGCTACGACCCCAAGCTTGACGACGGTGTCGGCAAAAACATCGCCCCCTTGCAGAAGAGGGGTATCATCGCTTATGAGGTGCTGAATCCGGGGCAGCTCAAAAAGTATCTGAACGCAGACTGGTAACCCAAGAACCCTATGAACTATCAACAGTTACTTGCTCTCTTCAAAGAGACCCACCACGAGTTGCAGCAAAGAGCCGCCCGCTCGGTCGATACCTCTCTGGTGATCCGGAACTGGCTCTTCGGGTGGTACATTGTAGAGTTTGAGCAGGGCGGCGCCGAACGTGCAGAACTCTATGGCAAACGTCTTATCGACAAGCTTTCCAGAGAGCTCAAAACCCTTGGATTGAAAGGTATCTCGTCGACCAGCCTTAGGCAGTGCCCAATCTTTTTATACTCGAATTGCTTCGCCGGAGATTCAACAGGCACTGCCTGTTATATCTTTTGATGCCACTCTCAATGCCCCAATGAAAAAGGTTCTTTAACGCTGCTGTAGATGGTGAACGTTTTGAACTGTGACCTCATAGCTCTGAGGTTGTTTACGCTAACTCTGGGTGATTCTTATTTTCCATTTTTGGCTTATTCTTGTTTTCCGGTCACATTTGATACTGATATTATTTGCATTTTTGCTTTTTTTGTGCAAATTTCAAATAAATATTAATAGATACCCCATGCTTGTAGAGTTCCGCGTTTCAAATTATCGCTCGATCAGGGATGAGCAGCGCTTGAGCCTTGTTGCAAATAGTGACAAGAATCATTCGGAGACTCATATTATTCGAAGCGATGCGAAATCAGGTATTTTGCTGTTAAAGTCTGCTGTTATCTACGGCGCTAATGCCAGTGGCAAGTCGAACCTTATCATGGCGATGTCATTTATGAAGAGGATTGTTGCTGAGTCGGCTACCCATGTCAAGGAGGGGCAGAAATTTCTTTTTCAGCCATTCAAGCTTGATGGTCTTTCATCAACGAAGCCGAGTGAGTTTGAAATTACCTTCATCGAGGCCGGTATCCGCTATCAATATGGCTTTTCATTGCTTCCTGACAGGATTACTTCTGAGTGGTTGTTAGTGTACAAAACATCGAAGCCGCAGGTCTGGTTTGATCGGCGGTACAATCCAGAAACAAATATTGATGAGTATACCTTCAGTCCGTTTTTGAGTGGCGAAAAAAAGTTGTGGCAGAAATCGACCCGTTCAAATTCCTTGTTTCTCTCGAAGGCTGTCGATCTGAACAGTAATGCTTTACGGCCTGTTTTTTTATGGATTGTGCAGCAGTTGAATATCATTGGTGCTGGAGAACAGCCTATGATAGAATTTTCAACAGCATTTGCTCAGTTGCCCGAAGGCAAGAAACAATTGCTCGATTTTTTAAATGCCGCCGATTTAAGTATTTCAGAATTATCACTGGAGATTCGTCAACAGCGAGAGATTTCGGTCAGGGTTGAGGGAGAGAAACCGCCTGTTCATCAAGTGATTGATTCAGAGGCTTTGATGCCGATTTTTTTACATACTGGAGCCGAAGGAACTGCGAAATTTGAATTTCATGATGAGTCAACGGGAACACAGCGCCTCTTTGCTTTTGCGGGCCCTATACTTGATGTGTTACGTGAGGGAAGTGTTTTGATTGTTGATGAATTGGATGGAAGCCTTCATACCAAAATCGTTCGTTTTTTGTTGAACGTCATCAACTCATCTACCTATAACAGAAAAGGAGCACAGCTTCTTTTTACAACTCACGATACTTCTGTCATGGATGCAAAACTCTTTCGGAGAGATCAGATATGGTTTGTTGAAAAGGATCGCTCTCATGCAACGCACCTTTATCCTCTGACCGATTTCAGCCCAAGGAAAAACGAAGCTCTTGAAAAAGGGTACCTCGTTGGACGATATGGAGCAATTCCTTTTATCAATGACACGATATTTTAAGGGAAGATATGGCTCGAGATAACCACCCGAAGATTCGTCAGGACAAGAAATTACAACGGAAGAAGGCTTTGAAGAAAGGATCTGATCGTCTCCTGATTGTTACAGAGGGAGAAAAAACAGAGCCTTTTTATTTTGGCGAGATCAGGTCGCACTATCGCCTGAGTACTGCCAGAGTGGAAATAATGCAGAGTAAATACGGGACGACACCTCAACAGGTCGTTGATTTTGCTGTCGATAAATGTAACGAGACGAAAGAATATGAAACCGTGTATTGCGTTTTTGACAGAGATGATCATCCAAATTTTTTGAATGCTCTCTATAGCGTCAATGCGCAACACAGGAAACATAAAAATGACAACAAAGAGCTGATCAATTTTTATGCGACTCCCTCTATCCCCTGTTTTGAATTGTGGCTTTTACTGCATTTTGTTCCCGTACATGGCTACATGCACAGGCATGAGATTCAACGGGTATTGAGTGACTATGACAAGCTCCCCGACTACGCGAAAGGGGGGCGTGGATACTTTGACATGACCAGACACCGGCTGGAGGTTGCCTATAAGCATGCTGATTTGTTAACAGCAAATGATCCGCTGGGAAGCGAAAAAAATACTGAGAATCCCTATACTTCTATTGGAAAGCTGGTACAACTCCTTACCTCGATGAATACGCGTTGGCAAAAGTAATGATCACTCCTCAACCGGCTCTCCTTTATCTTTTTACCTTGCTTGAGCGATCAGCGGGTCAATGAAATCATTAATGGCAGACTATTTGTGACAAAAATCGTTAACGATAGCCACCGGGAGTTACAGCAGAGAGCTGACCGGTCGGTCGATATCACCCTCGTTATCCGATACTGGCACTGCGAAAATCCCGAACAGGAGGGCCCTGACAATGTTCGATAAATGGGTCAATCAGGATATCAGCAACGTTCTTGCCCGGCGTAACCGGGTTGTGGTGGGGGCTGAAGCCGCTCATCCGCTTGATTCGGTTGATCTTCAGTGGCTTAGTGACCTGATAGCGCACTTGTCGGACAGCGTCTCTATCAAGGATAAACTCCCGTACATACACGCCCGTTTCAAGAGCAGCCATGGCAGGCAGTGGCGCAAGGGGTTGTGGGGCCATCTGCTGCAACTGCTGGAGTTTGATAGCTCCAGAATCAAGGGGATTTCGTCGCTTGATGAGGCGACTATCTGTTACACGACCGAACTCTACCGGGTTGACACGGCTATCCGCAGCATCTACGAAGAGTTCTGGGGAGACGAAAAGGTTATTCGCCCATTCCAGGAATATTACAACCAGTTGGTTTCACCCTTTCTTCATAAGTGGTTTCAGTACTTCGACGACTACCGGGAGAACCAGAAGGGACTTTTAATTGAGACCGTCCGCTCCGCTCAAGGGCGAATAGCAATTATTGTGGGTGATGGTATCTCTTTTGAAATTGCGCAGAGAGTCATTGCGAAAACTGGCGATACCGTCAAGGTAAAAAACCAATATCGCTGCTGCGGCATTCCGTCGGTTACCGAAAACAATATGAGTCTGCTCTATCGTGATGATGGAGTTATCGAGCCTTTGCAGTCCAGGCGAGAGGGATATCTTGCCGCACAGGTAGCAAAGCGGATTGTGTTTGTGCAGTTGGAGGAGGTCAACTTTCAACATGCGGAAGCGGATGTGCTCATCTGCTCCTGCAAGGATATTGACGATATGGCCGAGAAGATGCATGTAGGGCAAAAATGTATAACGCTCTCCGGACTCTTGCTGCCGAACATTGGAGGTACTGATCCAAAGAAGTAAATCCACCAGATAATGGCGGCAGCTCTCTTCGGGCATACCAGCATCAGTTGCCAATTCTGCCGCAATCTCTCTCAGCCGTTTTGGTTTGCCCCTCACAAGATCATCTCCCCGCTCTTCAAGTGCAATTTTGTTCTCCAGCCATACGGCTATCGGATTCTTTTTGAGCGCTTCAATATCGTCCTCCTGATGGATGGCTGACTCAATGGCCGCCGCAAGAAAATGTTTTGCAGGAATTGTGCCATTGGGAGAAAGTGACCGGGCAAGCTTTTCGTTGATAACCTGCCCGGAGGTGAAGGGGCATCCAAACAATTTTGTGGCAACCTTGGCAACCGCTGCTTTCTGATGCTCAAGATTGCCAACACTATCGGAAACCATGGTGGCCGAAGTGCCAATACTCACAATCTGCTGGACGCCGTTGGATCGAATCCGCCGAATCAACATGGAGACATCGGCACCCTGACGACCTCGATAGGTGTGCAGTTCATCGAAAACCAGAAACCGGAGATTCTGGTAGATGCTCTCTCGAATGTTGCGTTCGCGCACGCGGGTCAACAACAGCTCCAGCATCATGTAGTTGGTCAGCAAGATATGCGGCGGGTTTTCCCGCATTTTCTCCCGTGCATCCTCACCCTCCTGGCCTGTATACTGGCCAAAGATGATCGGAAACTCTTTCCCTGTGGCATCCTCGTAATTTTTCTTGTATCGGCTGAACTCTTCGAACTGCGAGTTAATGAGGGCATTCATGGGATAGACGACAAGCGCTGTTACCCCTTTTGCTGCCGGGTTGGAGAGCAGATGGTGAAAAATAGAGCCGATATAGGTCAACGACTTGCCCAAGCCGGTGCCGGAGGTAACGATAAAATCTTTGCCGCTGGTCCCTAATTGTATTGCCTCAACCTGATGGCGATAGAGTTTGTACCCCTTGAAGATGTCACCAATGGCCTCATGCAATGTTTTCGATTCGATCAGCTTTTCGAGCCCCCCAAACATCTCAAACGAAGGGTTAAATTGCAAAAGGGGTTCCGGCCAAAGCTTGCCCGTACTTAATGCGCGATCAACAACCTGACGGATGTCGGGGTCAGCAATGGAGATGAAACTGCGGATGTAGGAGGAATAATCCTCTATAATGCTGGCATGGGTATGGAAAACATTCATTCTGCGAAACTTCTCCTTCTCAGATTATTGTCGTGAGCAAAATGATGATAACTTTAACGCATGGTGTAATATAGAAAAGGATTCTATGAGCGGGAAGTTTTGTGTGGTGTCATGCATCTGCACGCGCAAGCTGAATGAGCATGGAAAAGGCCATCTCCTGGGGTCGCACAGGATTTTCAGCCGAAGGCTCCTGTTTGGTTCTTGCCCTTTGCGTGTCCAAGTAAGCTCTAATTTTTATTTTGGTTTCATTCCTTTGGAATTCAACCCTTCAGTTCAACTTTTTTATAAAACCCGTAAACATTACCCTCACGCTGTTTCATCACCCCACGGTTTGCCAGCCTGCCAGCAACAATTGCCGGGTGTGTGCCGATTTTGGTGGCGAAACGCTGGATATCCTCTTTTTCAAACAAGCCGCTCACCATGATCTCTTTTTCCTCCTTGCGGCTCATCAGGCACTCTTCGGCAAAGGCGTTTGCTTCGGCCTCTTTCTCTTTACCATCACAGGAGTACTCCATTCCCTCAATAAAAACATCTTTCTTGTTGTGCTTCAGGATATGACCGGCTTCATGGAAAAAGGTGAACCAGAAAATATCGTTCCGGTTCAAACGGTTTGAGAGCTGAATCAGGGGGTTGCCTTTCATCCATCGGGTTGAACCATGTAGTGGCGCTTTTGGCAGACAGGGAGTATGGACAACCTTAACACCGGCTTTGCGGCACAACTCTTGAAGTTCCGGAAAGAAATCATCGGCACCGCTGATCACCAGCTTTTTAATCTCCTGCAAGGTTGCCTCAAAAGCTTTCCTGTCAAAATCAGGCACCTGAAGCAGTTCGGCCTGCCGCTCTCCCTGCCGAAGCCACGCGGCAACAGAGTATGGGTCTTTGCTGTTTTTTTCGCTCATACGGTAAGCTGTTGCATAGACCTGCCCATGGTAGAACGTTTCATAGACTTCAGGGCTTGCCACGTTAAAAAAGGAGAGCAATGCTTTGCCTGCGTTTGCCGAACTGCCGTCAAAGGCAATCCACCCCTTTGCCTTCATTGCATTGCAGGGAAACCTTTTTGCCCACTCTTTTGCCTGAAGCAACGTTTCAGCTTCATCAATTTCAGCAAGTTTAAGGCGGTAACGTCGCTCACGCTCAACCCAAAAATCAGCAGGTATGCCAACTACTCGCTCAAGCTGAAGGGCTGTTTCCGGGGTTATCTGTGCTTTGCCCTGAATGATCTCATTAATAGTTTTTTTTGGTCTGCCCATTCGCTCTGCTAACTCCGCCTGCGTCATACCCGTATATTCGATTTGTTCAGCAAGTGTATCGCCGGGGCATGAGATAATTTCACGGGCTATTGCAATATCTTCTTTTGTCTTGTACATGGTTTTCCTCTCATTTTAATGGTAGTCTTCACCAATCGCCACAATCACAATACCGGTAATTTTTATCCAGTCAACTCCTCCATCCTCTTTTCGGGGGAGAGGATCATGGTCAGGCAGAAAAATGATACGATAGTTTGGTGTGAGGTCAATCGCCAATTCCCCCTGCCGGTTTCCTGTCAATTCATGGCAACGGGCAGAAGAAAATGAACGCATAGCCTCAAGATTTAACACCGAAGAAAGATCATCAAGTCGCTGCGACAGCTTTTTTGCCCTGTCACCATAATTTTTCTTGATGACGGACGGGCTTTCAACGCATTTTTCAGGCTTGCGGGTTTGGTAGCGAATGTTCATCCGTAAGGTAACAAAATGTATCAGCGTATAGAAATTTATTAACCTCAAAGGTTAATTATATTTTAACGTCCATGGTATGGTAAAAAGTGTTTTTTCCTCTCTCTGTTGCATCCTCGCCTCCTCTTCTTCGATCAATTCATCTTTTTTGCCTTCAATCTGATCCTGCCGTTTGTCGTCGCGCTGTTTTTCAAGCTCCATGGAATCTGCTTTATCTTAAAAAAACGTCGGGCCGCCTGCGGCGACCGTTTCTGTTGTCGCTGGTTCCCGCCAAATTGTGGCACACGTCAGTTCGTCCCTCACTGCCGTTTACCACAATTTTGGTCACTGCACTCTCGCTCAAAAGCAAAGCCGGAATGAGCAGCCAACTGACTACGGGACGAAGACCAAGCGGAAGCCAACAATGATGCTCCGGTTGACGGGGGAGTTGAGGGAGCGAAGAGCCGACCGACAGTACTCGGCAGTGTTGCTCCAGCTCCCGCCACGAAGTACACGGGACGAACCGGTTTCAGGCCCGAGAGGATCGACAAAAGAGCCTCTACTTCCATACCAGTCGCTGCACCACTCCCAAACATTGCCCGCCATATCGTAAAGCCCTTCTGGTGTGGCTCCATCGGGATAACTTCCGACAGGTGTGGTTGCGCCAACATTATTATTGTAGTTAAGTAGTGCCGGTTTCGCCTCTCCCCTCTCTTCCGGCCAGGGATACTGACGCACTCTCTCACCGCTTGTTCCCTGCTTACCTCCGGCGACCCACTCCCACTCCACCTCATTCAGAAGTCGATACTCTCTTACTCTCCCGTCAAACATCGAAAGCCACAAGCAGTAGGCTCGGGCGGCATACCAGGTGATACCAACAACAGGCTGTTACTCTCCGCCGAATTTGCGATCTTCATCATACTTTGAACGAAGAAGAGCTGCAAGGTCGTTCTTGCCTTCCCTGAGATAGTCGCCAAATCCCGGCCCCCAAAAGTTCTCCTCTGCAATCCTCGTCAGCTCTGCTGTGAATTGACTCTTCACTGGAGCTGTTGACTGCAACGAAACAATGAAGGTGCGGTAGAGCTTGTTGGTCACGGGATATTTTGCGACAAAAAGGTTTTCTGTGTGCTCCACCTTTTCTGTCACCGAGTAGAGGTAACTCCCGCCCGGAATAAGGATATATTCAGCATACTCTTCATTCGGGTTGCGGTATGATTTGATTTTGCCACTCCTCAACTCTTCCGGTTCAGCAACAAGCGCGAGACCTCCCAGGGCAAGAATCACCTCTTCAGCCCGACTGGCCACCTCTTTGTTCTTTGCAAGTTTTAACGTTCTGAACTGCTCCAACGGGTTGAGGGCTGCGGTTTTATTAATGGTTTTGAGGCAGTCGAGAATCACCCGCTGACGGCTTTCTGTGGTTGCTGGATCAAGCAATTTTGTGCAAAGCGCATCAACCTTCTGCCCTTTCGCCTCTTCAATGATGGTCTGAAGCAGCAACTGGTGCGGGGTCGTCATGGCTTCACTCTACGGAGAGTTGAAGAGCTTTTCCATGAAGGCATCAAACACCCCGGCATCAACCGAGGCAATAAAAAAGCGTAGCGGCTCTGTCCACCAGTCCTCTCCAAAATGGGTCACAAGCGTTTGGAGCTGCTCGTAGGGACGATCTTCCTTGAGCTGAACTCCGGCAAGGTATTCTCGGAATGATTTGTGCCGAAAGAGGTACTCCTTGCCCCCCGACTCCACCAGCAGACCGGCACGTTTGACCAGAAAGTCGCAAAAGAGTGCGGCATCAGGTGGAGTGGCACGGGTATTGAGCGTGTCGAGCCACGTCTGCATGGCGGTGAGCATCTCTGCCCTGGGGGCTTCATCTTTTTCGAGTGTTGCCTGCATCCAGAGAGAGACGGGAGCAAGAACCTGCCGGGCATGCGGCGCCGAGAGAAGCGGCTTGATATTGCGCCGTTTGTCGCGGAATTCGAGGAGGTAGTCGAGTGAGGCCTCGTAGAGCTTCAGGCGGTTTTCGAGAATGTAGTCCCTATCCTTCCAGAGAATGGCCATGATCTGCAACATCATGGGTATGGCGGCGAGCTGGCGCAACCCCTTGTTCTTTTCTTCATTCAAATGGGCAATCATGGTGGTGGTTCGCTCTTCAGCATCTGCCCTCTGCTTCCGTTCCCACTCAACGTCATCAGCCCCCTCTTCGCGAGGCTCACCCAAAAATGCGGCGGTGAACCAGCTCCTTAAAAACCGCTCCTGCTGCTGCGGAGTAAAGTCCTGCACATCGGCCCGTTCATGGTCAGCGTCAAGCTCTATCCCCTCCTCTTTCCGGTATCCCGTTGCACGCGAGGTGACCACAAAGCGCGCCTTGCTGAAGCCGCTCCATGCGCCGTCGATCCACCGGCAAACCTCTTTTCGCTCCTCTGTGTTGCTGATTTCATCAAGCCCGTCAAGCAGCACCAGAGAGTCGCCACTCCGGAGCCAGTTATCAAACAATTCTGCGGCAATGATTTGATGGTGTTTCAGAGCCCAGTGAGCAAGGTTTGCGGGCAGATGATCGTAGTTGTTGCTCTCTTTATTACTGACAAGCTCACGGAGTGGCAGATAGACTCAACACCCGGCATTCCAAGCATACGAATGTAGCCCAGCTCCTCTTTCAGGGTGGAGTGGTAGCGATCCAAAACAGCTTCAGCAGAGGAAAACTCTTCAGCAATATCATCATCACCCCTGCCTTCCCCACAAAACCAGCGTGGTATCTGCAAATCAAGATGATCAGAGAGCTTTTGGCGAAAGTGATGAATATCATTATAGTCGCACAACAAGGCACGCGATTGCAGATGATTTGAGCATGTATTGATTTTTTTGAAATCCTGTTTACCTTACGGCTAATCCGTCCGGCCACCACCAGACACAACTTTAGAATTATGGAAGCATACCGGGTAGGAGAGCTCTTTCCAATCGAACAATACTGTACCGGCAGGGAGCTCTATGTTGCTCTACCGACCGAGGGGTTGTTCAATGTGCTGATGTCACTGAAAAAGATTTCGAGAAAAGAGCGGAAACTCTTTAAAAATGGTAAAATAACCGCATATCTTTTTGAGAAAAAAGATATTCCTTTTCTGATTCTTGATTTCGGAGAGGGATTCAGCTTTGATATCTCCATTGATATCTCAATGTTTGATGATGAAACCCGCCGGGCGTGGATCGAATCGGAATCGAACGCCATCGCCATTTTTCTTGTGGAAGCGACAACCGGCATTCTGGAAAGCATTCGCCTTATTGGCATAGGGTTTGCCTCCCAGTTGCGCGAAATCTGCGCACGGCAACAGGGGCAAACCAGGTTTGAGGAGCATGTCGGGCTCATTCATGCAGCCTTCACCACCAGAGATATGATGCACGATGCTGTTGCTAAAACAGTTTTCAAGTAAGTATTCGGGCTAAGCTCTCAGAACCCTCATCTAGCGGCAAAAGGCACAAACAGCGCACCCGGGCAGGTTTTCGCTTTTTACCGGGTTTCCCCAAATGCAAATTATAGGCGAGGTGAAAGAATGATCGCATTAAGTTTACGACAAGCTTGAAAAGGTTCAAATCTCACTCACCGCAGGCCCCGATAAACGGCTGCGGCCTCCGGAAAGGGGATGAACTCTGATCTGTGTGGTGATACGATCCTTGAGTGCTGGAACATGAGAGATAATGCCGATGATCTTGCCATTCTGCTGAAGTGAGGCGAGGGTCTGCAGGGCGGTATCGAGGGCATCCTCATCAAGGGTTCCGAACCCTTCGTCAAGAAAGAGTGAGTCTACCCGAACGTTCCTGCTCGACATCTGCGACAGCCCCAGGGCCAAGGCAAGGCTGACGATGAAGCTCTCTCCTCCCGAGAGGTTGAGGGTTGAACGCACCTCTCCCGCCTGATAGTTGTCGATAACATTGAGGCCAAGGGGATGCTCTCTGGAGCGAACAAGGAGATAACGATCGCTCATGTTGACCAGTTGGCGGTTGGCATGGCCAATCATGATGTCGAAGGTGAGCCCCTGGGCAAAATTGCGATACTTCTTTCCGTCGGCTGATCCTATAAGGTCGAAGAGAGTTGTCCAGCGGGAGCACTCAACTTGTTGAGCAGCAAGAGCGGTAGTTTTTTCACGCAACAGAGCGGCGGCTTTTTTGTGCTCGAAGAGTTGTAGCTTCAAGGCTTCAATTGCGGAGCGGAGGGTGGTGAAGGTGACGATGAGCTGTTCGATCTCCTTTTGCTGCTCTTCGGGAGATTGCTCGGTAAGTGCCAGCTTTTGCTCGTTCATTAACTTGCTTTTGCGTTCGATCTGCAGGGTTTCAAGTTCAAGACGGCGTGCAGCAAGCCTCTTGGCCCGTTCTTCAAGCTTTTCCAGTGCATCACGCTCCAGCCGGGCAGCAAGAAAGTGTTGGAGAGTCTCGAAGCCAGCAGCCGCCAGCTCCCTGATGAGTAGAGCGTGCTTCTCTGCTATCTCTAGAGCCCGCTTAGTTGATGACGTGGCAAGCATCCCGATACGGGCCGAAAGTTCACCGATCTGCTGCGACGATGCATCACGACTGCTTCGGTCAAGCTCCAGCGTTGCTTCAGCGGTTTTTACTTTTTCAGCAAGCGAGAGCTCCTCCTTATCCGGATTTTTTTCTCCAAAAAGTTGCTGCCGCTGCTCCAGAAGAGCTGTACATGCTGCTTTACTGGTAAAAAAGTATTTCTCCTTTTCACCCAATTCCACTCTTTTCGTTATCCGCTGCTCCTGCTGAGCCTTGAGGTTGCCTTCCTGTACAGCGATCTGCTGAATTGCCAGGGTTTTGCCGTCGATGGCACGCTGCCACGCTTCAGAGCGAGAGTGCAGCGAAAACAGAATATCTCTGAAACAATTTTCTTGTTGGCCAGTGATTCCATAACAAGCAAGCTGCCGGTTGAGGCTCTCCTGCAGAGCAACGCTTCGGTCTTGGCTTTTTTTGAGTGACTCTTCTCCCCTTTTGACCTCCGTTGCGGCGCCATTCTGGCTGTAGAGCGCTGCATCCTCACGTCGTACCGTTTCGGCCAGTTGCTGAAGCAATCGCTGCTCATCTCTCTCTGCCAGCTTTTGCCCTGTTTCAAGTTGCTCGGCACCAGCAAGCGCCTCTGCACGCTCTCCGGCCTGACTGCGGGCAGCAGAGAGCATTTCAACGGCTCGCTCATGGTTCAGCTTTTCGGTAATACCAAGCTCTGTTGCAAGATTGCTCCCGGCGGATCGCTCACCGGCAAGGGCGTTCTGCTCAGCAATAATCTGCCGTTCATGGTGTTCCCGATCGCTTGCCGCTTTGGCTGCCTCAAGTCTGAGTGTATTGAGCTTGTAGGTGCTCTCCTGCAGCGACGCTTTGGCAAGGCCAAGGGCATCACCATCACCCTTCATTTCCGGGCTTTCCTCAGCCCAGGGGTGGTGAAGCGAGCCACAGAGAGGGCAGGGCAAGCCGTCGTGCAGCAGCTTGCGCTCCTCCTCCATGGAGAGAATTTTCGACAGCAGCTCTGCCTGCCGCTGAAGCGCCTCAACAATTTGTGCCTCTCTCTGCTGAAACAGGGTAACTCTCTCAATCTCCCGCGCGGTGCAGGAGTGAGCGGCACCGATATCCACCAGAGCCTGCTCTGACACCCGAAGACGCTCTTCGATTTTGGCGGCGGCAGAAACTCTTGCTGACAGAGCCTCCAGTACTCTTGTACGTTCCTGCAGCCGTTCAGCTTCCCTGCGAAGTTGCGGAATATCCATTCCGGCAAGCAGGGAGGCCAGTTCTCCCGAAAGCCTCTCCCGCCGGATACGGGATGCTTCAAGAGCCGTGCGGGATGTTTCTGTTTCAGACTGAACCTTTCGGAGCTGCGCTTCAGCATCTTCAAGCTCTTTTTGCCTCTGCAGCAGTATGGTTTTTGCACCTTGCTCACCCTCTTGCGCTTCAAGGCGCTGCCCCACTGCGGCTTCGATACCACTTAGCGAAGCAAGGAGAGTATTGTCGATTTCATGTTGAGCAAGATATACCGCCGACTCCTCAACCTTTTTCTGCTCCTGCTGCATGGCGCTTTCAATGCTGCCAATTTGCTTCTCCAATGCTGAAATCTCTTCTCGAAGGAGCTTTATTGCCAGCTCTTGCTCTCTGCCCTGTTCCTGCTTCACGGATATCTGCAAATCCAGCGCCCTCACGTCGCGAAGAACCAGAAAGAGCGTTTTCTCCTCCTCTTTCAGATAGTGCTGCTTCTGCACCGCTTCATGGAATGCCACTGCCCGCTCTTCAAAAGCTCTTTTGGCACTCTCCAGACTGCTATCCAAGCCGCTTTTTTCCTGCAGCTCACTCACTTGAAGCTCCTGAAGCTGAAACATGGTGGTGCAAGCGGGTTCAAAGGCTGTCGCACGGCGGGCCAGCTCCATCCGTTGCCGATCAGAAATGAAACGCTCTTCATAGATTATCAGCTCCCGGAAACTTTCTTCCATACCCACAAGCTCACCCTTCATGGCTGCAATCTGGTGAAGCCAGCGGAGTGCTGTTTCCGACTGGCTCTGCCTGCTGCTGATGTCGGCCTCATCCTTCAGCCTTGCTTGCAACTCTGCGGCTGCTGTGGCAAGCGCCTCATCATCAAGCAACCGGATACCGGAGCACTCATCCCTGAGCGTTTTAAGCTTCTGCTGCTCAAGGCGGTTGCGCTCATGCACTTTCATGGAGATGACGGAGTAAATCTCTGTTCCGGTGATCTGTTCAAGCACCGGTGCTCGCTCATCGGCAGGAGCCTGAAGAAAAGCGGCAAATCCACCCTGGGCCAAAAGCATGGAGCGGGTGAATTGCTGAAAATCCATCCCCGTTCGCTTTACCACTGCGGCCAGAGTATCCTGCAATTTTGATTCAATAATGGCACCAGTTCGATCGTCGGCAATTTCATGCCTCTGTATCTGCAACTCTCCACCAGGTTGCCTGCGAGATCGATGCTGCGACCAGTGGCAACGGTATCTCCCGGTAAGGGTTTCAAACACCACTTCCGAAAAACACTCCCCATTCTGGCGCGACATAATTTCATTGCTGCTCTTTGTTATCCTGCCGAGACGCGGTGTCTGGCCGTAAAGTGCGAGCGAAACCGCATCAAGAATGGTGCTTTTGCCTGAACCAGTTGGTCCGGTAATGGCAAATATCCCCTCCATCGCATACTCCGGCGCGCTAAAATCGATGAGCCACTCTCCGGCAAGAGAGTTCAGGTTTTTAAATCGTAACGAGAGAATTTTCATGATGTGGCTTCAAAAAAAGTGGCAGTTAAGCGTCGAGCGCTTCATCGTCGTCGTGCAGCGAAAGCAGTATCTCCTGATAGGCCTGCACAAGCTCTGGCCGCTGATTGTCCGGAACCTTTCCTGCATTGAGGCAACGATCGAAAACATCGAGTTCTCCAAGTTCATCGAGTGATTCATGTTCTGAAAGCTGCTGCAACACAAGGGCTGCCATGCGGTTGTTTTTAATCCTGCGGATTTCGAGCATGGAGCCCCGCACGGCTTCATCAACGAGCCCCCTCAGGTCGCCGGGCAAATCAGCGCCGGTGTACTCTATTTCAAGCCAGGCGCAGCTCCCTTCGGCCTTGAGCCTGAAAATACGGGAGGTAATGACTTCGATGTTCCCGCTGATCCGTTCGAGCTGCTGAAACGAGGGTACCGCCATTTCACTGATTCTCCGATCACCATCAGCAAACTCAACAAGCAGCACCTGTTTCTGCTGGCGTGCCTCACCGAATCCCATCGGAAGTGGAGAACCGCTGTAGCGCAGGTGATCCTCGCCTCCCACCCTCTGTGGAACGTGCAGGTGGCCGAGAGCAAGATAGTCGATCCCTGCCGGAAAAATGGAATGGCTCACGTGGGCAAGCGATCCAATATAGAGTTCACGAACCCCGTCGCCATCGACCGTTGTACCTCCCGCCGTAAAGAGATGGCCCATTGCGATCATCGGCAGGGAGCCACCCTCCTGCTGTCGCAGCATCTCCCCTGCCTTGCAGACCTCCCGGTAATGGAGTTCTATTCCTTCGAGCAGCTTGCGGCTCTTGTCTTCCATGCTCTCACCGGCCTCAACGGTTCTGATATTGCGGTCGCGCAGATGGGGCACGGCGCAGACTACAGCTTCCAGCTTCCCCTGGCTGTCGCGTAACGCCACCACCTCGTCCATCGGGTTATCACTCACCGAGCCCACCACATGCACATCGAGAACCCGCAAAAGCGCTTTTGGAGCATCGAGAAACGAGGCAGAATCATGGTTTCCTGAGGTAATCACCACATGTCGGCAGAGGGTGGAGCTAGCAACCTTGTAGAGAAAACCGTAATAAAGTTCCTGAGCACGGCTGCCCGGCACGGAGGTGTCGAACAGATCCCCTGCAACAAGCAGAGCGTCAACATTCTCCTTTTCAATCACCTCGCCAAGCCACTCCAGAAAAGCAGAAAATTCGCTGTAACGGTTTCTGCCATAAAGGGTTTTGCCCAAATGCCAGTCGGAGGTATGGAGAAATTTCATGGTTACGGCTGTTAAAGCTGATTCTGACAATAATGCAATTCTGGTTTTCGTTGATTGAATGAGTATTGCACCATAGGCTTATGATAACGATTTCCCGTTTTTTTTTCTAAATTCTGATGTGATGGTATGTGGATGATGTCCTTGCAGGAATTTGCCTGCCTTTTGTGTTATTAGCGTACCTGCGGGATTAACTCACGAATATTGTTCTATTTCTATAACCAGTAATCAGTTGGCCATGTTTTTTGATCCTTTGTATTTTGTTTTTGCCTTGCCCCCCATGCTTCTTGGGTTATGGGCACAGTTCAAGGTAAAGTCGGCTTTCAAGAAATATTCGCAGGTACGCACACAAAGCGGTATCAATGGAGCCGAAGCGGCGCGGCGTATTCTTGAACGTGGTGGTCTCGGCAATGTAACGATTGAAAGCGTCGAGGGAATGCTCTCTGACCATTACGATCCCCGTCAAAAGGCGTTGCGTTTAAGTGGCGATGTCTACAGCCTGCCAAGTATTGCTTCTGTTGGGGTTGCTGCTCACGAGGCTGGTCATGCCCTTCAGGACAAGAGTGGCTATGCGCCATTGCAGTTGCGCTCCATCATGGTGCCTGCGGTCTCAATCGGCAGCAATCTTGGCCCCATTATTTTTATGGCGGGTATCTTCCTCGCTGGAACTATCGGCACAACACTTGCCTGGGCGGGGATTATTCTTTTTGGCGCTACAGCACTCTTTGCTCTGGTGACTCTTCCTGTTGAGTTTGATGCAAGTCGCCGGGCGAAGGAGCTGCTGGTATCGCAGGGAATTGTGTCAAGCGCCGAAATGAAGGGAGTGAATGCGGTGCTCAATGCGGCAGCTCTCACCTACGTGGCGGCGGCAGCCCAGGCAATCATGCAGCTAGTTTATTTTCTAACCATCATGAACCGTCGGGACTCATAAGAGTTTTGTAATTATCAACTCAATCGCTTCATACCCTTGAATAACAGCTTCCGCAGAAAACCGCTCTCGCTTCTCCTGAAGGAGGTGAACAGTGAGCATCGCCTGAACAGAATTCTCGGCCCGGTTGCCCTGACCAGTCTTGGTGTTGGCGCTATTATTGGTACTGGAATATTTGTACTTATCGGTGTGGCGGCTCACGACAAGGCTGGCCCGGCCGTAACGCTCTCTTTTGCGGTTGCCGGTATGGCCTGTATTTTTGCCGCGCTCTGCTATGCGGAGTTTGCTTCCATGGTGCCAGTTGCAGGCTCTGCATACACTTACGCTTATGCAACTCTTGGGGAGTTGATGGCGTGGATTATCGGCTGGGATCTGATTCTGGAGTATGGAGTGGCTTCGGCAACAGTAGCGCATGGATGGTCGAAATATTTCCAGGATTTTATAGGGATTTTTGGCCTTGCGGTTCCTCAGCTTTTTTCAAATGCACCATTTGACTTTGATCCCTCAAGCGGCCTGTTAAGCTCTACCGGTGCATGGTTTGATCTTCCAGCGGTTCTCATCACCTTCGCGGTTACGGTTGTTCTTGTCAAGGGTATCAGGGAGAGCGCCAACTTTAATGCAGGAATGGTGATTGTGAAGGTTGCCATTGTGCTGCTGGTGATTGTGCTCGGTGCGATGTATATCAACCCAGCCAACTGGATACCGTTTGCTCCCTTCGGCTTTTCCGGACTCAGTGTATTTGGCCACACTGTTCTCGGTGAGCCTGGAGCTACTGGAGCTCCTGTCGGGGTGCTTGCCGGTGCTGCCATGATTTTCTTTGCCTATATCGGTTTTGACTCTATTTCAACCCATGCCGAGGAAGCAAAGAATCCACAGAGAGATATCCCGATCGCCCTTATTGGTTCCCTGGTGGTATGCACCGTGCTCTACATCACCGTAGCAGCGGTTATCACCGGCATGGTTCCCTACGATAAAATCAGTATTGACGCTCCGGTCTCAAATGCGTTCAAGCAGGTAGGTCTCGGGTGGGCGCAATTTGTTATTTCGCTTGGAGCTATTACCGGCATCACCTCGGTGCTGCTGGTGATGATGCTGAGCCAGCCGAGGATTTTTCTTGCTATGGCGCGTGATGGGCTGTTGCCGAAATCATTTTTTGGGGCTATTCATGAAAAGTTCAGAACTCCCTGGAAATCAACCATTCTGACTGGTCTTTTTGTTGCCTTGCTTGGCGGCCTGCTTCCCTTGCGTCTGCTTGCTGAATTGGTCAACATCGGCACACTTTTCGCCTTTGTGGTGGTCTGCACGGCGGTGCTCATTATGAGGAAAACACATCCGGAGGCTGACCGTCCCTTCAGGGCTCCACTGGTACCTTTTGTGCCGATTGCTGGTATTCTCACCTGTCTGATGCTGATGTTTTCGCTGCCTGTTGAAAACTGGATCAGGCTTGTAGGGTGGCTGCTCATAGGTGTTGTTATCTACTTCTTTTATGGCCGCAAGCATAGCATGCTTAACACTATTGAACCATGATGACGAGCAAGGTATTCCTCGCCAACTCTACCACGTTTAATAATTCATGCTGATATCGTTTGAAGGAATAGACGGCGCAGGTAAATCAACCCAGATACAAAAGCTCGTCACCTCAATGACGAGTGAGGGGGTTGATGTTGTAACACTGAGGGAGCCAGGGGGTACCCCGGCAGCCGAAAAGATCCGCTTGATCCTTCTGGAAAACTCACACAAGATCAGCCCAATCGGAGAACTCCTTCTTTTTTCGGCAAGTCGGGCGGAACTTGTTCAGGAGGTGATAGTGCCTGCCCTTGCAAGTGGCAAAACCGTCATCCTTGACCGTTTTTATGACTCAACAACTGCCTATCAGGGGTACGGGCGAGGAATCAACCTTGATCTGCTCCAGTCAATCATCTCTATTTCAACCTGCGCCGTAACACCAGATATCACCTTTTATCTTGATATTGAGCCTGAAGAGGCGCTGAAGCGGAAATTTGCAAAAACATCCATCCCTCTGGAATTTGAGGGTGAGGGGCTTGACCGCATGGAGCGATCGGGAATCGAGTTTTACCGCAAGGTTCAACAGGGATACCGGGAAATCATGCGCCAGAATAGTGAGCGCTTTGTCAGCATCAACGCTCTTCAGCCTACAGGTGTCATTCACTTCCAGATCATGGAGTCTCTGAAAGCCCGATTTCCAGTATAACGGGCATTTTATAACCAATGAGTCTTGTATTTCACAGAAAAAAATAGCGCAAAAAATTTTCTTGCCCGTATCAAGTTTTTTGTTAGTGTTTTCTACCGATTTTTGAAAGATATTCATTAGATTGTCGGCGACAGTATATCATCGTCACCCCCTTACCATAAACTCATGCACGAGGGTATTCTTAGAGAACGCAAGCTGAGCACGTCCAATACATTAATCACGTTACAGGACATCCGCACGCTCAAAGAACTTTATCAGCTCAAGGCTGAAACACGTGAATTGCGAGAACCTGTTGTCAAGAACATCATCAAGCAACGGGTTGTTGGGAGGGCGTGTGTTGAATCGCTGAAAAACGCGCTCTATTCGCTGGAGACCATCTACATTGATGACGATACCGGCCAGCGCCTGCTTCGTCTTGATGGAATGAAGCAGATTGAGGTCGATCTCACCTATGAAATCAGGGAGCTGCAGAAAGATATCTATTACCTCGAATATGGCGAGGACAAGTTTATTGAGTACCTTGCAAAATTTATTCCTGGATTCTACACCTATGTCAACCACGGAGTTGATACGCTCAAGGGAATGCACTTTGATGCCTTTATCACAGACCGTGACGGAACAACCAACAATTACTGCGGTCGCTATCGCTCCTCGGTGCAGCCGATCTACAACTCGGTTTTCCTCACTCGCTTCGCCAAGCATCGCTGCAACTATCCAATTATCATCACATCAGCACCCCTGAAAGATTTTGGGATATTGAATGTTTCAATCAATCCAGCCCATACCTTTATCTACGCCGGTTCCAAGGGACGTGAGTTCATTGATTTTGATGAAGAGTTTCACCGTTTCCCTATCGAAGAAAAGAAAGAGAAGCTGATTCATCTTTTAAATGAAAGGATGCAGGTACTTCTCCAGGAGCAGGACTTCGAGAAATTTAACTTTATCGGCTCGGCACTGCAAATCAAATTTGGCCAAACCACTGTTGCCCGTCAGGATATAAGCCATTCCATCCGGGATGAAGAATCTGCTGCATTTCTTGAAAAAGTAAAGAGTGTTGTCCGGGAAATAGACCCAACCGGTAAAAATTTCAGAATCGAAGATACCGGTCTTGACATAGAAATTATTTTGACCATTGATGGAGCTTCCGACGGCTCCCCAATCAAAGATTTTGACAAAGGTGACGGACTTGCGTTCATCACTGGCAAGCTGGGGATGCGACCTTCGGCAAGGCCGACGCTTGTGTGTGGCGATACACCTTCAGACATACCCATGCTGAAAAAAGCGGTTGAAATGTTTGAGGATGTCTGGGCAGTTTTTGTAACAAGGGATGAGAAGCTTAAAAAGGAGGTCAAGGAAATTTGCCCGAACAGCTTTACCGTTCCTTACCCTGATATTCTCCTGACCATTCTTGGTCTGCTTTCCCTGATGAAATGAGTGGCTTCATGATAATCTTTTAACTACTGGTATGAGCAATATTTTCAAAGGCGCAATTTTCGATCTTGATGGAGTCATCACCGGCACAGCAAAGGTACACAGCCTTGCTTGGGAGTCGATGTTTAATTACTTCCTCAAACAGTATGCGGAAATAAATAACGAATCCTACTTCCCTTTCGATCCTGCACACGACTATCACAAATATGTCGATGGCAAGCCGCGAATGGAGGGTGTGAAAAGCTTTCTTGCGTCACGGGATATTGAACTGCCTTATGGAGATTTGGATGATGATGCAGAAAAAGAGACAATCTGTGGTCTCGGTAATCGTAAAAACGCTCTCTTTACCGAAATCCTTGTCAAAGAGGGGCCTGAGGTTTATACCTCTTCGGTTAATCTCATCAATGAACTTATCAAAAAAGGAATCAGGATTGGTATTGCTTCATCAAGCCGCAACTGTCAGCTTATCCTGAAGCTTGCCAAACTGGAACATCTCTTTGAGACTCGTGTTGACGGAGAGGTCTCCATCGAACTCGGGCTGAAGGGGAAACCAAATCCAGATATTTTTATTGTTGCAGGTAAAAACCTTGGTCTTGAGCCACATGAATGCGTTGTTTTTGAGGATGCCATTTCCGGTGTGCAGGCAGGTGCCAGGGGTAACTTCGGTATGGTTCTTGGTATTGCGCGTGATATTGAGGGGACGAAACTCAGGGAGAATGGTGCCGATATTGTGGTCAGTGACCTTGGTGAAGTCACCATTGCCGATATTGAAGAGTGGTTCAGCAAAGGCATCGACTATGATGGGTGGAACCTGACCTATACCGATTTTTATGCCAAGGATGAAAAACTTCGTGAAACTCTGACATCTGTCGGCAACGGCTATCTTGGTATCAGGGGCGCTTATGAAGGTTCATCCAGTTCCGCTCACCACTATCCGGGAACCTATATTGCAGGGATTTTCAACAGAGTCCCTTCGCAGGTGCACGGCCAGACTGTTTTAAACAATGACTTTGTCAACGCGCCGAACTGGCTTCCTGTCGAATTCAGGATTGGCGGCGGAGAGTTCATCAGCCCGCTTGAGCAGAAAATTCTCAGCTACAGGCAGAACCTGAACTTTCGTAACGGCCTCATGGAGCGTGATGTCGTTATCCAGGACAATCTCGGCAGAATAACAAGCATCAGCAGCAGCCGGTTTGCAAGCATGGACAATCCTCATTGCTGCGCCCTGAAGTTCACCCTGAGACCTGTCAATTACAGCGCTGAAGTAGAGTTCCGTTCAGGAATAGACGGGAGGGTGCAAAACCGGAATGTGGCGCGATACGGCGAACTTTCAAGCGATCATCTTGAGCAGGTTGAGAGTTTCAGCGATGAACATTGCATCATGCTGCATGTACAAACCACCGTATCGAATTACCATATTGTGACTGGCGCCACAACAAGGTTTTCAAGCCACGGGAAACCTGCGGTTGGTGAGCGTTCAATGGTGAGTTACGATCGCTATATAGGCGAACTCTTGAAACTGCCACTGAATCCGAACAAAAGCGTTACTCTTGAAAAAATTGTCTTTATTCACACATCTCTCGACCATAAGAGCAGCAATCCGGTAAAAACCACCCGACTCTCGCTTAAAAATAAGGGCACTTTCGACTCTCTTTTCAAGGCAAATCTTGGGGCGTGGGAAAAAATTTGGGAAAAGGCTGATCTGGTTATTGAGGGCGATCGATACAGCCAGAAGTTGCTCAGGCTGCACACCTATCACATGATGTGTACCGCTTCGCCGCATAATGCATCCATTGATGCCGGTATGCCAGCCCGTGGCCTGAACGGTGAGGCTTACCGCGGCCATATCTTCTGGGATGAAATCTTTATTTTGCCATTTTTTAACCGCCATTTCCCTGATATATCAAAGGCGCTGCTCCTTTACCGCTACAACAGGCTTGATGCAGCCAGAGAGTATGCCCGTGACAATGGCTACAAGGGTGCCATGTTCCCCTGGCAGACGGCGGATGATGGTGTTGAGGATACACAGGTGATCCATTTCAATCCAAAAAGCGGTGATTGGGGCCCTGATCTCAGCAGTTTGCAGCGGCATGTCTCCATAGCAGTCTTCTACAACACCTGGCGCTACATCTACGACACTGACGATACTCAGTTCCTCAATGAATACGGCGCTGAACTGATGTTTGAAATTGCACGCTTCTGGGCATCAATTGCCTCATATTCGCCAGAATCAAAAAAGTATCATATCGAGGGTGTAATGGGGCCCGACGAGTTTCATGAAGCCTTGCCCGGCAGCGGCAAAGAGGGCCTTAAAGACAACTCCTATACGAACATTATGGCGGTCTGGCTCTTTGACAAGGCGGCTGAAATTGGAGAGAAGATTGATCCGGCTGTCCTCAAGCGCCTGACTGCAAAAATCAATCTTGTTCCTGAAGAGATGAAGAAATGGCGTGACATTAGCCTCAAAATGAATATTCTTGTCGATAAGGATGGTATTCTGGAGCAGTTTGATGGCTACAAAAGTCTGAAGGAGCTTGACTGGAAACACTACCGTGCCAGATATGGTAATATCCACAGGATGGACAGAATCCTGAAAGCTGAGGGTGACTCCCCCGATATCTACAAGGTTGCCAAACAACCAGACGTTTTGATGACCTTTTATACACTATCGCCGGGTGAGGTAGCTGAGCTTCTGGAAAAAATCGGCTATTCAGTGCCCGACCCCTTGACTCTGGTGAGAAACAACTACGCCTATTACGAACCGAGAACAAGCCACGGCTCAACGTTGAGCAAGGTGGTACACAGCATCATCTCCAGTTATCTGGCTGATGGTCATGATATGGCCTGGAAGTGGTTCTCCGAAGCGCTGAAAAGCGATATTCAGGATACCCAGGGTGGCACCACCCAGGAGGGCATTCACTGCGGCGTGATGGCTGGTACGCTCGATACCGTTATCCGTTATTTCGCAGGTATCTCCTTCTACAATGAACAGCTCAACGTCTATCCAAACCTGCCAGCCCAGTGGAAAAAACTGTCGCTGAGTATCTGTTTCAGGAAAAACCGTTATGCCATTATCATCGACAGGAGTGAAGTCACTGTCACACTGATCGAAGCAGAGGGAGATGAGGCTCTGGCGAGTATTGCCGGAAACAATCTCACTCTCAAAAAAGGGTTTCCCTATCATTCAGACCTATAGAAGATTCCATGCGCCTGTCAAACTTTCGTTATATACTGCCTAAAACCAAAATTGCTGATGAACCAACCTCGCCAAGAGAGAAGTGCAAGATGATTGTGCTGAACCGGCGAAAAAAGGACATAGAACACAAAGTTTTTGAAGATATTGTCTCCTATTTTAAAAAAGGAGATTTGCTGGTATTGAACAACAGCAGGGTTTTTCCTGCTAAAATTTTTGGTCAAAAAGAAAAAACTGATGCAAAGATAGAGGTCTTCCTGCTGAGAGTGCTCAACAAAGAGGCTGGATTATGGGATGTGCTTGTTGATCCAGCACGCAAGGTGAGGGTTGGTAACAAGATCTACTTTGATGAAGATGTGGTAGCTGAAGTGGTCGATAATACGACCTCCCGAGGGAGAACCATCAGGTTTCTCAATCCTGATATTGATGTTTTCAGTCTGGTTGAAAGAATCGGGAAAATTCCCCTTCCACCCTATTTTACCCGTACCTCCCATGAATCAGACCGGGAGAACTACCAGACCTGCTACGCCAGCGAGACTGGGGCTGTTGTTGCCCCTATGGCGGGGTTGCACTTCACCATGCCGATTTTGCAGAAAATCCAGAAGATCGGGGTTAAAATTCTGCCTATCACCCTTCATCCGAGCCTTAGCACCTTTAATGCCATTGAGGTTGAGGATGTCTCCAAGCACAAGATGGATTCTGAATATTTCAACATCCCCTACCAGACGGCCATGGAGATCAATGAAACCAAGGTCAACAAAACCGGTAGGGTTGTGGCTGTCGGAACAACAACCCTTCGTGTGCTTGAAGCCAATGCTACTGTGGACGGAAAAATAAAATTTGGACGAGGCTGGACTGACAAATTTATCTACCCACCCTATCAGTTCAAGGTGGTCGATGCGCTGTTGACCAATTTCCAGCAGCCTGAAACGACTCTGCTCATGGCTGTCAGCGCATTTGCCGATCATAGGCTTCTTATGGAGGCGTATAAAATAGCACTGAAAGAGGATTACCAGTTTCTGGCTTATGGTGATGCCATGTTCATCCATTAACACATTCTGCATTTTATGAATGCCATTGCTATAATAGCCGCAAGCGGGATCGGAAAGAGAATGCAGCTCAAGGAGGGCTTAAGCAAGCAGATGCTTGAAATTGGAGGCTTTGCGGTAATCTATCACACCTTACAGGCATTTCAAGCCGCGACCTCTGTCAGCGCCATCTATATTGCCACAAAGCTGGAGAACAAAGAGAGCTTTGAGGCGATGGCTGCCGCAGCAGGATTCACCAAGCTCAAAGCCATCGTTGAGGGTGGAAAGGAGCGACAGGACTCCGTCAACAACTGCATCAAGGCGATTGAGGAGGAGAGGCACAGGGGAGGTATTGCCCCTGATACGATTCTGGTTCATGATGGTGCCCGCCCCTTCATTCGGCCTGACGAGATTGACGAAATATCGAATCTCTCTCTGCTGTTCGGCGCCTGTGTGCCTGCCACAAGGCCGAAAGACACCATCAAATTTGTCGGAAGCGATCGAGAGTTTTTTGGTGATACATTGGATCGCAGCAAGCTTCTCCAGGTACAGACTCCCCAGGGTTTTCGCAGTGAGCTGCTGATTCAGGCGCATGAGCAGGCAGAACTTGAAGGGTGGTATGCCACTGATGATGCGGCGCTGGTTGAGCGTTTTTTTCCTGAGCAGCTCATCAAGATTTTTGAGACCGGTTATCACAATATCAAGATCACGACTCCGGAGGATATTGCGCTTGCCGAGGCGATGTACCAGCAGAGAATATCTGGGTAAACGTTTGTTTATTCCTGAAGCCTGTCGTATATTAACCACCATGAAAATGGTGAGGTAGCTCAGTTGGTTAGAGCACAGGATTCATAACCCTGAGGTCGAGGGTTCAACTCCCTCTCTCACCACCATTAAAAAGCGGGTGTAACTCAGTTGGTAGAGTGTTTGCTTCCCAAGCAAAATGTCGCGAGTTCGAATCTCGTCACCCGCTCCACTTCAGTGGAGAAAATTCACAACCTCTTTGACCTGTTGCCGATCATGATTCAACCAACAGTTTTTTTCGGAACTGTCACCATTGAAGAGATCAACACCACTCAAATTATTGATGGCCAGATGGCCCGTCACCTCGGCATTGAAATGACCGAGATTGGCCTCGATTATATGACGGCAAGAATGCCGGTTGACCATCGCACCATTCAACGTATCGGTATTCTGCACGGCGGAGCTTCGCTCGCTCTTGCTGAAACGGTGGGAAGTATTGCTGCCTCCTACTGCGTTGATCGCGACTCCTTTTACATTGTCGGTCAGGAGATCAATGCCAACCATATCCGTCCGGTAAGGAGCGGTTTCGTTTATGCAACCGCGACTCCCCTTCATCTTGGACAAAGCTCACAGGTATGGGATATTCGGGTAAAGAATGAGGCAGGAAAACTCACCTGTGTCAGCCGGTTTACTGTTGCCGTGTTAAAAAAGAGTCCCGTTTCTCAATAACCCGCACCGTTTTTGAACCCATAACCAATGGAACCGTCGGTTTTGGATGTACCGCATGGATTGATTTGTAGGAATTGCAGGGATGAATGATTTTTCGCCCCTGCATAGCCGTCCTTACCTCTTCCCCTCCTCCTTTTTTGGCAGCTCCACCTTCAAATGCAGTTCACGAAGCTGTGCCGGGGTCACCTCCGACGGGGCTGACATCATGAGATCCTGCGCCTGCTGGTTCATCGGGAAGGCAATTACCTCGCGGATGTTCAGCTCGTCGCGGAGAATCATGACAAGGCGATCGAGACCGGGAGCAATGCCTCCGTGCGGGGGGGCACCAAGCTTGAAGGCTTCAATCATGTGGCCAAAACGCAGGTCAACCTCTTCGCGGGTGTATCCGGCAATACCGAAGGCCTTGTACATGATATGGGGGTTGTGGTTGCGGATGGCGCCGCTGGAGAGTTCAATGCCATTGCAGACAATGTCGTACTGATAGGCTAGAATATCGAGCGGCGGCATGGTTTCAAGCGCCTCCATCTCTCCCTGTGGCATGGAAAATGGGTTGTGGGAGAAGTCGATTTTTTTTGACTCTTCGTTGTACTCAAACATCGGAAAATCAACGATCCAGCAAAAGGAGAGTTTATCCTTGTCGAGTGTAAAGAGGTCGCCAAAATAGCTTCTCATCCCGCCCATAATCTTGCAGGTTGCTTCCCACTTCCCCGCCCCAAAAAAGACCACATCGCCGGTTTCAATACCAAGGTGGCTTTTAAGGGTTGAGAGATCCTCTTCGGAGAGAAACTTGACAACAGGCCCCTTCGGCCCCTCCTCCCTGAACTGGATATAGGCGAGACCGCCTGAGCCAAGCTCCTTTGCCCGTTTTTCGGCCTTGTCGTAAAAGAGCCGCGATTCGTTGCCACGTCCTTTGAGAACAAGCGCCTTGACGCACGAGCCCTCTACCGTGCTGTTTGCAAAGACCTTGAAGGATGAGCCCACAAAAAGCGGGGTAACATCCCGGATCTCAACAGGTATTCTCAAGTCAGGCTTGTCGGTACCATAGCGGTTCATCACCTCTTTATAGCTGATTCTCGGAAAGGGAAATTGCGCTATATGCTTGCGCGACATGGTTCGGGTGAGATGCTCAATCATTCCCTCAAGAATGGCAAAGAGGTCATCCTGCTCGATAAATGCCATCTCCATATCAACCTGGTAAAACTCACCGGGGCTGCGGTCGGCACGGGCATCTTCGTCCCTGAAACAGGGAGCAATCTGGAAGTAGCGAGGAAAACCAGAAACCATCAGGAGCTGTTTGAACTGCTGGGGAGCCTGCGGCAGAGCATAGAATTTGCCCGGATGAAGGCGGCTTGGTACAAGAAAGTCACGTGCACCCTCAGGTGAGCTGGAGGTAAGAATCGGGGTCTGTATCTCTATGAACTCTTTTTCTTCGAGATAGTGCCGGATTGCGGCAGTCACACGGCTGCGGAAAATGATATTGTCATGTATTTTCTCCCGACGCAGGTCAATAAAGCGATATTTCAGACGAAGCTCTTCGGAAGTAGGCACCTCATCGGCCACCGGGAAAGGCAGAGGTTGCGCGTTACTTTCAACAGTAATCTGACTGACTACAACCTCAATCTCGCCTGATGCAAGACGAGGGTTGACTGCGCCCTGGGCACGCGGGACTACAGTACCCTCAATACAGATAACTGACTCCACATGCAGTAGCTCTGCCTTGGCAAAAAGCTCTTGCTGCTCCGGCTGGATAACAAGCTGGCTGATACCGGTATGATCCCTGAGATCAATAAAAATCAATCCACCATGATCCCGTTTTCTGTGAACCCATCCGGCAAGTCTGACTGAGCTTTGCTCAAGCTTGAGGTTCAATAAACCGCAACAGTGAGAGCGGAAGCGGTTGTGGAGAGTCTGCGTGCTATCTGCATTACCCATATCGTTCTATCATCCTTTGGCATTAAGAGTTGGAATAAACACTGAATATGAAGAATTTTTAATAATTTGTGAAATTGGTATGGTGCCTTCAGTAGACAAGTTCCCCGCCAAACTCCGTGATGAGAAACCTGACCACCTCATTCTTCTGTGACAGCTCCTGAAACAGGGTAAAAATGCTCTTCTCCCTGGTACAGGCATCTTTTTCAGCATCATAGAGTATGGTGATCTGAAGAGGCAGCACATAAAATTCTGAAAGTTCCTGCTGGAGCGTTGTTCTATCCTGCAACAACTCTTCATAGGAAAATTTTCGGCAACTGGCAATTTCAAGCGCCCCTGATGGAGTGCACGATACAAGCTCGCAGGATTGCAGGTGAGTTGCCATGATGTTATGGTTTTTTCTTGCCAGATGCTCAAGAAACTGGTGCCACTCAACCTTCAGCAAAGCAAGATTTGCAACTTTTTCAATGGCTGCTCCTGCATCGCCGTTGGGAAGTGTTTTGGGCGCGATGTGCAGAGGTGTCGGCTTTGAAGCAGGATTCGAGGCAAAATTTGAGAGTTTTTTTTGCCATGAACCAAGATCAATACCGCCCGCCGCCGCAGTTTTATTGACAGGCGGAGGTGCAGAAGCTGGAACTGTACCAACAGTCGCTACGGCCACTGACTCCGCCTTCAGTGGCTGGTCAGGGGCTTTTTTTTTTGAGGTTGTACCACCGCTGCCGGGGTAACAGCAGAGGAGGCGATATGGACAATATCAATCAACTTCAGCAGCGCCAGCTCAAAACGGAACTGGTACTCAAACTGGAACTTCAGCTCTTTCTGGGTAAGCAAAAGAAAATCGACCATCTGCATGACCAAAAACGGGGTGAAATTTCCGGCATCCCGCAAGTAACGTTCCCGAATGGCATCGGGACGCTCAACAAGCCGGGTGGAACCAAGATTCTGCACGACAAGAAAATTCCTCAAATGCTCGACAAGCTTCTCCAGAAAGTCTTGCTCGTCATAGCCATTCCGGATTACAAACTGGGCAACATCGAGCATTTTAGCCGGGTTTTGCGCCGCAACGGCATCGGTGACATCAAACATATTATCGTCATCAATGTAGTTCAGCAACTCACCAACGCCCTGGTAGCTGATGGCTCCCTCATGATCATTCTCGGCTGAAAAAGCTATCACCTGATCAAGGATACTCTGCGCATCACGCATAGAGCCCTGCGCCTTGCGCCCGATAAGCTGAAGAGCATCGCCCTCAACCGTTATATGCTCAGCATCACAGATCCACTGAAGCTGTTTCTGTATATCCTCCAGCGGAATCCGCTTGAAGTTGAATCGCTGGCAACGGGAGGCAATGGTGGCCGGAATTTTATGGAGCTCCGTGGTGGCAAAAATAAAAATTGCATGTGGAGGCGGCTCCTCAAGCGTCTTCAGAAAAGCGTTGAAAGCTGCAATCGAGAGCATATGCACCTCATCAATAATATAGACCCTGTACTTCCCTTTCTGTGGCCCATAACGAACATTCTCGCGAAGCGCACGAATATCGTCAACGCTGTTATTGGAAGCCGCATCAAACTCCGAAATATTGAGACTGGTGCCCGAATCAAAGTCCCGACAACTCTCGCACTCGCCACAAGGCTCCGTCACCCGTTGCAGGTACTCCGGGTCTTCCATCAGTTTCTGGCAGTTCAACGCCTTGGCAAAGACCCGCGCCGCTGTCGTTTTGCCGACACCGCGCAACCCCGAAAAAATGTAGCCATGCCCCACCCTGCCCATGCGCAACGAATTCTGGATAGTGCGCGTAACATGCTCCTGCGCGGTAATATCGGAAAATTTTGCAGGCCTGTATTTCCTGGCTATAACCTGGTAACTCATGAATCGTGTTGATTAATATCCTCTAACAAGTCAGCAAGAGAGACGGTCATACTGCTTTTAAGGCACTCCGCAACTCCCCTCCCAATATCATCCAAATGTACGTTTTTACTCTCTGAAATCAGCGAACCGTTTTCATCGCCCGCAAACCCCGGAGGAATGAAGGCATAGAGATCGTAAAGCGTCACAGCATGAAGATCGCGGCTAACCGCCAGATCACCGTTCGCTGTTCCATGAACAAGATTATTCTGCTGCAACATAGCAACAACTTTTCTAAGTCCGGCAGGATTACCGGGATGATTGGACTTCACAATCTTCTTCATATTGACGGGCAGCCCATTATTCTGACCACTCCATATTGTGCCAAGCACCGAAAGAATCAGCGGCACCCCTCGCAAGGGATTGAATAACCCCGTAACCCCGGCAACAGGAGTGAGCGCTCCAAGGCAAAAAACAAATTCAGCACCGGTCAGCACCACAACCCAGCCAAGATATATCCAGAAAAAAAGCATCGGAACAACCGACAAGGCACCGTAAATATGCTCAAAGGTTGAAAAGTGTGTAACATAGAAGGTGAACCATTTCTTTGAAAGCTCAAAGAGCACCGCAGCAAGAAGAGCACCCGAAAAAGCATGCACAAACCTGACCCGACGGTTCGGCACAAGCATGTAAAGCAAAAAAAATGCCAGAATCGAATTGATGAGCGGGAAATAGGAGAGAAGAAGGGTTTTCAACTCGAGCAATGGCCCTTCGGTAAAGACGGTATACCAGACATAAGAGCTTGCAGCAAGGCTGCTTCCGATGAGCACCGGCCCCAGCGTCAGTACCGTCCAGTAGAGGGTAAATCCCTGCAAGGCCTTGCGGGGGGCAGGCACCTCCCATATATCATTCAGTGTATGATCAACCGTTGAGATGAGCGAGAGCGCGATGACAAACAAAAAAACTCCCCCCAGAAGTGGAACACTGGAGGTCTTGCCTATAAAATCAGTAAGGTAGTGATTAAGCACCGTTCCCGTTCCAGGCATGAAATTCTGGACTAAAAAATCCTCAAGAGAGCGCTTGAAAGGGGCGAAAACCACAAAGACGTTCAGAATGGAAAGAATCACAGCAAGAAGAGGCACAATCGAGAGAAGCGTCTGAAAAGCAAGCGAACCGGCACCGAGAAAAATCCGGTCATGAATAAAGTTTTTCCAGAAAAATGGGAGAAAGGCTCGAGCATATTCCACGCCCATGCTGTGGTCGCCATTGTCCTGCTTTTTCACCCTTTTACGACTCTTATCCATCTATTCATTCTCTTGCGTTCATGCAGCGAAAGCACTTTTCAATTAATCAATTGACCTCACCCTGGTCATCAGTACCAACCCGACCATGAAAAACAGCAGCAGCGATGCAAGCGCCGCTTTCTGGCTGCCAGCCTGCGATGAAACCAGTCCGAAAAGAAGCGGCCCCACCACTGCTGAAGCTTTTCCGAAGGTGCCATCATAAAATCCGAAAAACTCGGTCACATGTTCGCTGGGTGTCAGCCGGGTCATCATTGATCGGGAAGCTGCCTGGGAAGAGCCCATGGACATCCCGGCAAGCATTCCTGTATAAAAAAAGAGTTCTTTACTCTCGGCAAAAATAGCAGCAACAACAACAATAAACCAGATTATGAGCGTTATGACAATAGTTCTTTTTGGGCCTATTTTATCAGTGATAAAACCGAAAATAACCGAGCCAGCAATGGCGGTTGTTTGCACCAGCATAAAAAAGATAATCAGGTCGCCAGTGGTAAAACCAAGGCTGTTCTGGGCATAAATCGACGAAAAGGCGATGACCGTCAGAATAGCATCATTATAGAAAAAGTAGGCAAGAAGAAAGCGGGCAAGGTCGGGATAGTTTATGATATGCCGCACCGTGTGCTTCACCTCCCTGATTGAACGAAGAAGAGAAGGAGCATTGTCGACACGAAGAAAAGTACCATTCTGCTGATATCCTTTTCCGCAACGATATGTTATGACACTTGGCCAGTTCTTGTGGTCAAACGAGTCAAGGTGGATAATTCTGCGGTCACGCAACACCAGAAAAAGCGGCGCAGAAAAGAGTGCAAAAAAAATCGCAGCCACAAGAAAACTCATCTGCACATTTGGCGCATTTGAAAGAACAATCCCTTTATTCAACAGCGGCTTCACCAAAAGCAGAATTGAGAGTGCTCCAAGGTACCCCATGGCAAAACCATATCCAGAGACCCTGCCGACACTTTTGTCGGAAGCAAGCTCCTTGAGATAAGCATCATAAAAAACCAGGCCTCCCTCAAAACCCATATTGGCAAGAATAAAAAGCACAACAGCAGTCACGGCCATTCCTGGCCCGGAAAAGGAGAGAAGAGCCGTTGCAACAACCGAAGTAAGGGTAAAAAGGAAAAGAAATCGCTTCCGTTTGCCAGAATAATCGGCAGCAGCGCCAAGAACAGGAGAGACAAGCGCCACAAGCAGCATCGAAAGGCTGACACTGAATCCCCACAAGGCATCACCTGAAGGGTCGCCAGCACAGATCACATTTTTGAAATAAAGGGGAAACGCAAACGTGACCATCATCACGCTGAAGGAGGTGTTGGCAAAGTCAAAGAGCAGCCATGAAAAGACTTTGTATTTTTGCTTCGCGCCCAACAACTCCTTATACCTCGGCGATGTGCAGGAAAAGCGACTCAAAGAGTCCTCGTCCATCAAGGGAGCCAAGCAGCTTTTCACTCGCCCGTTCAGGATGGGGCATCAGGCCAAGCACATTGCCCCGCCGGTTGACAATGCCCGCAATATTCTTCACTGAACCATTCGGATTTGCTTCATCAGTTATCCTGCCCTCGGCATCGGTATACTTGAAAACAATTTGCTCATGCTCCTCAAGGCTGTCGATAACCTCAGGAGACGCAAAGTAGTTTCCTTCACCATGGGCAATGGGTATGCTGAGCACTTCATCCTCAGGGTAGAGACTGGTAAAGATTGTTGAACCATTCACCGCCCTGATAAAGGTCTGACAACAGAGAAACTTTTTGTCACGGTTCCTCGAAAGAGCTCCCTCAAGAAGGCCACTCTCAAGCAGCACCTGGAATCCGTTGCAGATGCCCAGCACCGGAAAGCCTTTGCCTGCAAATTCGATAACCTCTTTCATGATGGGAGAAAACCGGGCAATTGAGCCAGCACGCAGGTAGTCTCCATAAGAAAATCCGCCAGGCAGGATGATTGCCTTTGCCCCCTGGAGATCGTGGTCGTTATGCCAGAGCATCACAGGCTTGATGCCAGCAAAAGAGGCTACGGCATGTTCAGTGTCATGGTCACAGTTTGATCCAGGAAAGACGACAACCCCAACGGTAATTTCAGACATAAAGGCACTTCTTTTAATTGTCGTGAGCAGTTTGACTATAACCCCCGGATGGGGTAGCACTCAATTATTTGACCTCTTCCAGCTCAAGAGTGTAATTTTCCATGACCGGATTCGACAAGAGTTTGCGGGATATCTCGTTGCCAATACGCTCTGCCTCCGCAAGTTCCGCTTCATTAATTGTTACCTCTATATATTTGCCTATTCTTGCTGATTCCACAGTACGGTAGCCAAGATTTTTCAGGGCATGATCGACCGCTTTCCCCTGGACATCAAGAATCGACTGGCGGAGGGTAACCTTAATTTTTGCAATATAGGGCATGTTCACGAGTAATGGGTGAATGAAAAAACATCAGGTCTGCCACTGTCGATGCCAAAACAGAGTAATTGACCTCACAATACCGAGCAGAATATACAACAACATGGCAAGAAAAAAAGCCTTCGAGTGAAAGAGAATAACGCAGAAGATGGCCACAATATAGAGCGACATCTGCACCGGCTGCCGCCTGAAAGAGTCAATCGTCGGCTTGGGAAGAGTATCATAGTTCACCTTGCTGACCATGAGCAGCGCAAGAGCCGTTGAAAGCACCGCCAAAACTATCTGCATAGACGCAACTGGAAAGAGCGTGGTGCTGCCCATCCAGAGCACAAATCCGGCAATCGTCAAAGCCTGCGCAGGTGTCGGAAGACCGGAAAAGGAGTCCTTTTTATAGCCGATCATGCTGATATTGAAGCGGGCAAGCCTGAGCCCACTCCCAATCATCAGCAGTGAACTGACACAAATTCCTGAAATACCCGGTAACCCTTCAAGACCAAATTTATAAACCAGATAAGCTGGCGCTGCGCCGAAAGAGACAAGATCAGAGAGAGAATCCAGCTCAACGCCAAAATCGGATGTGCCATTGGTCACCCTTGCCACAAAGCCGTCGATGGTATCAAAAAAAGCCGCAAGGATAATAAACCAGCAGGCAGCCACAAAACTCCCCTCCCCCGACATCACAATAGAGATATAGCCACAAACCATGTTCATGACCGTAAACACCGAAGGGACAAACGAGCGCGACACCGTCGGAAAACGCAGCGAACGCTCACCGGATCTGTTTTTCAAAAAAGGCGGATAACGTTTCTGAGGTTTTTGTTTACCAGTATCAGCCATATATGAGAGTATCCTTAATCAGGGTAAAATGTATGTTTCTGCAAAGGGCACAAAAATGCCACAAAAAAGTTTAACACTGGAGGGAATAAAAAGAGGACGAAAAGCACAACGCGCAGCACCGTATGACTTTAACGAAAGCTTGATTTTTCCCCAGCCTCTCTCCATACAAGAGGCCAAATGTAGTGAAATTTATACTTATTTTGTAACTTTCTGTTGCAGCCATGTCAAACAATTCTTAAGCCTCCAAGACAATAACAGCAATCTCATGGGTGCCTGTATTTTTTTCTCGACGTGCGTGATCAATTGATGGTTAGTGGAGACCAAAACCTCTCAGGCTGTACTGTTCAATACGTCACAACCATTCCACCAATGGAGAGTCCTGCTCCGGTACCGACGAGCAGCAGTTTCTGGCCGCGCTGGAGGGTATTGTCGCGGACTGCCTGGTAGAGCGTGGAGGGAATCGAGGCGGCTACGCAGTTGCCAAGCCATTCGAGAGTGTGGATGATTTTAGCCTCCGGCCAGCCATAGCGTTGAAGCAGGAGCAAGCCTACCTTGCTCGACTGGTGCGGAACAACGAGGTCGATATCAACCAGGCTTTTTGAGAGGCCGGGGTAGAGCTCTTCGAGAAACGCCTCATCAAGACCTCTTACCATGCGGAGAACGGCTGGACCGTCCATGTGGAAGAGATCATCATCAGGGTTATGGCCAGGTTTGGCGGGATGGCGTGCTGATCCTCCTCCCCTGATCTCGGTGAAAGAGGCTCCGTCACCCCAGGTTTTAAAATGAGCATGGTGGATGCAGGATGTGTCATCCGCACCGGAACGAGTTACCACCACTGCCGCCGCTGCATCCCCCACCAGCGTTGCGGATTCTGGCTCTTTCGGGTTGATACCGCACGAGGAGATATCGGAGCTGGCAATGAGAATTTTGCTGTAGCGCCCGACATTCAGGTAGGTTGCGGCTACGTCGAGGGCTGTAATGAAGCTGAGACAGGTGGTGTTCACACTCATAGCTGGAATACCCGATCTGCCAAGGCCAAGCTGGCGCTGTATCAGGGTGCCAGTATCAGGGATGGCCTGTTCAGCGGTTCCTGAAGCGTTGATAATAAGGCTGAGCTGATCGGGCCTAAGCCCCGCTTCCTCAAGGGCTTCACGAGCCGCTTCAGCAGCCATAAAGGAGGCGGTTTCAGTAGTAACCCATCGCCGTTCACGCACACCGTTGCGCCGTTCCACCCAGCCAGGAGGAAGAGCGTAGATTGCCTCAAGTTCAGAACTTGGAACGATGCGCGGGGGAAGATAACGGCCAATGCCTATAATTTTGAGTGGAAGGTTGATGTGCATAAGAGTTATTTCTTCCATGATTAGTAACGCATAGGGATGGGATGAATATCGGGTTACCGCAAAAGATCATCGCTTTGTGCGTTTGTTCGACATCCGAAAAACTACTTCGCCAGCATGGTGATGATCATCGCGTAAACCATCGCGAACAGGATAGAGAGGAGATTTCCTGTGTGAAAGTAGGTGTTCGATATATGATTTTTTTGATCCTCACTCAATCGAGTACTAATCTTCAGAGCGCCATAGGCTGTCAATACATGCGGAAAACCCGCCAACAGCCCCACGAGAAGAGTCGTGCGTTCGAGTATTCCTTTCAAAACCGATTCCCAATTTGGGTCACCACTCTGTTTGGTACCAAGATACCTCTTCAAAAGATGAAACGTAAGCCCCGCAACCAGCTCACCGATCACCAGAGCTATGGCCATCCACAGGTATTTCAACTTGCCCCCTCTTCAGATAACTCTAACACGACAGTTTTCAACGATACATACTCGTCAACATAGAGATTCCTGCGTCGTTTCCAGACCTGACTGCGATTCTTGCCGTGCGCCACCGCAACGGCTTCATTGTTTTGACTCAACATCATATCGAACAACAGACTGGCATCATCGCACTTCCAGTCGCGAGTCAGAGCAAACATGACATCGAGAAGTTGACTCAATTGCAAAGCCAAACGACGATCAGGAAGTTCAATACGGAAGCGAGACCGTCTCCGGCGTTTATCCGCGAGTTCCTCGCGAGCTTCAGCAAGCCCAGGCCCAAGCATGCCATAAGCGAGTTGAGGGTTTAACGGAGTAGTAATTTCGCCATAGTGGATAACATAGCGAAGTTGGGAACCGAAGTCGCCTTTCAGCCTGGCCTCCTCCAACCAAACCAAAACCTTCACGGCATCAAGCAGAGTGCTTGCTACACCCTGGAACTCGTCGCCAAGCGTGATTGTCAGTGGCGACAGTATTCCCTCAGAGAAGAGCGTATTGGCAGTGCTTACAAGATTCTCAAATTCTTCCATGAGTTGTTGGGAATCTCGGCTCCGACTCGCAATGACATCAGCCATGAACACATAATAGTTGGGCATGTACAGCTCGTATTGCTATTTCTAAAACCTGCGTCGTGGTATCACATTTACTGACCCTGATATAATCGCTTCACCTATAATGATACCAATACCAAGAAATATCAACGATTGGGATGTCTCATAATTTGACTGATCAGACTAACACACAACTTCTTGAATTATAACCATATATGAAGCTAATGAGCACAGCGGAGTATAGTGTACCAGGTATTCCGGGCGAAAGTGTAACAACACGATCATGCGGCATCCGCCAAACATTGTTGAGACTTACCTGCCTGATTCAGAAGAAGCGTAAACTTCTTTTAACGTAATACAACTTAACAAATCATCCCGATAAAGGAAATAACTTACTGAATCGTAACCCTGACTATTTTTGACTGATTGAACATACTGCAGGATATAGGTGTGAGACCAATGTATCTGAAGCAAGCTCCAATTGTGCCGACGGCGTAGGCACTTTCTCGAACCCACAGTAAAATTTTGCACTGGCTGGATCTCTTCGTCAATTGATAGAAGAGAAAATACTGTTACCGATGGCCCTACCTTCTGGCAACACCCATAAAGTGGCCGAATACGAAAATTGGTTGCTTCAGGAAATTGTGAACGGCTTGACCGAAGCCAACGATCCGGAGTACACATCCTGGTTTGCGTGAGAGGATTTACACGTGCAAACTTGTTTCGTATGCGACAGGTTTATGAGACATATTATGATGATGAAAAAGTCTCACCACTGGTGCGACAATTGTCCTGGACTCATAATTTGATTATCCTCGGGCAGAGTAAGCGTCAAGAAGAGCGAAAGTTTTATCTGCAAATGGCAATACGGGAAAGATGGAGCAAGAGAGAACTGGAACGCCAGTTCAGGGGAAGCATCGGACACTTATCGGACATGACACAGAGGTGTCCGATCACTTTGCTGCACCAACCCCCAATCAAGCAATCGTACTAGCCAGTGTTTAAGCTGCGTAACATCTGAAAGCTCAAGCTGCAAAACCATATTGCCAGCCGTCAGTGATTCCTGCATAGCCAACAATCCTAATGCAATTCGTTCTCTCTGAGTCAGTGGATACAATTGGTCTGCTTTGGCGATAAAGAGCAATGGTCAAACGCTGTTGATCGCCATCTCAGGCAACTGCAAAATGATGGGACACTCCGCAAGCTTTCAATGGATCTGTAACTATTGCCCAAAGCAGACTGTTTTTGGTGAAGCACCCGTTGACGATAAAACGTTGGTGCAGGCTTTTCTCAAAGATCACCGATTTCTGTTGACATCTCCCAACGCCTATAACTCTTTGGGGGTTGGTACAACACAACTGTACAACAAAACAGTTGTTTACAACCATAAAAGGCACGGCAATTTCAAATTAGGTGGGCGCACGTTCGACTTTCGAAAAAAAGCTTTTTTTCCCCTGAAACCCTTTCCTGAATTTTTGTTGGTGGATCTTGTCAACAACATCAAAGAGCTGGCTGAAGATGAAGAGCTGGTGCTCTCTCATGTCAAAGAAAAAGCTCACTCCATGGACACGATAAAACTTGCCAGAGCTATCCGGGAGTATGGAGGGGCAAGAGCACAAAAATTATTTGCAACATCATCAGTGAACAATGCCAAGCATTGTCGCCAACAACATGTCGATTGCTCCTGCACTGGTTGAAAAAGATTATTGGATCATACACTGCCTGTATGGATTGCAGAAAATGAAACTGACCTTTGAGCTGACTCTACTACAAAAACCAACCACAATTCGACAGCATAATTCACCGGATTCATTCCATATTTTACACTGATAGCTGCATATAAATAAAGGCTCTCTCTACCAACGACTGATTGCAATGCGCATAGCTGAAGCGGTGGCCGACACGTCTGTTGTTTTGGTTGCGGGGCCACGCCAGGCAGGCAAAACAACCCTGGTGCGGCGGATGGCAATCGAAGGGATGGTGCCAGTCAAACGCTGAATAAGAAGCTGTCTATGGATCGGAAAAGAGAAAACAATCACCTATATTGTCCTTTTAAAACGAACACTATAGCAATAAATCATCCTTTATGAAAGGCTATCTGAGAGGCATAATCCGCCAAAAGATTGTTGATGCCCAGGCAGCGCCTCTGCCGGAATTCACCTTCAGGGATACGAGAGTGCCTGAAGTGAAGGGTAAAGCTATTGCTGTCATCGGGATGAGGCGCTCAGGAAAAACAACATTGCTGAAGCAAATCATCTCTGAACGGGTGAAGCAGGGAGTACCTCGTGAAGGAATGCTCTATTTCAGTTTTGAGGATGAACGGCTCGCTGGTATGGAGAGCAGTGACCTGGATATTGTTGTCGAGGAGTTCTATCGTCTGTATCCGCAATTAAGAGGTCAAGAGAGAGTGGTGCTCTTTTTCGATGAAATACAGGTGGTGCCCGGCTGGGAACTTTTCATACGCCGTTTACTTGATACCGAAAATGCAGAGATTTTTATTTCAGGCTCTTCTTCCCGTCTGCTGTCGCGTGAAGTGGCCACGAGCATGAGAGGTCGTGCAATGGAAGCAGTTGTCTATCCTTTCAGTTTCAGGGAGTATCTCCGCCACAAAGGGGTTGAACCGTCAAAGCCAGTAGAAGAGTGGACAACATCTGATCGCTCAACCATTGAGGGTGAACTTCGCAACTATCTTGCGTTTGGCGGATTTCCGGAAACGACCGGCATCACAGGGCGTGACCGCCAGGAGTTGCTTCGGGGCTATGTCGATGTTGCGCTCCTGCGTGACGTTATTGAGCGTTACGCCGTGACAAACCCGGTCGCATTGCGCTGGATGGTGCGTCAACTGCTTGGAAATGCAGCAGGTTCATTCAGCATTAACCGTTTTTACGCAGATTTAAAATCTCAGGGATTTTCTGTAGCAAAAGATACGCTGCACACCTATCTCGGTTATCTTGAAGACTCGTTTCTCCTCCAGACACTCTGCCTTGCAACCGATTCGGAGCGTCGCCGTATGGTTAATCCCCGAAAAGTCTATCCTGTTGATACCGGTCTTATCCCTCTTTTTGATCGATCAGGAAAAGAAAACAGCGGTCATGCTCTCGAAACTGCTGTTTTTCTTGAACTGGCAAGACGAGGTTATGAAACAGGGTATGTTCATACCACTTCAGGCTACGAGGTGGATTTTCTTGCCAGAGATATGACGAAGGGAGATGAGCTGATTCAGGTCTGCACTGACCTCACGCAATCAAGTACAAGAGAACGGGAGGTAAGAGCGCTCCTTGACGCAGCGCCCGAGTTTCGGAATGTACGGTTACAGGTGATAACACTGGAAGCACCTCCAAGAGTTGAATTTCCTCCAGAAATAACCATCACACTCGCCAGTGAGTGGCTGCTTCTCGATTGAAAGCAAAAAAGCTTGCCGCGTGTCCATCAAGCACCTGCTTAGTGGCATCAAACCCCTTGCCAAACTCACCAGTCAATGATTCAGCCAGTCGCAACAGCAGCTTTTTGCCATAAGCAGCGCGTGGCAGCCCGACTTGCTCAAACTCCACGATATGGGCGACCAATTTCCCAACAGGTACGCACCTGAACGACATCCACTGTCCGCTTTGCCTCTTTGCGAGCATCAGCAATCAGAGTACGCAACTGAGCAAGCAACACATCGATATTCACCGAGAGACTCCGATCATTTTCATGCATAGCCATCTCCATAGTTGCATGTTGAAAAGTCCCACAGCCTGTGGGACAAATTGCGGTTGCTGCATTATACCGTGACCCATTTTTTTTACTTCGACAAATAATACGCATAATCCACGAATAGCTTGATAACTGGATGGTGAAAAAGATCATGATAACAAACAGAAGAAGCGCAACAGCGGTAATTCCAACAACGGAATTGGGAGGAAACCCAGTTACCGGCACACCAGTATCTCCCGCCAAAACCCATGAAGTGGCCGAATACGACAATTGGTTCCTTCAGGAAATTGAGAACGGCTTGACCGAAGCCAACGATCCAGAGACCCGGTGGGTATCGGATGACGAAGCTAACCGCAGTTGGGAAAAAAAGCTGACTGAACTGATCAAATCTTCTCTCTCAGCAAGAGAGCTTTTGCAAAAAAAGTTAGATTATCTTCATCAAGTCGTACTTTCACTCTCACAAACACCCGGAACGATGACACAAGTCCGCGTCAGAAATAAACACCAGATCACCATACCCGCACGCATCGCTGAATCGGCTAACATCAAGCCAGACGACTTGCTTGAGGCTGCCTATAATCCTGAAAGTAGGATAAAGCGCACACTATTTGCTGGTCACTCCCAGATATCCCAGGAACAACCTGTCTCTGGCTACTGATTCGGTAGACCAACGGTAGTTGCCCATAGGTGTTCGCACGTTGGTCGTTTCAATGCAGTCGAACCAGTCCAGAATCTGGGCGAGTGATCGTTGCTCAAGCCACTTGTCCAGTTGATTTTCGAGCTTGACAAGCGCGGCGGTCTTTTCGCTTTTGTTCTTTCCAAGCCCTTCTCGCATTTCCTTGATTTTCTTCGTCAGAAAGCAGTGATAACCCAGTGAGACAAACTGCACGAACTGCCTTCCCCGCAGATTGTCGGGGTACCATGTGCGCGGCCGTGCTCCATCAAGCCCCCCCTTATTCACCGCGAAGAGCTCCTCTATTTTTTCACGCAGTCGATAGTTTTCAAGCGCGGTGAACGTATCCATGCTCTGATTGCTGACGAGCGCGAAATAGCCGAAGTATTTCTTTGCTTCGGCGGTGGCTTTGTCGTTGAAGCCAACCTTCACTTGTCCACCGCGCCCCTTTTTCGAACAGACCAGGTACCTGTCTATCTTTCTTTGCGCGGATTTTGTGAACTCCGTTACTCCATCTTCCACTTGAGCCTTTAACTCAAGCAAGTCTTTACGGAAGGCAAGTTGCTTCCTTGTGTCGTTGTCGGGGGAATAGAAGACATGCACATAAAGGCGGCGCAAGAATGTCTCTTCTTCTCCTGCCAGCTTGCCGTTGCGAGACCGCTGGCGCAGTTGACGGAACTCGTGCGTTCTCATCGTCATAGCACCGCAAACAGACGGATCAAATGGACAAGTGCTGGACATGCTCGCCAGCGTATCACGAAGCACGTCCACTGCTTCGCGAACCCAAGTGATGTTTGGGTCGACCAGAGTCAGGAATTTCATGTTGCGCGAGGCGAATTTCATCATGTTCTCCTGACTGTAGTAACCATTGTCAGTGACGATCAAGGGCTTCTCAAGGCTAAAGCACTTCAACTGTGTCAGGGTGTTCTCAATGGATATGACATCCGGGACATTACCGGGCTGCTTGGCGAAGGCCAGAGGCTCGCGCTCCTTGACGGAATATAAGGTCAGAAGCTTGATGGTGTTCAGTCCGTCACCGTCCTTGTTAAACCCGCGCCGCGCCTCTAACTGATTCTCGGAGTAGGTTGATATCGTGGTCGAATCGAACGCCAGCACAGGGTGTTTGCCCAGGCGATCCGCACGGAAGGAGAAGTAGCGTTGCACGCCATCCTCGTTGCGCCCGACACTTTTGAACAAGTCGCCGTAAACGTCTTCGGTGATAGCTTCGCCGTATGGAAGGGAGTGCATTACCTGCCAACCCTCAAGGCGTGGCAAGGTGTTTCCGCCGGAACCGATCCAGTATCGCGCAATGGAGAGGATCTTGGCTGCGTCGCCCTCGCTGAACGAAAATCGCACGTCATCGTCAATGCCGGAAGCAGTTCCGACCCACTCCAAAATATCCGTAAGGCCGCTGTGCTTGCGCACCGCGCAAGCCACGGCTTCCTCACCTTTGCGTTTCTTCGGACGTGTGGTGATTACCTCCTGTGTCCCCGACTTGATTTTCCCCTTGAGCTTCTGGCTGACTGTATAGGTCTTTCTGGCCTGTTCATTATAGGCCGTAACCCGCTCATAGAGGTAAATATCGCCGTTCGGGCGCCGTTCACGCCGTTCACCAACGTGAGTTTTTCCAGTTACTGGTTTAGACATGGGGTAAACTCCTTTTTATCGTGTTTTCCTTATAATACATACGTACACGTTAAAAAGCAAGAAAAAAGCACGATTTTGCTTGGAAATCGTGTCCGTGCGGTGATGTTTTTCGTTCATGTGTTCGCTTTATCCGACTTTCAGGCTATAATAATGGGGTTGTGACACTGATACCGATATCACGCAAAAAGCGGAAAGAATCTGCGATGAATTATGCTGGAATCGCACAAGGTACTTGGGGAAAAACCACTCTCGACATTGATACTGAATTACATAAAAGCCGTGATTCATGGGAACAATAGAGGAAACACTCAAGCGGTTACAGGGGCACAGGGTCTATCTGGACACCAATGTTTTCATCTACTTTCTGGATCGTAATCCTGACTTTTTTCCAGTGGAAATTGACTTTCCGCTTTTTATCCGAGCAGGAGGCCCAGCGGCTCTTTAATTCCAGCACTGCAATCTCGTCAATGGTGAGCCCCATCATGCTGGCGTATTTGTGAACACGAGAGGGGATAAACTTGTTGCCCCGTTTCCGATAAAACTCTTTGAACAGGCTGTGAAGGGTTTCACATGGCCCTTCTGGGGCATAAAAATAACGCACTTTGCATTCAATCTCTTTTGCCTCTCCATGGTATTGCAGATAGTAATTTCTGCCCAGATAGAGAAACGATTCCCCGTTTACCGCCTCACGCCTGGTGGCATTTTCGTTCAGCAGCCCCCGTCTGGTCTGGTATTTGTGGATTTTATACTCATTGGCAATGATTATGCAAATTAAACTATTTCAAGATAATAAGTTACATGATTATATTATATCATATCATCATAGCCACAATTCCCGTTCTTCTGGACTTCCAAGATGCTTGCCAACAATCGACTTCATGATGTGTGAAGAATATTTCTGACCAATCGGTAAACAGTTGTGCCTGTCTCTTTTGGCCAGGTGTCGTGCTGGTTGTTATTCCGCTGTTCTGCCCGGCGAATGGCTGCAGCAATCATTTCAACCGTAATCTTGCGGGCATCTATTCCTTTATCATATTCGGGCAGATATCGCTTTAACCGTTCTGAACACTCGCGGGATGTAGAAATTCCTGAAGCTTCTTCAAAATGAAGTAAAAGCCAGTATTCAAACTTTGGGTTACTCAGTGCAAAACCAAAGTTTTTCTGAGTGGTTGACCATGTATAAAGCTGATCGAGTTGATTTTCATCCCACTGGTCACGGTCGGCAATTAACCACGCTTCGTCTGAACTTTTCAGGCTCTCTTTTTTGAGATAGTGTTCCATTTTTTTTAACAGTGCCAGAGGGGCCAAGCCCTCTTTTGTTTTGAGACAATGCACTTTGATGACTGAGTGATTGTTTTGTAACAGATCGAAATATTCTGGCTCCGTTTTATTTCCTTCAGTGGCCAGAACAAAAAGTTTCCGGTATCTTCGCTCACCGATGCGCCGTTGAAAGTCTCTTCTTGGTGTGGCCATTACTCTCCCACTGTAGTTTTTTTATCGCAGGGGTTCATCATCATTGGCATAAGGCTGGTGCGCATTCTTGGTATGCCTCCGAGTCGGCCCTGGAGATAACTTTTCCGGATATCCTTGTCGTAGCGGACATCTTTATAGTCGCTGAATGACCACAGGCAGGATGAGCCTGACGCATTGCGTTCAGCGACCCACATTTCATCACGCCGGAACAGTTGCTGATCCATCAGCAGAACGTCATGGGTGGTGAACAAGAGCTGGCAACGACTCTCCTGTGAACAGTTTTCAAGATAGCCTTCCAGTAGTGAGCGGGTCAGCAGGGTGTGGAGGCTCCGATCAAGTTCATCAATGACATAGACCTTTTTTGATGAGGGGGCGGAGAGTTCCAGAAAGGCTGGCAAGAGCTCAATAACCCGCCGGGAGCCATCCGACTCCTGTTGTAACTCGAATTTGGCCTCTGTTCCGTCTGTTTTTTGATGAAAGGTTACCAGCTTCCAGGCAATAAGTTCACCCTCTTTTCGAGTGACCACATAGCGGTCAAGATCAGGCTCCAGTCGTATCGCTTTTCCCTCTTTGACCTCTTCCTGTATCAGGTTTTTTATGGTATCAGGAAATGGCAGATTTTCAAACGGGATTTTCTCGCCTCCGAGATGAGTGATTCCGGTGTCAAGTTTTGGCAGCATGCTATTCATGGTGGCATACAGTGGATGCCCTTCATCCAGAAACTGCTCGAATGGTTCAAATCTTGAATCGGGAGCGACCAGTTCCAGAATATTTTTAAACCAGTTGTAGACCGGGCGGAAGGTTTCAACTTTTTGTGAAACCGAGTTGGTGAGAAATAACTGATTATCCCGTGTGCCCTGAAAGGCAAACTCAAGGAATGGGCGCTGTTCAAGGCCAGCGCCAAAATCTATTGCTCCATGGTGCCGGTGGTAGAGTGTTTTTTCACTGCCCGATGTAATTTCGATCAGTTTCTCTTCCAGAACAGCTTTTCGGGTCAGCGTAAAACTGAATTCGTAGATCGCTTCATCAATGAGGAGTTCAAATGAAAAATTGGAAGGCTTTGACGCGCATTGCGTATCGAGGCGGAAGGTGTCGACGGGAATGAGGGCATCGGGAAGCGTTCCCCTGACTACCAGATTTTTGGCAAAACTCAGCGCCTTGAAAAAGTTTGTCTTTCCCGAGGCATTGCCGCCATAAATGGCCGCGATCGGCAGTATCCGTGTCGAGTATTTTGCTACCTTTGGAACGCGCTCGCTATGCTGCCGTTCGCGGCTGGCAATCATGGAGAAGGAGACCGGCTCCATGAAGGAGGCCCAGTTTTCAAGAGAGAAATTGATTAACACAAGAAGGCTGTTTTATGAGATAAAATCACTTTCTGATGCCTTAAAATATTCTTTTCAGAAGATTATCCCTTATTGAAAGAGAAAATTTCTCATAGGATTGTTTTACTGGTGGTATTTTTCAGGGTATTGTCTCTTATGGTTTGATACTTTCTTGCAATCTCTTTGTACAATCGCCTTCAGGGGGAGTATCTTTCAAAAGAGAACGCCGTTGTTTTGGCCTCCGCGTTTCAGAAACTCCAGAAAGATTACTCTGGCCGGGAACAGGGTGGATGACCTGTGATGAAACATCAATTCATAAAGATATCGACTGTAGATGTTCTCGATGGCTGTTCACTGCGAATCCATTTTTATGATGGCGCAGTCAGAGAAATCAATCTTGAGCCCGTTTTGTAAGGCGAACTCTATGAACCGTTACGTAAGCATGATTTTTTCAGCCAAGTGACTGTTGATGATGAAGCTGGCACCGTTGTGTGGCCAAATGGAGCTGACTTTGACCCTGACCAGCTCTATGCTTGGGATGAACATGTTGATACCTTTGCAAAGCAGATGCAGAGGATTGGGTAATCAGGAACCCTCACATACATACCGCACTCCCCCCCTCCCCTATCACACCTCAAGCGCTGCGCCATAGACTTTCAGCCAGGCGACCTGCTTTTGATATTCAGGATAATATTTGTCGACCTCATTCCAGAACTCCGCATTGTGTCTTTTGTGGTTGAAGTGACACAACTCATGGACAATCAGGTAATCAATGACGCTTGCGGGAGCCATCATCACCTTCCAGTGGAAAATTTAGCAGGCAATACTCACCACCACTCTTCCGGGAGGAAAAAGAAAGCTTTTGAAAATCAAATTTATATGTATAAAACAGAGTTACAATCGATTAGTGCATGACTTTTGAATGCAAAAGAGAGGCAAATCCGGGGCTACATCATGACAGGGCTACGAGAAGTAAAAAAACAGCTTCGGCCAGGAATGGCGTACAGGCGATCGGATCTGCAGCAATGGTCAAACGCTGTTGATCGCCACATCAGGCAACTGCAAAATGATGGGACACTCCGCAAGTTCTCAATGGGTCTGTACTACCGCCCCAAGCAGACCGTTTTTGGTGAAGTACCCGTTGACGATAAAACGTTGGTACAGGCTTTTCTCAAAGATCACCGATTTCTGTTGACATCTCCCAACGCCTATAACTCTTTGGGGGTTGGTACAACGCAACTGTACAACAAAACGGTTGTTTACAACCACAAAAGGCACGGCAAGTTCAAATTAGGCGAACGCACGTTCGACTTTCGAAAAAAAGCTTTTTTCCCCCTGAAACCCTTCCCTGAATTTTTGTTGGTTGATCTTGTCAACAACATCAAAGAGCTGGCTGAAGACGAAGAGCTGGTGCTCTCTCATGTCAAAGAAAAAGCGCACTCCATGGATAAAATAAAACTTGCCAGAGCTATCCGTGAGTATGGAGGGGCAAGAGCACAAAAAATTTTTGAAACATCATCAGTAAACAATGCCAAAGTTACTGCATAACCACAAAGATTTCAATGCGTTGATCAGCATTGTCGCCAACAACATGTCGATTGCTCCTGCACTGGTTGAAAAAGATTATTGGATCATGCACTGCCTGTATGGATTGCAGAAAATGAACCTGACCTTTGAGCTGAAGGGCGGCACATCGCTCTCAAAAGGGTACGGCTTTTCTGCTTCATGATAAAACTACCAGGAATCAATACCGTGAAGCGTACGAAAACACGCAAGCACTCTACTACAAAACCCAACCACAATTCGACAGCATAATTGACCGGATTCAGACAGCCTTTGCGCTGGGACTATAGAGACTGTCACCACCGACCATTCTGTGGCTGCATGTAATTGTGACGACGGCGTAGGCACTTTTTCAAATCGGTCAAGCTTTGACACTGGCAGCAACTGACGCAATTGTGCCGACAGTGTCCGCACAATCTGCGGATGGGTTCGGTAGAATACTCATTAACCACCAGGAAAGCTTGTGCCCCTCCCCCATCACACCTCAAGCGCTGCGCCATAGACTTTCAGCCATGCAACCTGCTTTTGATACTCAGGATAGTACTTGTCGACCTCATTCCAGAACTCCGCATTGTGTCTTTTGTGGTTGAAATGACACAACTCATGGACTATCAGGTAATCAATGACGCTTGCGGGAGCCATCATCACCTTCCAGTGGAAATTGACTTTCCGCTTTTTATCCGAGCAGGAGGCCCAACGGCTTTTTAATTCCAGCACTGCAACCTCGTCAATGGTGAGCCCCATCATGCTGGCGTATTGGTGAACACGAGGGGGGATAAACTTGTTGCCACGTTTCCGATAAAACTCTTTGAACAGGCCGTGAAGCGTTTCTCGTGACCCATCTGGCGCATAAAAATAGCGGCCTTTGCATTCAACCTCTTTTGCCTCGCCATGGTATTGCAGATAGTAATTCCTGCCCAGATAGAGAAACGATTGCCCGTTTACCGCCTCACGCCTGGTGGCCTTTTCGTTCAGTAGCTCCCGTCTGGTCTGGTATTTGTGGATTTTATACTCATTCGCCTTGAGAATATCGTTGACGCTCTCCTCAGTGGTGTTTTCAGGCACAAGCAGAGAGATTGAGCCGTCGCGCTCAAGGTAAATGCTGGCGGTCTTCCTTTTGCTGCGCTTGACCGTTATCTTCTGTTCAAGGGTCATGAATTGCGAATCTCTGATTCCCGCTTTTCGGCAAGGCTGATGAGTTCAGCGGTAAGTTTTGCGGCTTTAGTTTTTATGGAATCAATCCCGCAATAGTCAAGCTCGTCACGAACATCACTCTCAAGTTGTCGACGCTCATTACATTTCTGCCAGCAATTGGGAATCAGGATGAACTCTTTGATGCGTGCATAGAGCAGCTCTGCAATGTTGGCAGCGCTGCCGATGGTATCAGGATTTTTTGTGTCAATTCCGGCTTCCAGAACAATCAGCTCAAAAAACGGAGTGGCATGTTGATGAACAATACTCGCTTCATCCTTGCGCCCTTCACCGATATCGGCCCGCAAATTGGCAAGTTCTGACACCATAACATCCCAATGCTCTTTGTGGGCATCAAGTATTCGCTGCAGGCGCTCATTGAACAGGGTATAGAGTGCCGGGTCTTTGTCCATATTGACTTTAATATGCCAGCGGATAGCATGTTCCATCTCTGATGCCCTGGCTTTTCCGGATCTATTGTGTGCTTCAAGAGTCTTGGGGAAATTATCCGACAAAAGCATGACCGGGGGAATCCTTGGGTTTATTCCTTGTGACTCCAGATACTTGTCGATCAGTTTCCTCACCTTTGCACCGGCCCATTTCAGATCAAGCGTCTCATCCTTGTACCGGTCGCGCATACGCATCAAGAGGTATCCCATCCGTTTGGCCGCCACATAGTACTCCTTTGCCATCGAGGCATTGAAGAGCAGGTCAAGACTGTCGAAGAAGGCCTTGATGCAGGTGTCGAACTGCGCTCGAAACTTTACTTCGGCCCCCAGCACCACGCAGTTCTCAACAAGCTCCCACTCCTCGTTCTCATCAACCATCTTCTGGTTTACGAATTGTTCAATCTGCTTGATGCCATAGTCCTGAAACAACTGAAGCAGGCGGCGGAACCGGGACTCAAGAACCGGAATCTCCTTGTCAAGACCTCTGAAATAGGCGCTTAAATCTGCCAGCTCTTTTTCATCGCTTTTGGTGTAGATGGCGAGCGCGGTTTTTAAATGGGATGCAACGCCGAAATAATCAACAACAATGCCATGCTCCTTGACAGAGCCGCTCTTCATCACTTTGGTTCGATTGACACGCGCAATTGCCTGCATCAAATCATGTTCGCGCAGGTTTTTATCGAGATACATCACCTGCTCAACCGGAGCATCAAAACCGGTCAGCAGGCGGTCGCAGACACAGAGAATGGCAACGCCGGATTCCGGTTTATCGTAATTGAAATCCTTTTTGAAACTCTCGACTGCATCCATGTCGGCGGCATCTCTGCGCGCCCTGGTGATGTAGCCAAGTTCATTGTTGTCTGACATGGTGACCACAGCGCACACTTTCAGGAACAGCATCTGTTTGAGCAGCTCTTCATCGCGCTCGCTTGCAGGTTTTGACAGCTCTTTGTCAATCCGCCCCCTGATTGCCTCCTCAAGCTCGTATTTGTACCGACATGCCGCCACAATTGAGGTGGCCACAACCTGCGCTTTCAAACCGTTGGGAAGCACCTCTTGCGTATAGTGCTCAATAATATCTTCGGCTATTTTTTTGATGCGATCTTTCGATTCAAGATAGGCCGTCATGGTGCCAAAGCGCTTTTGAATTTCCTGCCGTTCCTCCTCTGAGCGTTCACGGAACATATCCTCGAACTCCTGCTTGAAGAGCTCTTTGTTGAGAATCTGGTCTTTACTGGTGCGGCCAATGTAGAGGATATCAACGGTAGCCCGGTCGGCAACCGACTCATGCATCTTGTAGGTGTCGATTGGAGTGCCAAACCGCTCGTAGGTGGTCTGCTTGTGCCGTTCGGTCAACAGTGGCGTACCGGTAAAGGTGACAAATCGCGCCTCGGTGCCGTATGTGATGAAGTTGTTGGCGTACCAGCTGATCTGAATAAAGGCTTCGTTCAAGGGTTCTCTATCCTTGTCTTTGCACTCAATAACCACAACAGGTAGACCATTGACAAAAAGCACAATATCGGGAATGATGGCGTTGCGACTCGCGCCGGGGGTATCGATGCGGAACTGATTGCTTCAAAATAAACCGAAGTCATCCTCTTCATCTCTGACAGACTCAACTGCTATTTGCTTACGAATGGAGTCTATATTATTTTTTACCCATTGTCTTACATTACTGTTTTCATGTATTAGCAACATTTCAAAAGCGGCCTTATCCGATTCGAGATAGGGAACAAGCGAACCACTCCATCCCCGGGTCCACATGTTTGCGCCAAGAGCTCTGACAACACGTTCGTCGTCGCCAAAATGCTCTAATAAGGCTACAAACAAATCAGATGGCTTTTGTTGCCCATCAGAGGGTTCCAAGATATTTACACAGTTCGCAACGAAACTAGGAGCAAATCCAGGGTATTCTTTACACCATAAAATCACAATGTCAACTGGCAACACGGTTAAGACACTCGGCTGTTGGTTTTCAAAGTTATTTTCTCGGTCCAAGAGCTGTTGTAACCAGTATCTTGTCATTCCTTCTGCCTCAACAATAGCACTTGCAAATATTGGCCAAAGAACATTGCCATACTCACGCATTAGATCAAGTAAAAGTGGTTTGGTATAATGCCAAATATCAGAATGATTCAAACCATTCTTGCAAGAAGAGATAAGCTGGTTCGTCAATGCAATAGCAAACTCTTCATCTCGTACCTTCAACAACTTCTGAGCTAAATCATGCCATTCGTGCATATCAATTGCCGTCCCCTTCCTTTCTTCATGTAACGGCACAATGGAAACTAATAGTTTAAGTGGATTACGAAGAGTATCAATGTTCTCCTGCTTACCAAAGCAGTACATGTAGATGATATTTAATGCTGGCCAACGTGCGTCTTCACTCATTTCCGCCAGTGACAGGCAAAATTCAGCTATAGTATCGGGGGAAATACCAGAAGTAACACTGCCATAGCTTAATATATTTGCACTATTCGGTGAAAGAGTACCACGACAAATCAATTGCAAAAATATGTCAAGATGCTGCTTTTGAATATTCCCTGTACGGATAAGATCGGGATAGAGAAAAATATAACGACCATCAGCCAGAATCCTGTCGACATACTTCTGCCAGACTTCGGATGAGCGTTCAAAAATTCCACGATAAATACCAAGTATAAAACTTGGATTGGCCGAATTTGCAGCCAAAAGACGCGTAAGCGATTGCTCCAGTAAGTAATCGAAATCACCAACATTCAGAGCTAACTGATATCCAAAAGAATCGGCTTGCTTTTGATCACCATTTAAAAGCAAGTCAAGATAAGGAATTAATGCGTTCACATCATTCGCCACTTCAACACCGAATTTCTTTGCATTTTCAGATGCTATATCAATGTAATGCCCATCGGGCCCCATGTGATGCTCCAACGGAGGATCGACTACGATGATTTTTAGCTTTTCCGATAAATCAGCATTATCAGGGCTCAGTAATTCTAGCCAACTATTAAGAGCGTCTTTGGCCTCTTCCTTCAGTCCATTTGAATCGTATTCAAAAGTATCTTTTATACTATTTAAGGCAGCAGGCCAATAACGTCCATTAAGGGATACAATATCCTTTATCACTCCATCCAACATATTGATACGCCCCCTGTGCACATAACCTCGAATAGAATGGCCAATAACAGATAATACTTTCTCTTTTTGAGCATCCCCTCTTTCAAAAAGGCGAAGAAGTAAATTGAATGCTTCTTGCCAATAATCATATATTTCCTGCCAAATCTTCGGCCTCCACTCTTCAAGAGGCGCTTTAGTTCCTTGATATTCAGCTCCAACTGTTCGGGTACCACCGTAGGTACTAATTGCTTGTTCAAGTGCCTCAAGCACTACCCTATCAACATCGCATTGGTTCAAATCCAAAGCTTGGTTTAGCAAGGCAAATCGTACAGTAGGATCGGATGCCGTTCCTGACAGATTAATGCGAAATAATTGAGCAAACATCCCAGTAGCATTATTACTGAAATTTTCGTTTTCTGCAGAGGCTAAAAGTAACAGACACCATGCAGCTTCCGAAAAAATATCAGCATGAAAACAAAGCATTTCCAGAGACCAGACTAAATTTCGTCGTGCGTCTCCAACGATAGTCGAAAGCTGTTGATGGTTTTTCTTTTCTAAGGCCTTAGACAATGCTGAAACTGTGGCTTCGGGATTCACATTTACCAAGGAGCGGAAGAGCCTAGAACCCCGAACCGACAAGATCACTTCCGCTTGGCCAAAAGGGCTTTGTACCCCACATAATTTCTCAGTCAACTGCTTTACATTTGTGTGGAAATCCATTTTCTCCACTTGTCGACAAAACCCTTCAATCATTCCTTCCGGGATACCGTTTACAAGATCTAATTGCTTTTGTTCCCGAGAATTTGTCCACCACTGCCCCGCCAATCGAATCGCTAATGGCTTAGGAACAACTTGAGCAAACCGGCCCCGACGGTCAATCAGCCCTCTTGCCGAATAGTCCTGAACACACTTGTAAACAGTATCTAAATCGGTATTAACAAGATCTGCAATGTATTGGAGCTGATTTTCTACTTCTTTTTCAACGCCAAAAATATCAAACAACGAACATGCCTGAAGTATTTTTAAGCGCTCTGGGTCTTCGTTCTCACTGCGCCTCCATAAAAGCTTATTTGCTAATTCATCTTCCGTAAGCTCACCAATTCTTGGATCTTCAGCTAATCGTGCCTCCGCCAACAGGACGGCCATCTGTGGAAACCCTTGAGCAAACTTGATGATTCTATCCAAATCAGACAGTTTCTCTTTATAAATAGGAGCCAGTAATTGGAGTAACTCCTCATCAGTCATCGGACTCAACGTAAAAAAATTAGTTAAACGTGATACGGAGTCAAAATTATAATCTAAGCTCAACAAGCTGATTTTGCTGCTATCGCGTCGGACCTCTCGAACCAAACTCTCATGTAGTATATAGTCACAGTTATCTACTATCAGTATTGCCTGTAAACCGAGGTTTACCCAATTGGCCACCAAACCAGCAATTGCTGAAGCATGATTTGCATCGACATATACAACAAGATTTTTAATTGTTTCATTTTCTCTAAAAACTTGGAAAGCCGTTCTGGTTTTACCCAGTCCAGACAATCCGACTATACGAAAACACGATTTCGATTCGGCGATTAGCTCACCAAGAGTCTCTACTACGTGTTTTCTGCTTTTAACTGGAACAAATGGGAAACGCAATAAATCTTCATGCTCACTCCATAGATTAAAAGTTTTTAGACCTCGCTCCATTGGCAGACCAGCCCAATGTTGAACAGAAACCACCACCGATATAAAATTATTTGACCAACCAGCTATGTCAGATGCATCATAGATACAAATCTCACTCGTATCCGCATATAACTTTCCCTGTTCACAAAGTTTGTTCCTAATGGCGATAATGCGCTCATCTTTTTGCTTTTTATTTAACTCTTGAGTCGTAAAAAATATATACGCCCCTCCTTGAGTAAGTACTTCATCTACTTGTAGCTTTAAAATACTCGGATGATTAACCCTCCCTTTTGTCATTATTTCATTCGCATATGCTGTCGGACCCATTTCTGTTGCCTTGTTTTGAAACATGGTCAACCGATTAGGTAAATAGTCAGTATATTCTGGCCCATTATTCCAACAGATTCGGCCATCTTCACCACCATCTCCAACTCGAATATTCAGAGCAACCTCTGCTGCGCGCTGAGCAATTCCAAATTTATAAGCCTCAGCATGTAATAATTCACTTAACAGCAGTGTTAGCTGAATATCATTCAGTCGAGTAATATCTTTCGATTCGATTTTAAATGGTCGTGTCATAGAACATCATTTATAAAAATTTAATGCCAATAAATTTCGTCATATTCGTACGTATTCAATTGAAAAAGTGGCAATTACAACCATTTACTCCCAACTCCTATTCTTAAACCCAAGACTCGCAGCATTTTCAGAAACTACACGTTTGATCTGGTCAGAAACTCCCTCCGGAAAATCGGCACTGATTTCGACGCTGACTCTTATGTTTGCCTTGGCATCACTGGCAAGAAACTCTAAACGATATTACTATTAAACGTTAGCTTTTCAACCTCACCCAACCCGATCAAACATCTTCCTCAAATACACAGCCCCACCATCAGGCATAAACAGCACATTCCGCTCTTCCAGATCCTCTTGCCGACACGAAACATTAATCAGGCTTTCAAATCGTGTGGCTGACAGAATAAAGGCGTTGAGTGTCAGTTTGGGGTCACCAAGCTTTGCCTGAATCACTTTGACCTCTTTGTAAAGGCCAAGTTTGGGGTCGTCAAGGTTCATCTGGCGTAACCCTTTTGGATCAATAAAGTTCAGCCACTGTTTGCCGGTAGTGTCATCCACCAGCCAGAGGAGAAAATCGGGATAGAAGTTGCCTGCAAGGGCAAATCCAAGCCCCTTGGCTTTGGTGTCGGCATTACGGAGCAGATAGAGGCTTCGCTTGCCAATAATATCCTGACCTGTTGGTGACTTGTAGAAGGCTTCAAGGTCACGAACGAACTGGACTTCGCTTGGGGCATCAAAGGCGAGTGGCCGAATTTTTAACGGAACATTGCCGCCCAAGGCAAACAATGGATAATAGAGATGGCTGTCAAAACAGATAGCAACCATCTGGCCAGCATTCCACTGACTTGCTTCGCCAAGCTTGCCGTCACTCACGAGCATTTGAAGAGCTTCAATTTTTTTCTTGTAAGCCTCCCCTTCATCCGTGTTGTCAATCTCGAAATGATACACTTTCAGCAAAGTGTCATCATCTTCCTTGACATGCACAATGTCGTAGAACTGGCCTTCATAAGCCATTTTCAGTGATCTGTAAAAGCGGTCGGTATAATCCTGAAGGAGGCGAATGAGAATCTCTTCCTGTTTGCCGATGTCTGCGATACTCCGAATGGTCAACTCTGCTGGCGGGATGTAAAGGGTGTACCACTCATTGTGCTTCAGGCAGAAATCCTCCAACCGCAGACGATCAAGACGCATATTGCTCCAACTGCGTTCTTGCTTGAACTTCTGAAGCGCCAGATAAATCCGGTCGAAATCAAACAGTGCCATGGTTGCGGCAGCAATCTTGCCCGTGTGGCGGCTGACCGCTTCCTGAAGAATGCTGCCGTTAGCTTTCGAGTTCATCGCTTCAATCCTGGGGTATAAATCAAGATCGATATGCGGCACTTTGATTTTTCCGGCAAACTCGGCAGGCACTTCGTAAAGCCAGGGAAAGTGGGTGCGCTTGAATCCCAGGAGCTGGTTATCCTTGTAACCATCCTTGAGCGCAAGGGTTTTGAGCTTGCTCTTGGGGAGATTGGAACGGGTTTTAAAGTCCAGCTCAATCATTTCATCAGTTGTGGTAACGCCCTCCTCTTTCAGGTACTCCTTGAAGGTGGCCATATACCCGGCATTTACGCCGAAAATGTTCAACGTCTCAAGCCGTTCCAGATGGAGCCCTTTTGGCCGTTGTGCCGGTATACTGCGCTTGAGGGAGTACTCCCTGCCCTTCAACCGCACACCGCGCCCAAACAACTGGATAATTTGCGAACCCTCACCCTTGCCCATGTTGAGCAATCCCATGGTCGAAACGCGCCAACTGCTCCACCCTTCCGTGAATTTGCGTGACCCAATCAGGATATGCAACCGGCTCTCTTTGCTGTTGAGGGTTCCGAACAGTGATCCGCCAAAGTCATCAGGTTCGGTGTCGAACGATGATAGATTTTCCGCCTCCTTGAAGAAACCTGAATCATCACCGATATTGATCAGCCCAAACGGCTCCGCGTCGCCCACTCGCAGCGCCAGCTCCCCCTTGCTGCTCTTGAGGTTAACCACCTTCAGCCGTTGCGGCGCATCACTATTGAACAATTTTCTGAGAATGTCGCTGTAAACCTCATCAGCGCTGTTCTGCATTAACGGAGTAAAACGGTCATGAAAAATATTGCGCCCCTTTTCGTCCAGCAACCGTGCGGTATTGGTCACCAACTCGTTGATCCACCCTTTGGTTTTTGCTTCATCGTTCAAAAATCCGGCCAGAAATTGCAACACATTGAGAATATCGGAATCTTCACCGGAAACCGTATTGCCGACAAAAATCCAGAGCGGTTTTTCAAGGTTGAAATCGGTCAGCTTCGCCCGATGTGCATTCCAGAGATATTGTTGCTGATAAAAGCTCAGCAGGCAGGCGGTAAAGTATTGGCGGGCAATATCCTCGTCCGAATAATCCCTATCTTTCAGGTTGAGAATCAGCGACTCTTTGCCATAGCCATCCTCATAGAAAAACTTGTAGGAGTAATCGAACAGGATGCTTTTGGCATAAATTTCGCGGGTTGCCAGCGTTCGGGCCTTACGCTTTTCATCGCTGGTCAGCGCCAACTGCTGCTTTTGGGCCGCCTCCAGCTTTTTCAGGTTGGTGGTCTCAAAAAGCACTTTCGATTTCTTCTTGCGCAGCTCATCCTCTGCCTTGAACACCGTCAATCCTTTTGACACGGCCTGGCCAAAAGTAGCGGAATACTCGAACGCAAAGCCGCCACGAACAAGCGATTCACGGCGGCTCATCCAGGCACCGGCAGCCGTTCCTGTGCCACGATGCCCCTCATCAACCAGCACCAGATTATTCCCCTCGAACGCTTCAACCGCAACCGTCTTCTCCCCCATCTCATCACCCAGCTTGTTGATGTCAATAATCTCAACCGAGCCCCGAACAACATTGCGGTTTTTGTCGAACAGCGAGCAAAAGCCAAAGCCCGAGAGCTGCAATTCTGACAGATGCTGACGTGACAACCCCTCATTGGGTGTGAGCAGAATGATCTTGTCTGGATAAACCTCGCTGTTGCCACTCTGGAAGTAATGAAGATACTGCCGGATATTGACGTGCAGCAGCAGCGTTTTGCCGCTGCCGGTAGCATTCCAGTATGCCAGCTTGTTCAGCTCATCAGCATCAAAAGGCTGAAAGTGGTGCTCAGCCTCCTGCTCCGCATTGTAGGAGTGCAATCCGTCATTCAGCCCATCCAGCAATTGCTGCCGATGGTTGAAATACCAGTCGAGATAGATTTCGGTAAAGAGCAGCGAAAGGTACTGGAAGTACTTCATGTTGAGCACAACCCCTTCAACCTTGTTGCGCCGTTCGGTAATGGCACTCCAATGGCCGACAATATTCAGGTCATAGCGCCGCAGGGTTTGCTCGCTGATACGATCCACCTCAAAGAGATTCTGGTGCAGCTCATGAAAAAATCCCGTCTGGCCGTCATCCTCTATCCCCTCATGCCGATCTTCACCAAGCCGGTTTTTTAGTGCGTGCAAGCCGCCACCTTTAAAAAAGCCCATCATCCACTGATTGAGCACCAGCTCCTCATGGAAGCTGCGTTTCTTCGATTGGGTTCGGCTCATAGTTTCCCCGCCAGCTCTTCTTCAATTTCGGCTACCGTGGGCAACTGCCTCTGTATATCCATCGGGATCTCTTTGGTAATAAATGAGCTGACTCCTATCGGCTTATTGACATCACGCAAGGCATACTCCACATCAAACCGGTTTTTATCTTTACACAAAATCAACCCGATACTCGGCTGATCGCCCTCGCCCCGCAGCAGATCATCAACTGCCGACAAATAAAAATTAATTTTGCCCACATACTCCGGTTTGAACTCTCCCGTTTTCAGCTCCACAACCACATAGCATTTCAATCGAGTGTGGTAGAAAAGTAAATCCAAAAAATAGCTTCGGTTATTGACTTCCAGGGGGTACTGTCGCCCTAAAAAAGCAAAACCTTTGCCCAGCTCAAGCAAGAAGCGTGTAATGTTTGCCACCAACTGATTTTCAACATCACGCTCTACAGCCCGCTGGCTGAGCGTAAGAAAATCAAACATATAGGGATCTTTCAGGGTTTGCTGGGCAAGTTCAGACTGAGGAGATGGAAGAACTGCTTTAAAGTTGCTTGGAGCAAGACCTTGACGGAGGTGTAAACCTTGTTCGATCTGAAGACATAGAATTGAACGACTCCAGCCATTTTCAGCACATGCAGCGGCATAAAAAAGGGCAACATCAACGTCCTTGATTTTAGACAGAATGGTTCGGATATGTCCCCAGGGCAATTGTCCCACAGCCTGTGGGACAATTGTAAAGCGATGTGATAAAAACAGATAGAACTGGCGCATGGCAAATAAGCTGGTACGGGAAAAACCCTGAATACCGGGATGCTCAGCCTGTAAATCTTTGGCCATTTCATCCACGACAGCGCCTCCCCACTCTTGTGCCTGCTGCAACGTCACTATCTTTTGACCGATATACCAATACAGGCTGACTAATTCATTATTCGCAGCCAGCACTGCCCGCATTTGCGTTGTTTGAATGCGTTGTTTGATTTCGCTGAGCGCGAGGCGATAGTCAACATGAACCGTGATTGAACTCATGATACCCCCTCCACTGTAAACATGCGACTCAGGAACTCGGGCTCAATCTGCTGAATTTTCAGCTTTTTGGTAATGCCTCCTTCCGCTTCGGTAGTGGTAAAGACTGCGGGAATATTATGATCGCCATTGATATAGACAATATCGAATTCACTGTCTGCCGGGTTGATGGCAAGTTTTTCACAGAGACCGTTCAGGGTATCATAATCCACCAGATCCAGATCACGCCATAACACCAATGTTTTTTCGCCCGTCGGCATTAAGCCTGTTACCATTACAAAACCTTTACCCGGCTGCACATCAATATGCATAACGCGGAGACCGATCAAGTAGTTGAAGGTTTCAACCAGATCGATGGTACGCTCTTCATAAGCGCCCGCCGAATCGACGGCAACCTTCAGCTTGCAGTCAAACGGCTTATTGAAATGCTCCACCGAAAGCAGCGATCCCCGGCTTTCGATGTCGAGCAGATAGCGCAGGAGATACTCCTCCTGTACTGAGTTTGGCAGCGTATCGAGCAAATCCTGTTGCTTTGAGTTACGACGGAGCTGGAGGTTGTTCAGCGTATCTTCGTAGCTCTCGATTTTGAGGACTTTGAAAGCGTGGGAGATGCCTTTTTGCGGGGCTGTAGCTTTGCCATCTTTCCATTCGGCAGAGTAAACTACTTTCTGGATACGGGGTTTCAGAACGGTGTCAAAGTATTCGCCCTGTTCGACGAGGATGTAACTATGTTTTTCTTTTGTATCGCGAGCGATAGAGATCACCGCGTGTGCCGTGGTACCAGAACCTCCAAAAAAATCTATAGCTATAGTCTTGTTCTGACCGATTCCAGATGCACGAAGGGTATCTTCAACCAGCTTTCTGGCCTTTGGAAAATCAAAATTCTTATTTGAGAATAGATCCTTCAGTTCAGATGCACCATAGTTAGCTGAAGCATATTCGCTTTTGTCCCACCAAGTGACAGGTGCCGCATCTTCATCCATCCTTGTTTTAAAATCAATACTTATTTCATCATTATTATCCCTGCGTACACGATATTCATGGTATTCATCAGCAACTCGCTTATGACCTCTTTGCCAATTTTTCTCTATGACTTTTTTATTTACGTACTTTGTTGGATAAACCAGCCGCTCATCGTCACCAATCTCCTCAAGTAACTTGTATTGTCGAAGCTCCTCATTCCACTCAATATGCGGTATGCGAATTATGTTATCGTTTTTCACCACAATCGGATAGAACAATTTCGGTCGATCTTCCCGAAGATCATTGCTTCCTGCACGAATAAAATTCATCCATGCATATCTGCCAATTTCATCAATTAATGGATATCTCAGTGCCTTACTTTCACTATATCCAATTGCACAAGGAAGTGCCTTATCTGACTTTCCATAAAACAAAGCATACTCATGAACAGGTGAAAATTTACCAGTTGCTTTACGACTCTGAGGGTTCGATTTGACAACGGTAACACCCACTTCCTTCTCGAAAATTTCACCAAGCATAGCTCTAAGAAGTGCGACTTCCTGATCATCAATGGCGATAGTAACAAGTGCATCATCAAGCATCAACGAGCGCACAAGAACTAACCTGTCTTGCATTAAACTCAACCAAGAAGAATCCTTGTATCCATTCTTATACATAATTGCTGATGCATCCGTATTATAAGGCGGATCAATATAAACACACTTCACCTGCTCTCGATACCGCTCCTGCAACAGATTCAGCGCTTGAAAATTATCCCCATGTATCAACAGCCCGTCAAGGCTTTCATCCAGATTATCAATAACAGCAAGCAGTGCATGTTTGAACGCAGCATCAAAAAGCGCTGTATCCGCCATCAAATATGGGTGCGCCTTCAGGTACTCAACGCTTCCTTTTTCGGCCTTGCTGAAAAGATCCGGCTTGTCAACTTCGACACTCTCAAGCATCCCGAGGCTCTCCCATTGTTCCCATTGCTTCTGGTTGGCGGCAATAGCAGGATAGAGGCTTTCGGGCAGGCGGTCGAGCGTGACGCAGTAGTGGGCGGAAACGACGAACTTCTTTTTCAGCCAGAGCTTTTTCTGGAACTCTTCGATCTGGGCAAGAAAGGTGATCAGGTCGAGGGCAATGAAGCGCAGGGTTTGAATCATGCGCAGGCTTTTTTCGATGTCGGCAAACTTTTCGGCATTTTGCACGTCGTCGAGGTGCATCACTTCGTTCTTGATGTAGAAATCGAGCTCACGGCGCAAAAATCCGCCTAAATCCTTGTGGATAAAGTAGTCGGCATTGTTCCGCGTGGTATAGTTGGTGAGGCATTTTTCGAGCAGGGTTCGCTGCGGGTTTTTCTCGGTCGGTTCCCGTTTGCTCAAATCCAGCCAGTGACTTTTGACTGTTTGGTTCCCCAGAATGGCCTTGACGGCGGCACTTACCAGCTCCTCCTGTTTGGTGCCTTTCGGCATGGCCTTGTATGCAAATCGCAGAACCAGCTCTCCCTTGACCACTTCGACCGGCAGCAAGCTCTCCTCGTACTCATCCCCCTCATCGTCAACAAGCGTGCGGATATGTGGCTCAATCAGGGCAAAACGACGCTCCTTGTCGTTATCCTTGCGGTTATCTTTGGCGGTGTCGGCGGTCACCAGACGGAAGCTGACCGTGCGGCCATCGTCAAGCTTAAAGCCGTAGTTTGAAAAGTTTTCGCCGCTCTTGGTGTAGTACTGATCCTTGTTTGCCCAGTGCAGCATTACCTCTTCACCGGCATACGGTATGGCGTAGGTATCTCCTTTGTAACGGCGCTGGCTGATGAAATCGCCTTTGTCGTAGTAGCGGGAGAAAAAGGTGAGCAGATGCGTGAAGACGGTGTTTTCATGCTCGGAGGCACCGGTGCCATAGTCGGTAATCTTCTGGCGCAGGGCAAGCACAGCGGGAACAGCATCAGGGTCCATGCCGTCGGCAACGTATTGCATCTCCTTCTTTTTCAGCTCTGCATGAAGGGAGGTAATGGTTGCGGCTCTGGTCGCGGCAAGGTTTTCATCTATCTTGAGTTTGAGACGATTGTCGAGATAGTCGTTAATCTCAACCACCCGCGAATTGAGAATGCGATAAACACCAAAATCCAGCTCAGGCCGGTCGATCTGGAATATCTCTTTCAGCTTTTTTACCAGCTCTTCGTATTTGCTCATGGGGTATCAGTAGAATAAATTCAATTATGCAACAGCCCAGCGAATGGTAAACAGCTCTTCGGTGGAACTGTTTTGTGCAAGTCGTCGTTCAAGCGATGCAATCAGGGTGTCACGTTTCTCCATAATCTCATCTTCAACCTTAAAAATCTCCTGTCGGTGCCGACGTTGCTGCTTTTCAAGTTTTTGTATCTGCTGCTGTATCGCGTGTTGTTCATCAAGGGTGACGGCCTGCCTTGCCTGACGCCGCTGTGCCTTGATCTGCTCTTTGGTATCGGCAAGCGTTTTTTCGGCTGAAAACACCATGTCGTCAGCCCACTTTTCCAGCTTTTCACGGGCCAGGTTGAAGTGGACGCTGTTCTCTTCGAGTGAACGGCTTACGGTAGCTCTTGCGTGCTGCTCCGATTCGGCCACAAGACGTTGTTCAACTGCTGCCGGGATGTCGATGGTGCCAGCGACACTTCCCAGACAGATGAAGAGCTTCTCCATCGTCTCCTGATCGAGCGAAACACCGCTTTCATCAAAACCTGAAAAGAGAAGGTACTCTTCACGCTGGTAAGATTCAACAACCAGGCGAATAAGGGTGAGAAATCCCTTTTTCCCCCGGAGCGCTTCTACGGCATGAATGCGGGCTGCATGTTGTGAAAGGTCAAAGAGAATCTCTACCGGAAGAGTCGAAAGCGCCTTTGCCTTCTCCAGAACATGCTCACCAAGCGGATGGGAGAGGCGATAGAGGAATCGGCTCTGTTCTTCACCGGCACCATTACCGCCATCCAGCATTGCTGCCGGTGTCGATTTTGAGATGAGATGGTAACGTCCGGTGAGAATATCGGGGCTCGGGGTTCGCTGGAGGTCAAAGCTTAACGCATCATCGTTAAAACGGGCATCGCCATCAAGCATGAAACGAGTCAGTGACCAGAAGCGCTGGCTGAAACGGTCGAGCTGGGCCTTTGCGTCATTGAGCTGCATCCGAAGGCGCTGATGCACATCTTCATCGAAGTTTTCAAAGAGCGCCCGGCGGGTGTCGGCCATGCGGCTGCGGATTTGCTCATCCATTTCAGCTTGCAGGGTATGAAATGCTGTATCGATCTCTTCCGGCGTTCGGCACTCCTGATAGATGGCGAGAATGCGCTGTTCAAAGTCAACGCCTGATTCAATGGTGCCAAGCACTTCATCGGAAGCGCCGAATACTCCGTTAAACAGATTGAACTTTTCACCAAGCAGTTCCAGCACTCGCCGGTCAGCCTCGTTGCGCTCGTTCAGGAAGTTGATAACCACAACATCGTGCTGCTGGCCGTAGCGATGGCAACGTCCGATCCGCTGTTCAATGCGCTGCGGATTCCAGGGCAGGTCGTAGTTGATAACGAGAGAGCAGAACTGGAGGTTTATCCCTTCCGAAGCAGCTTCAGTGGCTATCATGATGGAGCCCTCATCCCGGAACTGCTCAATCAGAGCCGTGCGAACATCCACAGCGCGTGAACCCGATGCACGACCGCCCTCGTGGTTCTTGTCAACCCATTGCCGATAAATTTCAGTGGCTTCCGCTCCACCATTGGTGCCGTTGAAAAGCACCACCTTGCCGCTGTAGCCATGAGAGTCCAGAAAGCTCTTGAGATACTCTTGTGTGCGTCGCGATTCAGTGAAAATCAAAGCCTTGCGCAATGCCCCGGTTGATTGCATCTGCTCGAAACCAATATCGAGAGCCGTCAGCAGGCTTTTGGTTTTCGTATCAGTGCCGATACTGCGTGCCCAGGTTGCAAGCCGTTCCAAAATTTCAATCTCTTCACGCAGCTTTTTCCGGTCAGGAGCAAGTGGCTCTTGATCGGTTTCGTCTGCCTCAGGCTCCGCCAAAATCTCATCAAGCAGCTCACTCTCCATCTCCTCTGCCTCAAGAAGTGCCTCGGTGAACTCCCGGTCGTTCAGAGACTTCTCATCACGAAGTGCTTCAAGCCGGATTCTCAACGTGTCGAGTGTCGCCGCGATGGCCTGCGACGATGAAGCAAGCAGTTTGCGCAGAATAAGCGCGGTCAGGTGGCGCTGCCGTTTGGGAAGCGCATAGCTCTCTGTGCGCTGAAGAAACCCGGATACCGCTTCGTAAAGCGCATGTTCATTGTCGCTTGGTGAGAAGGGACGAGTAATAGGATGGCGCTCGGTATAACGGATATATTCTGTTACCTGATTTCGCAAGGTGCGTTTGCAGAATCCCGAAAGTCTTTGACGAAGCGCTTCGAGATCGCTCCCTGCACTGGCGTATAGGGAACGGAAAGAGTCAGCATCACCGAACAATTGCTCGTCAATGAGGGTTGAGAGCCCGTAGAGTTCAAGCAGAGAGTTTTGGAGTGGTGTTGCAGTCAAAAGAAGCTTGCGGCAATCCTCGGTAGCCCATCGTATACCCTGACCAACCTTGTTGCTTGGCCGGTAGGCATTCCGCAGCTTGTGGGCTTCATCAATCACCACAAGATCCCAGGCGATGCTCTTTAACTCCTCCCGCAAAGCGTGTGCATAATTCATGGAAATGATGAGCACACTCTTCTCGTGCAATGGGTCGCGACCGTTCCGTTGCGCCTCACGCCAGGCCTTGGCATCAAGCACCAGTGTCGGCAAGTTGAACTTCTCCTGTAACTCAAGCGCCCACTGCTTGCGCAACGAAGCCGGGCAAATCACCAGCAACCGCCGCTTGCGTTCCGCCCAGAACTGGCAGAGCACAATTCCCGCCTCAATCGTCTTACCAAGACCAACCTCATCAGCCAGAATCACACCTCTTGAAAGCGGCGACTGAAGAGCAAACAGTGCCGCCTCAATCTGATGGGGATTCAGATCAACAGCAGCATCAAACAGAGCCATCGACAAGCGGTCCATGCCGTTTGCTGCCCGACGGGTCAGGTCGTAGGCAAAATACTTGCTGTGGTAAGGCGTGATGCTCATTGGCTGTTGCGGGTTGGCATCAGGTTTACAGTGGAGAGCATGAACTTGGGTTTTATAGAGGTCGAGGTTGCGCACACTGCCTCATATTTATCATTTATTCACATCAAATAAAAGAGATAAAGGCAGTTACAGGAAAAATTCAAATGAGTTTTATGCGGAATAATCGGGGATGACAATACTTCAAAACATTGCGGCCAGGGTATCGCGGTTCCAGCCATTTATTGCAGTCTGCTCCATGTACCAGAATCGAACCGGTAGATCCTTGATTTTTTCAATCAACAAGCAGTGATGACCCCAGGGAATACCTGCAAGCAAAGCCTGCTCCGGTAATTTTGCAACAGCCTGTTGCAAAATTGATGCCCCGTATTCTCTGGCAAAACGGATCATATACCCGATGTTCCGTTCCGAAAAGCCCTTTGATCTCAGGCAATTCGTTGTGGATATCCTTTGAAAGCCTGGGAATAACCGCAGCTCCCCAACCAAGCACCTTTTGTTTCTCCTCAAGCATCTTTCCGATATCCCAATACATGGCAATCAACTCCGAATTTGCAGAGAGAATCGCTTTTGTTTGCGCTTGTCGTATTCGCTGTTTAATGTCGATCAGCAGCGTCTTGTAAAATGTCAGTTCACTCATATCCAAACTCCTTCAAATATCCTGCCAGCTCAACACTTGCAGTATCTATATTCTCACGTAGCGATTCGCAGTCCTCTTCTGGGAAGTTTTCCAACCACGACAATGAAAGTTTATGAGCCATTTATGTCTATATTTTTTGAATGCCACGGGTGGTAGTGTTCTTGGGGTACGCTTGGGAATAGCAGACCAGCATAATTTCATCAATTAACAGGGCCGTGACACCCATTCAAGATCTGAATTAACTGACTATCACGGCTTTATCGCACCAGTCCGTTTTGAATGATGGGTTAGGTTTCAAGGTTTTTGGCATATGCATTCCAATCAATAGCCGGGACAGTGCCCAACGATTGCAGCTTTTGAAGGAGCCGAAAGAGAAAATAGACCAATGCGTTTTGAGATGGACCAAACGTAAAGGAATGATCATTGTTAAATGTGTCGAAAGAAGCCCCACTTACCGCCAAGCCACAGTCAATCCGTTGAATTGCGGTCAGTTGTGAGAGTGCTGAAGTAAATGCAGTGCCAAAGTTGTCTGTCCAACTAATATTGGTAGCGACGATTCCTGCAATTATTTCGAAATGTGATTTTGCAGGAAAAACGCCACCTGCATGGGTAATCGGCACGCTTGTTCTGTATAGAGTTCTAACCGATTCTGCTTTTCCCCCAGCATATTCCAAATATACTTTGTCAATATGAGGCTTTACCTCAAAAACAGCGTATACCGATTCTGCTGGGATGAATCGGTGATTTTGTTGATCTAATAGTGTTGGTGTGTACTGATTATCAAAAATCACAACATCAATTTGATCGCTTGTTTTTCCATTTGAATCAATCACTATTCCTGTATCCACAGCATATCGATCTGGCAGGTATTTCCTAACCATCTCAATAAAATGTTTTTCGTTTACATCTCCCATTGTTCCGTTGTGGGTAATAGATGCACTCGACATTTCAAGCTGCGTTTTTAGCATAGCTTGTTGCATGGCAAAAGACTGTTGCAAAAAAGTCTTACCGTCAATGTTTGATGCGTCTTTCGCTTTGCAACTCATGCCACAACGTCCTTCCACATTTTTTGACTAATGCTATTCTTAGCGGCTGTTGCAATTCTTTTTTTCTCGGCAGCACTGATCTGATCGGATATGCAATTATTGGTATTTGAGGGATCGAGATAACATTTGGATTCAATATTTGATGCGATGAAATTTAGCGCAGCAAGAAAATTTGTGTCGGTTGCACCGACTGTCTTGTTATAAAGAGCATCCATGATTACCAATTCTAAATAGAAGGACGGGAAATCAAGGCTTTTTGCGTTCCTCCATATTTTCGCGAGCTTAATTTCATTTAGTCTATTTGAATTTGAAACTTGAGAAATATGGGTATCAATATTCGTTTTTGTCCATGAGTTCTTTTTGCTCACATACAAGCTATGATCATTTCCATACTGACCTTGTCGTCTTCCTGGAACAAGATCAATTTGATTCGAGTTATGGTCAATTCCAATTGATACATTTTGACGCCGTACTGTAAATCCTTTATTTTTCATATACGAAAAAAGAGACTCGTATATTTCATTGAGCGTATTGTTAGTTATTGAAGTCAGGGAGATAAAGAGATCAACATCTGTCCCACTTGAAACAGCTGTACCTTTTGCTGATGAACCGGATATTTTTACATCAACCAAATAGCCATTCGCCCATTCTGTAATATATGGAATAAGATAAGAGTGGTACTGAGCGGCCTTTTTTGGGTCAACAGCATACTTGTTAAGAACACCATTTACATACTCTAATCCTGTCATACAAGCTCCTTTGTGAAACCTAACATTATTTAACGTTTGAGCTCAGGCTGCGGCCCGGTCAAGGCAGTCCCGGAACATCCCTTCTCAAAAAACCTTCTTTTGCAGTATAACTAACAAGTTCAGCCCATCAAAACACATCTACCCTAAAAAAGACGTCAACTGCATGTATCCCGAGTGGTCTGCGGAACAACTCCACCAGCCCCCCCTAAATTCCTCACTCATACCCCAACTCCATCAAATACCCTGCCAGCTCAACACTCGCAGCATCCCGTTCTTTCAGAATGCTGTGCAATGGCTGATGATACTTTTCCCAGAGGTTTTCGAGGCTTGAGCGGAGCGCCCGGCTGTATTGGGCAAAAAACTCTCCAACCGTTGCGTAAAGCGTCCGTTCCCACCGCGCAAGAATGAATTGCCGGGCTTCAGTGTTGTCAATCTTGTTGCGGGCCTTTTCTACCAGCTTCTCTTTGCGCTCTTTAATCTCTTTGATGATCTTCTTGCAGGCTTTCAGCTCAGCCTCCCGTTCTGCATGTCGGGCAATGCGCTTTTCCTGTTCGGCAATGCGATCACTCAATGCCGCTGGGGTTATGATTGCTGACGTAACCACCCCGTCAGGCTTCGCCTGCCACCCCTCCGAGGGAGGGGAATTTGCTCTCGCAGCTCATCTTCTTGATTCCCCTCCTCCGGAGGGGTGCCCCGAAGGGGTGGGGTGGTGATTGCATTTGTGTCATGAAAGAGCATGTTCAGTTTGCACAAACCCCAGGTGGTTCCGTTCTTTTCCTGACCGTAGAGAGTCAGTTTTCTGGCACTGCCATACTTGCTTTCGACATAGTTGAACGATTCAATCAGCATGCCGACCGAGCCAACTGTGGGGTCGCAGATCTCGGCATCCTGCGCCGGGTCGAGAATGGTTACCAGCAGCTTGACAACGGTACGAGGGGTATAGAATTCGCCCCCTTTTTTCCCTGCACTGTCGGCAAAGTATTTGATCAGGTATTCATAAGCCGAACCAAGCAGATCGGGAAACTCGAGATTGTCATCGGTGAGCACCACCTTGTCGAAATGGGCGATGAGTTCAACCATGTCGGCATCGGTAATCCGCTTGTTGTTTTTGCCAAAGGTTTTATTGAAGTCGATCGGTTTCAGAACGCCTTCAAGGCTACCGAGATTCTTCTCTTCCAGCTCGGCAAAGGCTTTCATCAACTCTGAGCCCACCTCCTGCTTTTGATGCTTGATTCTCTCCCAGCGGGTGCGGGACAAAGAACTTGTAGGCATCTTCACGCTCAAGACCCTCTCCCAGCTCCATCCCTGCTACACCTCGTTTTTCAAGCTGCCCTTTTCGCATCAGGCGTTCAAGGGCAAACTGGTCGTTGACTCGTTTCAGAAAGAGCATGGCAATGACATACTCCTTGAACTCCGAAGCATCCATGTTCCCGCGCAGCGATTCGCACGCCTCTTCAAGGAAGTTTTCTAACCACGACAGTGAAAGTTTATGAGCCATTGAGTTTTTTGTTTTTTGAGGCTGACATGGGAGGAGGTTCAAAAATGGCAGATGCCTATTATTTCGTCAGTTATCCGTAGCGATCAGTCTCCATTCTATGGCAAGCCAAGCCACCCGATGCTGTGCTGATCGAAAACACACCACAGCTCTCAGGTCGGCTTAAACCGATTGTTCCACCTTTCCCTTCCTTCACGGATAAAATCTACAATCTCCTTTGCTGAAATTTTAGCGTTAATGGTTGGTACATCCAACGGAGATACCGCAATATTTTCAGGAGTCAAGGCAAATATGCGCCCATCTTTTCCCCGGATCCGAACTTTCCCTGAATTTTTTGCAGAGGCTTTTTTCATCTGAGTTTACTCTTTAACCCTTCATCAAGGACTGGTATCGTTCAACCGCATCAGATAACGATTGAAGTATTGGCTCACGATTAACCAACTTGGCGGTAGATTTTTTTTCTGACTCTTTGATGGCCGCAAAAATACGATCAAGATCGTTGCCATATCTCGCCGCATGGGCACTTCTAACTCTACGGATTTCTTCTACGATTGGATCATCTTTCATTGATTAACTCCTCCGGGGAACAAAGTATTGGACTACGAAAATTCAAATGATTGACAACTTGAGTTATTTTATTTCTCATGTTTGCGTTATTTATGTGCTTGAAATTCCATGTAAGCAGAAAATCTATACCTTGCACAGCGGCAATACTGATATGTAATGCGTCTTCTGCGCTTGAGGCAGGAATAGCATTTTCTACAATTAAAGCCTTGGCTAATTCCTTCGCACTATCTGTTGCCACAAGCACGGGGATATTTTCAATGAATGCCAACCGATTACTTGCAGCTTGTAGATCACCAGTTCCAATTTCCTCTAACACCAATTCTGATATAAAAACATCAAAGAGATCCCTGTAGGTCTCCCACCATTCAATAGTGATAGCCTGTCGCGCAGATGTCACCACATCCCTGCTTGGACGAGCTGTAATATAGCTTATGACGGATGATTCTATGTAAACTGACTTCATGCTGCTTGCCAGAATGTCGCAAAATTAATAGAGACAGAAAACAACATCACCGATCATCATCGCGGCTGGTACAGATCAGTCTAAACCGGCTACAATAGTTTGCAATATAGCTTTTTTCATCACCTCCGCCATCAGCTTACTCTTTTCTTGTATGATGGCTCGCTGAGAAATCCGTTCCCCACCTCGAGTCGGTGACGATCCCGGGGGATTTTATTGCCCAAGCCTGCGAATTGTTCACTCATACCCCAACTCCATCAAATACCCTGCCAACTCAACACTTGCAGCATCCCGTTCTTTCAGAATACTGTGCAATGGCTGATGATATTTCTCCCAGAGGTTTTCGAGGCTTGAGCGAAGCGCTCGGCTGTACTGGGCAAGGTACTCTTCAACTGTTGTATAAAGCGTCCGTTCCCACCTTGCAAGAATGAGTTGCCTGGCTTCAGCGCTGTCAATCTTGTTGCGGGCCTCTTCAACCAGCTTCTCTTTGCGCTCTTTAATCTCTTTGATGATCTTCTTGCAGGCTTTCAGCTCCGCCTCCCGTTCCGCATGACGAGCAATGCGCTTTTCCTGTTCGGCAATGCGATCACTCAATACCTCTGCTTGTGGTATCAACGTGGCAATCTCGTTTTCAATCGACTGAAAAGATTCGCCTGCTTGTTTCAGCGCTTTGACCTGCTGCCTTTTGTTTTTAATGGCCCGCTCAATCTCTTTCAGCTCCCCGCCCAAACTCTTGATCTGCGCCTTGACTTCGGCAAGCTCGGCCTTGGGGTAAACATCGTAATCCTCTTCGCTCCACGCGCCCTCCTCCAGTTCGTTCACCTCCTTGAACAACGCATCCAACTCATCACGCCGCGCTTCATTATCATTCATCTCCTTGAGCACATTGGGAAACTGGCTTTGCAGAATCTCCTCATCGGGAATAAGGTCGGCATTCCATCCGCTGGCCGAGACGCTGCAAAGGTCGGTAAAGAGAGCGTTCCAGTAACTGGCAAAGGCACCGCGACTTTTGAACTCATCCAGAATACCAAGCTTGCTGATGCGATCGGCTATGGTTGCGGAAAAAGCGTGGTAGAGGTCATAGACGTTCTGATTTTTTGGCAAATCTTCCAGTGCTGGCAGGTTTTCTTTCCACCAGTCGGCAAGGCTTTGCGCAAACTCCAGGTGTTTGCTCTTCAGTTCGCTGCTTGCATCCAGAAATGCTTTTAAACTCTCTTTGCTTGCAATGGACGGTACAAATTCACAGTAGCTGTTCTTCACCGGCACAAAAAGTTGTTCACGAATACCGGCGTAGCTCTTCCAGTACTCGGCAAGGGCTTCAACTTCAGCTCCGGGAATACCGCCATGCAGATGCGCATGAACATCGTGCGGTTCGGCGGGCGGGCTGTTATCGACATAGCGACGGATGTTGCAGTTGAACTCCTCTTTTTCCAGCTCTGCAACCGTGACCAGTTTGCTGTATTTGTTGAGCGACCGTCTGTTCCGATAGACATAAGCTATCTTCTCGATATCTTCTGAGCGCAGGGTGTTCTGAACCTTGCCCTCTTTGTATTCGTGGTCGGCATTGATAAAGAGTACCTCCTTGCGGGTTGCGGCACCGGCTCGGTTGATAATGAGAATGGAGGCGGGAATGCCTGTACCGTAAAAAAGGGCCGGTGGCAGCCCGATAACCGCTTCAAGATAGCCGCGCCTGATCATCCACTCCCGCATTTTACGCTCTTCACCACCACGGAAAAGAACACCGTGCGGCATAATCACCGCCATGCGCCCGGTGGATTTGAGCGTACTGATGATATGCTGGACAAACATGAAATCCGCTTTGCCCTTGGTGGGCATCCAGAATTGATAGCGGTCTTTGAACTTCATGCTGTCGGTCGAATAGTTCTGCGAAAATGGCGGATTGGCAATGTTCTGAAAATCCGTGTAACCATTCCTCACTGCATCCAGCGGCAGAGCAACCTTGATGAGCTTGCGGAGTGATTTTATGGGATAGGTCATAACGATCTCTTTTTTCCTTCTCGTGCAATTGCTAACCATGCACGACCTGCGTCAGTAAGTCGATATTTCTGCAATCTGCTTGTTGGTATCTCTGGAATTGTCAGCTCAATATAACCCGCTTTTATTGCGGGATGAATGTAGTTTTTTCTGAATGTCGGACGATGTTTAATCTCCAGGGCTTCACGCAGTTGTCCGGCAGAGAGATTGTGATCTTCCAATACCTCCGTAAGCCGAAACATCGGGAGATGTACCTGAATTTCCGGCTGGGTCGCTGACTGGGTCGCCGACCGGGTCGTTGACTGGGTCGCACCTCGCTCTTCTGTTGATCCACTTTGAACCGACCTCCATAACGTTTGTACAAATGAACCAGCATCCTGTCGAAAGTCCGGCGATCTGAGCCCACTCTCGGCGCAAAGTTCAATCATGTCGAGAATGCCTGAACCTGCCCGTTCAACGATTCGGGTCAAAAAAAGAGATTCAGCAATAAGCGGGTTGTGCGGTATCGAAGCATGAGGGCGCCGCAGGGAGTCGATAGTCAAGGATGGCGGCAAGCTTCCCGGGTTCCACACCTCACGCCGGTCAGAAAAGAGCATGACCTGAACAGAAGCGTTGGAACTGTAGTCGCGGTGCGCAATGCCGTTGACAATTGCTTCCGCAACGGCATCACGGGGAATTTCGTAGGTGACCGGGGCCTCGTTGCTTAAAGCACGGGTACCTACAGCTCTGTTGAGCTTGCCCATCACGAAGTCTATAGCGGAATCGACCAGTTGAAAGAGGTCGCCTTTATAAACCTGATAAGAGGGAATCGGTTTCCTCACCTGGGTTCCGTGAAAATGGAGACACTTGACTTCGGATGAAAGCAGAAAGCGCTGCGGTTGAACTCCAAAGAGTAGTATGGCCGCGTTACTCGGTCGATCAATGTCGAGTAGATTGAGATGAACCAGTGCGCTACGCATCGGTGTTCCCCGGCCATGGGCATAACCGCGTTCATGCACTGCCCGATCAAGAAATGTTGCCACCTTCTCTTCTGAAATATGGGTGAGTGCAGCTCCCCGGCAGGCTGAGGCATCGAAAGGGCCGGTCGTAATCGCTCCCCATCGTCCAAGATATTCTACCAGACTGGCGTAAACGCCTGCAATCAATTCAGGAATAGTTGCAAACCGACGCCTGATGAGCTGGTCGCCTGCTTTGCGAATAAGTGCCTCCATTTTTGGATGGCGATTTTGAGAAACTACTTCCTGAGTTCCTCCTCCTATCCCAAATAATCGTTTGACTATCGCTGATTTGCCGTAATTGAAGTTGACCAGATCAATATCAATTGCAGTCGCTGCCGAACCTGTATCTACAATTCAGTTGTCTATTACTACGCTGTTTCCCTCATAAATCAGTTCAAAAGTGATCCATATCAATCCATGCTTCAATTCAAAATTCACCTCATAATTCCTTTATAGGGAATATTTTCGACAATGAATTCTTCCGGCGTTGAAGGAAGAGAATATAAAACCTCCCTACCCTTATGTTTGTATTCTTGGTAAACTTGTCTTATCTCTTTTCCATTATCACTGATTTTCAGAACCGTTCCTTCCAGAATTTTCGACTGAGTCTCTGACATTTTCTCTTCTACTATCTCTCCCAGTAATACAAACTTACTGGGGTATTGTTTTCGTATTTCTGACCATTGCATTTGCTCTCCTCCTCAGTCATGTTATTCGTATCGTATGCCCTACCTAATTCATTATATCAAAACCTGTTGCCATACATCAAGAAGTAATGAGGGTATTTGAGCACCAAACACGATCTCTCGGTACATACCTTGCCAAAAAACCTTCTTTCGCAGTATAACAAACAAGTTCAGCCCATCAAAACACATCTACCCGAAAAAGACGTCAACCGCTTTGCACCCCATGTGTGCAAAAAGCTTTTATGTATATGTGACCGGTCTTTCAACCCTGATGCCTTGCGGATATATGGTAATGTCCCAGCCGCATTTCTGAGTGGAAACATCAACCAGATGGCTTCATCATCCTGAATATCCGGTTTGAACAGAATATATACACACCTATGCACCGTTTTCATTGATGGCAAAATTTGCCGGTGAGGTTAATACCCACGATTTGCCGACTTTTTCGGGCCGTCCCATGACTGATACGGTTTTGTTATCTTTATGCGCATCACATGCTGTACGGTAATTCTCGGGGCTCAGGGAGACCTTGATATTTACCTTGCGATTGTTGCCGATATCCCAGGCAATGATCACCTGCCTTCCGTCGGAGTCGCTTGAATCATCATCGGTGTCGATTGATTCAGCTTTTAACTGTATGATTTTACCGATTATTTCCGTTTCATGCGATTCAGTTACTGCCCGAAGTGATTTTGCGGCGGCTTCAAAATATGGCCGAAAAACTGATGGTTCAATAATGATGTTTGAAAATGAACTTACATCGGAGCTGGCGTTAAATTCGGGAGACCAAAGCATTGAGTACTCAAGATTAAAATCATCAAGATCTTCAGTAAGCTCTTTCATAACTTCGCACAAGTTTGCATTGAAGCCTTGTTCATAGTTGCTGGTCATGATGCCGATATCACTTTCACGAACACCTTTAACGGCAAATTGCAAACCCCGTACAATGCGCTCCATAACCCGTCGTTCAAGCGGTGATGCTTCAATATCAGGAAGCAGGGTGAGGGTGGAGGGTGGCAATGGCATTTCGATGGTCAGTCCAAAGCTGCCCTGAAACGTGTGACCAAACCTGCATTTATGGGTATACTCCTTTCCAATTTTCCGCCCTTTGGCAAAGTAGGGCTGATTATCTTCCTCCGCACAGGCGGCATAATAGACCAGATCGCGCAGGCGTGAAATAACCAAAGGTGCCAGTTCAAGGGGTAAACTTGTCAGGCGGGCGCTGCTGTATATCCGCTGACGAAAAATATCAAGCGAGCGGTTTTTTATCTTCTGGACAATATCTGAAACGGAAACTTGCTCAAGTGCCGCGATAAGTTTGGCCGCTGAATGGATTTTGGCAACAGCATCCCGATAGTCGTTACCGTTTGGAAGAACAAGCTTGATCTGGTTGTTGTAATCGTCGTTACGCTCGTATTGGTAAACGAGTAAGGATGGATTGGGATGCTCAAGCTTGGTCCAACCGGCTTTACGAATGTAGGCGGTTATATCTTCTACGCGGAGCTGAATGCTTATATCGTGATTGTTCATGATGGAAGTTCTCCTTTCTCAAGGGCAGTTAACACCTCGTTCAGGATGTTTGGAGTCAGGAAGTTTTGCCTGCTTATTTCAATTCGTTGCGTTCTCGCATTCTTGCTTCTCTCTCCAGAGAGGTAGATCCAATAACAGCAGCGACGCAACACCAACTCTTCCTCTGAAAGAGAGAGCCACTCGCTTTCAGCTTCAGGTAATACCATCAAAATAAGAATTACCGGCGTAGTGGCAGCTCTTGGAGCACGATCAACCAGATAATTGTGGGTTTCAACATCCAGATCATAACGAAGATGTGTATCATCAATGATACAGTTTTTTGATGCTTTGAGCTGAAAATCAAGACTGAAACCAGTTTCATGGTAATGGCCATTGAAGTAAGATACCTGATGAAATGTGCCATCAATAGTATAATCGTGTGAGCGATCTTTCATGCTCAAATTCACCCCTGCTTTTGCGGCAATTGCCTGAACGTAAGCCCGGCTTAGATCCTCTTCAGTATGTTGAATAGTCAGCATTGTTGGAATAGTATAGTGCAGAAAACTCTATCCTGGGTACAGCAACGGCCTAAAGCATCATTCCTCAACAGTATACGTACAATGATGTTGCCATCTCACCTCTTGCAACTCTCCATGTTACGACTTGCAATGGCTTTTTTCACGGCACTTTTTGCGGCTGCACGGGAAACTGAACCTGTTTTGGGTGCCACATGGACTTTCCGTGTTGTAACTGAACGTTTGACGAGTGTTTTTGAGGCAGCCGATTGTTCCTTGGCACAGGATGACGTGCCAAGAGTTTTAGCCGACTTAGTTGCGGCACCTTTTGTCAGAACTTGAACATCAGGCATAAAAGCTTGTTACAATCAATGTTTCATTGTGCATAACACTTTGTAAAACTGATCCGCTTGAATGGCATATCATTGAATCGCAATACAGATAATATCGCCAATCAGAAGACAGTTAATATACCACTAATGAAATACATAAAGGCGAGTTACAATCTTTCTTCCTGATTGTATATTGATCAGAAAAATACACTAATTGCCACCAATCATGAGTGGTTGCCTTGTCAGAGTAACGATACTTTGCAGTATAACACACAATTGATACTCGTCAAAATACTCTTTGCCTGCAATGGACGGTACGAATTCACATTAGCCGTTCTTCACCGGCACAAAAAATTGTTCCCGAATACCTGCGTAACTTTTCCAGTACTCGGCAAGGGCTTCAACTTCAGCTCCGCCCCCTCCCGGTGCTTTGGCTCATTGAGCGTGTCGCCGTTTTCAATCTGTGCATCCAGAATGTCATGAAAGAGCATGTTCAGTTTGCACAAGCCCCAGGTAGTTCCGTGGCAAAGTATTTGATCAGGTATTCATAAGCAGAGCCAAGCAGATCGGGAAAATCGAGGTTGTCATCGGTAAGCACCACCTTGTTGAAATGGGCGATGAGTTCAACCATGTCGGCATCGGTAATCCGCTTGTTGTTTTTACCGAAGGTTTTATTGAAGTCGATCGGTTTCAGAACGCCTTCAAGGCTGCCGAGATTCTTCTCTTCCAGTTCGGCAAAGGCTTTCATCAGCTCAGAGCCCAACCTCCTGCTTTTGATGCTTGATTTTTTCCAAGCGGGCACGTTGCGGCACAAAGAACTTGTAGGCATCTTCACGCTCCAGCCCAGCTTCGAGCTCCTTGCCAGCTACACCACGTTTTTCAAGCTGCCCTTTTCGCATCAGGCGTTCAAGGGCAAACTGGTCGTTGACTCGTTTCAGAAAGAGCATGGCAATGACATACTCCTTGAACTCCGAAGCATCCTTATGCCCGCGCAGCGATTCGCACGCCTCTTCAAGGAAGTTTTCTAACCACGACAGTGAAAGTTTATGAGCCATTGAGGGTTTTGTTTTTTTGGGCTGACATGGGTAGAGGGTTGAAGGCTTGTTGTGCGGTTGAAGATTGCAGATCCCTATTATTTGAGCAGTTATCCGTAGCAATCAGTCTCCATTCAATGGCAAGCCAACCCACCCGATACTGTGCTGATCGAAAACAAACCACGGTTCTAAGGTCGGCTTAAGCCGATTGTTCTACCGTTCCCTTCCTTCACGGATACAATCTACAATCTCATTCGTCGAAATTTGAGCTTTAATGGTTGGGACATCCAATGGAGACGCAGCAATATTTTCAGGAGTCAAGGCAAATATGCGTCCATCTTTCCCCCTATCAGAACTTTACCTGAATTTTCTGCCTGATCAACGACAACATCCGGTTTTTGCCCGGCTTCTGCATCGGTGAGATAAAGAATTTGTGCGTTCCATCCATGATGTGCTTTACGGAGTTTCAGATACGAATGGAGATGACCTCAAGAAACGAATTTTAAAATTTCTGAAAATAGTTAACCCCTGGAATCCCCTTAAAATCTATATCCTGTGTCCAAATAGTTCCGCCATAGTCTTGGGCTGTCGCCAAAATGATACTATCCGCCATTGGTAATCTGTACTGCAAACTGAGTTGTGATGCAGAAAGCGCTAACTTTGCGGTAAAATCAATAACTTTCCCCTTTTGCATTGCCGAAACCGCCTGCAACACCTCATTTTCTCCAGACTCACGTAAAAGTACCTTTGACACCTCGTAAATAGTAATAACAGGAACAATAAGCGAGCTGATATCAGATAGCGGAACTTTGAAATGCTTTGCGGAAGGCTCATCAGCAAAAAATGATAGCCAACCCGAAGAATCTACAATGTTCATACTCGCTCTTCGTCTCTCTTAAAATCAGTATTGATGCCTTTAACAAAACCACGAAGATCAGATATTTCACGATCCGGGATAAGCTCAATTCGGCCTTGATATTCAACAACCTGTAATTTTTGGCCAGGATGAAGATGCAAGGATTCCGTCAAGTGTCGAGGAATAACAACCTGGCGTTTTGGTGACACTGTAACTGTTTGCATAATAACTCCTGTTAATAATTATAACGACCTTCACTTATTCGATAAGATACTCTTGCAGCAACTCAGAAGCAAAATCAGCCAGCATTGTTACACGACAATGGATGACGCGAAACTGAAATTACTCACTTTACCCCTAAACCTGCACAGCCCTTGAGCCAAAAACGACCTTTTGCAGTATAACAAACAAGTTCAGCCCAACAAAACACATCTACCAAAAAAAACGTCAACCGCCTTCCCCCCAAGTGGTCAACGGTTCTTCACCGGCACAAAAAGTTGTTCACGAATACCGGCGTAGCTTTTCCAGTACTCAGCAAGAGCTTCAACTTCAGCTCCGGGAATACCGCCATACAGATGCGCATGAACATCGTGAGGTTCTGATTCTTCTCTTCCAGCTCGGCAAAGGCTTTCATCAGCTCAGAGCCAACCTCCTGCTTTTGATGCTTGATTTTTTCCCAGCGGGCACGCTGCGGCACAAAGAACTTGTAGGCATCTTCACGCTCCAGCCCCTCTTCGAGCTCTTTGCCTGCTACACCACGTTTTTCAAGCTGCCCTTTCCGCATCAGGCGCTCAAGAGCAAACTGGTCGTTGACTCGTTTCAGAAAGAGCATGGCAATGACATACTCCTTGAACTCCGAAGCATCCTTATGCCCGCGCAGCGATTCGCACGCCTCTTCAAGGAAGTTTTCTAACCACGACAGTGAAAGTTTATGAGCCATTGGGGGTTTTGTTTTTTTAGGCTGACATGGGAGGGCGTTCGAGGATTGGAAATTCTTTTTAGTCCGCAGTGTCCATTCAACATAACGTTCAGCGGTTGTAATCGACTGCAACTGAGGGCTATGTATTGGTGTAAATATTTAAAAATTCCTCGGGTGTCAGTGCTTTAATCGGGGATTTTTTGAAATCAGAAATATTGCGGGTAATAATAAAATCACAGTTTGTCAATTCAGATAAACTCGCAACGACACCGTCTTCAAAGTCACTGATTCCCATTTTTCTTGCGCTGATAAACGAATTTTTGTCAGCCGCTGCAATATCAAAATGGGTAAGCATCCAGTCTATCGTTTCATCGGCTTTCTGTTTTCCAGAATATTTTGATGTGATATACTGAATCGTAGTAATGGCATGAGATGGCAACAATCCTGTTATTTCTTTATTAAGGACTTTGCTGATTACCGATGCCGATGCGTAATAGTAAGGATGACGTTCCTGAAAAACATCAAGCATAACTTTCAGATCAAGCATGACTTTCATGTATGCTTTTCCATTGAATGCTGATAAAATATTTCATCCGTATCAATATCTCTCGGAATGATCCCTGTAATTTTCTGAATATCAGGATGAAGATCGTCTGTCTGCGATACCTGCAAACCTCTTGCATAACGATCTATCAGTTCTGAAATAGTAATTCTGTGCCTTTCGGCATACTGTCTGAAAAAACTGATTTCGTCTGTCGGCAATTGAATTGTCAAGATATCTGTATTCATCTGTCGCTTTTTCATATAACAAGAACTCTTTTATTGAACCAATAATGTTTTCTGGATACCGGGTAAAGATTCGGATATTTTACCCTTGCACTAACAACGATCCTTTTGCAGTATAACAAACAAGTTCGCTCCATCAAAACAGATTGCTTCGCTCCAGTACCTGGCGCCGCTATCCGCTCATGCGCTGTAATTGTTCTCATACCGGATCGAGCGATTTCCGAGCATTAATTTGCGGCTGATTCGACGTCGTCCGGTATTGAAAACTGCCTGTACCGGAACCTGGGTACTTTGCCCCGAGGCATAGTCACGTTGGGCCTTGCCTGGTATTGCGTCAATACGCAGACGTCTGAGCGTTTCTTCTGCAAGCACTTCCAGTGGTTCACGAGGTACCGCTTTACCGCTGATCGAACTGATTCTGGCTTTGGCAAAAACTCCGTAGCCAATTCGCACAAGCCGCCCTTCACTGACAAATTCATTCAGAGTGCGGCTGATCTGGCTTTGACTGCCGATAGGTGTAAAATCGGAACGCAAAATAATTTCGCTACGCCTCATGGCAAGAGAGCGAATCATCCGGGCTTTTATACTTAAGCATGATTTCATGGCCGAACAAAGATAACGTTCACAGAGTGACTCCTTTCAAATAAAGCTAATAGAATATTAAATAAAAACAATTTATTGATGCAAATAATGCCCACTTTCATACGAACTTTGAGTGTAGGGAATTTCAGTTTTAGGCCAATACTCCCCACCATTGTGCTTTGTTCTTTTCAGCCTTCACGCTGGTATAATCCTGATTTCAATTTGATGTGCTGCCCGGGTTCAGTTGTGTAATTGGCCAACAAGCTGTTAGCTTATTGCATTTGTTTAATGATAAAAGAGATACCATTGTTTGAGATCTGTGATATTGCTTTGTTCACTCATACCCCAACTCCATCAAATACCCTGCCAGCTCAATACTCACCGCATCCCGTTCTTTCAAAATGCTGTACAACGGCTGATGATATTTCTCCCAGAGGTTTTCGAGGCTTGAGCGGAGCGCCCGGCTGTATTGGGCAAGGTACTCTTCAACCGTTGTGTAAAGCGTCCGTTCCCACCGGGCAAGAATGAGTTGCCTGGCTTCAGCACTGTCAATCTTGTTGCGGGCCTCTTCGACCAGTTTCTCTTTGCGCTCTTTAATCTCTTTGATGATCTTCTTGCAGGCTTTCAGCTTCGCCTCCCGTTCGGCATGACGGGCAATGCGCTTTTCCTGTTCGGCAATACGATCACACAATGCCTCTGCTTGTGGTGTCAACGTGGCAATCTCGTTTTCAATCGACAGGAAAGATTCGCCTGCATGTTTCAGCGCTTTGACCTGCTGCTGTTTATTTTAATCGTCCGCTCAATCTCTTTCAGCTCCCCGCCCAAACTCTTGATCTGCGCCTTGACGTCAGCAAGCTCCGCCTTGGGGTAGACATCGTAATCCTCTTCGCTCCACGAGCCCTCCATACCGCCCGAGCCAACCCCTATGTAGTTTTGGACAGAAAAATTTATCTGGTGAAAATGTATTGACAATAAGGCACATATTGTCGTAGTTTAGGCCATAAATATTTTTCGCTGGGACAACGACAAAAACGAACTGCTGAAGCAAAGCAGAGGGGTATGCTTTGAGCAAGTGGTACTTCTCATGGAAAAAGGAGAAGTCTTGGATAACCTTGAACATCCAAATCAAGAAAAGTATCCTGGGCAGAAAATTGCTGTAGTTATGATTGAGGCTTACGCCTATATTGTTCCTTATGTTGAGAATAATGATGAGATATTTCTCAAGACAATTATTCCCAGTAGAAAAGCTACCAATAAATACGTGAGGGCAGAAAGATGAAAAAGAGCGTTCTGGATGACGAAGAAAAGGATATCCTTGAATCCTGGGAAAATGGAGAATGGGTATCGGTCAAGGATGCAAAAAAAGAAATTAACAAGCTCCAGCAGTGCGCAAAGAACACGCTGAATCAAAACAAGAGAATCAGTATTCGAATGACTTCAAAGGATTTAGATCAAGTGCAGCTTATCGCAGTGCAAGAAGGCATTCCATACCAGACTCTCATGTCGAGTATTATCCATAAGTATGTTTCCGGTTACCTTGTCGAGAGAAAAAAGGCTTAACCAAGCCGCACCAGAGAGGTTGATTACCCTTTATACTTGATCTCCAAAGCTTTGTGCAATCCCCGGAGAAATCCTCTCCCGACCTTGAGTCGGTGATGATCCCGGGGTTTTTTATTGCCCAAGCCTACGAATTGTTCACTCATACCCCAACTCCATCAAATACCCTGCCAACTCAACACTTGCAGCATCCCGCTCTTTCAGAATGCTGTGCAATGGCTGATGATCTTTCTCCCAGAGGTTTTCGAGGCTTGAGCGTAGCACCCGGCTGTATTGGGCAAGGTACTCTTCAACCGTTGCGTAAAGCGTTCGTTCCCAGCGGGCAAGAATGAGTTGCCTCGCTTCAGCACTGTCAATCTTGTTGCGGGCCTCTTCAACCAGCTTCTCTTTGTGCTCTTTAATATCTTTGATTTTCTTATTGCAGGCTTTCAGCTCCACCTCCCGTTCGGCATGACAGGCAATGCGCTTTCCCCTTGGTAGGTATCCAGAATTGATAGCGCTTTTTGAACGTCAGGCTTCATACTGTCGACGGCATAGTTCCGTTCGAGGCGTATACAATTCAATTATTCTTCATTATCTGAACAAATCGGCATGAGAACCTGTGCGATACAGCACTAATTCTTGAGCCTCTATGGCGTAAATCAAAATCCAGTCTGGTTCCAGATGACAATCACGCTTTCCATGATATTGACCTTTCAGCGGATGATCAAGATAAACTGAATCCAGAGGCTCTCCTTCGGCAAGATTCTGAACGACCGTGAGTAGTTGTTCAAGCTCTTTTCCCCGTTTCAGCACACGCTTGATATCTTTTTTAAATTGCGTGGTTCTTCGAATCTGATACATCACGACAACAAGTCCTCACGTAACGACTGCAGTGAAGTAAATACGGGCATACATGATTTATCTTCCTCAAAACTATTGAGTGTCAGGTCATTGGGAATTTCTGTTAACTCCAAAAGCTCTCGCATCTCTGTATCCTGAAAAATATAGCTGGCGACAGCAATACGGTCTTTTTTAGGCAAAGCACAAAAGACCCGATAAAACGCCGCCGCTGTACTTATATGATTGACGGCAGGTGATGTTGAGATTGTGACTGACTGTTTCATATTTCCTTCTCCGGGGTAAGGTTATTTACCCATCAGGTAACAAGTTGGACGTAACTGCTGAACGGCATACGAGCGAAGCTACTTCTCCATTTTTCAAGCAGACTCTACATTCCCAGCTAAATTAACACATTTTTTCATACTGCCCAAAGCTCTCGGATTTCATGGCATCAGAATGGCACACTCAATCCATGCTTCAATTCAAAGTTCACCTCATAATTCCTTTATAGGGAATATGTTCGACAATGAATTCTTCCGGCGTTGAAGGAAGAGAATATAAAACCTCCCTGCCCTTATGTTTGTATTCTTGATAAACTTGTCTTATCTCTTTTCCATTATCACTGATTTTCAAAACCGTTCCTTCAAGAATTTTCGACTGGGTCTCTGATATTTTCTCTTCTACTATCTCTCCCAGTAATACAAACTTACTGGGGTATTGTTTTCGAATTTCTGACCATTGCATTTGCTGTCCTCCTCAGTCATGTTATTCGTATCGTATGCCCCACCTAATTCATTATATCTAAACATTTTACAATACATCAAGAAGCAATGAGGGTATTTGGCCACTAAACACGATCTCTCGGTACATCCCTTGCAAAAAAACTTCTTTTGCGGTATAACAAACAAGTTCAGCCCATCAAAACACAGCTACCCGAAAAAGACTCAGAGTGCTTTCATGTATTACTTGTCGCTCAAATCAGTTGCTCTACCTGCCGCGACCGCTCTGTTATCTGCCAACTTCTGAAAATTCGTGTAACCATTCCTCACTGCGTCCAACGGCAATAAGCTTGCTGGGTGATTTTATGGGATAGTCTGATATCATTGCTTTCTTTCTCTAAGCCAGGTTCTGCCTTTTTCCGTTATTCTGTATTTTTGCAGGCGGCTTCGTGGTTTATCCGGAATGGTCATTTCAATCAATCCTGCCATGATGAGCGGGTTAATGACTTGGTGCCGGAACTTGGTGCGATCTGAGCGACGCACAATGCTCATCAGTTTTGACAATTCACTGTCTTTCAAGCAATTAGAGAGAACTTCGACTTGGTGCCAACTTAGTGCCGACTTTCGCGGTGACTTGTGATCGTCTCATTGAAACGCTATTCCGCCAGCAGCCGCTATTTTAGCTGCCAGATTCTGAAAATCCAGGTAGCAACTCCTCACGGCTTCGATGTGGGCTCCAATAGCCCCGTCGGCAGATTTAAGGAAAAAAATCGGTTTACGAGCCTCCATTGCCATTGGCATCAAGCTTCGATAATGCTTGAGTAATGAGAGGCAGTATGGATCTTGCGCAACAGGCGGCAAGGAGGTAATTGGTTCATTCAGAACAGCATCCCTATAAACAAGCGGTATTCTGTCCATCCAGCGTTTATAAGCCTTGACGGGCCGGGTATCGAGAATGCCATGCTGCATAACAATATAACCAACAGGCAGCATCGCCCCTCTGGGCATCGGGAGATCCAGAGGAGCTTTGGTGAGAAGTTCCGCCCATACGGCACGCCACTCTCGAAGTGTTGGCCCAAGGTTCTTGAGACCTTGCAGAGAGAAAAGATCAGGAGCCAGCGGCAAACAAACCTGATCGGAGGCAATCAATGCTGACCGATTGATGGCACCGAGATTTGGGCCAACATCAATCAACACCAGCTCTGCGCCCCATTCCGATCCACGCTGTACAAGACGATGAAACGCTGTCATGGTTCGAAAAGCAGATTCATCGCGGTTGTGACATCGTGGCCAGGCATCCGAAAGTTTGTCTTCAAACCGTGATAAACCAAGGTCACCCGGAACAAGAGCGAGGGTGCTGGTGATCATTTCTACACTGGGTTGAGCAATATCGCCAGTTCCCCGTAAAATCGGGCGGATTGCTCCATACACCGTGTCTGGATGCTCATCATCGGGCCATAAGGTTTCCAGACGATCTTCATCGAGAAACATGGCCGTGAGGTTGGCCTGCGGGTCAAGATCGACCACAAGTGTTTTGATGCCATGGTCAGCAAACATCCATGCCAGATGATAGACAAGCGAGGTCTTGCCAATACCACCTTTGTTGTTAAAAAATGCGATGGTTTTCATGGAAGCCTCCGAAATATCTTGACCAACACAGAGTGCTCATCAAACTCAAATTGAGCTGGTGGGTTGCCATTCTGTGCCAAAAGCGCTTGCGCTCGCTGAACACCATAGCCAAACCTGTTTACAAAACCGAGTGATTTCATGGCTTCGGCAATAACCGGATTGCGGTAACTGTTACGGGTTGGGAAATTTTCAGGTGTTGCCTCACCATACAGGCCTCCTGGACTCTGGATCTCAATGTGATCACTGAATGCGTAAAAACGAACCGGTGAATTGCTGTCGTAGTTGCGGTGCATGATGGCATTCATAAGCAGCTCCCGTAACGCCCACTCGGGATAGTCTGGTTGCAGTTTTTCCTCAAAGGCACTGACCTTGCGCATGGTTGTCTGTATCAGAAGCTTGATTCTCCCTTCCAGCTCTCGCAACAGGGTGTGAAGGTCGCCGGAAATCTCTGCCTGGTCGTCAGGCTGTTCCGTCAAGTCTGTTCCGGGTAGCTTGAGATATTGAACATAGGCTCCTGGTAAAAAGAATCTGGGGTTTTTCCCGAAGAGTAATATACCGCCAAACGTCGGGCAGGCTGGTTTGGGGTCGTACAGCCGCAAGGATGCCAACTGTAATTCAATAGTTCGATTGTTTGCCGCAATGGTGTCAGGATCAACAGCTTCCCGGCGATAGGCATCGAATTGACCTAACGCGATGTCTTCAATTGTTGCTTCTGAACATGGCCGGGCATCAAACGAGCGAGCAAGGGCAACACGCCGTTCAGCAAGAACACGCTCTTCCTGCTCATTGGCGATGCCTTTCCGTGGCCCGACTCTGATATACACTCGTCCTTTATAACGCACCGGAGGAAGATCAGAGGGATGAACTTCAACAACAGCTACATCTCCACCGAAGAGTGCAAATCTGGCGACCGTCATGTAAGGCTGGGGTAACACATTGCCTTGAGAACGAATACCGCCAAGGTTTTTGAGAAGTTCGTCAGTAACAGTCAGCCCTGACAGAACCCCTTTGTCTGTTACTCCTATCAAAAGATAACTCGGGTTTCGATGATTGGGCAAATCATTGGCAAATGCACAAATCGCCTGACTGAATTTATCGGTATCACTTACTGATGTCGTTCGTTCAATAGTATCGGCCTCCATATCGGTCAGTAATACCTTGAGCTGATCTTCGGTTAGCATAATACTCACAGTTTCAGAAATTCGCTGATTTCAAAATTGCACCTTTCACGCGCCCCTTGACGTTCAATATGCCGTGATTCAGGGCTTGAGGCCAGCCGACGCTGAAGAGAGGTGAGAGCAAAGCCAACAGAGCTTTTTCGTTGACCGTCAAGCTGGTCAGCTTTGCCCATTTCCGTTTTCACATAATCGGTTACATCAAAAGACCATGGGCGCTCGGTGGTGGCAACCGCAATGTTCTCTTCATCGGCCCGACCAAGCAGCCGCTCTTTGAGGGTACCTTCCGGAGTCTGGTAGATAACCCGAACAGCTCCGTCAGCAACTGGAATGCCCGCAATAACCGTTGCAACCGCCGAAGGTTCAAGGCCAGTAAGGGAGCTGCCCGACGTTATCTCTTCAATGCGCATTGGTCGTTTTTTGTGATATTCGGTCATTCTACGGGGCCCTTTTATTTACCGAATATTCATATCAAATAAAAGGAGTGCAGGAGGTTACAAGAGAAAAATAACGCCGTGGTTGCGGGATATTTGTGTCAGCGCATGAGCGTCAGCGGAGCAGCAATAATTCAACTTCCCGGCATATTCCGGTTTGAAGCCGACAAAGGCAAATCCGGCGCCAAGTTCAAGCGAATATTTTTTGGGATGCCCCCATAGGGAATATCTGCAAGCAAGGCCTGCACCGGTAATTTTGCAACAGCCTGTTGCAAAAATGAAGCTCCCATATTCTTTCGCGAAACAGATCATATAGCCGATGTTCCGTTCCGAAAAAACCTTGATCTCAGGTAATTCGTCAGGCATATCCTTTGAATAGGCTGGGAATAACCACAGCACCCCATAATTGGCCAACAAGCTGTTGGCTTATTGGATAGTCACAGACGTTCTGCTTTATTGGCAAATCTTCCAGGGCTGGCAGGTTTTCTTTCCTCCAGGCAGCAAGGCTTTGCGCAAATTCCAAGTGTTTGCTTTTCAGTTCAATGCTGGTATCCAGAATGTCATACCTGCCGCGACCGCTCTGTTATCTGCCAACTTCTGAAAATCAGTGTAACCATTCCTCACTGCATCCAACGGCGGAGCAACCTCGATAAGCTTGCGGGGTGATTTTACAGGATAGTCTGATATCATTGCTTTCTTTCTGTAAGCCAGGTTCTGCCTTTTTCAGTTATTCGGTACTTTTGCAGGCTGCTTCGTGGTTTATCCGGAATGGACATTTCAATCAATCCTGCCATGATGAGCGGGTTAAGAACTTGGTGCCGGAACTTGGTGCGATCTGAGCGACCAACAATGATCATGAACTTGGATAACTCACTATCCTCCATGCAATTAGAGAGAACTTCGACTTGGTGCTGACTTAGTGCCAACTTGATGCCGACTTGCGCGGTAACGTTCTCTTCTGTCGAGCCGGATTGAACCGGTCTCCACAAGGTTTGTATAAACGAACCGGCATCCTGTCGGAATTCAGGTGGCCGGAGCCCGCTTTTGGCGCAGAGTTCAATCATGTCGAGAATGCCTGAGCCTGCCCGTTCAACGATTCTTGTCTGCCACCTTCTCTTCTGAAATATCGGTAAGTTCGGCTTCCCGGCAGGCTGAAGCATCGAAAGGGCCCGTCGTAATCGCTCCCCATCGTCCGAGATATTCTACCAGACTGGCATAGATGCCTGCTGTCAGTTCAGGGATAGTTGCAAACCGGCGCCTGATGAGCTGATCGCCTGCTTTGCGAATAAGCGCATCCATTTTCGGATGCCGACCAGATATGCCCGCATTTTTTACAAAAATGATACGCGGTTTTGCAGCCTTGGTCGCACGATCAAATTCCTCTTCGGTGGGTTAGAGGCCATTCAACCCTTCGGAGCCATAACTGTCGCCAAACAGTCCAATATAAAGATCACAATACTCCACCTCTTCAAAATAGACGTTGTCAGGTCGGCGGTCTGAGGCCGGGATATCCTCAAAAAGGAATACTTCAAAAAACTGCCGCAGGAGTGCATCTCCGAGAATAAACGTCTTCAGAGCCTGACGTTCTTCAGCCAGCTCTTTTTGGACGCTCGAAAGAAATAAACGGTATCGTGCACTCATTTATTAGCTCCAGCAAGATCGATAAGATCCCTGATATTGTCATTGATTGATGAAACTACCCAACCCTGTTTGGCATCAAGGGGGCCGCAGATAGCACTGAACGCCAATGTGCTCATTTTAGTCAATCTGCACAATGACAAGCACAAATTTTTTGGACTGATTGAGGGCGTAGAATCTGCTTTTTGGTATCTCTGGAATTGTCCGCTCAAGGTAACCGGCTAACAAGTTTGGCGCAGAATTTTCCTCGGAAGGTAATAACAACTTCCTCCCCCCTGTTTACAGAGTCTATGAGCTCTTTTGAGTTGAATCTCAGCTCTTTTGCGGTAGCTCTCATGTTCACCCCTCCGTATAGAAAGTTTATATTCCGAAGTATACACTTGATACCAGATATAATCAATAATGTTTTCTGTGTAGCGGGCAATTAGTCGAATATTTCGCACTTGAGCTAACAAGGACCCTTTTGCAGTGTAACAAACAAGTTCAGCCCATCAAAACACATCTACCCGAAAAAGATGTCAAACGCCTTTACCCCCAAAGCTGTCAACAGACCTCCTCTACCACCCACAACCAATTCCTCACTCATACCCCAACTCCTGCAAATACCCTGCCAGCTCAACACTCGCAGCATCCCGTTCTTTCAGAACGCTGTATTTTGCACCTTGCCCTCCTTGTATTCGTGGTCGGCATTGATAAAAAGTACCTCCTTGCGGGTAGCGGCACAGGCTCGGTTGATAATGAGAATGGATGCGGGAATGCCGGTACCGTAAAATAGGGCCGGTGGCAGACCGATAACTGCTTCAAGGTAGCCGCGCCTGATCATCCACTCCCGCATTTTACGCTCTTCACCGCCACGGAAAAGAACACCATGCGGCATAATCACCGCCATGCGCCCGGTGGATTTGAGCGTGCTGATATGCTGGACAAACATGAAATCTGCTTTGCCCTTGGTTGGCATCCAGAAGTGATAGCACTCTTTGGACTTCATGCTTCATGCTGTCGGTGGAACAGTTTTGCGAAAAGGGCGGATTGGCAATAACAATGTCGAACCGTTTCAGCTCCGCATGTTTCACCACAAAAAATCAACTGTAGTTCTCCGTCATCAATTTCCGCCATCTTGCGCAGAACCTCAGTGATCAAGAGATCTTTTTCCACTGCACCTGCTGGTAAAGGCGTCAGCCCTTCACCCGTGATATCGAGTATCAGGTCACGCTCATGCGCTGTAATTGTTCTCATACCGGATCGAGCGATTTCCGAGCATTAATTTGCGGCTGATTCGACGGCGACCGGTATTGAAAACTGCCTGTACCGGAACCTGGGTACTTTGCCCCGAGGCATAGTCACGTTGGGCCTTGCCTGGTATTGCGTCAATATGCAGACGTCTGAGCGTTTCTTCTGCAAGCACTTCCAGTGGTTCACGAGGTACCGCTATACTGCTGATCGAACTGATTCTGGCTTTGGCAAAAACTCCGTAGCCAATTCGCACAAGCCGCCCTTCACTGACAAATTCATTCAGAATGCGGCTGATCTGGCTTTGACTGCCGATAGGTGTAAAATCGGAACGCAAAATAATTTCGCTACGTCTCATGGCAAGAGAGCGAATCATCCGGGCTCTTATACTTAAGCATGATTTCATGGCAGAACTACGTCAGTGAGAAAAAAATGCGATAAAGCCGAAAGAGAGAAATAGGACGGCTGCCAGAAGAATGGTTAAGTCACTGATCTTCCGCATAAACGACTCCTTGTTCTCATTGTACATACTTGCGATGACTATCACGGCAACGTTATTTAAAAGAAGGAAATAGGTGGATGCCGGGAGGGTTTTTGTGAAGGTAAAATAAAACAGGAGAAGTCCGGAGATCAGGCTTGCAATGATGAGAAATTGTTTTGTATGCGGAAAGGAAAATGTGTTGGCAATTGTTTTGATGCCGCTCAACAGGTCGCCCCGGCGGTCGCGCATGTCCCACATGACCTCAATAAAAAACGCGCAGATAAACACATTTCCCCAGCAAATCCATGCCTTGAGCGAGAGTGAATGGTCTGCGAAAAACAGGGGAAGAAAGACAAGAGCGGCCGCCCAACCGAGCGGAGGAGCGAGATTTTTCACAATATAAATATCCTTTAGTCGCTGAGCACCGTTCAAACGCCTGCTGAGAAACGCCGGGAAACATTTATGATTATACAGAATACCAATAAAGATGATAAGTGCCGTTGTCCAGAATGCCGATTGCCGAAATTGAAAGGCGATAACGAGTGAAATGAATGGAATCAGGTAGAAGGTCACATAGGTGATAAAACCTTGGTTTTTAAGGGCGTTTTTAAGGCCTTCGGGGTCGTTCGTTGCATCTTCAATATCATCGGTGAGCCGGTTGGCCTGGTAAATTGAAAAGGCGAGCAAAAAGACGGTTAAAATGGCCCATCCATTAACCGGGATATCGAAATAAATAGACCAACTTGCAGCCCCAAGCGCTGAAAGAAGCGAGAGATGAAGTTTATTTCTGAAGAAATAATTTGGCACGTTGTGTTGTTCTTTATGATTATCAAACTTTCGGGCACGAAACTGACAGCAGGACTTTTTTCATGTCAACGGCGTTTTCCGCTTATTCCGTTCCATTATTTCTTGTGCTTATGGGAAGTCCGTAAAGATACCCTATGTGTTAATATAGATGGTTGAGATTGTGACTGACTGTTTCATATTTCCTCCTCCGGGGTACGGTTATTTCCTCATCGGGTAACAAGTTGAACGTAAATGCTGAAAGGGATAAGGGCGAATCATCCACAGTTGAGCAGTAAAAATTCGTCTTCCCGGCATATTCCGGTTTGAACCGAATAAATCATCTCTTATGCGCAGGATTCATTGATGGCAAAATTTGCTGATGAGGTTAATGCCCACGATTTGCCGACTTTCTCCGGTCTTCCCGTGACTGATACCTAAGCTGAGCGATTTTAAATAAAAAAAGCCTCGATATTCTCGGTTAAAATGTTATATTATAATGGGTAACAAGCCATTACCATTTGTAACGTAACACAAACCAAGAAATCAGGAGGCTTCATGTCTGAAGATACAAAAAACAGCCACAAAAAAGACCTTTAC
>CAJEXQ010000007.1:0-30000 GCA_903994635.1 uncultured Chlorobiaceae bacterium
AACGGGATAGGTACGTCTTGCCGAAAGATGTTGATGTATTGCTATTGTAATATTATTATGACCAAGGTGCCAGCTTAGACCTGTTGGTGATTAGTGTATGATCAAAAGGAGGCAAATATCACAACGCAGAAGCCGTGGGCGTTTTTTACCGACTGAACCGGCAGGATGAGCCCTCATCGCTCAATTTAGGTATTACTTGCGTGGAAAAAGATCAAAAAGAAGAGCTATTATATCCCTGATTTATTGAATATCATCGTTGACAAAAGTTTGGTCAACAGCTTTGATATTGAAAATCTTAATCTGGAGACTATTCTGTTCCAGAGTGGCTATTTGACCATCAAACGTTTGATACAGGATGAGATGGGGACGCTCTACGAGTTGGGATTTCCCAACATGGAGGTGCAGATCAGTTTCCACAAATATATTTTGCAATCAATGACGATTGGTTCGGAACATGTGAAGATCCGCTGTGAGCTGCTTGCTCTCCTGATGAGTGGTGATGTTGCAAGTCTGGAACCCGTCATCAAGCGCCTTTTTGCCAGTATCGCCTATAAATAATTACACCAACAACGATATTGCAAGGTACGAGGGCTTTTACGCCAGTGTGCTTTATGCTTATTTTTCCAATATCGTGGTAGAGACCATCGCCGAGGATGTGAGCAACAAGGGGAGAATTGACCTGACCATAAAGCTCGGAGGGCGAACCTTTCTCTTTGAATTCAAGGTGACTGGCGGGGAGCCGCTTGAGCAGATCAAGAGGATGAAATATTACGAGAAATATGCAGGCGAACGCTATCTGATTGGCATCGTCTTTGACCCGAAGGCAAGAAATGTCAGCAGGTTTGAGGTTGAGAAGGTGTAACAATTCAAAAACGATTATGACTTATGCGTGATAACAACGTACGCGGGCAAAAGGTTATTATCACTGCCAATACCACATGGAATCTTGTGAATTTTCGTAGTGGGTTGATTTTGAAGCTTGTTGAAAGCGGCGTTGAGGTTATTGCAGTGGCCCCGGAGGATGGGTATCGCGAACGGCTTGAGCGTCTCGGATGCCGCTACATCCCGCTTGCCATGGATAATAAGGGGACGCATCCTGTTCGTGATTTTCAGCTTATGCTCGGTTTTCTGAAGGTGTTTCTTCGAGAAAGGCCTGATGCCATTCTTGCCTATACGGTCAAGCCTAATATCTATGCTTCGCTTGCTGCGCAATTGACCGGTCTCTCTGTTATCAATAATATTTCCGGTTTGGGCACGGCCTTTATCCGGGGCGGTTGGATGGCCGCCCTGGTCAGTCTGCTTTATCGTGTTGGATTGAGCCGCTCAAAGCGTGTGTTTTTTCAGAATGACGATGACCGCACTCTTTTTCTTGATAAAGGGCTTGTAAAAAGAGCGCAGAGTGACCTTTTGCCTGGCTCGGGAATAGACTTGGCACATTTTAATGCCATGAATTATGGGGCTGTTGAAAACAACGACAATGATCTCGTGTTTCTCATGGTTGCCCGTCTTCTTTGGGATAAAGGGGTTCGCGAATATGTTGATGCTGCAAGAATTGTCAAAAAGCGCTATCCTCAGACGCGCTTTCAGTTGCTTGGTTTTCTTGATGTCAAAAATCAGACGGCTGTGCCTCGTGAAGATGTTGAGTTGTGGGTTCGGGAGGGCATTGTTGAGTATCTCGGAACGTCGGATGACGTTCGTCCTTTTCTTGCCGCTTCGGACTGCGTTGTTCTACCCTCCTACAGGGAAGGGACACCGCGCTCCCTGCTTGAAGCTGCGGCTATGGCAAAGCCTTTGATTGCGGCCGATGTTCCCGGTTGTCGCGAAGTGGTTAAAGAGGGGGTTAATGGGTATTTGTGTGAGGTGTGCAACGCTCATGATTTGGCGGATAAAATGCTTCAACTGATTGCCCTGCCTTCGGAATTGCGATTGCAGATGGGTACTCAATCGCGCAACATGGCTGAAACCCGCTTTGACGAGCAGATTGTGATTCGCAAATATCTGAAAGTTATTGAGGAGTGTAGCCAATAGCTTTTGGTGACTGTACAAACAGGAGGAGCGTTTTGAACTGATTGGTATTGTCTTTGACCCCAAGGCAAAAAACGTCAGCAAGTTTGAGAGGGAGAAGCTGTGACGCTTGCAACATATATTATTTTTATCAGCTTATGAACCACACAAGAAAACTGATTACATTAACCCCCGGTTTGCGTCTCGTTTTAGCGTAACCTGCCCCCAGGAAATGTTACTCGGCTTGCACATGGGTGCACAGCAATTTGGTGCGTTGCTTAAAGAATAGTTTTATTGCGCTTGCCGTGTGCTTAATCTTGTAACGATATTGGTTCACTTTTTTTTATTAAATCAATTTTATAAATGAGCTCTGTAAGAATTGGGATTATTGGTCTTGGCTACGTAGGTTTGCCTTTAGCCGTTGAATTTGCTAAAAAGTACCCCGTTGTCGGGTTCGATATTAAACAGGATCGGGTCGATGAGTTAAAGCAGGCTTATGATGCTACACTTGAAATATCAAGCGAGCATTTGAGTAGTGTGCTTTGTAAGAATTACAATGGAACTCAGTGTCTTTATATCACAAGCAGTAGTAGTGAACTTGCTGCAGCGAACTACTATATCGTTACGGTGCCAACCCCTACTGATAAAAACAATCGTCCGGTCTTGATGCCACTTTTAAAAGCCAGTGAAACAATCGGTCGGGTACTCAAACCAGGCGATATTGTCATTTATGAATCAACGGTTTATCCTGGTGCTACTGAAGAGGATTGTGTCCCCGTGCTTGAACGAATCTCAGGCTTGACCTTTAACAAAGACTTTTTTGTCGGGTATTCTCCTGAACGCATCAACCCCGGCGATAAAGAGCATACCGTCACAAAAATCAAAAAGGTCACCTCAGGCTCAACCCCCGAAGCAGCCACGAAAGTTGACGATCTCTACCGCTCCATTATCACTGCTGGCACGCATCTCGCTTCATCAATCAAGGTAGCCGAAGCAGCCAAGGTGATTGAAAACTCCCAGCGTGATATCAACATTGCTTTTGTCAACGAGCTCGCCATGATTTTCAATCGCATGGGTATTGATACCCATGAAGTGCTGGCAGCAGCAGGCACGAAATGGAACTTTCTTCCTTTCAAACCCGGTCTTGTCGGGGGCCACTGCATCGGTGTCGATCCCTACTACCTTGCACAAAAAGCACAGGAGTACGGTTACCATCCTGAAATTATCCTCGCTGGCCGACGACTGAACGACAATATGGGAAAATATGTAGCATCCGAGGTGGTCAAGCTCATGATCGCAAGGGATCATAAGGTCAAGGGAGCAAAGATATTAATGCTTGGTATCACTTTCAAGGAAAACTGCCCTGACATTCGCAATACCAAAGTGGTTGATATCGTTCAAGAATTAAAGCAGTACGGTGCCGAAGTAGAAATCTATGACCCTTGGGCCAGTCCAGAAGAGGTAATGAAAGAATACAAGCTTGAGTGTTTGCCAGCTCTCAATGGAAACCACTACGAAGCAGTAATCCTTGCTGTAGCTCACGATCAATTCAAGACGTTAGACATCAGAGCACTCGGTGCAAGTGAAACGTATGTTGTTTATGATATTAAAGGCGTACTGCCGCCAGAAGATGTTGATGGTCGGTTGTAAAGTGCATACATCTTTGAATTGTGGTGCTTTAACTGAAATTTTCCCGAAATTTTCGATCTATCTGCGTTTAACTGCAAAACGCTTTACTGCGACGTGATGTGGAGGGCATAGAAGTGGTTGCCAAAGAGCTTTCCACGAATGACCAGCGCTAAACGCCATGCAGCACGGCCTCACACTACCGGTCGAAAGCTCAGCATGGGCACCTCTCCTGCAGCCGCTCGAAACACTGCTTGAGTCCGAGGGCATACGGGCAGGTATCTGAAACGCGCCGCCAACCAACTGATCAAGCAATGCAAATGCTTGAAAAACTGATGCGTTCCAACGGAGATTTACAAAACGAACCCATTTCGGATCGAAACCTGACCTTCTTCGTTTTATGATCGCCGGAAGTTTTGATGATAACATGGAGACTGATCACTGCTTGAAATAAAGTGAGTGTTTGGGGTATTGATTCACTGCCACTCATGAGTAGAAAAATAGTTACATTAGCCTTATAATTTTTTTCAGTAAAGGGTGGGGTAAGCATGAGAGAAGCTGTAATTTATCCGGGTGAAGATGGGTATTGGATTGCGGAATGTCCAAGCCTTCCCGGTTGTATCTCCCAGGGGAGTTCGAGAGAAGAGGCCATTCTTAATATTCGGGAAGCAATTCAGGGTTACATTTTGGCTTTGGAGGGAGATGGGTTGCCTGTTCCCGATGAATCTTTTCAGACGATGCTTGTTGCGGTATGAGCCAACTACCAAGGCTTTCTGGCAGGGAGTTGGTCAAAGCTCTGTGGAAGGTTGGTTTTCTGCCCAAACGTCAGCATGGCAGCCATATAATTCTTCGTCGTGCGGATCCTTGGTGTCAAACGGTCATTCCCGATCACAAGGAGCTGGATCGTGGTACACTCAGATCAATCCTTCGTCAAACAGAGGTCAGTGTAGAGCGGCTCAATCAGTTGCTGCGGGAAACCTCTTAAGGCAAAATGGCTTGGGTTAACAATTTTTGAGATATGATTTCTGATGTATCAAGTCACAACGAAAAATATTGTTATTGAACAGGATATACATAGCGGGCCATCGAGGCATGGCAGGATCATCGATCTTGCGGAATCTTCAGGCCAAACGGGTTGGTAAGCAGGATCTTTGGTCGATCGAATTACCATTGATCCTGATATATGCATACACCCTTCACATAACCTATAATCCCCGTCACGCACCAAGGTCACTGAGTAGGGCACCAGCCCGTACACTCCGGTCACTGAGTAGGGCGCCAGCCCGTATCGAAGTGTTCTGTCAAAAAGTATTATATTCCCTGTGTAGTAAAAAAAATTTTGAGATGTAACGGTGTCTTTACGTGCTGATGCCTCTGATGGGCTAACGAGTTACAATGAGATTGACGATGAAAAAGCTGCCAGTGGGGATACAGACCTTCAGCGAGATCATAAACGAGAATTACCTCTATATCGACAAAACCGGGATAGCCTATAGCCTGATTGACAACTTTAAATACGTTTTTCTGTCGCGACCCCGGCGGTTCGGAAAGAGTCTGTTCCTCGACACGCTGAAGAATATTTTTGAGGGAAATCGGGAGCTGTTTCGGGGACTGTTGATTGAGGAGCAGTGGAACTGGGAGGCGAAATATCCGGTCATCAAAATTAGTTTCAGTGGCGGAATACGCAGCCAGGAAACCCTTCGCAAAAACCTTTTTTATATCCTGAATGACAATCAGAAACGGCTTGATATTCACTGCGACGAGAAAGAGGATCCCAACCAGTGTTTCGCAGAATTAATCGAGAAAGCTTATGAGAAATATCATCAAAAGGTTGTCATCCTGATTGATGAGTACGACAAGCCGATTCTTGACAATATTGAGAATATTCATGAAGCTTTGCTCATTCGGGATGGAATGCGTGACTTTTACACGAAGATCAAGGAGAACGACCGGTATCTGCGCTTTGTTTTCCTCACCGGGGTGAGCAAATTCGCCAAAGTGTCGATCTTCAGCGGACTGAACAATCTTGAAGACATCAGCCTCAACCCTGCCTTTGGCAACATCTGCGGCTACACCCAGCTTGACCTTGACACTACGTTTGCCACTTATTTGGAAGGAGTGGATATGGAGCAGGTCAAACGCTGGTACAACGGCTATAACTTTTTGGGCGACAGTGTTTATAATCCGTTCGATATCCTGCTTTTTATCAAAAACAATTATGAGTTTGACAATTACTGGTTTGAAACCGGTACGCCGCGTTTCCTGGTTGAGCTGATCAAAAAGAATGGCTATTTTATACCCCGGTTTGAGAGACTGTACGTCAATAAGTCACTGCTCAACAGCTTCGATATTGAAAATCTCAATTTGGAGACCATTCTGTTTCAGAGCGGCTATTTGACCATCAAGCGCCTGATGCCGTCGGGTACGGGAATTCGATATGAGCTGGGGTTTCCCAACAAAGAGGTGCAGATCAGTTTTAATGACGCTATTCTGCAATCGATGATCATCGTTTCGGAAAAAGAGCTGCTCCACGATGAGCTGCTTGATTTTATCGAAACCGGAGATGTTAACAAATTGGAGCCCATTATCCGGCACCTTTTTGCGAGTATCGCCTATAATAACTACACCAACAATCAAATTGATCGTTACGAGGGCTTTTATGCCAGTGTGCTCTTTGCCTTTTTTATCGGCTTCGGGGTTGACATTATCGCCGAAGATGTGAGCAACAGGGGGAGAATAGATTTGACCCTGAAGGCCGGGGGGCAAACCTTTCTCCTGGAACTCAAGGTGACCGACGGGGAGCCGCTTGAGCAGATCAAGAGGATGAAGTATTACGAGAAGTATGCAGGCGAACGCTATCTGATTGGCATTGTCTTTGACCCAAAGGCAAGAAACGTCAGCAAGTTTGAGGTTGAGAGGGTGTAATTATCTTATTTCAAAACATTTGCAATGCTGTTACTCAATAAACTCCTTCCGATACTTGTTCTTCCCCTGGGCTTCACGCTCCTGTGCATGCTCGCGGGCCTGGTTTATCGCAAAAGGTTGTTGCTGTGGTATGCTGCCCTTGTGCTTTTTGCCTTCAGCATGCCTGTGGTTGGTGATGGTTTGATGCGGTTTGTTGAGGGTGGTACAGTTCGTCTTCCGGTGAGTTCGGTTGGGGAGGCTGATGCTATTGTGGTGCTGAGTGGTATCATTCATCAGGTTGAAGGCGCACCACTGGGAGAGTGGGGTGACGGAGTTGATCGTTTTGAGGGTGGTATTGATCTTTTTAAGGCGGGAAAAGCTCCTCTGATTGTTTTTACCAGGGGGCAGATGCCATGGCAGCCGAATGCGATTCCTGAGGGTGAGCTGCTGGCAAAGAGGGCTCTGTTGCTTGGGGTTCCGCAGAGCGCAATTCTTTTGACAGCGAAGGTTGGTAATACGGCTGATGAGGCTCTGGCTGCGCGCAAGTTGCTTGGTGAGAGTAAGAAAATTATTTTGGTCACCAGCGCGTTTCATACCCGACGTGCTCTTCTCTTGTTTGAGAAGGCGGGATTTGATGTGGAGCCCTTTCGGGTAGATTATCGGGTAGATGACACTCCTGACGTGACAGTATTGCGTTTTTTACCAAGCGTTGAAGCGCTCTCTAAGTCAGACACCGCCCTCCACGAGTTGCTCGGCTGGCTCTTTTATTGGCTCCGGTCGTTCATATAAACAGCTTCACCGAAATCACCATGATGCGGAAACGCACTTTTGCCCTTATTTTGCTGCTCTTGATCGCTGCCTTTCCCACTTATGCAGAACCAGTTATCACTACAGGTACCCTGAAAGCAAGCTATGAAGAGTTGACCCTTCCCGGCAATGAGCGAATGGGGATGGTTGAGCTTGGCATGACGCACGATTTCACCGACAACCTTTATTTGGGTGTCGGCTCCTGGATGGCCGTAAGGGGCGAGCGGGGCGGATTTATTACGCTTGGTCTTGAGGGTGGCTTTCATTACCCGGTCACCCGGGAGATTGAATTCGACACCGGACTTTATGTGGGAGCTGGGGGCGGTCGCGGGGGATACACTCTCAGCGGCGGGGGGCTGATGTTGCGAACTCACGCGGGGTTTCGCTATAGGATGGCCTCATGGGGCTGGCTTGGAGCAGGGGTCAGCTCTGCCGATTTCCCAAATGGCGGTGCCATTCACTCGGTTCAACCTTTTCTCACCTTTTCACTCCCCTTTACCTCATTCATTGAAAATGGCTGGGGCAAAAGTGAACAACCTTCCGCCAATAATCAATACAGGAGGTTATCTCCGAAGGTGCATTCACTGGCGCTTGTTACCCGGCAACTGAATGTGGCATCCACCTCCACAACAGATACGGGTGGTAAGCAGGGCCGCCTGACGCTGCTCGGCATAGAGTGGCGCACCTTCCTCGACGACAACTGCTATGCAAAACTCGAAACTGAGGGCGCTGCAGGTGGAGCCAGTGTTGGGTATATGCAGATTCTTGCTGGAGCTGGTTACAGGATTGCTTTGACCGACAGGCTTTTTGCTGATGTTGATCTCTCCATTGGCGGCGGTGGCGGGGGAGGAGTTGACAGCGGAGGCGGCCTGCTTTTTGATGGCTCAGCAGGAGTGCAATACTACCTTACCCCACATTTTTTTGCCGATCTCTCAGCCGCCCGTCTGAAAGCCCCGGATGGGAGCTTTCAGGCCAACACTCTTGCCGTCAAGCTTGGCTACCAGACCGGAGTTAACAGTGCTGAACGTGCGGGCTTTGTGCCTGCCTCTATGCAGATTAGGGTTGTCAACCAGAGCTATCAGCAGGCCTCTGACCTGTGGCGTGCCCATCATGCCACCGAGAGCGTCGATAATTTGGGGTTACAGGTTGATTATTTTATCAACCATGATTGGTACATAACCGGGCAGGGTCTCGCCGCCTGGCGGGGGGGTGCTGGTGCCTATATGACCGGGCTCGTCGGCAGCGGGGTTCGAAAAAACCTCAATAAAAGTCTCTATCTCAATGCTGAGGCTCTTGCTGGAGCAGCCGGTGGCGGTGGTTTGGCCATGGGTTCCGGCCTTGCCTGGCAGGCGAACGCCGGAGTTGGCTACGACCTCACTCCATCACTTTCTGCCCTTGCAACAATTGGCAGAATGGAAGCTGTTAACGGAGCCTTTAAAGCCAATGTCACAGGTCTCTCTCTTGCCTGGCAATTTAAAAGCCACCTGAAATAACCTCATGGGCAGGCGAAGGAATTCGTGCACTTTTATCTGGTTTTGAGCGTCAAGGGGAATTTGCAAAATATTGCTGAGTTGTTACCTTTAAAGCTTGAGTTTGGCGGGGTTTTTACCTTTGCTTGGTTTTTCTTGTTTGGCAATCAACCTTTTTTTTAATGGCTGAAATTGAGAGTTCGCACTGGTATGCTGTTTATGTTCGATCCCGCTATGAAAAGAAAGTACATCAGATGTTGTGTGAGCAGGAGGTGGTGAGTTTTTTGCCACTGCTTGATACCTGGAAGCAATGGAGTGACAGGAAGAAGAAGGTTTCGGATCCTCTTTTTCGGGGATATGTGTTTGTTAATATTGATCTCCGAAAGGATACTATAAATGTGCTCGACACTGAAGGTGTTGTCAAATTTATAGGGATTGGCCGAAAACCTTCGATTATTGGTGACAAGGATATTGACTGGCTTAGAAAGCTGGTGAGGGAGCCCGATGCTGTTAACCGGACGGTGAACTCTCTGCCTGCGGGTCAGAGGGTGAAGGTTCTTGCTGGCCCGTTCAAGGATTTTGAAGGCGTGGTGGTAAAACAGGGAAGGGAGACAAGGCTGGTTGTTTTTTTCGACACTATTATGCAGGGTGTTGAAGTGAGTATTTTTCCGGATTTGCTTGTGCCGGTTAACGGTAAAATTCAGCCTCTTCATGCAAATGCATCGGACTATGGTGAGCTGTTGTCCGTGGAAAAGCATTTTTTGCATATTTGAGTGCCATTCTCGGGTTTGCGGGCGGTTACTGGGCAATTTTTGTGCTCAGGCGCTTTGGTCATATAATTCCCATCTCAACCTTTAAAAACTTGCCGGTATAGGAGTGCTCCATCTGGGCCACCTCCTCCGGTCTTCCCTCTGCAATAACCACTCCTCCCTCGTAGCCGCCCTCCGGCCCGATGTCTATAATCCAGTCACTGTTTTTGATGATGTCAAGGTTGTGTTCGATGATAATGACGCTGTTGCCTTTATCAACGAGTTTTCGCAGCACTTCGAGCAGGTGCTGTATGTCCTGAAAGTGCAGGCCGGTGGTCGGCTCATCGAGAATGTAGAGTGTTTTGCCGGTCTGTATTTTGGCCAGTTCGGCTGAAAGTTTGATGCGCTGTGCTTCGCCTCCCGAGAGCATGGGTGAGGGTTGGCCGAGCTTGAGGTAGCCAAGCCCTACATTCTGCATGGTGATGAGAATGCGGAGAATTCTTGGAAAGTCCACAAAGAACTCCGTCGCCTCGGTGATGGTCATATCGAGCACGTCGGCAATCGATTTGCCGCGATATTTGACCAGCAGGGTTTCGCGGTTGTAGCGTTCACCCTTGCAGTTTTCGCATCTAACGTAAACGTCGGGCAGAAAGTTCATCTCGATTTTCCGTGTTCCTGCACCCTGGCACACTTCGCATCGTCCCCCTTTTACATTAAAGCTGAATCGTCCTGCTTTATAGCCCCTGATCTGCGCTTCGGGCAGGCGGGTAAAGAAGTCGCGAATAAAGGTGAAGGCGCCGGTATAGGTGGCCGGGTTGGAGCGGGGTGTGCGCCCGATCGGCGACTGGTCGACGTTGACCACCTTGTCGATATTTTTGATTCCCTCAATGCTGTCGTAAGGGTAGGTGAGCAGCTTGGAGCGGTAGAAGTGGCGGGCGAGGATTGGGAAGAGTGTTTCGTTGATGATGGTCGATTTGCCTGATCCGCTGACGCCGGTTATGCTGACGAGTGAGCGGAGCGGAATGGTAACATCAATATTTTTAAGGTTATTGCCCCTGCATCCTTTCAGTCGGAGGAACTGCTGCTCATCGGCAGTTGCCTCCCTTTCGCCCTTGAAATAAACTTTTCGGGCACCGGAGAGGTATTCAGCGGTCAGTGAGTGGGGGTCGAGGGAGGCTGCGGCTCCCTGGGCAACAATCTCTCCGCCATACTCTCCCGCTCCCGGTCCAAGATCGATGATTTCGTCGGCTTCAAGCATGGTATCTTTGTCGTGCTCGACAACGAGGACGGTGTTGCCGAGATCTCTTAGCCGCTTCAGTGAGGTGATGAGCTTTTGGTTGTCGCGCTGGTGCAGCCCGATACTGGGTTCATCGAGTACATAGAGAACGCCACTGAGCTGCGAGCCGAGCTGTGAGGCGAGCCTGATGCGTTGTGCTTCGCCTCCTGAAAGAGTCTGTGAACTGCGGTCAATGGAGAGGTAGCTGAGCCCGACGTTGAGGAGAAATTCAATGCGCTTGATGATTTCATGCAATACCGGTGTGGCCACAAGTTGCTCTTTTGTGGTGAGTTTTTCGGGGAGTGCGGTAAAAAAGTTGAGAGCTTCCGGCAGGGGGAGCGCTTCGGCCTCTGCAATGTTGAGGTTATCTATTTTTACCAGAAGGCTCTCTTTGCGCAGTCTTGCCCCTTTGCAGGCGGGGCAGGGTTGGCGGATCATGTAGCTCTCTGCCCACTCTCGCACTTTGGCGGTGCTGGCATTCTTGCGGATCTCCTCAACGTAGGGGATTGCTCCTGGAAAGGGTTGAGGGTAGAGGGTGTCGCGGCCCGAGTAGGTGTAGCTGACCTCAAAGGTGCGGCTTCCTGATCCTTCAAGCAGAATTTTCATTGCCCCTGCCGGAATATCGCCAACAGGTGTATCCATCTCGAATTTAAACTCTTTGGCGATAGCCTTGATCACTTGCCAGAGGTTCCTTTTGCCCGATTTTCCGAATGGATCGAGCCCTCCTTCGTTAAGAGAGAGGGTCACATCGGGGGTCATCAGCTCTCCTGAAAGTTGCATCAACTCTCCGAGGCCGTTGCACTCCGGGCAGGCGCCGTAGGGGGAGTTGAAGCTGAAGTGGTTGGGTGCCAGCGTATCGACCGGCACGGAGCCGTCTGAATAGGCGTAGCGAGTGCTGAAGGTGAGCTCTTTCAGTTCGCTCTCCGCCGGATCGCAGATGACTGATGATTTGTGCTCCGACATGCTGATGGCAAGGGTGATGGCCTTTTTCAGCCGATCTTCACCGTCGGGGCCAATGACAAGGCGGTCTACCACCAGTTCGATTGAGTGGCTTTTGTAGCGCTCAATCTGCATATTTTTTTCCATCTCATGGTAGGCTCCGTCAATACGTACCCGGAGAAAACCCTTGAGCAGCAGTCGCTCAAAGAGTTCACGATAGTGGCCCTTGCGTCCTGATACAAGAGGCGAAAGGATCTGCACTTTTGTGCCGGGTGGCAGAGCAAGAATGGATCCGCAAATATTTTCCTCACTTTGTTGCTGCAACATGGCACCGCTGATGGGGTCGTAGCGACGTCCAGCCTTGGCGTAGAGCAGCCGGATAAAGTCATGAATTTCGGTGATGGTGCCAACCGTTGAGCGGGGCGATCGGTTGGTGCCCTTCTGGTCAATGGAGATAACAGGCGAAAGCCCTTCAATAAAATCAACGTCGGGCCGTTCTATGCTGCCTATATATTGCCGGGCATAAGGTGAGAGCGTCTCCATAAAGCGGCGCTGCCCTTCGGCGTAGATGGTATCGAAGGCGAGGCTCGATTTTCCTGAGCCTGAGAGGCCTGTAATGACCACAAACTTGTTGCGCGGGATATCAAGAGAGATGTTCTTGAGGTTGTGTACTCGGGCTCCCCTGATGTTGATATGGCTGAATTCCATGGGTATTGTTCAAGTTGAAAAAGGCGACCTTGCCGGGCCGCCTTTTCCTTAAGTCATTGTTTAAACTGTTCTCTTTTACCCTTTCAGTGCGGCTCTTGCTGCTGCAAGGCGAGCAATTGGCACCCTGTAAGGGCTGCATGATACATAGTTGAGCCCTAACTTGTGGCAGAACTCGACCGTAGACGGGTCGCCGCCGTGCTCGCCGCAGATGCCGAGCTTGAGGTCGGGTTTGACCGCGCGGCCCTCTTTTGCCGAGATGCTCATCAACCGGCCTACGCCCTCAATATCAAGCGATTCAAAGGGGTTGCGGGCAAAAATATCCTGCTGCTGGTAGATCGGCAGGAACTGCCCGGAGTCGTCGCGGCTCATGCCAAGCCCCATCTGGGTGAGGTCGTTGGTGCCGTAGCTGAAGAAGTCGGCAGCGGTGGCAATTTGATCGGAGGTGATGGCGGCACGCGGAACCTCAATCATGGTGCCTACCAGGTATTTTACTCCGGTACCCTGCTCGGCAATAACGCTCCGTGCTGTTTTGTGGATGATTTCACTGGTGATTTCAAGTTCCTTGACGGTGCTGATGAGAGGCACCATAATTTCGGGCACCACAACCAGCCCCTCTTTTTTGAGCTTGCAGGCGGCCTCAATAATGGCGCGAACCTGCATGACGGTGATTTCGGGGTGCAGGATACCGAGGCGGCAACCGCGAAGCCCGAGCATGGGGTTGAATTCGTGTAAATCGCCAATGCGTGCCTTTACCTCTTCAAAGGATTTGTTCATTTTGCTGGCAAGCGCACGGATTTCGCTGTCGGTGTGCGGCAGGAACTCGTGGAGCGGGGGATCGAGAAGCCGGATGGTGACCGGGCGAGAACCCATCGCCTTGAAGAGACCGTAGAAGTCTTCGCGCTGGTAGGGGAGCAGCTTTTCAAGAGCTATTTTGCGCCCATCGACATCGTCAGCCAGAATCATCTCACGCATGGCGTCAATACGCTCGCCACCAAAGAACATGTGCTCGGTGCGGCAGAGACCGATCCCTTCGGCACCGAAGGTGATGGCAATTTCTGCCTGGTCGGGCTGGTCGGCATTGGTGCGGATTTTAAGTATGCGGTATTTATCGGCCCACTCCATGAGCTGCTTGTAGATCGGCCATGTCGGCGCATCTTCCGGCTTGAGCGTTTTGTCGACCAGCACCTCAATGATTTCGGAGTTTTTGGTCGCAACTTTACCGGCAATGACTTCGCCGGTGCTGCCGTCGATAGAGATGTAGTCGCCTTCCAACAAAACAGTTTTGTTGCCGCTGACGCGCATTTCGCCTCTCTGGTAGTCGATATTGAGGGCTCCGCATCCTGCGACGCATACCTTGCCCATCTGGCGTGCAACAAGCGCAGCATGGGAGGTCATGCCGCCACGCGCAGTAAGAATACCTTCAGAGGCATTCATGCCCTTGATGTCTTCAGGAGATGTTTCAATGCGGACAAGAATAACAGCTTCACCGCGTTTGTTTGCTTCGTAGGCATCAACGGCGTTGAAGTAAATTTTTCCTGTTGCTGCGCCAGGGCCAGCATTCAGGCCGGTTGCAAGGAGCCGGCCTGCCGTAATGGCGGCCTGTTTTTCTTGTATGTCGAAGACGGGGCGGAGCAACTGGTTGAGCTGTTCAGGCTCAATGCGCAGCAGCGCCTCTTTTTCGTCAATCAGCTTTTCGTTGTACATGTCCACAGCAATTTTAACTGCAGCCATTCCTGTTCTTTTTCCGACCCTGCACTGCAACATGAAGAGCGTGTTGTTCTCGATGGTGAACTCGATGTCCATCATGTCGTGGTAGTGGTGTTCGAGAATCGAGCGAATATCTTCGAGCTGGTCGTATATGCCGGGGTTTTCTGCCTTGAGCTGTTCAATTTTCAGCGGGGTTCTGGTGCCTGCCACGACGTCTTCGCCCTGGGCATTCATGAGAAACTCGCCATAGAAGATATTGTCGCCGGTAGCGGCATCGCGGGTGAAAGCCACGCCTGTTCCGCAATCTTCGCCCATGTTGCCGAAGACCATTGCCTGGACGTTACATGCGGTGCCCCAGTAACCGGGAATGTGGTTCAGTTTGCGGTAGACGATAGCGCGATCGTTGTTCCAACTGTTGAAGACGGCGCCAATTGCTCCGATGAGCTGTTCGTGGGGATCTTCGGGGAAGGTTTTGCCGGTCTTTTCAAAAATAGCGGCCTTGTATTTGGCGACGATATCCTGAAGATCTTCAACGCTGAATTCGGTGTCGAGTTCTATGCCAAGTTCATGTTTTTTAGCTTCAAGGATTTTTTCAAAGGGGTCGATCTGCTTTTTGTCGGTAGGTTTGAGGTCGAGCACGACATCGCCGTACATCTGCACGAAACGACGATAGCAGTCCCACGCAAAACGGGGGTTGCCTGATTTTCTGGCCAGCCCGTCAACAGTTTTGCTGTTGAGCCCGAGATTCAGAATGGTGTCCATCATGCCGGGCATTGAGGCCCTTGCTCCCGAGCGTACTGAGACCAGGAGCGGGTTTTCCGGATCGCCGAATGTTTTGCCTAATGTCTCTTCAACTTTGCGGAGTGCTTCCGGAATGTCATGCTCAAAAAGATTTTTCGGGTAGTTTTTCTGGTTGTCGTAATAGTGGGTGCAAACTTCGGTCGAAATGGTGAAGCCGGGGGGGACTGGCAGGCCGATGTTGGCCATCTCTGCAAGATTGGCACCTTTGCCTCCCAGCAGGTTTTTCATGGATGCGTCACCTTCAGATGAGCCGCCCGAGAAACTGTAAATGTATTGTTTACTGGCAGCCTTTTCGTTGGTAATCTCAGATGTTGGCATGATTTTCATGAGTAATTATGTTTTTTTCACCCGAAAAAACAGTCACAGTTGGTGATAAAACAGGTGAAGTTGACTACTTTTGATAGAGAGCAAATTTAATAAAATTTGCATGCAAAAACTACCGGAAAGGATATTTCATTTTAATATTAATATGGGAATTGAGCCACTCCTGATTCTACTGCAAATTTGCCGTCTTGCGGTGCCCTACACCCTCACCTCAGTCGGGGCTACATTTTCGGAGCGGGGCGGGGTGGTCAACCTTGCCCTTGAGGGGATGATGCTTGTTGGCGCTTTTGGCGCGGCTTATGGCCAGTACCGTACTGACTCTGCCTTGGCGGGTATTGTACTGGCGCTTCTTTGTGGTTTGGGCGTTGCGTTGCTCTTTGCCTTTATTACTGTTACGCTGAAGGCCGACCAAATTGTTGCCGGGATTGCCATCAATATTCTCGTGATGGGAGCTACCCGTTTCGGTCTTACGTTGCTCTTTGGCAGTTCGATGAATTCGCAGCGAATTGCAGGGTTGGAGTTGTCCTCTCTTTTTATGGATCCCTTTTTTCTTGCGGCAGTTTTTTCTGTTGTGGCAGGTCAATGGATGCTCTTCAAAACAGCTTATGGGCTCCGTTTGAGGGCAACCGGCGAGAGTGCGGCAACGGCTGACAGCGCAGGGGTACATGTTGATCGAATGCGCTATTCGGGTGTGCTTGTTTCGGGGGCGCTTGCGGCTCTTGCCGGGGCGTTTCTTGTGTTTCAGCAGCACACCTTCACCGATAACATGTCGGCGGGTCGCGGCTATATTGCTCTTGCAGCGATGATTATCGGCAAGTGGACTCCTGCTGGCGCCGCCCTTGCAAGTCTGCTTTTTGCCGTTACTGAATCGATGGAAATATGGCTCCAGACGGGATGGATTCCTTCGCAGTTGGTACAGTCACTGCCTTATATCATCACTCTTGTTGTGCTTGCAGGGTTTGTCGGGCGGGCTAATGCTCCTCGGGATGCGGGTGTTCCTTTTGAGAAAAATTAATAAAAGCGGTCACTTCTCTGGTGAGCAACCGCTTATGTAAACCTGTTATCCTGCAGAATTGATTTCCAGAAAGTTGATGCTGAAAAAGACGCTGAAGTTGATATTGCACTCTTTGATCAGCTCAAGTGACTCCAATAACCGTTTTTTGCTGACGCCAAGGTTTTTATCACAGAGCATGAACCACGGCTTCGATGATTTCCCTGTTGCTTTAAAAAAAAACTTTTTTGGCTGGCGAATAGCCGAAATTTTTTCCCATGCTTTTAAGTGGTGTGTTGGTAAACGCTCACTGTTTTTTGGGGCTGCGGTTCATTTTTTTGAAAAACTTTTCATACCTTGTCGCTTTCGCAGCCGCCTTTTTATTCATTTATTGCAGTCATAAGGGTATGCAGTCCAACACTGTCGAATCATTAGCCGGTTCTCCCTCTGGCGCTTCAGAGGAGCTTCTCCATCAGTTAGCCGCACGGCAAAAATCGCGCAAAAGGTGGCTTCTCGTACAACCGATAAGCAATACCAGCATGATGGTGGATTCGGGAACGGTCAGTATGCCACTGAACCTCATCATGGTGGCAACTATGGTTGGAAAACTGTTTGATGTCACCTTTGTTGATGAGCGGCTCGGCGACCAGGTGCCCGAAGATCTATCCGGGTTTGACGTTGTTGCCATTACTTCGCGAACACTCAATGCCTCAAAGGCTTACCGGATTGGTGATGCAGCCCTTCGTCAGGGCAAAACCGTTATTCTTGGCGGAGTTCATCCCACCATGCTGCATGATGAGGCTTCGCAGCACTGTACCAGCGTTGTCTATGGCGAAATTGAGTCGATCTGGACGGAACTTGCCACCGATGTGCTGAAAGAAAAGATGCAAAGGGTTTATCGTGCAAAAGAGCTCAAGCCAATGAGTGCCATGCAACACCCCGATTTCAGCTATGCGCTCTCATCAAAAAATGCAAAAAAGTACAGTACCAGGGTTCCGATTCTGGCGACCAAAGGGTGCCCGGTTGGTTGTAACTTTTGCACAACCCCTACCATTTACGGAAAAAACTATCGTTACCGCGAGCTTGATCTGGTGCTTGATGAGATGCGCTACCATCAGAAACGGCTGAACAAGGAGCATGTGAATTTCTCCTTTATGGACGACAACATCAGTTTCAGGCCTCAATATTTTATGACGTTGCTTGAGGAGATGGCAAAGCTTGGCGTACACTGGAATGCCAATATTTCCATGAACTTTCTCGATAAACCAGAGGTTGCCGAGCTGGCTGGCCGCTCAGGCTGCGATTTGTTGAGCATCGGGTTTGAATCGCTCAATCCTGAAACCCTGAAAAGTGTTCATAAAGGCTCCAACAGGCTTGGAAGTTATGAAACTGTCGTGAGCAATCTCCACAAGAATGGTATTGCGATTCAGGGGTACTTCATGTTCGGCTTCGATAACGATACCGAAGAGAGCTTTCAGCTTACCCATGATTTCATCATGAAAAACAGGATCGAGTTTCCGGTCTTTTCACTGGTGACTCCCTTTCCCGGAACGCCCTATTTTGATGAGATGAAGCCCCGTATGCGCCATTTCGACTGGGACAAGTACGACACCTACCACTATATGTTTGAGCCCAACAAAATGTCGGGAGAAAAACTGTTGCAGAATTTTGTCAAACTCCAGCAGGAAGTTTACAAGCCAGGGGCAATTATGAAGCGCATGAAAGGCAAACCGCTGAACTGGGTCTGGCTTGCCAACTATGCCATGAATCGCTTTACCAGTAAACTTTCAACGGCTTATTACTACTGAATACTGCGTCTTTATAATACCATAATATGAAAGCAATTATACTGTATGATAGCAGGACTTCCGGGGGCTCTACGGAAGCTGTTGTTGATTCAATCGGGTTGGGTTTGGCGGAGTGTGGATATTATGTAGAAAAAGCAAAGTGCAAAGCCAATGCGGACTTCAGTTTTGTCAAGGAGTTTGATCTTGTTGTTATAGGGGCACCTGTATATTATTTCATTGTTGCATCACAGCTTTTGGGGGCGTTGATTCATGGCAATCTGAAAAAGTGCCTGAAGAGGAAAAAAATAGCTCTTTTCCTGACCTGTGGAAGCCGGCAATCACTGGCGGCGGTGCTTTATTTGCCGCAGATAAAAATTCACCTGATTCGGAACAAGATTCTTGTTGAAAAAATTTTTGCACCTGAAGCTCTTTCAGATGGCACTGTTGACTCATTTGTTGAGGAGATGTTGCTTGAGTATACCAGAACCCCTAAATCCAGGGTGCTCTCGGCGAAGTGGACCGACGAGGCCAAGGAGTGTTTTCAGTCCATGCCATCATTCATGCAGGGAACGTTCAAGACAATGGCGGAAGAGTTTGCGGAAGAGATGGGATATACCGAAATTACCCTTGAAGTTCTGGAAGAGGCAAGGGATAGGCTTGGTGCTACATAGCAGTTTATTCTCCCGCTCCATGCTTTAGAAAAAGCCGCAGTTTTAGGGGAGAGCCCCTTATTTTGTGTTATCGGAGGGTTTCATCCCTGTATTTTTGTTCAGGAGAATGACAATGGCAATTCCTGCGCAAAATAAGAGGACTGGGGCGTATAATGCGGTATATGGGGCAATTTGGGGGGCATGGCTGAAAATATTTTTTTGTATTCGAATTTTTGATGAAACTACGAAATTCTGCTTGCTTTAAAAGTTTTTTTTCATGGTGAGGAATCTTCTGATGCTCTTCTTTTTGGTTACATTGTTAGTTCGTGGTTGATGGAAATTTGGGAGATAGTTGGTTCGTCATCTTTTGGCGGGAGCGCATGGGGCGTAAGGGTTGTAATGGGGTTGGTCGTATTTTAAACTTTTACTCGCATAACGATTATGGCAAAAACTGAAAAAAAAGGCGGCTTTTTTTCTATGTTCAGGAAAAGTGCTGCGTCAGGTAATGAGGGTGCTGGTTTGCAGCCTCAGGCTTCACCTGCAGCTCCGGCCACAAGCCGTGCGATTCCGCCGGAAGCCAGGGGCGCTTCGGTGAGTTCCGTGATCGGCAAGGCTGCGGTTGTCGAGAAGCCGGTCGCCGCGCCTGCACAAGTCGATTCAGCCATTGATACTGTTGAAGCGTTCAAGGTTCTCTGCCAATCTTTGGCGGATATCGGCGTTTCACAATTGAAGGCTGCGGAGATGGTGTTGAACGTGTTATCCAACTCACTCAATAAAATAGCCCGGGGTGCGAAGCAGGAAAAGTAGTCTGATGGATTCTGGAATTGCGACTTGTTTTTAATGTATATCAGGAGATCCTTTATGTCTGGTAATCGAAAGAATTTTTCCTCCGAAGGCTTTATCAAACCGACAGCAACGGTGGCGGCAGGTGCGTTTTTGTTGTCGCCTCTTGGCATTCCCTTCTTTGTTCGCGGAGTGCCAAGAATCATCCTTGCAGGGATTGGTGCTTTTGTGGCAGGGGCTGTGGCCGACAAAGTTGCCGATACTTTTGCTGAAAATCTGGGACACTTTATACCATCTCAAAAGCCTGAAGATAATGCGCCGTGGCCGGATGAGAGTTGAGTTATTAAAAGGAATTCTTTGTCAATGCTCTGGTGTTTCTGAACTCAAGCCTTATTATTCTGGCTATACTTATTCTTCTCTATCATGGAAGTCATCGGCAAAAGCAAGGCGCACATCGTTCTCGACTCATGTTTTCATGAGTCGGGGATCTATTTTTCGGATCACGAAAAGTTGATTAAATGTAATCCTTATTGCAGTAACGTCAAATATTTGGTAGATCTTGATATTTTTCAGTGGATTTTTGAGGTAGCCGATCCGCAAAACAATCCGATCACTGCGGTTTTCTTTGTACGTCAGTATGAGACGGATTTTTTACTGGACGACAGTTATGGCCAGGCATTTGCTGCCGCAAGGTTGAAAAACAGGGAGCATTACAATGGCAAGGGAAAGCGGATTTGCTGGGAAGCGGTTCTCGACTATCCTGAATTTGAAAAAAAATCCCCAAATACTTTTATTGGAAAGGCCAGTTCCGAGATATGCCTGCTCCATCAGCATGACGACAAGACATCGGTCTATTTCGATACAGATATTTGTCTTGATTTCACACTCTCTTTTCCCCTGAATCTCATGCCGGAGGGGATACTTAGGTATATGACCGAAGCGATCATGTCGCAACTCATGCAAAAGGCAACCGAAAGCATGCTCTGCAAGGTGCAGTCGGATATTTGCTGTACTGCGCCTGAGCTTGCCGTTGAGGGCGGGTGTAAATAAAACTTTCACTCATTGACGCGCAAACAATTTTACTTGCGTGTCTTTTTTTTTATATTACCGATACCTGTACGGGGTATGGGTACCGGATCAACACTTTAATGCGATTGTTATGATCGAAACGAAAAGTTCAGTGAATGATGTCATTCTCAGGCTGAAAAAGGTAGGTGGGCAGGTTGAGGGACTGGTCAGGATGATTGAGAGTGGTCAGGAGTGCTCCCAGATTATTACCCAGTTTCAGGCTGCAAAAGCTGCTCTGGACAGCACCTTTTCCTTGGTGCTCCACCGAAACCTCAAAGAGTGCATGAGTAATGATGACTCCAAAAATGTTGAAAAGATTTTGAAACTTATCTCTAAACAGTAAGATACCATGAAGATATACAAGGCTTTGATTGGGCTCGGCGTGGCTGGCGCTCTTTGCTCTCCGCTGCCGGCAAAAGCTGGCGATACAACGGTGAAGCTCTCCCTTTCCAAGGCGGTTTCGATTGCTCGCCAAAATAATTATACCGTCAAGGCAGCCCGGAGCAGGGTTGATCAGGCGGAGGGACGGGTGGTTCAGACTCGTCAATCCTTTTTGCCGAAAGTGACGCTTTCGGAGACTTTGCTGATCACGAATGATCCGGCTGCGGCGCTGGTTTTCAAGCTGCAGCAGCAAAGTTTGCAGAACTCCGATTTTGAAGCATCCAGGATGACGCATCCTGATGTTATCAATGATTTTAATACATCTCTCCAGGTGATGCAGCCGCTCTTTAATGCTGATGCTTCAACTGGAAAAACAATGGCGGTGAGGGCAAAAAAAGGGCAGGAGTTTTTGGCTGAGAGGACGGAGGAGGCGATTGGGCTTCAGGTCAGCAAGGTTTTTTACGGGCTTATTCTTGCCCGTAAAAATATTGAGGCTGTTGAGCACTCTATCGAAACGATGCAGGGGTATAGCTCCGAGGCTGCAAAAGGGTATCGGGCGGGGCTGTTGACCAAGTCGGACAAGCTTTCGACTGATGTTAGGCTTGCTGAACTTCAGGAGCAGAAGCTTATGCTGCGTGATGCGGTAAAGAATGCGACGGATATGCTTCGAGTGATGCTCAACCTTGATTCAGGGGTGACTGTTGTTCCTACAGGCGATCTTGTTGTTGACGGCGCTGTTTCTGATGGGGAGGAGACAACTTCGCTGGTGAACCGTTCGGACCTCAAGGCGTTTGAGACTTTTGCGCAGGTTGCCGGTTATCAGGAGGAGATGATCCGGCAGTCGCGACTTCCCCGTCTGAATGCATTCCTTCAGACCAATCTGCACAGTAACAATATTTTTGGTGGTGGGGCAAGTTGGGCGCTTGGCTTAAACATGCAGTGGAATATTTTTGACGGTGACGCAACTGCAGGCCGTATTCTGGAGGCAAAAGCCCAGCAGCGTGAGGCGATGTACAGCTATGAAGCGGCAAAGAGCAACAGCCTGGCTGAAGTGGCTCAAGCACGCAGGTCGCTGAAAACTGCCAGAGAGCGAATTGATGTTGCTTCAAAATCGCTGGAGGCTGCAAAAGTAAGCCTGCAGTATATCGGCAAGCAGTACAAGAGCGGTATGGCAATGACTTTTGAGCTGTTGATGAGTGAGCAGGCTCATTCCTATGCGAAACTGAGGCTTAACCAGGCAACATACGATTATTGCGTTTCAAGAAGTGAGCTTGAATACTACAGGGGCAACTGACAGATTTTATTAACTCATGAGGATGTGAACCATGAAAGAAGGTATTGCCGGTAAACTTGCAAAACAGTTTATCAACTCTAAAATAACGCCACTGTTGATGGTGGCATCGCTTTTGGTGGGTATTATGGCCACCTTTATGACTGCGCGAGAGGAGGAACCGCAGATTGTTGTTCCAATGATTGATCTCTATATCCCCTATTCTGGAGCTACTTCCGCAGAGGTTGAAGCGCGCGTAGCCAAACCGCTTGAGCGTTTGCTAACTGAGATTCCAGGTGTTGATTATCTCTATTCCACTTCGATGCCTGATATGGCGCTGGTTACCGTTCGCTATAAAGTGGGTGAGGATGCCGAGAAGAGTATGGTGAAGCTCTGGTCGATCATTATGAAAAACATGGACAAGATGCCGCCGGGTGTTCAGTTCCCGCTGATGAAAAAGGTCTCTATCGACGATGTTCCGGTGCTTAATCTCACCTTCTGGAGCAAAACGAAAGATCCTTATCAGCTTCGTCAAACTGCTGCCCAGGTTGCTGATGAGTTGAAAAAAATCAACAATATCGGTGATGTTGAACTGAAGGGCGGGTTGAAACGCCAGGTGAAGATTCTGCTTGACAAGGAAAAGCTTCTTCACTTCAATGTGAGCCCTTTGCAGATTGCCCGACAGATACAGATGGCCAACAGTCAGATGACTTCCGGCGATTTCAAACAGGTGAATCAGGAAATTATTGTTCGCACGGGGAAGTTTCTTGAAAGCGCCCGTGAAGTCTCCAATGTTGTTGTTGGCCTCTATGGCGCATCGCCAGTCTATTTGCGTGATGTTGCCACGGTTGTTGATGGACCTGAAGAGGTCAATACCTTCAACTATTTCGGTTTTGCTGCCGGAGCCCCGAAAGGCTCGGCCTCAGGAGAGTACCCGGCGGTGACGCTGACGGTGGCCAAGCGGAAGGGTGGAGATGCTTCGGTGCTTGCCGACAAGGTTATGGCAAGGCTTGATGGCCTCAAACAGACGGTTATTCCTGCCAGCATAACGGTGAGTGAAACCAGAAACTATGGCGCTTCAGCATCCGAAAAGGTTTTTACCCTGCTTGAGCATCTGCTTATGGCGGTTGTGGCGGTAACTATTGTTGTGGGCTTTTTCCTTGGCTGGAGAGGGGCGCTTGTGGTGCTTGCCTCGGTGCCTATCACCTTTGCGCTTACCCTGCTTATCTATTATCTGCTCGATTATTCATTGAACAGGGTGACGCTTTTTGCGCTGATCTTTGTGACTGGTATTGTTGTCGATGATTCGATTATCATTGCAGAGAATATTCACCGTCACTTTGCCATGAAGCGCCAGCCGAAGTTGCAGGCGGCTATTACAGCAATCAATGAGGTGGGTAATCCGACGATTCTTGCCACCTTTACGGTTATCGCCGCAGTGCTGCCGATGGTCTTTGTTTCTGGCCTGATGGGCCCCTACATGAGCCCGATGCCGATTGGCGCCTCTCTGGCCATGATTTTTTCGCTTCTTGTTGCCTTGATTGCAACGCCCTGGCTCTGCTTTCGTCTTCTGAAAACTGAGGAGGGGCATCATGAAGAGTACGATATTACCAAAACTGGTTATTACAAGCTTTTCAACACCATTCTCTCTCCGTTTATTGAGAGCAGTTTCAAGAGATGGATGGCATTCGGGGTTGTAGGCTTGATGCTGGCTGGCGCTATTGCACTGGTGCCTATGAAGGCAGTGCAGATGAAGATGCTGCCGTTCGACAACAAAAATGAGTTCCAGGTGATTCTGGATATGCCGGAAGGCAGCTCGCTTGAGCAGACCGCCAAGGTGGCCAGGGAGATTTCCAACTGGCTGAAAACGGTGCCTGAGGTGAGCAGCTATCAGTATTATGTCGGTACCAATGCGCCGATCAATTTCAATGGTCTTGTGCGCCACTATTACCTGCGTCAGAAGGCGAATATGGCCGATATCCAGGTCAATCTTGTCCATAAGGGTGAGCGCAAGGCACAGAGTCATGATATTGCCAAAAAGGTGAGGGCAACGGTTCAGCAGATTGCCCGCAAGTATAATGGAAATGCGAAGATCGTGGAGATTCCTCCGGGGCCTCCCGTGCTTTCTACACTTGTTGCGGAAATTTATGGGCCGTCACAGGGTGAGCAGATTGCCCTGGCAAAACAGGTGAAGAAGGTTTTTCAGGAGACTCCCGGTGTGGTCGATATTGACTGGATGGTGGAGGATGACCAGAAGGTGTACAATCTGGTTGTTAATAAAGAGCGGGCTGCACTAAGGGGAGTCAGCGCTGAACAGATTGCCCAGACGTTGCGTATTTCGCTTGCCGGTATGGATGTAGGGTTGCTGCATACGGACAGGGAGCTTGATCCTGTAACGATTCAGGTGAGGTTGCCAAAGTCTGACAGAACCTCTTTGCAGGATCTTTCAGGAATTTTTGTGCAGTCGCAGGGTATGGGCGCTCTTACCACACGGATTCGGCCCGGAGAGATGATTCCGCTCTCTGAACTGGTGAAGGTTGAGGAGAAAATTGAGGAAAAAAGTATTTTTCACAAGGGTCTTCGCAGGGTGGTTTATGTTACCGCAGATGTTGCGGGGGCGACTGAAAGCCCCGTCTATGCCATGCTTGATATGGACAAGAAAATCCAGAAGCTCAAGGTTCCTGGCGGTTACTCGGTCAGCCCGCTTTATACCGCAAGTCCCACCTCGGAGGACAAGCTTTCGATGAAGTGGGATGGTGAGTGGCAGATTACCTTTGAGGTGTTCAGGGATCTGGGCACGGCGTTTGCTGTCGTTCTGGTGATCATTTATCTGCTGATTATTGGCTGGTTCCAGTCTTTCAAGACTCCGCTCATCATGATGATTGCCATTCCGCTGAGCCTTGTTGGCATTATTCCCGGTCACTTGCTGCATGGGGCCTTCTTTACGGCAACCAGCATGATCGGCATGATTGCCCTGGCGGGTATAATGGTACGAAATTCAGTGCTGCTCATTGATTTTATCCAGATTCGGCGGGCGGAAGGGGCTGATCTCAAGCGGGCGGTGATTGAGTCGGCGGCGGTTCGTACCAGGCCAATTATACTCACCTCGGGAGCTGTTGTTATTGGCTCGGTGGTGATGCTCTTTGATCCGATTTTTCAGGGCCTTGCCATATCGCTTATTTGGGGCGGTGTTCTTTCCACGATTCTTACGCTCGTTGTTGTGCCTCTTGTCTATTATATTGTCGAGAGGGGATCGAATAAATAGATGTTGGGGGTTTTTTATGATTGTTGAACAGTTTCGTACGGGCGGCGACAGGAACTTCGGTTACCTTGCCGCCTGTGAGGGTACGGGTGAAGCTCTGGTTGTTGATGCTTCGTTCAATCCTGGTATGATTGTGCAGTTTGCTGCGGAGCGGGGTTTTGTCATTCGATTTATTTTTTCGACTCATGGCCATGACGATCACACCAATGGCAATGATGCCATAGGCCGGATGACCGGAGTTCGCCCTCTCCTCTACGGTGATACTTGCTCACGTACAGGTATCAGGGTGGTCGACGGCGCTCTCTTTCCCCTTGGCACTCTTGAAGCTCGAATTCTTCACACTCCGGGCCATACAAAAGATTCAATCTGTATTTATATGGGTAATGCCCTTTTTACCGGAGATACTCTCTTTACAGGGAAGGTTGGGGGCACCGGCAGCGAAGAGCAGGCTCTTGAAGAATATGAGTCGCTTCATCACAAAATCATGGTGTTGCCCGAAGAGACAATAGTTTATCCGGGACACGATTATGGAGTGTCGCCAGTATCATCCATAGGTACTGAGCGCGGGGCCAATCCTTTTCTGCTGCAGGGGGATTTCGATGCCTTTTTTTACCTCAAACAACGCTGGACGGCATACAAAAAAGCCCATGGTATTGTCTAATTTCAGTTTTGAACGGGCATTTTTTGCATTTATGTTGTTTTTTTTATAAAATGTACCTTGCGCCTTCTTGCTCGTCCCTGTGAGTGACTTTTGGCTCCCCTCCTTTTTGAGTTCTGACAGTAAAATCGGTGCCCTGTTATCTCTTCTGTTGCGGATGAATGTGGGCATTATCTGCTTTTTTAATTTTAAGTAACTTGATGGCCATGGATCAGCTTATAACATTGCGGACGCTGCCGGTATCTGCTCTCATGCAGAAAGATTTTCATATAATCAAGGGAAGCTGTACGGTTGCCGAGGCTCTGCAGATCATGAAAAAGAGCAATGAGAGCGGTCTTATTGTTGAACCCCGCAATGAAGATGACTGCTACGGCATTGTTACTGAAAAAGATATTCTTGAAAAGGTGATTGATCCCGGCGAGGATATCCACCGTGACCCCTGGAATACCCCTGTGTTTCAGATTATGAGCAAGCCGATTATCAGTGTCGACCCCAGCCTCAGAATCAAATATGCCCTTCGCCTGATGAAACGTACCAATATCAGGCGTCTTACTGTCATGGAAAACAATGTAATATTGGGCGTGCTCAATATGACCGATGTGCTTCATGCGGTTGAGGAGCTTCCTGCTCATGATAGCCATGTCGCCCGATAGCAGTCGGTTTACCGCGTAACGGTTGTTGTCAGGACTAACCAGAAAGACCAATTTCAGTGAGAGGGGCCTTGGCTTGTTGTGCCTTTTCATGTAATCTTTGAGGCTCTTTATTGGAGCTTCATAAAGAGATTTGAGCGTATGAAACCTTATGATATTGTTATTGTTGGAGGTGGGGGAGCCGGGCTTTATGCTGCCATGGAGGCGATGAAAACCAATCCTTCATTAAATATAGCCGTTCTCTCCAAAGTTTATCCGAACCGCTCACACACCTCAGCGGCCCAGGGTGGTGCAAACGCTGCGCTTGGTAACAAGGCAAAGGACGATACCGTTGAAATGCATATTTTCGACACCATCAAGGGTAGCGATTATCTTGCAGATCAGGATGCGGTTGATCTGCTCTGCTCCGAAGCGCCGAAAATTATCCGTGAACTTGAAAATATGGGCACGCCATGGTCCAGAATGGAGGACAACACCATTGCCCAGCGCCCATTTGGCGGGGCCGGACGGCCACGATGTTGTTACTGTTCCGATAAAACAGGCCACACTATTCTGCAAACGCTCTACGAGCAGTGTCTGAAAAAAGGGGTGATTTTTTTCAATGAGTATTTTGCATTGAACCTTTCAGTCAAGGGCAGTCGTTCGAGGGGGCTGATTGCCATGAATATGAAAACCGGCAATGTTGAGGCTTTTTCTGCAAGGACGGTGATTCTTGCAACGGGTGGTTATGCCAAAATGTACTGGAACCGTTCAAGCAATGCAGCGGGAAATACCGGGGACGGTCAGGCTATCGCCTACCGGGCGGGTATACCGATGAAAGATATGGAGTTTGTCCAGTTTCATCCAACAGGACTCCGAAAGAGTGGCTTGCTTGTCACTGAAGGGGCAAGGGGCGAAGGCGGCTACCTGATCAACAGGAATGGTGAGCGTTTTATGGCGCGTTATGCGAAAGAGAAGATGGAGCTTGGCCCGCGGGATCTTGTGTCGCGGTCACTTGAAACGGAAATTCTTGAAGGAAGAGGGTTCGACAGCCCGGCAGGGAAGTATCTTCATCTCGACCTTACGCATCTCGGGGCTGACCTCATAAAGTCACGCCTTCCCCAGATACGCGAAATGTGTATGCAGTTTGAGGGTGTTGATCCGATAGATGAGCCAATTCCTGTCCGGCCTACAGCGCACTACTCAATGGGAGGAATCGATACTGATAATTTCACCCGGACAATTATGGAGGGGGTCTATGCCGCCGGGGAGTGTGCCTGTGTTTCTGTTCATGGCGCTAACCGCCTCGGGGGAAATTCATTGCTTGATATTCTTGTTTTTGGTCGTATTGCCGGTCACACGGCGGCTGAAGAGGCAGGAAAGTTTGAGCCGGGAAATATATCGGAAGCTGAACTTAAGGAGCATGTGGAGGAGCTGCGGGGTGGAATGCACGCTTCCGGGCACCATGAGCGGTATGGTGAGTTGCGTGAGGAGCTTGGTCAGACGCTTGCACTCAACGTTGGTATTTTCCGGGAAGCATCCCTGCTGAAGAGAGGCATACAGGATATTGCCGAGCTGAAAGATCGGTTCAAAAAAGTTCGTGTCTCTGATAGCAGCGATGTTTTTAATACCAATCTTATGCAGGTGCTTGAGTTGAAAAATATGCTGGATCTGGCTGAAACCGTTGCCGCAGGCGCCTCTGCCCGTGAGGAAAGCCGAGGCTCCCATACCAGGATTGATTTTCCTGTGAGGGATGATGCAAAGTGGCACAAGCATACACTGGCAACCCAGGCCAAGGGTAAGGTAGTCCTTGGCGAGAAGCCTGTAACTATGGGACGTTATGAACTCCAGGAAAGAACTTATTAATCATTTTGCTTATGACGGCGCCAACAGATCAGCATATAGAGGGGACGAAAGATGTAACCTTCAGGATTTTTCGCTTTAATCCACAGGTTGACAGTAAGCCCTATTTCGACGATTATACCATTCCGGTCGAGAGAGGTGTTACCGTACTCAGGTCTTTGAACTATATCAAGGAGCATATCGATGCCTCTATAAGCTTCAGGGCTTTTTGTCAGGCGGGAATCTGCGGCTCCTGCGGAATGAGGGTGAACGGGCTCTCGCAGCTTGCCTGTACAACCCAGGTCTGGGATGTGCTCGCCAAAAGTCGGGAATCGGGCATTATCAAGGTGGAGCCGCTGCGCAATCTGCCACTTATCAAGGATCTTATTGTCGATATGGATCCTTTGGTCGACAAGATGAAGCACTACTCCAACTGGATTGATTCTACCATGCCTGAGTCCAGTATGGGTAAAAAGGAGTTCCTGATTTCAGAGGCGGAGTTTTTGCGCTACGACAAGGCGACTGATTGTATCCTTTGCGCTTCGTGTGTTTCAGAGTGCAGTATTTTAAGGGCGAACAAGGAGTATGTCTCTCCTGCCGTGCTGCTGAAGTCTTATCGCATGAATGTTGACAGCAGGGATGCCATTCATGGGAAGCGTCTGGCTGAACTGGTCAAGGATCATGGTGTCTGGGATTGCACACATTGTTACCGTTGTCAGGAGAGCTGCGTGAAAAGTATTCCAATCATGGATGCCATCCATGGAATACGTGAGGATGCTATTGAACTCAGAGGCATGAAAGATACCAGCGGTTCCAAACATGCTGAGGCCTTCATGTCCGATATTGAAAAGAAAGGCAAACTGGTCGAAGCCACTCTGCCGATACGCACGAATGGTATTGTCTGGACGTTGCAGAATCTTCTGCCTATGGCTGTGAAAATGATCATGAAACGCCGCACTCCTCCTCCGCCACCGCTGGTAAAATCGGCAAAGGGGATAAAGATATTCAGGGAGATGTTCAGGGAGATGACCGAACATGTCAGGCAGGATCACAAATCGCAAAAAAAATAACAGGGGAGAACTGCTGGATGAAGCGATATGCATATTACCTGAGCTGTATTAATGAGTCCATGACCAAAGAGGTGGATTGTTCAATTGAGCTGTGGCAAAAGGATCTGGGAATCGAGTTTGTTAAACTGCACGAAGGCACCTGTTGCGGGGGGAGTAATCTTGATTATGTCAGTCCGAAACATTTTGCTCTGGTCAATGGCCGCAATATTGCCCTTGCTGAAAAGATGGGGCTCGACCTCATCGTCTCCTGCAACACCTGCCTGATGACGATGCGCAGCGCCAAGAAGAAGCTTGA
>CAJEXQ010000007.1:40000-98319 GCA_903994635.1 uncultured Chlorobiaceae bacterium
GAAAAATACAGTGTTGTGATAGGCAGTCCTGAAGACAGTGCCCTCGCTGAGGCCGCTGCCGCTGCTGTTGCCAAATGATCAGCGACAGAGTTAAGCTGCCAAGTTGAGATTCCTTATTGAGTAAAAAATGGAGACGATGTAAATGGCTGAATTGAAAATGCCTGAGATAAACAGTGTTATCATTGCTGGAAATCTCACAAAAGATCCTGTTTTCAGGCAGACAAATTCAGGCGGTACACCGGTCGTCAATTTTTCAATTGCATGTAACAGAAGGTTTCGGGACAGCAACCATCAGTGGCAGGAAGATGTCTGCTATGTCGGCATTGTTGCCTGGAACAAGCTTGCCGAAAGCTGCCGTGACAACCTGAAGAAAAGTTCAGCAGTTCTTATCGATGGTGAGTTACAGAGCCGTACCTGGAAAGCTCAGGACGGTTCTACCAGAACTGTTGTTGAAATCAAGGGCAGAAGGATCCAGTTCCTCAACAAACGTCAAAAGAATGGTGATGAGGATCAAGAGGGCTTTATTGAGGACGATTGCCATGACACCCATCATGGAGAGAACCATGAAGAGGACCCCGGACATATTTACGAATACAAATACCTTTCCTCCGATTGAGAGGGCAGGGTAAGCAAAATTTTGTAATGAACTTATGAGACAAAAATTTACACAATCACAGGGCCAGAAATCACTGGGCAACAAATCATTAAGCAATGCCCTTGCGTCCAAAAAGAAAGTGTCGAAGAACCAGGTTGTGTTTTTTGATTACAGGGACGATCGTAAGCTGAAACGATTTATTAACGATCAGGGGAAAATTATTCCCCGTCGCATCACCGGACTTTCTGCCAAAGAGCAGAACCTTTTAACTCACTCAGTAAAATGGGCAAGGTTCCTGGCAGTAATTCCTTATGTAGTCGATGAATACAAATAACCAATTTCGCAATCATTTCAACGAGGAAGCTAAGCAGTGAAAGTCATTTTAAGAAAAGATGTGGCTACCCTTGGCGATGCAGGTGAAGTTGTTGCCGTAAAAAACGGTTACGCAAACAATTTCCTGATTCCGCAGGGTATGGCCATAAGAGCTACCGAGGGAACGCTTAAAGCTCTTGAAACCGAGAAAAAACAGCAGGCTAAAAAAGTTGAGCTGCTACGCAAAAAAGCACGTGACCATGCTCAAAAAATTGAGCAACTTTCTCTCAAAGTGTTTGCCAAGGCAGGGGAGTCTGGCAAGCTGTTCGGAACAGTCACTTCTGCAGATATTGCTGAAGCTCTAAAAGAGCAGGGGATAGATATCGACCGCAGGAAGATCACCATTGAAGCCCCCATCAAATCGCTCGGCAAATACGAAGCTGATGCGAAAATCTTTATGGATATCACCGTGAAGGTACATTTCGAGGTAGAGGCCGAAGGCGCAGAAGCCTGACCTTACTTTTTTGAAAGGTCAAGCGAATACAGGAAGCTTCGTGAACCTAAAACTTCACGAAGCTTCTTTTTTTCTGGTCGGTTATCGGGGCTGGATGGGGTGAGGTGCGAACCTTGACAATGGTTCACTCTTCTTCTGCCTCCTCTCCATGCCAGAATGAATGAATACAGATAACCGAATCTGCAATTGTTTCTGTCAGTTCCGCGATTTCTTTCTCCGTCAGATGATCGAAGTCGTCCGACACTTTGCTGAGCATAAAGATAGACATCGAAAGCACTGCGGCCTCTTCATCATCAAACAGAGGCTTCCACGCATCATAGGCCAACTCCATTCCGATAATAAATCCCATTGCCCACTCCTCAACCGCCAGCTTCTTTTCTTCATCACCTTCATACCCGATCATATCAAAAAAAGGAATAAAACTTTCCGGATCATCACGTAAAGCTGCTGTAATAAAATTATTGTGCCGAACAATCAGCGCATTTATTGAGTTAGCCTCTTCAGGCGAAGAAAAAACAGGCATTTGTTTTTTTTCCTGATCCCAGATTGACGCGTACCAATCTTCAACCTCAAATACTTGAGGTCCAACCGCCGCCGCAGTCATATATCCATCAAGCATTTCAAGCGAAGAGAGTGCGTCAGGCGGAGTCTGTTCTGAGACGATAAAGTGTTCGAGGATTGTTAGCTCATCAAAAGAGAGCGGCTGCATCAAGGGGTCTGAATGATTCATGGTGAGCGGTTCCGGTAAAATGTTTTGAAGATAACGTTCTCGATTCGGCAAATTTATGAAGATATTTGTTTTTTCCAGAGAGCGGGCGCTAAATTCTTTTTATCGGGGAGTGATGCCGCAAGTTTTGAAACAATATTTCAACTTGAGTGGGACCGAAAAGGGCTTATGTTGAGAGTAAAAAATTTTTCTTATGATGCAGAAAAAACAGCTTGGCACGACAGATATGCACTTGACTCCTGTCGGCTTCGGGAGTTGGGCTATCGGCGGTGGAAACTGGGAATATGGCTGGGGGGCGCAGGATGATGGCGATGCAATAGCAGCAATTGAGCGTGCCGTTGAGCTTGGTATCAACTGGATTGATACCGCAGCAGTCTACGGGCTTGGCCATTCGGAAGAGCTGGTTGCCACGGCAATTGCCGGGATGAGGGGCAGGCCCTACATTTTTACCAAATGTTCTCTGGTGTGGGATGGAAGTCGCAAGGTAGGTAACAGCCTGAAGGCTGATTCGATAAAGCGTGAGTGCGAAGCAAGCCTCACTCGGCTCAAGGTTGATGCTATCGATCTCTACCAGATTCACTGGCCAAATCCGGAAGATGATCTGGAAGAGGGTTGGCAGGAGATGGCCTGCCTGAAGGAGGAGGGGTTGGTGCGGCATATCGGCGCTTCTAATTTCACGGTCGATCAACTGCGCCGTGTGATTCCGATTGCGCCGGTTGCATCCATTCAGCCACCATACTCCATGCTTCGCCCTGCCATCGAACAGGCACTTTTACCCTTCTGCCTGGAGGAAAAGATCGGTGTTATTGTCTACTCTCCCATGCTTTCGGGGATGTTGACTGGCGCAATGACCCGTGAGCGGGTGGCAAATTTTGCTAAGGATGACTGGCGCCGGAACAACAAGGAATTTCAGGAGCCGCGTCTTTCCGCGAACATCGAACTTGCTGGTTTTCTCAGCAAAATCAGTGCATCGCATGGTCGTTCAGCAGGCGAGGTGGCCATAGCCTGGACACTGCGCCATCCCGCAGTAACAGGAGCTATAGTTGGAGGCCGGAACGCCGCGCAAGTTGACGGCATCATTGGAGCTGCGGAGTTTAGGCTCAGCGAGGATGAGATAGCAGCCATCATGGCTTACCTTGCCGGAATGCCGAAGTAAACAACTGACTTTTTTTTTCAAAAAAGAAAATCCAGAAAAAGAGGTCGTGGCTTTAAAGCCGCAGGCGTAGTATTGATCATAATGTGGAATATATCCGGGAACGCCGAGCTCCAGCTCGGCAGGGTTCGGGCGAAGGGTAATGAGCGGATACTTGCGCCCGTTGGCCGGACCTGGGACAGTTCTTTCCTTGGGTTACAAACGGTGACGGATGATTTTATGGAGGAACGTGACGCGGGGGAGCAGCCAGAGCGGGAGGCTTATCACAGGCACTCGAATCACTGGCGCCAAAAATCGGCATACCGGGTGGCCTTGATGGCTGGGAGCAGTTGTCTCTGCAGATGGGTGAGGGCGAATAGGGGTTCACTTGCCATCAGATTCTTTTATACCTTGAGCTTCAGTTTTTGAGCATTTTTAACAGGATATGAAGAGAGGAACTCCATTTGTCGCAACTTGAACACATCGAAGCTATAGAAAAGCGCCTCTGGAACGCGGCGGATACCCTGCGGGCCAACTCGAACTATGCGAGTAACGAGTACTTTTTGCCGGTCATGGGGTTGATTTTTTTGCGTCATGCCTACAGCCGCTTTCTGGCGGTGCGGGAGGGGCTTGAAGCGGCTCTGCCCACACGCGGAGGCAAAACCCGACCGCTCTCCAAGGAGGATTTTTCCGGCAAGAGCGCCATCTACCTGAAACCGGAAGCGTTTTCGGCAGCCATCAAGAGTAATTTCGAGGAGTTGGGGATATGAGCAAGAAAGGTAACACCGAGAATTTTCGGAAATCAAGAGGCCGGAGCCGGGATGATGCAATGTTTCCTGTGCCGATCTCCAAAGATGAGCTTCCCGCTGATTAATTTGGTGTATTGGCAGGAATCAAGGAACGGATACAGTCAGAGCGTTTACGTGTTACGCTTTCAGCTAATGCAGCAATGGTGCTTCTTTACTGGGATATAGGCAAGGTGATTCTGGAGCGTCAGGAAAAACAGGGGTGGGGTGCAAAAGTTATTGATCGTTTATCTTGTGATTTGAAAACTTCCTTTATGGATATGAGCGGGTTTTCGCCCCGTAATCTGAAATATATGCGCAAGTTTGTTGAGTCATGGCCTGACAGGGAAATAGTGCAACGCACCGTTGCACAAATTCCCTGGCGCAGCAATCTTGCTTTGCTGAAATTGAGTCTGAGTTGGAGGATGTGGACTGAATCGTAATAATCATGCAAGATTACTCCCGAAAATGATCTGAATTTAAAGGCATCCGCTTTTGATATGTGTCGGGTTATTGGATACACTTGCCATAATGTCAAAATATTTCCAGTGGAGACAGTTGTCATGAATACGACCAAAAGCTATTTATTGTTCCGTCAGCAGGCTTGTTTGTTCATCGATAAAAATGCTCATATTCCCTGTTACAGCCAGACAGAGTCGTATCGACGGGCGAAAAAAAAGTTGTACCAAGGAAAATTGTTCACAAGGATTGCCCGACAGTTATCGTGCCACTGAAAGTGTGAGTTTAGCAAAAAAACTATGAAGCCGTGGGAAAGAGATGAGTTGATTCTTGCGATAAATCTATACTGCAAGACTCCTTTTGGACGAATACATGTCAGAAATCCTGAAATTATTGAGTTAGCAACGCTGCTGGGCAGAACTCCTGGAAATATCCTCGAAGGAAAAACAAAAGATGCAGTCATCAAATTAAGAGTGAATCAACATTTCTTCAGAAAAATGATTCTTGCCGCCTATAACTCGAAATGTTGTATTACAGGTCTGCCGCTTGAAAAACTTCTTGTGGCAAGTCATATTGTGCCATGGGCGAAAGATTCCAAAAATCGACTTAATCCACAGAATGGATTGTGCCTTAACGCGCTACATGACAAAGCATTTGATTCTGGATTGCTAACAATTGATGAATCATATCATGTTGTCTTATCGAAAGAAATACTTGCTCTTGATAACAAAACGATTAAACTTATCAGGGATACTGAAGGTGTGAAAATATCTTTATCGGTTGACTTATAAACACTCCAAAGAAATGGAGCACTTATGACTAAATGGAACCGCAAGCACAATAAGGCGGTACAACAAAATTGTCTGGGATGAGCACTCCTTTTCTCCGATGCAGTTGATTGATGAGGTTTGGCGGGAAATTCCTGATTTTCGTGAGAGCTACGAATTGCCTGATGGTTTGTTCCGCCAACATATCCCGGTTTATGATGGTTGCATAGTCCGGGAGCTGCTGGTCAATGCGCTGGTGTATCGTCCCTATACTCAGCGGGGCGACATCTATCTTAATTTGCGGGATGATTCGTACAGACTGGATGCTCTTGTTTTGGAGGATATTGGCCGCTATCCGGGCTCTTCGATTGGTGAAATTCATGCAAGAATAGGCAAGGAAATCAGTCGGCGTCAGGTTCGGCTTGCGCTGAATCGTCTGTGTAATAAGGGTGAATTGCGTATTGAGGGAGAAAAAAGAGGGCGCATATACTGGTTACTGTAGCAAGTTATCGACGCAATTGGCCCGAATAAAGGGCGTTACGTCGATAACTTGCGTCGATAACTCCTGGGATAAATTTTTAACTTATTGTCTTTAAGTATGTTACAATATCGACGTTGTTTGTCAAAATGTCAATAAAGTGTCAATAGATGGTCAATACCTCGTCACCCAATCTCCTTCGTTCCCTTCGATGAAAGAGCCCTCTTGACCATTTTCTCTACATTCGGCTCCATATTTACTGGCAACAACTCAATGTCAGGGTGATTTTGGGCATAAACACGAAAGATTTCGTCCGCAAATGACTGGCCGATAGCGGACACCCCGTCAAAGTCAAAAATGACGTGGTTGAACCTCTCTATGCGAGCCAACAGCCTTTTCGCCTGGGATCGAGAGACAAGTTTCTCATTTTCATATTGCGCTAACCGAACAGGAATAACGGTTTTGTTAAACTGATATTCATCCGGCCCGGCATAATCATCAAAAACCGTCTGGATATCACGCTCCGAATCTCGCTTGAGAAGCATATATACCGCAGTACCAGATTCATTTTCAGAAAACTCCGTCTCCAGAATAAAATCAAATGCTGATTGATCATCATGACGAAAACTCACCCCTTTTGAATCGATTCGGAACTCATCAAATACCCGCGAAGTAAAGAATATCCCTTCTCCTGTATGGTTATCCGGATCTGTCGTCAATTTTCCTTTAGATAATTCAAAGAGAGCCTGGCGCTCATCGTTCAGATTGCATAATCTCTTAATCCTCCTGAAAATGCCCTCTCCATCATCAGCCACAATGATGATGATTTTTTCCTTATCTCTTATGGCGGAGATAGAAACATGTTGCCCGCCAGAATGATCAATGGCGTTATTGACCATTTCGGTAAATCCATATTGACTTATGTCGACAATGTTTTCAGGCAACCCTTCAACAATAAATGAATAGTGATCCCTCCAAACCTGATCTTCTGAAAATGCATCGTCGAGTTGAAACAGTGACTTGTACTCCCTTACATCCCCCAAAAAATATCTTTTTCCCTTCCCGGTACCGTCAGAGATCAAGCACCCCTCTTTTCCCAGGAGTTTTATATGGTTATGTACCGCTTGAGGGGTTATAGAGAATATTTTGGCAATATGGTTACAAATATCAGCAGGATGGTGCCTGACATCCCTGACGATTTGGTGCCGTATGTTCTCGCCCCGTTCTTTCTTATTCATGCGCTATCCTTTATGAAAATTGTTTTCTTAAAGGATAATTGTTTTTTTCTTAAAGGACAAAAGGTATTTTATTCTTTTTCAGTGCGTGATGAATAGGGCAACTCTCGGTGTAACCGATAAATGTATGATGCTTTATTCGTTCAGATACGTTAATTTCGAGGCACACATCCCGGCAAATAATAGCCACTGAAACGGTGGCGACATTGAAACCGCAGAGCCTATGACCCCATCGCCCTACACCGAGGATTCCCTCGTCCAGCAAACGACGGCGGATTATCTGGAGCAGCAACTCGGCTGGGAGTCGCTCTATGCCCACAACTGCGAGGATTTTGGCACTGAAAGTCTCCTGGGGCGCAGGGATGACCGGGAGGTGGTGCTGACGCGCACGCTACGGGCGAAGCTGATTGAGCTGAATCCGGGCCGAAGAGGAGGTGAAGGGGAGGTCGGAGGAGATTTTCCGCCACGTCTATCGAGTCTATCCAAGAATCCCCTCTCCATTTTATGAAAAAACGGTGGCGGCGTAGCATTATTTTTGTACTTTTACAGAAAACAAAAGGCTGCCATGTTTATAAAACCATTTTGGCAAGCGTCAGCGATTTGGTGCTTGTTGCTTTTGACGCTTCTGGGTGGGTGCGGCGGTTCGCAGCAGTACGTTACGCTTGCCCGTGATGGTGCTTCGTATAGCGGCTCTGTTGCAGCCTTGTCTGAAAGGGCCAGTGCTCTGAGGGTGGAGTCTTCCTCTTATGCTTTGCTTCAGCAGCGGCGCGAGTTGACAAAAAAGTATAAAGGTACGGCTTTGAAAAAAGCGACAGGAAATTCGTTTCGGCAGACAACTCAATCAGACCTTGGGGCTATAGAGAGTAACCTGAAAACAAGAGAGGTGGCTCTCTTCCTTCGCGATTATTTTGTTGTCCTGCAGGAGCTTGCAGCCTCGACGGCACCGGTTGATATAGGCGAAAATACCAGCGAGATCATCGAGAAGCTTGACGGAGCAATGGGAACAAAAAAAGTTTCATCTATTCCATTGCTGCCATCTATTGCCCCGGGTATTGTTTCATGCGTTACTGCCGGAGTTCTCCGTAAAGAGCTAACCAGCAGAAAAAAGGGCATTTTGAGCGCGCTTGATATTTTGGAGAGGTTGCTTGGTGCCCTGGGCAGGGAGATCGATGGCCAAACTAAAAGTATCAGCAATGCACGGGTAGCGCTGCTCATCCAGCCTGCTTTTCAGGATACGACTTCGGCATCATTGGCCTCTTTGTCTGATAAGGAGCTTTGGGTAACCCTTCGCCAGAAGGAGGTGCTGGGGTCGATAGCAGAAAAGGATGATCGCGAGGCTATAGCTGCGGCAAAAACAAGTGGCCGCAAGTTCAGGGATTTTTTTATAAAGATAACCGGGGAATAGGTGATGCCAGTAGAACGAGCGAGTAATATACCCTTGCGTGAATTATCCGCATTTGCAGAAAGTTTTCCGGTTTCCTTGCTGGAGGAGCTTCTGGCAACTTCCTCCATGGCCCGGGAAGAGATGTCGGCATTTCGTAACCAGTATCACGATATGCGATCAACTCTGCATGATTTCCAGCAAACGTACAGGCTCTATGAGGAGAGAGAGCGGCCTGCGCTCAAAGCCATTCTGGAGAAATATCAGCGCTTGCTGAGGCAAGGCCCCGAAGCCGCAGCGGAATTGATTCAGCAGCTTCCGCTGGTGGTTGAGAAGGCGAGGAAGATTGATGTGTTGGATAATGAGTTGATGGAAATGCTGAAGGATATCTGGCCTGAGGTGCAGTGGCCTGAACAGTTGCCAGCTTTTGAAGATGGTGAGGCTCCTGATGAGTCGGTATGGCCAAAATGCAGGCTGAAAGAGATTTTTGAGGAGAAAAACCGGCATGCCCAGGAGTTTCTGAATAACTCCTGGGTTTTGGTTCAGCTTGATATTGCAATGGCTACGGAGGAACTCAAAAAGGAAAAGATCCGCCTTGAGTCAATCGCCACAGCCCTGGGTTATTGTTGCCAGGTGGCTGGTTTGTTGGCTAAAGTTTCTTGCGTTGTGGGATAGGATACTCCAGCGACGCTCATTTTGAGGAGTGCCATCAGGGTAATGATTCTACAATGTTGCACACCGCTGTGGTCAACATATTCAACTCAGTGTTTGGAATGATAAAGGGCGGCATAAGATAGACCAGGCACCCAAAGGGGCGAACCCAGATGCCTTTGTCAACAAATTGCCTCTGTATGATGGCCATATCGACCGGGTTGTGCAGTTCAATAACTCCTGTTGCGCCAAGCACGCGAACATCCGCGACTTGGCTGAGTGTCCGGCAGGGTTCAAGCCCCTGGCGGAGTTGGGCTTCAATGCGCAGTACCGATCTTTTCCACTCTTGGTTTTCAAGGAGAGTAATGCTTGCCGTGGCGACCGCACAGGCGAGAGGGTTGGCCATAAAGGTTGGACCGTGCATGAAGAGACCGGGTGAGCCTGAACAGATGGTTTCAGCGACCTTGTTGGTGGTCATTGTTGCCGCAAGGGTCATGTAGCCACCGGTCAGCGCTTTGCCGAGACAGAGGATATCAGGGACAATTGCAGCATGTTCGAGCGCAAACATTTTTCCTGTGCGCCCGAAGCCTGTAGCAATTTCGTCAAGTATCAGGAGCACATTATAGCGGTCACACAATTCACGGAGGCGGGTGAGGTAGTGCGGTGAGTAAAAGCGCATTCCTCCAGCTCCCTGAACTATCGGCTCGATAATAACTGCTGCGATGTTCCGGTGATGGCGCTCGAGCTTCATGCGCATATCGGCTATATCCCCGTCGGTGCATGGGTCATCAAACCGGCAGGCGGGCGCTTCAGCAAAGTACTGCTCTTGTATTGTCCCTTTGAAGAGTGAGTGCATTCCTGTTACCGGGTCGCAGACTGACATGGCGGCAAAGGTGTCGCCGTGGTATCCTGAATGGACGGTCAGCAGCCGTTTTTTCGATGATTTCCCCAGCGCAGCCCAGTACTGAATGGCCATCTTGATGGCAACTTCAACGGCAACAGAACCAGAATCGCTGAAAAAAACTTTCTGCAGTGGTTCGGGTGTCAAATTGACCAACTGTTGAGCAAGCGTGACCGCAGGCGCATGGGTAAGGCCACCGAACATGACATGGCTCATCTGCTGAAGCTGGGAGATTACTGCGGCATTGAGCACTGGATGGTTATAGCCATGGATGGCCGACCACCACGAGGACATGCCGTCAATGAGGGTGCGACCATCCTCAAGTTCAAGAAAGACTTCGTAGGCCCTGGCGACAGGATAGACCGGCAGCGGATTGGTCACGGAACTGTAGGGGTGCCAGAGGTGGTGGCGGTCGAAATTGAGGTCAATGGTCGGCATACCGGTATAATCGGTTAGAGTGAGAGACGAGCGACGGCATCGGCATCAAGCATTCCATCACTCAGGTTGATCACTGGTGCGGAATATCCGGCACTTTCAAGGTAGTGGATAATGATCTCACGGGTATCATCAGCAATCAGCATCTCTTCCTGCTGAAAAGAGTTGTAGATAATGCCCCGCAGAACAATTCCCCGTTTTACACAGGCCTCAATCGAGAGAAGGGTATGGTTGATGCTTCCAAGACGGGAGCTGGTCACCAGCAGCAGGCCGTACCCTGCATCACGCACATAATCGGCAAAAAGCAGATCAGGCGCCAGGGGAACCAGCAGGCCGCCCACCCCCTCAAGCAGCACCAGTTCGTAGCGCTTCTGCAGGGCGAGGGTTGTGCTTCGAATGTGGTTGAGGTCGATTTCTGCGCCTTCCAGACGGGCCGACAGGTGCGGAGAGGCAGGATAGCGGAAGACGAAAGGGCAGGTAAGCCCCTCTCTGTCGGCATCCTGCAACCCCATGCCCATCAGTCGGCGGTGTTCAAGAATATCTTCAGCCATACCATAGCATCCAGTCTGGATAATTTTTTGGGTGATAACATTTTTTCCGCAGAGGAGCAGCGCTTTGGCAAGCAGGCCGGTTGCAAAGGTTTTTCCGATGCCGGTATCAATTCCTGAAATGACGATAACCGATCCGTTCATGGCTCTATTTTTTTCATGCAGCAGTAGACCGGGTGATAGGTAAGAGTGACGCCATTGTTGCAGGAAAAAAGTTGCCGGTACTGGTTGATGAATCGCTGGTACCGACTTTTTGTCCATGACTGGCGGTCGATGCCGTTTACCCCTGTTTCCCGTATATGGTGCAGCACGGCTTCAGGTGAGCTGAATTCAAGCTGTTGCAGCTCTTCGCGGCAGTCGCTCATCTCAAAATATTTTCCGGCAAGCAGTTTCAGCTCTTCAAGGCTGTGATAGCGGAGGCCGATTCCCTCAATGGTTGCTGTTTCACGCATGTTTGAGGTGCTGAAGCTGCTGAAGGCGAGCATTCCGCCCGGTTTGAGATGAGCTGCCATAGTTTTGAAAAAGTGGTCAAGATCGTCCAGCCACTGCAGAGTGGCATTTGAGACCACCAGATCAAGCTCTGCGGGCAAATCTTCCAGATACTCAATATCTCCCGCAAGGAAGTGAAACTCCTGAACAGGCAGTCGCCTAACGACTTCAGTGAGGCAAGTGAGGCTCTCTTCAACAAGGTCATTGGCGTAGTAGCATTTGACCGAGCAGTGGCTCAGCAACTCAGCCATGAAGCCCCCTGCGCCAGCTCCAACTTCAAGCACGCGACTGAATGATCGGCCTGGTTCAGAGCGGCAGATCATGTCGATCAGCTCTTGAGCCATTGCTTTTTGTACCACAGCCTGGCTCCCGTAGCTCTTGAGTGTCCGGCTGAACCTTTCGCGCACCAGTTGCTTGTTTATGTTCTGAAGCACGCGAGCACCTCCTGCAGGTTACTGAAATGGTAAAAAGGGAAGTGTGGCATATCGGCAATCACCGTACGGGGGAGCTCTTTCCAGGCGGCATACTGCTGTTGTGGCGGGAAAACAAGATCTCTGCCGCCAATAACGGCATGATCGTAGCTCCATGGCGCGCTTGTTGCCTTCGGTACCAGAAGGTGCTCTTTCAACCGCGCCAGCTCCTCCTGCTGATCGGCAGTGCTACGATCGGGTGAGAAGGTGGAAAACAGGGAGAGCGCTTCGCTGCTGCCGCACATCCGTCGGTTGAACCGTTGGCGATTCTCTTCGGACCAGGTAGAAAGGGTAGCCTCAAAAACATCCGGGCGAATCCCTTTATCTGCATTGACGGGATGGAGTGTGCCATTGATGGCAATTGCCCGCGCTATCGGGGGAAGTTTTGTTTGCTGAGCTACCCAGACACCGAATGACCATGCCACAATGGTTATGCGAAGATAACGGCTTATCTCCTCCATCACCACTGGTTCAAGTTCCAGTGTGTTGTAACCGTAGCAGAGCAGGAGATCCGGGGTGAACTCTTCCTCAAGTGATTTCCCGAGAAGATGATTGCCAATACGGTCGTCCATACCCCATCCGTTAAAGAGAAGCAGCAGCTCTTCAGCTCCCTCTTGTTTGAGCCAGGCTGTTTTCATGATCCAATGAGTTCAGGTATTCGTGCGATATCTTCCCACTGCAGGGTGGAGCGGAGTGAAATGCGGATACGGGCGCTCTTTTCGGGAACAGTAGGCGGGCGGACGGGCATGCAAAGAAATCCAGCCTTCTTCAGTTTGGCAGACAGAGTCACAGCCAGGGTGTTGCTGCCTGTAATGAGGGGGACGATGTGGCTCTCTCCCGGCACATCAAATCCCCGCCCGATCAGCTCCTGACGCAATTTGTCGGCAAGCTGCAACAGCGATGTGCGCTCTCGCTGCATGGCGCTCTGCCGTGCCAGAGTCACAAGGCTCCAGCCGAGAATAACTGGCGGAAGGGCTGTTGTGAAAATGAATGAACGCATGGTATTGATCAGGTACTCTCTCACCAGTGAACTCATGATGGCGTAAGCGCCGGTTGAGGCGAGCGCCTTGCCGAAGGTGCCGGTAATAATGTCTATCTGCTGCACTACCCCTGCAGCTTCACAGAGGCCGAGACCGCGCTCTCCGAATACTCCGACACCATGAGCTTCATCAACGATAAGGAAAGCTCCATATTTCTCTTTCAAGGCAACCAGCCGGGCAAGATCGGCAAGGTCTCCATCCATGCTGAAGACCGATTCGGTAACAATAAATATCTGACGGTATCGGCCAGCAGCTCCCGCCAGCAGCTCATCAAGATGGTCGTAGTCACGGTGGCGGTAGCGTTGGTACGGAGCTTCGGCAATCTTCATGCCGTCAATAATGCTGGCGTGGTTCAGCCGGTCGCTGAGCACCAGGTCGTGACGGCCACTCAGCGCCGGGAGCATGCCGATGTTGGCGTGATAGCCGCTGTTGAAAACGAGAGCGGCTTCGCGGCCGTAAAGCGTTGCAAGGGCCCTTTCCAACTGGTCGGCGAGGGGATGGTTCCCGGTGAGAAGACGGGAAGAGGAGCTGGTCATGGCGTGACTCTTTTCGGTGAACTCCCGCCCGTATGCAGCAAGCAGCACCTTGTCGTCGCCAATGCCGAGATAGTCGTTCGAGGAGAGATTTAAAAGGCGCAGCCCCTCGACAACAATATCTTTTCCATCACGGGTGGTGACAGAAGGAAGTCTCCGGTATCGGTCAAGGTTCCTCAGTTCATCAAGCTCCAGCCTGATTTGTTCATGCAAGTGCATCCTCAGTTGAAACTGGCGATCTGGGAGGCAAACCTGCGGTCGTCAGCAATGTCACGTCCCCGTGTGGTCAGGTAACCGCCTGTAAGATATCCATTTGCGCCCGAGAGCATCAGGAGCCCCTGAAAATCTTTCATGATGGTCTCCCGACCTGCAGCAAACTTGATGATTTTACGGGGATGAGCCAGGCGGCAGAGAGCAAAGGTTTTTACAATATCAGCAACAGAGAGCGGCTCTTTTCCCGCAAGCGGAGTTCCCTCAATCGGGACCAGAACATTGAGGGGGATGACGGTAACGTCGAGTTCCTGGAGTGCAAAAATCATGGCAATCCGATCCGGCATGCTCTCCCCAACGCCCATAATGCCTCCGCAGCAGACGGAGATGTTGTTCTTCCGCAGCAGCTTGATGGTTTCAATCCGCTCCTCGACGGTGTGTGTGTTGGCAATCAGTTCCTGGTATTTGTCTGGCGCGACCTGGATGTTGATGTTGTAGTGGGCGATACCGTGCTTTGCCAGGGCGGCCGCTGGCTCCTCTCCCAACATGCCAAGCGATGCACAGACGTGCAGATCAGGCAACTCCGCATGCAGCCGGTCAATCATGTCGAGCACTCGCTGAAACTCTGCGTTGATTATTTTGTAGCCGTAACCGCTGGTGACAATGCCGAAATGGGTCACCCCCTCTGCCACGCAGTTGCGGGCTTCAATCAGCGCCGACTCCTCATTGACCAGATCGTATACCTCAATATCGGCATGGTTGTGACGCGACTGGGCGCAAAATCGGCAGTTTTCACCACACACTCCCGATTTGGCATTCATGATGGAACAGGCATGAAGCGCCTCCGTGTCGCTGGCATAGCGGTTCTTGACTTTGTTGGCCAGTGATGCAAGGTCGAGAGCAAGCTCGCCGGGCAGATCGGCCAGGAGAAGGGCTTCCGCCCGGGTAATTGGCTCACCGGTTTCAAGCACACGGTAGGCTGCGGCAATAGAGGGATGGAGCATTGATGGTTGCATAACAACGTTATAAATAATTTTTGTACAGGTGAGCCTCGCCGGAAGAGACAAGCATGGTTTGGCCATTTACGCACACCAGTTTCAGCTCTCCGCCAGGCGCAATTCCGGAGACTGCTCCGCTCAGGGTTCGGTTAACCTGTTCGATAGTAACCTTTTTTGCCTGGAGGAGTGAGTGCTTTTCGATATACGGCAAGATGAATGCGAGATCATTCTGGAGGATCCATTCGTCATAGAGAGGCTCAAAGTGGTTAAGAATGGAGGCAAGAATTTCAGCTCTTGAAAAAAGTCCACCTCTCTCAAGAAACAGTGATGTTGCACTCTCCGCAAGGTCAGGCGGCATTTCAGTCTGGTTGACATTGATCCCGATGCCGACCACAACAAAGTGTGTCATGTCAGGCTCTGACTGCATTTCGCAGAGCACGCCGCACAATTTTTTGCCTCTGGCCAGAATGTCATTCGGCCACTTGATCATCGGCGAAAGGGCGGGAGAGAGTGTATTGAGCGCCTTGTGTATGGCCGCCGCCACCAGCAGGGTAAGTTGAGGAACTCGTAGTGACGGAACTTCAGGGCGGAGAAGAAGGGAAAAATAGAGATTGACTCCGGGTGGCGAAACCCAGGTTCGCCCCATCCGGCCCCGGCCTCCACTTTGGCAGTCGGCCACGACGACGCTTCCTTCGGGGGCCCCTTCGCCAGCCAGTTTTTTTGCCAGAAGGTTGGTCGATATGGTCACGGCATGATAGTGGAAGTTTCTGCCAAACCGCAAAGAGGCAAGGAGTGGCTGCACCTCGGCCTCGATGGGTCGGCCTGTCAAGGCGACCAGATGATAACCCCGTCCGGAGACCGCATCAATGTGGTAACCATCTGCCCGTAAAAGAGATATATGCTTCCATACAGCGCTTCTGGTGATGCCGAACTCCTGGCAGATTGCCTCCCCCGACAAAAAATCGAGGTCTGTTGCAAGGCGCTTCAGAATCTGTGAGGTAACGTCGTTCATAACTTGTGACGGAAGAGGCTCTATCGGTGTTGCAAAGTTGTGAACCTAAATATAACTGCAGGTTCACAACTTTGCAACACAATTCCGCCAGAGGCGCGTCGCGGTCAGTTGTTCAAGGATGCCATTGTGGATACTTCGTAATTCTTGCGGTAAATCTGTACTCCCTTAAAAATACCGTAGGCAATTTTGGCCTGTTCCTGGCGGTCGCGGAGAATCTGTTCTTCATTGGCGTTTGACAAATACCCCACTTCAACCAGCGCACTTGGCATTGATGGTGTCCACAGCACCATAAAGCCTGCCTGCCGCACTCCGCGACTTCTCTGGGCGGTTGTTTGACGTCGTTCTGCAGGTTTAAGAATATCCTGAGCAAGGGAGGTCGATTGCCTGGCAAAAGCGTTCTGGGCCATGCTGCTCATGATAAGATGCTCTTCGGTAAACCCCTTGTACTCAAGCTGGTAGTCGGCTTCCTGGCGAATAACTGCGTTCTCAAACATGGCGACATCAAGAGCCTCCTTGTTTTTGTGGGTGCCGAGAATATAAACTTCGGAACCGCGGGCAGTACGGTTAGGGCTTGCATTGCAATGAACACTTATAAAGAGCTTGCCGCCGCTGCGGTTGGCTATTTTCCCCCGTTCGTGCAAGGGAATAAATGTGTCATCCTTTCTGGTGTAGATGACCCTCACATCCGGCCACTTTTGCTCGATGAATGTACCGAGATCGTGGACGATGTTCAGTGCAACATCCTTTTCACGAGTACCATTTCCGCCAATAGCCCCTGGATCTTTTCCGCCGTGACCGGCATCAAGCACAATAGTATTGAGTTTCCACTTTTCAACGTCGCGATTGAGCACCTGTGTTATCTGTTGCTCCTTCTCTTTTCTGCGAATTTCTTCGACATCAGCGTCACTTCGAATGTAGATCACATAACTGTTACTCTTTTTGTTACGCTGAAAATCGACGGAATTGATGACAAACGAGCGATTGTCAAGCGCAATGGTAAACTGTAATCCGGTACCGGGGAACTGTGTCGGGGTGATTGCCCTGACCAGACCGCTGCTGTACGTTTTTGATAACGCGGCAACATCGCAGGAAGTTTTGGCAAATGAAAAATAGGCATACCCCTCTGCATCAGGCTTCAGCAGCGATGCTTCTGCCAGAGGCCCGGAAGCTGAAAAGCTTATGATTGCTCCGTTCGCACGCTTTTCCACCTCGACACCGGTGATCACCGTTGCTTGCGTGCTGCTCCCGGCGCTCGACCGCAACTCTTCGTTTTTGTCGAGGCCGATTGTTCCAACTGATTCCCCTGAACGTTTTGTCTGGAGCGAAGCGCTGATTTTGCCTGTCGAAGCATCATACTCAATATCACTCTCAAGCCACAGGGTAAATAATCTGCATACCTGGTTTATTGGAAGGTAGAGCCTTGACTGTTTCAATATTGGCGCTGAAGGCAACTGTATAATTCTTGCGGGAAGCTCGGCACCTCTTGAAACGATTCGCACAAAATTATTCCCGGTGGCGATGGTGCAAGACGTGTATCTTTTGCCGAGAGACTCTTCAAGTACAATGCCGTCCTGATTTTTGTGGAAGCTCAGGCGTAACGCCCTTGCCATGGACTCAATATTAATCATCACATTATTGCCACTTTTCAGGGCGAGCACCCTGATGGTGTAGCCTTGATTGTTGCCAGTGCTGACGACAAGGGGGACGGCATTTTGTTCTTTCTCCGTGGGTGCTGCGTCAAGAGCGCCGCCTGATGGCATCAGCAGCATCAATAGCATCAAGGCGTTTAAAAAAAAGCGGATATGAGGCATAAAGCAGAGCATGATGAATCAAATGCAATTTATAATTCGCCTGAACATTATCAGGCACGGCACAGATAATAATAAAATATATTTCTCCTGCCCGACAATAAAAGGGTTTATTAAAGCCGTCCATGAGTAGCTGCGACGGGCATAGTATACAGCATCAACAGGGGAAAATTTGTTTTTTGCTTCTCAAAACCTATCTTTTTCAAAATTTTCTTCTCAACGCTCTTACTACCAGGACTGATCAATGGCTTCAAAACAGCTCACCTTATCTGCCAGAAACAGGACCCTGATTGTCGTCGAATCACCTTCAAAGGCAAAAACAATAAATAAATACCTTGGCGACAAGTATACGGTTTTCGCCTCGGTAGGCCATATCAAGGATCTGCCGAAAAAAGAGATCGGTCTCGATTTTGACCACCATTATGAGCCGAGATATGAAATCATTCCCGGCAAGGAAAAAGTTGTCCGACAGTTAAAGAAGCTTGCTGCCGAAGCCAGCGACATTATGATTGCCACTGACCCTGATCGCGAAGGTGAGGCCATTGCCTGGCATATTGCCAATGAAATTGGAGAGACAAAGACACCTGTCTCCAGAGTGCTTTTTAATGAAATAACCAAAAAAGCCATTCTTGAGGCGATAGGGGCACCGCGGCAGATTGACAGCCGTCTTGTTCGCTCGCAGCAAACCCGTCAGGGCCTCGACAAGATAGTCGGCTACAAGATAAGCCCCTTTTTATGGAATGTGGTGCTCCGCGGCCTCTCTGCGGGCCGGGTACAGTCTGTCGCTCTGCGATTGATCTGTGAGCGCGAAGCGGAGATTGCCCGTTTTCTGATTCAGGAGTACTGGAGCATTGCCGCTGACTTTGTAACACCTGGCAAGGAGTCGTTCAGGGCAAGGCTCGTCCGCTTTGAAGGGGAGAAACCAGAGATAACCACTGAGGCACAAGCAGAGTCGATTGCAGTGCTTGCGCGTGGCGGCAACTATTCTGTCAGGGAGATTGCACCCCGTGTTCAGCAGCGCAAGCCACCTTTTCCTTTCACGACATCACTTCTTCAGCAGGCGGCATCTAACCAGCTCGGTTTTGGTTCGCAGCGAACCATGCGCATCGCTCAGCAACTGTATGAGGGGATTGAGATTGGAGCGGAGGGTCTGACAGGCTTGATTACCTATATGAGAACCGATTCAACCCGTATTGGCCCCGAAGCTGTTGCCGAGGCACGGGACTATATTGATCATCACTTTGGCAAGGATTATATTGGTTTTGGCGGAGCAGCAAAGCAGGGCAAGAATGCCCAGGATGCTCACGAGGCCATCCGTCCAACCTCCCTCTCAAAAAAGCCGGAGCAACTGAAGCAGTACCTTTCGACCGATCAGTTCAAACTGTACGAACTGGTTTGGAAGCGTTTTCTTGCGGCAATGATGGCTCCCGCCAAAATTGAACAGACGCGGGTTGATGTTGAGGACAGCTCAGGCAAGTTTCTCTTCAGGGCTACAGGCAGCAGGATTCTTTTCCCTGGATTTATGCGTGTATACGACGATCAGCGCGAGCTTGATTATGAGGCACAGAAATCAACAAAGGAGGATATTGAAAAGGAGCAGAATGTCAAATTGCCTGAACGGCTGCTTGTTAACGACGCATTAGCGCTAGCTGATCTCGACAAGAAGCAGAGCTTTACCCGCCCTCCAGCCCGCTACAGCGAGGCGACCCTTGTCAAGGATCTCGATCATTTTGGTATTGGCCGACCATCCACATACGCCTCTATTTTTTCGACGCTGCAGGATCGGGGCTATGTGGAGCTGGAAAAGAAGAAGATAGGCCCTACTGAGCTTGGAAAGGATGTCTCCCTGATTCTTGTCGCCAATTTCCCCGATCTCTTTAATGTTGGTTTCACCGCTTTCATGGAGAATGAACTTGACAAGGTGGCAAGTGGAGAGGACGACTATGAAAAGGTGCTCGACAGCTTTTACAAGCCACTTGAAACCGTTCTGACCCTGCGCAAGAGCGATCCACTTATTCCGCAGAACAGCGAAGCGCAAATCTGTGAAAAGTGCGGTGAGGGCCAGATGGTTGTGAAGTGGACGGGGAGCGGTAAATTTTTTGGCTGTTCCTGTTACCCGAAATGCAAAAACATCAAGGCAATCAGTGGCAACAAGCCGAAACCGGTTGACACGGCAATTCTCTGTCCCTCCTGCAAAGAGGGGCACATGCTCTTGCGCAAGGGGCGGCTCGGCCCTTTCCTGGCCTGCTCCAACTATCCAAAGTGTAATACGCTTCTCAATCTCAACAAGCAGCGTCATATTGAGCCGATGAAAACGCCGCCGATCGTGACGGATATTCTCTGCCAGAAGTGCGGTTCACCCCTCTATCTCCGCAGTGGCAAACGGGGCCTCTGGCTTGGCTGCTCCAAGTTCCCCAAGTGCCGGGGACGTCTCGCCTGGAGTACGCTTGACGAGAGCGTTCAGAAGCGCTGGGAAGCGGTGATGGCCGATCACCAGAAAGCGCACCCACCGGTGCTGCTCACCATGATTGACGGGCAGCCGGTTTCAATGACAACCGCCGTGGATGATATTATTCTGAAGGCTGAAGCATTGGGACTGCTGTCTGTTGTCGAGGGTGCTGTTGTTGATTCATAGGGAGAGGCTATGGCATCTCCCTACAACATGACCAGTGCAAGCCGATAGACGACGAACGAGAGTATCCACGCCACCGAAAGTGAGTAAACCGAGTAGAGCACTACTGGCCTCCACTTGCCAACCTCTTTTTTCATCACGCCAATTGCTGCTACGCAAGGGATGTAGAGCAGCACAAAGACCATCAAACTGAGTGCGGTTGCGCGGCTGAATGAGGGGTCGTGCCGGAGAATTGATTTCAGCTCTACCGGTGTATCGTTACTCTGCCCAATGGAGTAGATGGTGCCAAGGGTGGAGACAACAACCTCTTTTGCTGCAAGCCCGGTAACAAGGGCGATACCGATTTTCCAGTCGAAGCCAAGTGGTCTGATAAGCGGTTCAAGCACTTTGCCGGTACGTCCAGCCAGAGAGTACTCCAGTTGTTCCGATTTGATGCGCAGTTCAAGCGATCTCTTGAGCTCCTTTTTTTCTGACGCATTCATGCCACTCTCCGCAATCCGTTTGTTCTCTGCCGTGTATGTTGCATCAAGAGCGCTGTTATGCGGATAGTTGCTGACCGCCCATATAATGATGACAGCGCCAAGAATGAGCGTTCCCGCTTTTTTCAGATACATCAGCGCCTTTATCTTTGCCTGAAACAATACTGATGCCAGTGTTGGCCAGCGATAGGGAGGCAGCTCCATCACAAAGGGCTCGGAGTCGCTCTTCATCACCGTTTTTTTCAGGATCAATGCTGTCCAGAGACCCACGACAATACCGAGCAGATAAATGCCGAACATGACGTTTGCGGCCACCTCAGGCGCAAAAAAGGCTGCCGTCAGAAGCATATAGACCGGCAATTTTGCCCCGCAACTCATGAAAGGGATGATCATGATGGTGACAAGCCGGTCGGTGCGGCTTTTCAGGGTTCGTGATGCCATAATGGCGGGAATTGAACAGCCGAAGCCCGTGACCATGGGGATAAACGATTTGCCGTGCAGGCCGAAGCGGTGCATCACGCGGTCAATCACAAAGGCGGCACGGGCCATATAGCCTGATGCCTCCAGAAAAGAGAGCCCGATAAAGAGCAGTATAATATTGGGAAGAAAGACCAGAACACCTCCCACACCAGCGATAATGCCGTCAATGACAATGGAGCGGAGTGTCTCATTGGGCAGCAGAGGCTCTATGGTTGAACCGATGAAGCCGAAAAGAAGCTCCAGCCATCCCATTATTGGGGCACCAAGGGTGAAGGTCAGTTGAAATATCGACCAGACCACCAGTAAAAAGATTGGCAGGCCAAGGAGCCTGTTGAGCACCACCATGTCGATATAATCGGTTGGTGTGGCTTTTACCCCATCGGGCTGGTGAACGCACTCCTGCATTGCTCCACGAATGAATGCGTGACGATCTTCGGTAATGAGAATCTCCGGTTCCGAATCGTGCATCCGTTCAGCCTCTTTGAGCGCCTCCTGAAGAGCCAGTTCAACCTTGAGCCAGACGGGATGGCGTTGAACCTCCTGATAGACTTCCCGGTCATTTTCCAGCAGCTTGATGGCCAGCCATCGCGAGTTGAAGCCGTTCAGCTCCTTTTGATGTTTGAGTAATGCTGTAATTTTTTCAACCGATGCTTCGAGCCCGGGGCGGAAAAAGAGCTTGTTTTTGCGAATCGTTATATCCTTGCGTGCAACCCTGATGACATGGTCAAGCAGTGCATCCAGTCCGATACTTTTTTTTGCCGATGTTGGAATAATATGACAGCCGAGCAGTTGCTGCAACTGCTTTATCTCAATGACGATCCCTTTCTCCTCAACTTCATCGATCATATTGAGGGCAACGAGAAAATCAACCTCCAGCTCCATGAGCTGTGTGGTCAGCAGCAGGTTGCGCTCAAGGTTTGGCCCTTCGAGAACGTTGACCACAACATCCGGCGGCTCTTTGATAAGATATTCGCGAGTGACAATCTCCTCAGGCGAATATGGAGTAAGCGAGTAGATGCCTGGAAGGTCAACGATTGTGATTCTATACCCCTTGTAGTCGAGATAGCCTTCATGCTTTTCAACGGTGACACCCGAAAAATTCCCAACTTTCTGATGAGCGCCGGTGAGAGCATTGAAAAGAGAGGTCTTCCCGCAGTTCGGATTACCGGCAAGCGCGATGCGTATCTCGTTCAGTCCACTCATGGTCACTCTGACCCTTTATCCGGCTGTTCCGCAACAAAAATTCCCTCAGCCTCATTTTTTCTCAAGGCAAGATGGAGCCCCTTGAAAAAAATCTCCATCGGATCTCCGAGCGGGGCGACTCTGATTACCTTGAATCTGGTTCCTTTGATCAGTCCCATATCCATAATTCTGCGTCTAACGGCTCCTTCAGCCTTGACGGCCGTCACTTCAGCCTCCTTGCCAACCTTCATCTCTGATAATCGCATTCCATGATCTCCAGTACACTCTTGAAAAATTAATAGGACCAATTATAACCACTATAGCGGTAAGGAACAAAAAAATTCATGGAGCTCTGTTGTTTTTGCAGATAGAATCGTGCGAAGCAGTAACGGCAATGATCAAGGAAATGGAGGCCAGCCCATCTGTTGACCGCCAATCAGATGGCCGTGGATATGAAAAACACTCTGCATGGCATCAGCGCCGGAGTTAAAGAGCAGTCGATAGCCCGATTCTTTGATGCCAAGAATTTCTGCAACAGTTCCAGCGGCAAGAAGGATCTGTCCTGCGATTGCATCATCTTCGGGCCTCAGTTCACTGAGTGAGGAGATATGCCTCACGGGAATAATCAGAACATGTTGTGGGGCGACAGGGGTAATATCGCGGAATGCCACAACGTGCTCGTTGCGGTAGACAATTGTTGCGGGGATCTCTCCTCGCACTATCCGGCAAAAGAGACAGTTTGCTTCGTGATGTTTCATAACTGATGCATTTTAGAAATATTCTTGTTACTCTGCTGGCGCGGGCGTTGCTGACTTTCCGGCATCTTGTTTTGGCGTTACATTGAGCTTCGAAGCAAGAACTTTGTCAATCCTCTGGCCATCCAGATCTACAATTTCGAGGCTCCAGTTTTCCCAGGTCATAATGTCGCCGGTTCGAGGCATACGCCCGAGCAGCCACATCATAAGGCCGCTGAGCGTATGGTAGAGCCCTTTGTCTTCTTCCGGTACGCATTTCAGTTCAAGGGTATCCTTAAGTTCTGGAACAGGAATCAGGCCATCAAGCAGCCAGGAGCCATCTTCACGTTGTACTGCCCATGAATCTTCAAGATTTCGCGGGACAAACTCTCCGGTAACAGCTTCAAGCATATCCTGGAGGGTGACCAGCCCCTGAATTTCACCGTATTCGTCAACAACAAAAACCATCTGGGTGCCTGAGGTCCTGAAATGGTCGAGCAACTCCATACCAGTAAGGGTTTCGGGCACATAGACGCATGGTTGCAGTTGTGAGGTAAATTCCGTCAGCCCCCCCTTCAAGGTCTTCGACAAGAGCTGTTTGGCATTGACTACCCCGATCAGCGACTGAAGGCCACCGTTGCAGACCGGAAAACGGGAGTGCTCCGACTCGATTACCCGGCAGATATTTTCTTCCAGCGGAAGGGTAACATCAAGAGAGACAATGTCTGCTCTGGGCACCATGAGCGAGCCAAGTTGACGATCATCAAGACGGAAAACATTGCGCACCATTTCATGTTCATGCTGTTCAATGACGCCAGCCTCTGAACCCTCCACAAGCATCGCATGAATCTCCTCCTCCGTGACGCTTGGCATGGCCTGTGAATGGTTTCCCATCAGACGGAGAACCGCATCGGTTGAGGCCGAAAGCAGACGACCAAACGGCCGGGTTATTGCCGAGAGGGCGAGCATTGGGCGCGCAACCAGGCAGGCAATTCCTTCAGGATTCAATTGGCCAAGTCGTTTCGGTACAAGCTCACCAATAACAATGGTGATGTAGGTGATGGCAAGAACCACAACTGCAGTCGCAATAATATGGCTTGGTTCAGAATTCATTCCCAATGTTTGCAGCGTCGTCGCCAGAGGGGCGGCCAGAGCGCTCTCCCCGACAATACCGTTAAGAATACCAATGGAGGTAATGCCAATCTGGATGGTCGAGAGAAACCTTGTTGAGTCCTGGCCAAGTTTCAGCGCAGTTACCGCGGCCCTCTCTCCATCTTCGGCCAGTTTTGAAAGGCGTGAGCGTTTTGCCGTGACCAGCGCAATTTCTGACATGGCAAAAAGACCATTGATAACAATCAGAACAAAAAGAAAAAGTATCTCCATAATCAGGGTTTGAACTTTTCGGGGAAATGGTCATTAAAATCGAGATCCCCCTGAAGCTCCGTTAGTAAACCAAAACTTTTACCATGATAATATTACCATGGCACCTTTCACATTGTTCTATAAACAACGGTTGCTGACATTCCGTTGCCGCGGCAACCGCCACCCGGGTTTCCCGTGAGCAATAGTACTCTTGCATGTCAGCCTTCTGCAGGAAACCCGGCAAGCGAGTACAGCTATCTTTGAACGGAAAAAGCAGTTTTTACTTTCGCAATAAGCTGATTTTCGCTCATCCGTTCACAGGTTTCAACTGTAGCTACTTTTTTGTGCAGTTCACTGACTTTTTCGATCTCTTTGGCAAGTTCAATTTTTGCCTCACCCGGCCCGAAAATTACGATACCCGCTGAATCGCCAAGCAGTTCAATTACTTTCTTATAGAAAGCATGGTACTGATGTTTTCGTCGTTCATCGGCAGTGTGTTCATTAAAGACGGTCTGTGCAACAGCAGTCCCCGCTGCTTTCCAGCCGCCTGATGGCTTGAGATGACTTTCAGCACCTGATTCCACGTGCTGAACAGCAGAATGGTCACCTTCAATTGAAACCAGAAACGCATCTTTGTGATCAATCCAGAGGCCTGTATTTTTTTTCATGTTGGTTCAACTCCTTCTGTGATAATGTTAAGGGAAAGGTTTGATAGGTTTTCAATGAACGAGACGCTATCTTTACGGAGAACAAAACCCCTACCTCTAAGCTAACGTGTTGTCTCTGATTCAGCAAGCACTCTTTACATAGAAAATATGATGGATTTTACCTGGTGCATGGAACTGGCTTTTCGGGAAGCAATCAAGGCGTTTGAGCGGAAGGAGGTTCCTGTGGGGGCGGTAGTGCTCGACAGCAGTGGTCATGTTGTCGGGAGGGGGTATAACCAGGTGGAATCGCTTTGCGATGCTACAGCGCATGCAGAGATGATTGCGTTGACTGCGGCCATGGCAACGATAGGCAGCAAGTATCTCAACGATTGTACCCTTGCAGTTACCCTTGAGCCCTGCCCGATGTGTGCTGGCGCAATCGTTAACGCAAAGGTCGGAAGAGTTATCTTCGGTGCTTACGATCCGAAAATGGGCGCCTCAGGCACGGTGATGAATGTGACCGGGTGTCAGCAGCTCAACCATCAGCCGGAAGTATTCGGTGGTATCATGGAGAATAAATGTCGCACGCTTCTGCAGGATTTTTTTCGGGAACTCCGTCAAAAGCCCTGATCGCCATACCTCCTCAAAATTACGTTCTCCCCGAAAAGTCAGCCTTCTTTGAGAATATTTTTCAGTGAGCTTGCTAAATGTGAAACAATATCCTGGGCCATGCCGCTGCCTGAAGAAGGCTGCTGTATGGTGTTGAGGCTTTCGATGCCAGCTTTTTTTACAGCTTTGCTGATGGTGACCGACAAAATCGGGTTGCACTCCCTGACGATCTCCTTAAGCATAAACGAAGCCTCGAACATGCTTTGCTGAATGATCTCTTTTTTGTCTTCTTCAGTTGTGCTCTGGCAGTGGCGAGTTGCAATAATACCGACAAGGCAGGTGAGATAGGTGTTGGTGGCACCTGCCAGAAAAAGGTTGAGAAAAAAAGGGGCAAGCAGGTTGCCTGCGGGGAGCAGGGATGAGAGTGTGTTGCTGAATGCGGACTGTATTATGGGCTTGATATGTACCTGAATCTCTTCCTTTTTAAAGTCAGAAAGCGGCAAGCAGTTGTAAACGGAGCGAATAAGGGTTATGAACTCCCTGAGATGTTGCTCGCGATTGTGTATGGTATAAATATTCCATAACACTTTGAGATTATTGAGGAGTGAAGAGGTTGTGCCGTAGGATGTGTTCTGGGCAAAAGCTCCTACAAAAAAGTTTTTCGTGGCAATCTCTTTGGTTACGTTGAGCGAGTCGCTATCGAGAAGCTTGAGGTTGGCGCGCAACCAGCGCTGATCTTTTTGACTTTTTGATTGATCAGGATGTTGATGGTGAACTGGCAACCTGCTGGTCAGATAGCGAACATAAGCGGTCATATCCCTGGAGTTCTCGTTTTCAGGCAGTGCGGGCTTTTTTGGAAGAGAAAAAAGACGGAGCCCGGCATAAAGCGCAGAGAGTATGATTGCTGTGCTGACGAGAAGGAAAAGCGCCCCTGCTTTCGGGTGCAGGGAGTTAAAAAGGCCTGCGGCCGCACTCAACTGGTTAACGGTAAAAACAGCCATCAGGAGAATGAGGGCCGCCAGCGCAGTATAAAGAGAGAGAGTTGCTTTTTGTTTCATGTCACTTCTAGTTCAGGAAGCGTGATGGTGTGGTCGCTGCTGAACTGATAGTCACGGAAAATATCCTCCGCTTTCGGAAGTTGCCATGCTCCGTTTGCAAGGCGGTTTGTTGTCTCCTTGAGGCGGTAAGCTGTGTGGCCGCAGGTCCAGCAGTCGTAATTGGCCATGCCGGTACACAGGCAGGTTTTCTCCTTTACAACAAGCGGTTCCCCCGCCTTTTTCTCGGCAACAGCCGCGTAATAGGCATCGATATAGGTGCATTTCCCGCCGTTTTCAAGCAGGTAGCCGAGCCCCTCACAGTTGGGTCTTATCGCATAGCGCAACGTGGGCGATGAGGTGAGCATCCGCATGGGATAACCTGTGGTGGATGCCATATTGACGACGATATCCTCCTCTCTTGCATTGAGATAGTTCTGCTTGACATCAGCAGGAAGTCCGGCTTCCTTGCTGATGGTAAACCGGGTTGCAACCTGAACAGCTCCAGCCCCCATCTGCAGGTAATCGACCGCATCTGTTCCGGTGAAAATGCCTCCTGCCGGTATGACCGGAATGTTCAATCCCTCTTTTTTCAGAAAAGCGAGCACCTCGGCAAATATTGTTTTGAGATCGAAGGTGTGCCAGTCGCCCGGACCAAAGCCCAGATGCCCCCCGGCAAGTGGTCCTTCAACAACAATATATTCCGGCAGTCGGTTCACTCGCACGGCGCGTTTCAGGAAGATGGAGAGCGCCCTGACGGAGGAGATGATAATGCCTATTTTGACATCACGGAACCTCGGGTGATCCTGGATAAGGTCAAGCGTCCGAAGGTTAAGGCCTGCGGCAAGGGTCAATCCATCTATGCCAGCGTCCATTGCAGCGGTAAGTCTCACCTTCAGCGTTTCAATGCCGCTGTTCATGGTCAATTTCTCCATGCAGTTCAGAAAAATGGCGCCATTGCCCGTTTTTTGGGAGATGGTATAGTCGATATATTTTTTTTGTGCTTCAGCAATCTCTTCGAGGTCAAACAACACTGCTGACTTGTCGGGGTTGTTGCTGTATTGCGCGTATCTTTTCCTTTTCCGGCTCACGAAGTTTGTGCTGAATATCCTGTCGCAGACATAAGTGACTATAGCATCTGAAATATGGCCTATTCCCCCAAGTTTTTCGGCTGCAAGAGCAAGTTCGGTGGTTGAAATGTTCACCCCCATGCCTCCAATAATGATGGGGACATACTCTTTTCCGCCTAATTGCAACCTGAAATTGTCTACGTTCATTGTCGTTATTATCAGTATGAGAGCATTTAAAGATCAATCACCACCGCAGAGAAGCCGCAGCACTTCCGGTAACCTGCATCCTGCGCCAAAAATTACTTAAGATATCATATTTCGATTTATAAATCTACAGACAATTCTTGTAAAATCCCCCCCTTTTCAACTATTCACACCTTTCCGAAGTAAACTTTAGTGCCCAGAAGTGGATGAAGTTTGAGAAAAGGTGCAGAGAATATTAAATTGCGCACCAAAACAGTGGGACTGAAAAGTTTCCGACATAAAAACAAATCCAGAAAAGAGGAGCGAATAGTATGATCAAACTTGTCTTGTTGCGGCATGGAGAGAGTCAGTGGAACCGTGAAAACCGCTTTACTGGATGGCACGATGTTGACTTGAGTGAACAGGGAAGGGCTGAGGCTGCAAATGCAGGCAAATTGCTCCGGGATGGAGGGTTTGTTTTTGATGTTGCCTATACCTCACTCCTGAAGCGTGCAATCAGGACTCTCTGGAGCGTTCTTGATGGAATGGATCTGATGTGGATTCCGGTCTTCAAGAGCTGGAGATTGAATGAGCGCCACTATGGAGCCTTGCAGGGGCTCAACAAATCGGAGACCTCGCAGAAGTATGGCGACGAGCAGGTACTTGTGTGGCGGAGAAGTTACGATACACCACCTCCCCCGCTGGAAAAGAGTGATGAACGTTATCCGGGCTCTGACGCCCGTTATGCTGACTTGACAGAAGATGAGATTCCGCTGAGCGAATGTCTCAAGGATACGGTAGACCGGTTTCTTCCCCTTTGGCATGAAACGATAGCGCCTGAAATCCGCAAAGGACGGAGGGTTATCATTGCCGCTCATGGCAACTCCTTGCGTGCCCTGGTCAAGTATCTTGACAATATCGCTGAGGAGGATATTGTTGGCCTTAACATTCCGACAGGGATTCCGCTGGTCTATGAGCTTGATGATGAGCTTAAGCCCTTGAGGAGTTATTACCTTGGCGATCAGGATGCGTTGAAAAGGGCTGTTGACGCGGTTGCTGGCCAGGCGAAAGCATAACCCTGGCGGGTTAGGGTAAATTGTGAAAAAACATGTATACTTCGGGCCAGGATCTTTCTGTCGCCTTTTTTTTGAAACTGATTGAAATGTTGTGCCTGAAAATATGAATGTTACGTTAAATGCGGGGCTCTATGATCCTCAGTTTGAGCACGATGCTTGTGGTGTGGGTTTTGTTGCCCATATCAAGGGTGTCAAGTCCCATAATATTGTAGAGCAGGGTTTACAGATCAATGAAAACCTGAAACATCGCGGAGCATGTGGCTGTGAAAAAAATACCGGCGATGGAGCCGGAATTCTTCTTCAGGTGCCCGACAAATTCTTGCGCCGGGTTTGTGCCGAGATTAATATTGATCTTCCTCCTGACAACAAGTATGGTGTCGGGATGCTTTTTCTGCCGCCGGATATATCCCAGAGGCGTGCCTTTGAGGATATTTGCCGCCAGATGATTCAGGCCGAGGGGCAGAAATTTCTCGGTTTCAGAAGGGTGCCGACCTGCAACGACTCACTTGGCGATACTGCCCTTTCGCAAGAGCCGGTTGTCAAGCAACTTCTTGTTGGCTGGGGCAAGGATACGCAGTCAGATCTCGAATTTGAACGAAAGCTTTATATTATTCGCCGTCGCATCACCAAACGGGTGAAATATACTGCGGGTCTTCTTGGGAGCAGTTTCTTCTATATTTCCAGCCTCTCCGCGAGGACCATTGTTTACAAGGGAATGTTGCTTCCCGAGCAGGTCGGATTGTTTTATCCCGAGCTGCACGATCCCGACATGGAGAGTGCGATTGCCATGGTACACTCCCGTTTCAGTACCAACACTTTTCCAAGCTGGGACAGGGCACATCCCTATCGTTTCCTGAGCCATAATGGTGAGATCAATACGCTCAAGGGCAATGTCAACTGGATGAAGGCGAGGGAGAAAAATATTCAGTCGAAGGTCTTTGGCAATGCGCTGGAGAGTATCAAGCCGGTTATTCTGGAGGATGGCAGCGATTCGGCCATTCTCGACAATGCCTTTGAGTTTCTTGTTTTATCAGGCCGTTCGCTGGCCCATGCAGCAATGATGATTATTCCCGAGCCGTGGTCGGGCAATGATGCTATTTCCCCGGAGAAAAAAGCCTTTTACGAGTATCACAGTTGTCTTATGGAGCCCTGGGATGGCCCGGCATCAGTCACTTTTACCGATGGCGTGCAGATTGGCGCTGTTCTTGACCGTAATGGACTTCGTCCGTCACGCTACTACATCACGAAAGACGACCTGGTGATTATGGCGTCAGAGGTCGGAGTGCTTGATATTGCCCCCGAGAGGATTCTCAAAAAAGACCGTTTGCAGCCGGGGCGCATGTTTCTTGTTGATACGGCTCAGGGACGCATTATTTCAGATGAAGAGATCAAGGAGAGCGTCGCCAATGAGCAACCTTATGCTGAATGGATTGAGCGGAACGTCATCGACCTTGACGCATTGGCCGATCATCCGCAGATGAAAAATCCAGATGAGGAGAGGTACAGTCTGACCGCCCGGCAGAAGGTCTTTGGCTATACCCAGGAAGATATCTCTCTGCAGATAAAGGTGATGTGTGAAAAAGGGGTGGAGCAGGTTGGCTCAATGGGCAATGATACACCTCTGGCAGTACTCTCCAACAAGCCAAAACTGCTCTACGACTATTTCAAGCAGCTTTTTGCCCAGGTAACCAATCCCCCGATTGATTCGATCCGGGAGGAGCTTATTACCTCTACCACCGTCATGCTTGGCACCGAAGGAGATCTTCTTGATCCTACGGAGGTGAACTGCCGCCGTATCAGGTTGCCGCATCCTGTTTTGACCAACCAGGCGCTTGAAAAAATTCGCGGCATTGATAAACCAGGTTTCAGTGCAGTCACTTTTCCTATTTTTTATGCGGTATCGCAGGGGGGCAAGGGCATTGAAGCTGCCATGCAGGATCTTTACCGCCAGTCCGAGCAGGCGGCAAGCAAGGGAGTAAATATAATTATTCTCTCCGACAAGGGAGAGATTGACAGTGACCGTGCGCCGATTCCTGCGCTGCTTGCTGTTTCCGGCCTGCATAATTTCCTCATCAACGCTGGCATCAGAACACAGATCGGGCTGGTGCTTGAATCGGCTGAACCGAGAACGGTACACCACTTTGCCATGCTTGTCAGCTATGGAGCAGGCGCAGTCAATCCCTACATGGCGTTTGAAACTATCCGCTCGCTGGTCTCGTCTGGCCGAGTCAAACTTGATGAAAAGGTTGCTGCCAAGAACTATGTCAAGGCTGCTATCAAGGGGGTGGTGAAGACCATGGCCAAAATGGGAATTTCAACCGTTCAGAGTTATCGCGGTTCCCAGATTTTTGAGGCAGTTGGCCTTAACTCGCAGCTTGTGGATGCCTACTTTACCCGTACACCGACCCGTATTGAAGGCATTGGCCTCGATATTGTGGCCGAAGAGGTTCGCCGACGCCATGAAACGGTCTTTCCGGCTACAGGCAACAAGGTTGACCGCGGACTTGAGGCTGGTGGAGAAAGGAAATGGCGCCATAGCGGGGAATTTCACCTCTTCAGCCCCGAGGCGATTCACCTGTTGCAGCACTCATGCAGAACGTCAAACTATGGGTTGTATAAAAGATATGAGAACCTCATTGATGATCAGAGTGAGCATCTTTGCACCATTAGAGGGCTGATGGATATCAGGTTCAGTGAGCATACTGTGCCGATTGAGGAGGTTGAGCCGGTTGAGTCGATCCTGAAACGGTTCAAGACTGGCGCGATGTCTTACGGTTCAATCAGCCAGGAGGCTCATGAAACCCTTGCCATTGCCATGAACAGGCTTGGAGGGAGGAGCAATACCGGCGAAGGTGGCGAAGATCCAGCTCGTTTTCAGAGGGATGCCAACGGCGATTCGCGCAAGTCGGCCATCAAGCAGGTCGCTTCCGGAAGGTTCGGTGTTACCAGCGAATATCTTGCCAGTGCCAATGAGATTCAGATCAAGATGGCGCAGGGGGCAAAACCAGGTGAGGGGGGACAGCTTCCTGGCTCCAAAGTCTATCCGTGGGTTGCAAAAGTGCGTCATTCAACGCCGGGCGTTGGCCTGATCTCTCCTCCGCCCCATCACGATATTTATTCTATTGAGGATCTGGCTCAGCTCATTCATGACCTCAAGAATGCCAATCCCGAGGCGCGTATCAATGTCAAGCTTGTTTCCACCGTTGGTGTAGGTACCATTGCTGCCGGTGTAGCCAAGGCTCATGCGGATGTTGTGCTGATCAGCGGCCACGATGGCGGAACCGGCGCTTCGCCTGTTTCGAGCATCATGCATGCAGGCATGCCATGGGAACTCGGTCTGGCCGAAGCGCACCAGACCCTCGTGCTCAACAACCTGCGGAGCCGTATTGTGGTTGAGACCGATGGTCAGTTGAAGACTGCTCGGGATATTGTTATTGCAGCCTTGCTTGGTGCCGAAGAGTTCGGCTTTGCCTCCACAGCCCTTGTGGTAATGGGCTGCATCATGATGCGCTGCTGCCAGGATGACTCATGCCCGGTCGGCGTTGCCACCCAGAATCCGGAACTGCGCAAGCATTTCAAGGGCAAGCCGGAGCATGTCGAAAACTTCATGCGCTACCTTGCAGAAGGGGTGCGTGAGTACCTGTCGCGCCTTGGTGTTCGTACACTGAACGAGCTTGTCGGACGTACCGAACTGCTCAGCATGAAAAAATCGGTTCATCACTGGAAAGCGCAGGGCATTGACCTCTCCAAGATTCTCTACCAGGCGGAGGTGGGGGAGAACGCAACACGATACTGCACGACCAGTCAGGAGCATGGCCTTGACGACAGTCTTGACCGTATGATGCTGCTCTCTCTTTGCGAACCGGCAATTCAGAGAAAGGAGAGAGTTGTCACTATGCTCCCTATCAGAAATACCAACAGGGTTGTTGGCACTATTGTCGGCTATGAAGTTACAAAGAGGCATGGTGCAAAAGGGTTGCCAGACGACACCATCCACCTCAAATTTATCGGCTCAGCCGGTCAGAGCTTTGGTGCATTTATTCCGAGTGGAATGACCCTTGAACTTGAGGGAGATGCCAACGACTATGTGGGCAAGGGGCTCTCCGGCGGACGGATTATTGTCTACCAGTCCAAAGGTTCATCGTTTGTGCCGGAAGAGAATATCATTATCGGTAATGTCGGGTTTTATGGTGCGACCTCCGGAGAGGCCTTTATTCGCGGGATGGCAGGTGAGCGCTTCTGTGTACGCAACAGCGGTTTACGTGCTGTGGTTGAGGCTATTGGCGATCATGGCTGCGAATACATGACTGGCGGAATCGTGATTATTCTTGGCAAAACAGGCAGGAACTTTGCAGCAGGGATGTCGGGCGGTGTCGCCTATGTCTACGATGTAGATGGCACCTTGCCTCGCAACTGTAACCATGATATGGTTGGTCTCTCGGCAATTGAAGACCGGGCGGAGTTGGCAGAACTTCAGTTGATGATTGAGCGTCATGTCGCCCTTACGGGAAGCGCTCTTGGTCAGTCAATTCTTGATGACCAGGAGGCCCTTCGCAAGAAATTTGTCAAAGTGATGCCGCATGATTATCGTCGGGCACTTGAGGCCATGAAAGAGGTTGAGGCAGCAGGGCTCAGTGGTGATGAAGCGGTTATGGCAGCATTTCATAAAAATATTAACGACCCGGCACGAGTTTCAGGGAATTAATGCTCAAACAGATTAACTCATTGATATGGGCAAAATAAAAGGTTTTATGGAGTTCCAGAGAGCATTGCCTGCCGACAGGGAGCCTCTGGAGAGAATAAAAGACTGGCAGGAGTTTCATAAGGTGATGCCAGTCGTGGAGTTGCAGAATCAGGGCGCTCGCTGTATGGATTGCGGTACGCCCTATTGCCATACCGGATTCATGCTGAGCGGCGTGGCCAGTGGTTGCCCGATTCATAATCTTGTGCCCGAGTGGAATGATTATGTCTACAACGGCTTCTGGCATGAGGCTTTCGATAGATTGTTGAAAACCAACAACTTTCCGGAATTTACCGGAAGGGTTTGTCCTGCTCCCTGCGAGGGCTCTTGCGTGCTCGGCATAATTGAGCTACCGGTGACCATCAAAAACATCGAGTACTCGATTATTGAGCGTGCTTTTAAGGAGGGGTGGGTAGAACCGAAACAGATTCTCAACAGAACCGGCAAACGGGTGGCCGTGGTGGGATCAGGCCCCTCCGGGCTTGCATGCGCAGACCAGCTCAACAAGGCAGGCCACAGCGTGACTGTTTTTGAGCGGGATGATCGTTTTGGTGGCCTCATGATGTACGGCATTCCGAACATGAAGCTCGATAAAAAGCTTGTGCTGGAACGTCGTTTTGACCTGATGAAACGGGAGGGGATTACCTTCATGGAGAGCACCGAGGTTGGGGTTGACTATCCTGCCGACAAGCTTCTTGATGAATTTGATGCCGTTGTGCTCTGCACAGGTGCCACAAAGCCTCGCAATCTTGCCGAAGAGGGCCGTGAATTGCCAGGCATCCATTTTGCCATGGACTTTTTGCGTTCCAGTACCAAAGCACTGCTTGATGAAAGCGCTCCGGTTTTGTCAGCGTTCGGTAAAAATGTTGTTGTTATCGGTGGGGGCGACACCGGCACCGACTGCGTTGCCACGTCATTGCGTCAGGGGTGCAAAAGTGTCATCCAGCTCGAAATCATGCCCAAACCACCGATCGAACGTCAGCCCGACAATCCATGGCCCGAATGGCCGAAAACCTTCAAGGTTGACTATGGGCAGGAGGAGGCTTTTTTTGTTCAGGGCGAGGATCCCAGAAAGTACTCCATGATGACCAAGAAGTTTCTTGCCGATGAAAAAGGTATACTGCAAGCTGTGGAAGTGTCAGGGGTGGAGTGGGTCAAGGCGGATGGCCGCTTTGTGCCACAACCCGTTGCAGGAACTGAGCAGATTATTCCAACTGATCTTGTGCTGCTTGCCATGGGATTCATCGGGCCTGAAGAGCATCTTTTGCAACAGCTACAGGTACTCCAGGATGAGCGGTCAAACATCAGGGCAACAGACAAAACATATCTTACCAACCGGGAGAGAATTTTTGCAGCAGGCGATGCCCGTCGAGGCCAGAGCCTGGTGGTCTGGGCAATTCATGAGGGCAGAGCTGCGGCGCGTGAGTGCGACCGGGTTCTGATGGGCGAAACACATCTTCCGTAAATTTTTTAACCAGGGAGAGTTATGGAACAGCAAAAACTCAGGGAACTCCTCGATACGCTTCATCATGAGCTGGAACAGGTAGAGTCCATTGATTCAACCACTGAAGTTGTAATGACAAACCTCAGGGTTGATATGAAGCGACTTCTTGACGAAAAAGTTGGCACAATCCATAAGGATGAGTCGCTTATGGAGCGCATGAATGAGGCGCTCGACCATTTTGAGACCGACCATCCCAAACTGAGTCTGACCATTCAGCATCTTCTGGATAGTCTGGCAAAAATGGGATTTTAGGCATATACCTTATTAAATGACAGAAAGCGTGATAGTTTCATGACAAGAGAACCGGTAAAGGGAAAAACAAGAGGCGGCAACGGCACCACAGATCAGGTTTTCTGCTCTTTTTGCGGCAGAAGTGCGCTGGAGGTCAACAGCATGATTGCTGGCCCGAAAGCATTTATATGCGACCGCTGTATCAAGACATCGTGGGAGATCCTGCGCAAAGAGGTCGGTGCGCCTCCGCAACCCGAGCGGGTTCAGGAGCAGCCCTTTCAGCCCCGTCTTGCCAGTCCAAAAGCGATCATGAATGCGCTTGACCAGTATGTCGTCGGGCAGGAGAGAGCCAAAAAGTCACTCTCGGTGGCGGTCTACAACCATTACAAGCGCCTTGATTCACAGGTGATCAAGCATGAGCATGATGAGGTGGTTATTGAAAAAAGCAATATCCTGCTCATTGGGCCGACCGGCACGGGGAAAACTCTTCTTGCACAGACGCTTGCCAATTTGCTTGAGGTGCCCTTCTCCATCGTTGATGCCACCTCGCTGACCGAAGCGGGATATGTGGGCGATGATGTCGAGACCATTCTCGCCCGGTTGCTCCAGGCTTCCGACTTCAACCTTGAACGGGCGGAACGCGGCATTATCTATGTTGACGAGATCGATAAAATTGCCCGTAAATCGGCCAATGTCTCCATTACCCGTGACGTTTCAGGTGAGGGAGTCCAGCAGGCGCTGCTGAAAATTCTTGAAGGAGCCGTTGTAGGTGTTCCTCCAAAAGGGGGACGCAAGCATCCTGAACAGCAACTGATTAACGTCAATACCAAGAACATCCTCTTTATCTGCGGCGGTGCATTCGAGGGGCTCGACAAGCTCATTGCCAAAAGGGTTTCAAAATCCTCCATGGGCTTTGGTGCAAAGGTTAAAACAATGCAGAGCGGCTTTGACCCGGAGATACTCAAGCTTGTCATGCAGGACGATCTGCATGAGTACGGGCTTATACCCGAATTTATCGGACGCCTCCCCGTTCTTTCGACCCTCGACATGCTTGATGAAAAGGCGTTGCGAAGTATTCTTGTTGAACCGAAAAATGCTATCACGAAGCAGTACAAGAAGCTCTTTGATATGGACGGGGTGGAGCTTGAATTTACTGAAGAGGCGCTCGACAAGGTGGTGAAGATTGCCATTGAACGTGGTACAGGAGCCCGTGCCTTGCGCTCGGTGCTTGAAAACGTGATGATCGATATCATGTTCGAGATTCCATCGATGAAGAGCACCCATAAATGTGTTATCACTGCTGATACCATTGAAAACAAGGCGGAGCCGGAATATTTTTCGGATGACAAGAAAAAGAAAAAAATTGCATAAAGCGCTGAATCGGAGTTCCAGGGCTTTGCGTTTTGTCGTTGAAAGGCTATATTAACAGCCTTTCAGAGAGGGCGATTAGCTCAGTTGGTTAGAGCGCTACATTGACACTGTAGAGGTCAGTGGTTCGAATCCACTATCGCCCACATACTTCACCAAAAAAGCACGGAGCTTCCGTGCTTTTTTTTTGCTGCAGTTTGATTACGAACTATTTCCAAATTAATTGCACATTAATCGCTACATTGACGGCGGGGCTTGTGTAGTGGTAAGCGCTCATCAGAGAGTCATTCCGCATTGAGCGTTGCTTTCCTGTCATTTCGAGCATCAGCGAGAAATCTTGATTATTGGCTATTTTTTTTACGGAATCAATTACTATAGGGCGCTTATAACTCTTTCTTGAAGAGCAAATTGACTGGTATGCCAAATCCATCAATACCTTCTGGTACGACGACCTTTCTCTTGAGCGGTACAGGCACCATTGATCCGCTGCTCAACGAAGGTTATCAAAAATGGAGCGTTACCTCCGAGTCTGGAGTGGTGCTTGCCTATAGTTTTCCCTGGAGTAATGGAGTTTATGCCTTTTGGCAATCTGATTACAGCCGGGAGATGGAACAAAATGCTGTACAGCATTTTGGCCTGGATGCTGCACAAATGTCTGCGACAAAACAGGCGCTCCAGGTTTGGGCAAATGTGGCTGCGATCATCTTTACCGAAGTCCCTGATAGCGAAAATAATGTTGGAGACTTCCGATTCGCATTTTCTTCTTCTGTTCCTCAAGCTGTATGGGGTTACTGTGGTTATCCCGACAGTTATTGGGCAAGTAGTGCGGATGTCTGGATCAATCCATCAGTTGCACAGGGTGACTGGTCAATCGGCTCCTATAACCAGCTCTCCCTTATTCATGAAATTGGCCACGGACTCGGGCTGAAACACCCAGGACATTATGATGTCTTGGGGAGTAGCGCACCTGGCCCTTACCTGCCAGCAAATCTGGACTTCAGGGACAATACGGTTATGTCCTACAATAGCCGGAATCAATGGTTCCTGAATCCTGACCAGCTCACCTATTCAGGGGTTCACCCTTCAACGCCGATGGTTTACGATATTGCGGCAATCCAGTATCTTTATGGTGCCAACAATAGTTACCATACAGGGGATGACACCTACCGCTTTGAACCATTGACTCCATTTTATTTTACCATTTGGGATGCAGGTGGTAATGATACTCTAGATTTTTCCAATTTCACCACCAAATGCGATATCGATTTAACACAGGGTCACTATTCATCCATTCGTTATACTAGTTCTGGCACGGTAGCCGACCTGTATGATGGCACCCATAATCTTGGCATAGCATTTGGCGCTATCATTGAAAATGCCACGGGGGGCTCCGATTCTGACATCATTACCGGCAATAATGTCAGTAATACGTTGACTGGCGGAACAGGCAATGACACCTTAATCGGCGGAGCAGGCAACGATACTCTGGACGGTGGCGATGGCGCTGATAAGGCATTGTTCAGTGGTAATTTTGCTGATTATGTCATGAGTTATGATGGCAATCATTTTACGATAACGGATACGACAGCAGGACGTGATGGTAGTGATGTAGTTGGTGGAATCGAACTCTTTCAGTTTGCAGATGGGACGAAAGCGAACATTTTTGCGCCAACGGTTGTTCCCTTCGGTAGCGCTGAAGGGGCTGGCCAGGCTGGAATTACTACGTCTGACCCGGGTGGTGGCGGTACAGGAGCTGAAACTGTATTGGCCGGAGTTGGCGGCTTGGGGTTCCTCGCCTGGGTGCTTTTCTGAACCTGTTTTCAGCATCAAAAGCATGGTAATCCAGTTTTTTATGTGTTGGAAGGTGCTTCTCGGGTAAAAAATTATTTTTTTAGTAAAGTATTGCGTTAATATATTGCGCTTCAACGTTGGAATGTGAATCGAACATCAAAATCTTTCAAAGGGAGAAAAAGTATGCAGACTATCTATGCTGACGGGATTGCCAACATTACGCTGATTGATGGCGTTATCCGTATGGATGTTGTCAATATCACACAGCTCGAACAAGACAAAGCCAATATTCGTCCGGTAGCAGCGCTTGCGCTTTCCGTGCCCGCGCTCCTCCGTACCCATGAACAACTTTCGCAGGCAATCGACAAGATGGTTGAAGATGGTATTTTGAAGAAGAATGATCCTGTCCAGGCGGTCACGGATGGGACGAATTCCTCAATAAGAAATTGAATTATTCGCCTCTTCTCGCATACGTTGTATTTGCGAGAAAAGTGAAGTAGTACTGTGTTCGTGACATGGGGATTATGTCGATATGGAGCAGAGCTTGACAGATGTTCCTGAGCATTGGTCAAGCTTTTCCTCAAGTGGCCTGTTGGGCTCCAATAACCGGTGTCGCCGCCTTTATCGTAAAGAGATGGTAGTTCATGCTGTCCTGAAGTGCAAGCAGGCTTGCTTCAATGACGTTGGTCGAGACGCCTACAGTACCCCAGGTGTTACGGCCATTACTTGATGCAATAAGCACCCGCACCTTGGCGCTGGTGCCCCGTTTCTCTTCCAGTACCCGCACTTTGTAGTCCACCAGCTTGATGCTCTTGATCTCTGGATAAAAATGGATCAACGCCTTGCGGAGCGCTTTATCGAGGGCGTTGACCGGGCCGTCCCCGTCGGCAGCAATATGCTCTATCTCCTCTCCGACCTTCACCTTCAGTACCGCCTGATCCACATTTTTGGCGTCCTTGCCCGATTCGATATGGACTTTGGTTTCAAGCACCTCAAAGAAGGGTGTGAAGTTTCCAAGTTCTCTCTGCAGGAGCAGCTCAAACGAGGCTTCAGCGCCGTCGAACTGGTACCCTTTGTGTTCGAGTTCCTTGATGGAGTGGACAATATTTTTGAAAAGCTCGCTTTTATCGGGCAGGGCAATGCCGAGTTCCTGCGCTTTGTAGCGAATGTTGCTCTGACCTGCAAGTTCTGAAACCAGAACCCGCTGGTGGTTGCCGACAAGCGTCGGGTCAATATGCTCGTAGAGCGAACTCTCCTTCATCACTGCGCTGACATGAATCCCCCCTTTATGGGCAAAAGCTGATTTTCCGACAAAGGGCGCCCTGGTGTTCGACGGCATATTCAGAATCTCATAAACAAACTTCGAGAGTGAGGTGAGTTGATTGAGATGATCGACAGAGGCAAAAGTGCGCCCCAGTTTCAGCATAAGATTGGGAATAACGCTGATAAGGTTAGCGTTGCCGCACCGTTCACCGATACCGTTGATGGTACCCTGGATGTGGGTAGCCCCGGCCATAATGGCGGCGATGGTGTTTGCCACAGCCAGATCGCCATCATTGTGGCTGTGAATGCCCACTGGCACACCGATGACAGTCAGCACATCCGCCACAATTTTTGCAACTTCATGTGGCAGTGCGCCTCCGTTGGTATCGCACAGCACCAGTCGTGAAGCTCCGCCCTCCACCGCTGAGCGCAGCATGGTCAGGGCGAAGTTACGGTCGTCCTTGTACCCGTCAAAAAAATGTTCCGCATCAAAAAAGACCTCTCGTCCCTCTTGCTTGAGGAAGGCAACGGAGCGCTGTATGAGTTCAGCATTTTCTTCATCGGAGATGCCCAGGCTCTTCATAGAGTGGGCTTTCCATGTCTTTCCGAAGATGGTGATAACCGGAGTTTCGGAGTGAAGCAGACCGAGCAGGTTTGGGTCGCTTTCGACGCTTGCCACAAAACGGGCGGTTGAGCCGAAAGAGGTGAGCTTTGCGTGCTTGAGCTTGAGCTTTCGTGCTTCGATGAAAAACTCCTCATCCTTCGGGTTGCTGCTGGGCCATCCCCCTTCAATATAGTCCATGCCAAACTCGTCAAGCTTTTGCGCAATCAGCAGCTTGTCTTGCACCGAAAGGTTGATATGCTCACCCTGCGTACCGTCACGCAGGGTAGTGTCGTAAAGTTCTATAGCACCAGTTGCAGCGGTCATAAATCAGCCTTGAGCCATTAAATTTTCCTGTCGGGCGTAGGCAAAAATACCTCCAGCCTCGACGATGTTAAAGACACTGCCAAGTGGATTGAGCGTCCAGGTGATTTTGCTTGTCTGGTTTTCGATGGTGTTCGCCTCAACATCGATTTTCAGCTCATCACCAGTCTTGATAATCTGGTTAAGCTGCTCAGCGGTTTCATAAGGAATCGCAAATCCGCCATCGACACAGTTGCGGTAAAAAATCCTCGCGTACGACTCGGCAATAATAGCTTTTACCCCTGCCACTTTAAGTGCAAAAGGTGCATGTTCCCTTGACGATCCGCACCCGAAGTTCGGTCCGGCAATGATGATGGTGAATGCTGAGCGCACTTCGCCCTCTGCGATAAAGGGGATATTTCCTTCAGGTAGTCCGCCCTGCTCGGGTGGGACGCCAGAGAGCGCATATTTGCCATAGAGCACAACCTCTTCGGGATCGGAGAGGCTGTAGACCAGATGTTCTGCAGGAATGATCTGGTCGGTATCAATATTTTTGCCTAAAACGTAGGCTTTGCCCTGAATAATTTTTTCCATGATAGTTGTTCTCCTGTACAAGTGCGATCAGAGAAAATCTCTCGGATCGGTGAGTTTGCCCGTAATTGCCGAAGCGGCTGCCGTGAGTGGCGACGCAAGATATACCCCCGCATGTTTGCTGCCCATTCGTCCGGGGAAATTGCGGTTTGTGGTAGAGACGACGACATCGTTGTCAACCGAGCGCCCTACGGTATCGGCAGGGCCACCCAGGCATGCTGCGCATGAAGGGAGGGCAACGCTGCATCCCGCATCTTCAAAAATCTTTTTCAGGCTTACCCCTTCGTACTGTTCGGTCTCAAGGCTGCGAGCGACCAAAACGGTGGCAGGAACAATGTTTGTGGTTACCGAAACCTTCTGACCCTTCAGGATTTTTGCCGCCATCATAAAATCGGTCAGCTTGCCACCGGTGCAGGAGCCGATGTAGGACTTGGTGATTTTTGTGCCGGCAACGCTTCTTACCGTCGCAAGGTTGTCAGGGCTGTGCGGCTGGGCAACAACGGGTTCAAGGTCACGGACGTTGTAATGGTACTTGCTGTGATACTGTGCGTCGGGATCACTCTGGAAAAGTTCGTAAGGTTTGTTGCTCCTTGCCTTCACATACTCCTCAGCAATCTTGTCTGCGGCAATAATACCGTTCATGCCACCGCCTTCAATAGCCATGTTGGTCAGTGTCATCCTCTCCTCCATCGGGAGTGAAAAAATCGCTTCACCATCAAATTCCATTGCCCGATAGGTTGCGCCGTCAGTTGTGATATCGCCGAGAATCTGCAGAATGAGATCTTTGGCGGTCAGCCAGGCGGGCATCTCTCCCTCAAAAGTGAACTTGATGGATTCAGGAACTTTTTCCCAGAGTTTACCGGTGCCAAGAATGAATGCAGCGTCAGTGTTGCCGATTCCGGTGCCGAACATGCCGAACGCACCTGATGTGCAGGTGTGGGAATCGGTTCCGAAAAGCACGGTGCCGGGGAGGTTGAACCCCTCTTCGGCCAGGGCGACATGGCAGACACCTTTGTATCGGTCAGTGCCAACATCGTAGTAGTGCTTCAGTCCCTGCTCTTTGGCAAACTGCCTCAGGAGGTCAATGTTGCGGTGAGCGTGCTCGTTGGCTGTAAAAATATAGTGATCGGGAAGCACGACAACCTTGTCGGTGTCCCACACTTTTGCGTCGGAGCCAAACTCCTCCTTGAAAATATCAATGGTTGGCGGGCCGCAGACATCGTGGGTGAGCAGGATATCGACATTCAGCCACACACTTTCGCCAACATCGACGAATTTCCGGTTGGCGGCCTTTGCAAGGATTTTCTGGGTTATGGTTTGTGCCATGGTTTCAGTAATAGTATTGTTTCATCAGGCGCCAAGATATTTCACAATTGCCTCGGTCATCGCCGTGGTTGAAATGACGGGATCACCCGGATTGGCGATGTCGGCGGTGCGCAATCCCTCTGCCAACGTTGCCTCAATTGCCAGCTCAATCTCAAGCGCAATCTCCGGTTTCTTGAAGCTGTGCTCGAACATCATGGCGACCGATGCGATAGTGGCAATTGGATTCGCCTTGTTCTGCCCGGCAATATCCGGGGCGCTGCCGTGAATTGGTTCGTAGAGCGCATGTTTTGTGCCGATACTTGCCGACGGGAGCATACCGAGACTTCCGGTAATCATCCCTGCAATGTCGCTCAGAATATCACCAAAGAGGTTGCCGGTGACGATGACATCAAACTGTCTTGGGTTGCGTACAATCTGCATCGCGGCGTTATCCACATACATGTCGCTCAGCTCAACATCAGCAAAATCCTTATGTACTTCATGCACCACATTGCGCCAGAACTGTGAGACCTCAAGCACATTTGCCTTGTCGATAGACATCACTCTGCCTTTGCGTTTGCGGGCAGCCTCAAAGGCGAGACGGGCAATGCGCTCGACCTCATAGCGCTCGTAGACCATGGTGTTCCACCCCTTGTGCTCATCAAATCCGCGTGGCTGGCCAAAATAAATGCCACCGGTAAGCTCCCTGAAGACCACAAAATCGGTGCCGCGAACCACATCTGCTTTCAGTGACGAGGCATCTATAAGTGCGTCATAGACTTTGGCTGGCCTGAGATTGGCAAAGAGTTCAAGCTCTTTGCGGATTTTAAGCAGCGCCGCCTCCGGTTTGTGTTCGTGCGGCAACTTTTCCCATTTTGGGCCACCTACGGCACCAAGCAGCACGGCATCGCAGTTCCGGCAGGCATCAAGCGTTGCCTGGGTGAGCATTTCACCATGCAGGTCGTAGGAGGCACCACCGAACGGGTGCTCCTCAATGAGGATTTCAAAGCCATGTTTTTTTGAGAGCTGCTCCAACACTGCAACAGCTCCCGCTACCACCTCCGGGCCGATACCATCACCCGGTATTGAGACAATCTTGTACATTCTTTTTTCCGCAGTGAATTATTTTTTGATCAGCCAGCTCATCATATCACGAAGTTTCGATCCTACTTTTTCAATAGCATGGCCGCTGTTGTCCGCTCTCAGCTTGTTCAGGTTCTTGTAGCCGCCGTTACACTCATCGATAAATTCTTTGGCAAAACGCCCATCCTGAACCTCTTCCAGAATTTTTTTCATCTCAGCCTTGACCGCTGGCGTGATGAGGCGCGGGCCACGGGTCATGCCACCGTATTCTGCCGTATCGCTCACGGAGTAGTTCATTCTTGAAAGGCCGCCTTCATAATAGAGATCCACAATCAGTTTCAGCTCGTGCATACACTCAAAGTAGGCAAGCTCTTCAGGGTATCCAGCTTCGACAAGTGTTTCAAATCCAGCCTTGATCAGCTCAGCCGAACCGCCGCAGAGGACAGCCTGCTCCCCAAAGAGGTCTGTCTCGGTTTCGTTCTTGATGGAAGTCTCAATAACACCCGCTTTGGTGCCGCCAAGAGCTTTTGCCCAGGCGAGCGCCTGCTGTTTGGCATCGCCGGTGTAGTCCTGGTGCACAGCGATAAGGCAGGGAACACCGTTGCCCTGGGTAAAGGTGCGGCGCACAAGGTGGCCTGGGCTTTTCGGGGCAATCATGATGACGTTGATCGTCTCTGCCGGAATAATCTGTTTGTAATGAATATTGAAGCCATGGCCAAAGGCAAGGGTGTTGCCTGCCACAAGGTTCGGCGCAATTTCTGCGTCGTAGACTGCCTTCTGGTTCTGGTCGGGGAGAAGCACCATCACAATATCTGCCCATTTTGTCGCTTCTGCAACCGTGGTGACCTCCAGACCGGCCTCTCTTGCTTTTTTACATGATGCACTTTCAGGGCGAAGGCCGACGCAGACGTTTAGTCCGCTCTCCTTGAGATTCAGGGCATGGGCATGGCCCTGACTGCCGTAACCGAGGATGGCAATATTTTTCCCCTGCAGATAACTGAGATCGGCATCCTTCTCATAATAAACGTTCATCGCATACAATGGTTTTGATTAATATATATCATGCAAATTCTTTCACTCTCCCCGGTGGATTGCCACTGCACCTGACCGAGCGAGTTCTTTGATGCCGTAGCCTCTGAAGATATCAATGGTTGTGTTGATCTTTTCCGGCGATCCAATGACCTCAATAGTAATGGATTTTTGTTTTATATCCACCACTTTTCCTTTAAAAACATTGATCAACTCAAAAATCTCGTGCTGCTGTGTTTTGGTGAGTTTCAGAGTCATCAGGAGCAGCTCCCGTTCAACATGGGGTTGCCGCGTCAGATCGATAACCTTGATGGTATCGACAAGCCTGTTCAACTGCTTGAGCACCTGACTGATAATCTGGTCCTCGCCTCTGGTGACAATGGTCATGCGCGAAATTTCCGCATCCTCGGTTTCGCCGATAGAGATGCTTTCAAGGTTAAATCCACGGGCGCTGAACATGGCGGCCACCCGGTTAAGGGAGCCAAACTTGTTTTCAACCAGTACTGATATGAGATGTTTCATAAATTTAAACCATGGTTTTAGGGTTTAACCGCGCAAGCAGCATGTCGGAAATTGAGCCTCCGGCTGGCACCATCGGGAAGACCATATCTTTTTTGACCACCCGGAAATCAACCAGGATCGGCCCGTCATTCCAGGCTAGCGCCTCCACAATAGCCGCTTTTGCTGTATCAGGGTTATCTGCCTTGAGCGCCCTGCACCCGAATGCTTCGGCCACCTTCACAAAGTCGGGATTGCTGTCGCCCAAGTCGGTAAAAGAGTATTTCTCCTTATGGAAGAGCTCCTGCCACTGCCGAACCATGCCGAGAAAGCTGTTGTTGATGAGGAATATCTTGATCGGTATTTTGTGATGAACTGCCGTCACCAGCTCCTGGATATTCATCATGAAGCCGCCGTCTCCGCAAAAGAGTACAACCGGGCGATCCTTGATGCCGAAAGCAGCGCCAATGGCAGCAGGCAGACCGTAGCCCATGGTGCCCAGTCCGCCGCTGGTAATGATGGAGCGTGGATTGATAAAGGTATAAAACTGCGATGTCCACATCTGGTGCTGACCAACGTCGGTAACCACAACAGCATTGCCTTTCGTCTGTTTTGACACCTCTTCAATAACAAATTCAGTTCTTAGCATGTCCTCCTCGTTGCTGTAGGTCAGCGGGCACTGCTCACGCCATGCGTTGATTTCTGCCAGCCAGGGGTCACGGTTCTCTATCGTTTCCGGCATCACTTCAAGGAGTCCTGCGAGAAAGTTTTGGGCATCACCAACAACAGGCAGGTCAACCTTGACATTTTTATCAACATTGGTTGGATCAATGTCGTTATGGATTTTGTATGCCTGTGGCGCAAAGGTCTCTACTTTTCCGGTGACCCGGTCATCAAAGCGAGCGCCGACGGCAATCAGCAGGTCGCATCGGTTGACCGCCTGATTTGCCCAATAGGTGCCGTGCATTCCGAGCATCCCCATACTGAGCGGATGGTTCCCGGGAAAGGCACCAAGTCCCTGCAAGGTCATGGTAACCGGAATATTTAGCTGAATCGCCAGCTTTTGCAGCTCTTCGGATGCTTCAGCGCTGATAACCCCACCGCCGATATAGAAGAGCGGACGTTTGGAGGCAGCAATTTTTTGCGCTGCCTTTTCAACCTGGTTGATGTGGCATTTGATGGTAGGTTTGAATCCGCGGATTTCAACGGTTTCGGGCCACTCAAAAATGCACGACGCATTCAGGATATCTTTTGGCATATCGACAAGCACCGGCCCCGGCCTGCCGGTTGTAGCCAGATAAAAAGCCTTGCTGATGGTTGCGGCAAGCTCTTTAACATCCTTGACAAGGAAATTGTGTTTGGTGATAGGCCGGGTGATTCCAACAATATCAGCCTCCTGAAAGGCATCGTTGCCAATCAGTGAGCTTGGCACCTGTCCGGTAAAGACAACCATCGGCGATGAGTCCATGTAGGCATTGGCGATGCCGGTGACGGTGTTGGTTGCTCCAGGGCCGGAGGTGACAAGTACCACTCCAGGTTTTCCTGTAGCACGGGCATACCCTTCGGCCATGTGGGTTGCGCCCTGTTCATGACGGACAAGGATGTGCTGAATGTCTTTGACATCAAAAAGAGTTTCATACACCTTCAGCAGGGAGCCTCCCGGATAGCCGAAAATATACTCAACGTTTTCACGTCGCAGAGATTCGATAAATATCTCTGAACCATTCAGAGTCTGACCCGATGCATGCATGGCTGGATTATTTGGGTTCACAGTAAACAGGACTTTTCAGGATGGCGCCGGTATTGGCCGAGGTGACCATTTGTGCATACCTGGCCAGATAGCCTTTTTTAATTTTAGGCTCAAACGGTTTCAGTGCGGCAAGCCGTGCGCTGATGATCTCTTCCGGCAGATTGACCGAAATGCTTCTTCCGGGAATGTCTATAGTAATAATATCGCCACTCTGCAGTGCGGCAATTGGCCCTTTTTCAGCGGCTTCAGGAGAGACATGGCCGATGCAGGCACCCCGTGAACCTCCTGAGAAGCGTCCGTCCGTGATGAGCGCTACTGAATCGCCGAGCCCGCGTCCCATGATGGCGCTGGTGGGTGAGAGCATCTCGGGCATTCCGGGGCCACCTTTGGGTCCTTCATACCGTATAACCACTACATCTCCAGCTTTCACGGAGCCCTCCATAATGCCTTTGATGGCATCATCCTGGGAGTCGTAAATTTTGGCCGGGCCACTATGCGTCAGCATCTCCGGGCTGACGGCACCGGTTTTAACAACAGCACCCTGTGGCGCGAGGTTTCCATAAAGTACGGCAAGTCCACCGGTTGCTGAGTAGGGATCTTCAACAGTCCTGATAACAGTGTTGTCTGTGATCTCCGCATTTGCAATATTTTCGCCAAGGGTCTTGCCGGTAACCGTCATTGCGGAGAGGTCAAGAAGACCCTCAATCTTGCTGAGCTCATGCAGAATGGCAGAAACGCCTCCGGCCCGGTCAACATCCTCGATATGTACTGCCATGGTGGCCGGGCTTACCTTGCAGATGTAGGGAGTTTTTGCCGAAAGTGCGTTGAGTTCGGAAAAATCAAAATCAAGTTCAGCTTCATTGGCAATGGCAAGCGTATGCAGGATGGTGTTGGTGCTGCCACCCATCGCAAAATCAAGGGCAAATGCATTGAGCAACGCACTCCGCGTCAAAATATCTCTTGGCTTGATATTCTTGTTGACCAGATCAATTATCCGGCGCGAAGCCTCCCTGACCAGCTCATTGCGTCTCGGGTCAATAGCCAGTATCGTTCCGTTTCCAGGCAGGGCAAAGCCAAGTGCTTCGCTGAGGCAATTCATGGAGTTTGCCGTGAACATCCCGGAGCACGATCCGCATCCGGGGCAGGCGCTCTCCTCTATCGACTCCAGTTCACGTTCGTCAATTTTTCCGGCACTGAACTGGCCGACCGCCTCAAAAACAGAGATCAGGTCAACGGTTTTGCCTGAAGGGGTGTGGCCAGCCTTCATGGGGCCGCCGGAGACAAAGATGACCGGGATGTTGATGCGGAGTGCTGCCATCATCATTCCCGGAGTGATCTTGTCGCAGTTCGGGATGCAGACAAGTCCGTCAAGACAGTGTGCTTCTGCAACAGTTTCAACACTGTCGGCGATCAATTCACGGCTTGCCAGTGAGTAGCGCATCCCTATGTGGCCCATGGCGATGCCGTCGCATACCCCTATGGTGTTGAACTCAAAGGGAACTCCTCCCGCCTTGCGCACCTCCTCTTTTGCAATTCTGCCCAGCTCCTGCAGGTGGGAGTGGCCGGGAATCAGTTCATTAAATGAGTTGCAGATTCCAATAAAGGGCTTGCGGAAGTCCCTGCTGGATACAATAGAGCCGGTAGCTTTCAGAAGGCTACGGTGCGGTGCTTTGTCAAAGCCCGTTTTTACAGTATCAGATCTCATTCTTTATGAAAAATTAGCAATTATAATTAAACAAACACTCCCGGGGTAGCCGTGCCCGAAGTTATTGTGGAGATTCGTGTGAAAAATTTGGACTTGGGTGCGGCTCAATATTCAGAGCACAATAACAGGTGCCGGGACGATCACGACAGGGACGACTCTTGAGTCAGGGGATTTAAACAGATATGCTGGAACAATGCGGGACGCAGTTGCCCTTTGTTGCGCTGGCATCTCAGAGTGGTGGTGTGCGCTGAAAGTGTGTAAACGAAATAGAGACATTGACTTTGGTGATGAGGAATGCGAAGAGTTTTTTTCCGATATTAAACCAAAACTTGGATTAAATTACATTTATTGTTTATTAAAACAAAAATTAAAAATGCTATAATCAAGCGGGAATGTACCTGTTCATTCCTTAACCAAAAATCGGTACAATGCTGAATCTTCAAGCCGCTTTACCCCAGGATTTGCCAGCCTTTTTTCTGACGCTCTGTTTTGCCGCTCTTTTTGTTCTTTTGGCAGAACTGCTGACCAGGCGCTTCAGTGTCAGCGGGCTTGTTGTAAGGAAAATTGTACATCTCTCCATGGGTGTGGTGATTTTTTTTGTGCCAGGCTACTTCCAGTCGAATTTTTATCCCGCCCTGGCTGCGCTGCTTTTGCTGCTTTTCAGCGCTCTGAACATTCGCTTCAAGTGGTGCCTCTCTTTGCTGGCTCTTCCTGATGAAGATAAAACTCATGCGCCTGCCGTAAAAAGCTATGGCACTCTTCTTTTTCCTCTTGTTTTCCTGGTACAGCTTCTTTTTCTCTGGGAATCCCACAAATGGATATTGCAGACCTCCATGCTTGTGATGGGCGTCAGTGACTCACTTGCTGCGCTTGTTGGCAGTTCGGTCGGCAAAAAGCATATTGAACACCTGACAAAAAACCCCAAGACGGTTGAGGGATCGCTGACCATGTTTTTCAGCGCTTTTGTGTTGCTCAGCGCCTCACTCTTTGTTTTCAGCCCATTTTTCACAGGATCCCTTGCCAATGTTCCGATAGTGATGCTTGTTGCTCTGGCCCTTTTGCTGGCGCTTGTTGCCACCGCCGTTGAAGCTCTTTTGTCTCACGGACTTGACAATTTTTTTATTCCGGTATCCATTGCCTATATACTTTACCTGCTCCAGATGAATCAAACTGTTTTTCTGGAGCGCTTTCTTTTTGGTGGTCTTTTTGCCTTTCTTCTTGCGTTTTTTTCGATCAAGGTCAAGTTCCTCACAAACAGTGGCGCAACAGCGACTTTTCTTCTTGGAACAACTATTTTTGGAATTGGTGGCATGGCATGGACTGTGCCACTTCTCACCTTTTATCTTCTCTCGTCGGTGCTTTCAAAACTTGGCAAGAAACGGAAGGCGAAGTTTGACCTTGTTTTTGAAAAGGGATCCCAGCGGGACGCAGGTCAGGTCTATGCCAATGGAGGGATTGCCTGGGTTCTCATGGTTATTTATTCGTTGACCAATGATCCGGCAATTTTTTTCGCCTATCTCGGAACCCTTGCAGCCGTACAGGCAGATACCTGGGCTACGGAAATCGGTACCCTTTGGCCAAATCCCAAAGCATGGCTGGTGACCACCTTCAGAGAGGTGCCTGTTGGAACTTCTGGTGGTGTCTCGGTACCTGGAACCTCCGGCGCATTTCTTGGCTCACTTCTTATCTGTGCAAGTGCCATGGTCATCAATATCCAGTGGTTGAAAGATTTCGGTTTGCTCAACTCGTTTCTCCTCATCGGCTTTTCGGGGCTTCTGGCCAGTATGGTTGACAGTTTTTTTGGAGCGACAGTACAGGCTCAGTATTTTGATCCGATTCGTGAAAAGGTGACCGAAAGAACCCACAGTTTGGCTCCGGATGGTTCGCTGGTTTCCAACAGGCTCATCAAGGGCACTCCATTGGTTAATAATGATCTGGTCAATACTCTTTGTGCCTTGTCGGGTTCAGCATTGGCCTATACGGTAATACGGAATCTTCACCTGTTTTAATGAAACTCCAACTCTCTCTATCTCTATGTTTGATCTAAAAGTCGGGATCTTTCGCCTTTTTTCTGAGGCTGGCGTTGTCGTATTGTTTGTTCTGTCAGTACTGCTTCTCTTTTCGGTAGTCTCGTGGGCAATCATTGCCTTCAAGTTTGGTTATCTCCGCAAATCCCTGAAGGAGTCCAAAGCGTTTCTTGACTATTTTTTCGAAGTCTATAATGTTGAGAAGGCCTTCACAAAAAGCGAAGGGTACAGGAGTGGCTCTCTTCCAAAGATTTTTCGCTCAGGCTACATTGAGTATCGAGCTCTCGAAAACAAGGCGGATATCACGCAGACAGGAGCACGCATAGCCCTTGCTGTCAAGTTGGAGGCCAATGCCGAGAATAAAAGACTTGCCGCGCTTGTGCCATTTCTGGCAACGGTTGGTAATACAGCCCCCTTTATTGGGCTTTTCGGGACAGTATGGGGTATTATGACCTCGTTTCATGCCATTGGCCAGACCCAATCAGCGTCAATCGCTGCTGTGGCACCAGGTATTTCGGAGGCACTGATTGCGACTGCCGCCGGTCTTGCTGCCGCCATCCCGGCAGTTATTGGTTATAACTATTGTACGCAGAAGATCGGTATAATCGAGAGGGATATTGAGGAGTTCGCCCCTGAATTTGTTGCCGCATTCATTAACAAACCATAGATGCAACCAGGGATATGAAAACGTCAGGAAAAGGTAGATTGATGAGCGACATTAACGTTACCCCGTTCGTTGATGTCATGCTTGTCCTTCTTGTTATTTTTATGGTAACTGCTCCCATGATGACACACGGAGTCAAGGTCGAAGCGCCACAAACCAGTCACAAGAAGATGGCCGTTAATGAAGACGCTCTTGTAATCACTGTTGATGCTTCGAGGCGGGTCTTTATCAATAATTATCAGTTGAATGCTTCGGATGTGCGAAAAAAGTTGCCGACTATCCTTGATGTCAAACAGAGCAGGGAGGTCTATCTTAAAGCCGATAAATCTCTTCCTTACGGGCTTGTGATGAATGTTATGGCACAAATCAGGGATGCCGGGATTGAAAAGATCGGAATGGTGACTGAACCTGCACCTGCACCTGTTGTACATGAAGGTAGAAGATAGGTAAGGCGTATGAAAAAAGGTCGCAAGCGAATATATGCGGAAGGAAATTTTTATATATGGCTTGCCGTTGCTGCCATATTGCATGTTTTTATACTTTTTGCAGCCGTTTTTCTCCAGATAAGGGATGAGGGTTGGCACGTTAAACCTAAAATTGTGAGTGTTACTCTTGTGTCATTGCCAGGATCAGAAGGTTCTCAAAAGCTTCCTGAAGTGACGGGGTTGGCAAAGGCAATCCCGGCCAAGCCGGTTTCTTCTCCTGTTGCAAAGCAGTCACTTCAGCCCTCCATTGCAAAAAAGTCTCCCGCTGCTGATAAGGCAGTGCATTCTCCTGCGGAAAGAAAAACTTTTCAGCAATCTCAGCCATCCAGGGTTGGGGCTAAAAAATCCCCGGAGCCAAAGTCTGCCGACCGCCAGGAGATGATCAACACGGCTCTCGACCGCATCAAACAAAGTGTGGGAAGCAAAACTCCACCACCGCCCTCATCCATGAGTACCCTGAACAGTGCTTTTGCCCAACTTCAGCAAAAGCTCAAATCGGAGGAGGCGCCACCAGGAGGTGTTAATGGAAGAGGCAATGTATCTTCCGGAAAAAGCGGCGCAGGAAAAGGGTATGGAGGCGGCGGAACATCTTATACCTACAAGGCAGAAATTGCCTCGATTATTCAGAAAAACTGGGAGTTTTCGAGGATTTTCCTTAAAAATAGTGAGGGGATGGAGGCTTATGTTCGCATCAATATTCATTCTGACGGGATGGTTGACCAGATATTATTTGACAAGAGAGCTGCAAGCGAGTATTTTAACAATTCTGTAAAAAAAGCGATAGAGAAATCGTCGCCTCTTCCTGTTCCCCCGAGAGATGACGCTATCGGTGAGGCTTGGATCGGCTTTGTTTTTACCCCAGCGGGGATTGAGAAGTCTGGGAAATGACTTTATTATGTAATGGTTTCCAAATCTTAACTATTGGTCGTATCGATATGCAGTGTTTCAGTCGTACCGTTTCATCTATTTTTATTACGCTCATTTGCCTGACCACTTTCTCCTGGCGTGCGGCTGCTCAAGAGAACGGAGAGTATATAGCAATTCGCAAGGAGGGGTCAGGCAATATTGCGCTGGTGCTTAACAAGCTGGATGCGCGTGGTCAAGGCAATGCCGGAGCGCAAAGGCTTGATACTATTATTCGCGATGGCCTTGATTTTACTGGCATATTTTCCTTGATTTCACCTCCGCTGAATATCAAAAATAACAGTGATGGGGAACATGCGGTTATAAATTTTGGAGTGCTTGATTCTGTTGCAGCAGAGGTCTATGCTGGCGGTACGCTTACTACGAAATCAACCACACTGAATCTGGATATGGAGGTGTACGATGTCTCCGGCGCTAAATTACTTTTCAAAAAAACATATCGAGGCAAGGATCCGCGTGCACTTGGCTATGCGTTTTGTGCTGATCTTGTTGAGTTCCTTACTGGAAAGAGGTCGATTTTTGGCAGCAAGATTGTTTTTATCTCCACTAAAACCGGGTACAAGGAGATCTATGAGTGCGACTTTGACGGTCGGGGAGTGGAGCAGTTGACCAGTTCTCACTCAATTACCCTGACTCCAGCACTCTCTCCAGATGGCAGGTATCTCGCCTATACTGATTTTATATCCGGGGCTCCGGTTCTCTCTATCAGAAACCTTTTGGATAAGAAAACCGTTGCAGTTGCACGGAGCGGTGTGGGTATAGACCCGGGCTGGAGGAGTAGCAGTGAGGTGGCGACAACACTTTCTTTTGAAGGTGACCAGGAGATTTATCTCATAAAAACCAATGGAGTTATATCCAGCCGTCTTACCAATAGTCCAGGTATTGACATTTCGCCAACGTTTTCTCCGGATGGCAGTCAGATGGCCTATGTTTCAGCACGGAATGGCCAGCCCCAGATTTTTATTCAGGATATGCATTCTGGCCAGGCAAGAAGACTTACCTTCAGTGGAAACTATAATACACAGCCATCCTGGTCCCCTGCTGAGAATAAAATCGCATTCACTATGTGGGAAAATGGTGGAGAACTTAATATATTCGTAATAAATGTTGATGGTTCGGGGCTTGTGAAGTTGACTGGGAATTCTGGCAATAATGAGTCGCCCTCTTGGTCTCCGGATGGGCAGATGATTGTGTTTGCCTCCAGTCGTCAAGGGCAGAAGAGACTGTATACCATGAATGTGACCGGGAAAAATCAAAAACAACTCTTGTCTATGGAGGGTGAGCAGATGCAACCCTTCTGGTCTTTGTTCAGGAAGTAGTTTTTCTTTAAACCTTAAATTTATGGGATCTAAAAAAAAAGTCAGTTCTCCCTGCGAAGTACAGGTCTGGAATAAAATTAGTTGGATGTAGTTACAGAATTTGCGGTTAGTGCGTTATTTTGATTAATACTAATACTAAAATGGAGTTGTACTTATGAGAAAAAAAATTAATGGTATGGTTGTTCTTGCCTTGATGGTGACTGCCGGGTGCTCATCCGAAAAAGCGGCTACTACGGCTTCCGAATCTGCTGATAAGGCCGTTGCCCCGTTGGTGGCTTCTTCGCCAACCCCAGCCCCGTTGATACCAAAGGCGCCCGCCCCGATACTTTCGCCAATTACAGCACCGACCCCAACTGGATATGGATTTGACCAGTGGCAGAGGGGCTCTCTGGGGGATGTGTTTTTTGACTTTGACCGTTCTTCTCTTCGCGCCGATGATCAGGAACGACTAAAGCAAAATGCAGCCTGGTTGGCAAGCAATACCGGTAAAAGGGCGCTTATTGAGGGTCATTGTGACAGCAGAGGTACCTCTGAATACAATCTTGCGCTCGGAGAACGGCGTGCGTCAAGTGCAAAAGAATATCTGGTCAGGCTCGGTGTTGCACCAACCCGCCTTGAAACAGTCAGTTTTGGCGAAGAGCGCCCCTTCGATACAGGCCAGGGTGAAGCCGCCTGGGCAAAAAATCGCAGAGCACATTTTATTGTAAAATAAACGTTAAGGTTATACCGGCGAATAAAGAGATGGTTAATGGCTTATAAGACATAATTCCTTGTTACCAATGAATAAAAAGATGAAACCCTTTCTTTTTTTGCCGGTTTTTGCTTTGGCGGCATGCGCATCGAAGAGCGATTTTATTGTAGTTCAGGACGACGTTCAAAAGCTGAAAACTGAGGCTGAAACGATTAAGTCGCAGTCAGCCGTCTCCTATTCAGATGTCCAGCAAGTTCGCGATGAGGTTTCGCGATTACGGGGTGAGATTGAGGAGAGTAATCACAAGAATAGTAACTCTTTCAGTCGCCTTGGGATGGAAGACTCCTTGCTGGTCCACCAGGTTGGCGATCTGGAATCGAGATTACTAAAAATTGAGCAATATTTGGGGGTCGGCAAAGGGTTTATTTTGTCAACAGCTACATCACCGGAGAAAAAAGATTCAGTTGCCGTCGTTAAAACCCCGGGCAAGCTGAGTGATGCGGCATTGCTCAAGGCTGGAGTGGAGTCGCTTGCAAAGAAGAAGTATGTTGTGGCTCGAGAGAGTTTCAATGCGCTTTTGAAGAGCTATCCAAAATCAGAAGCTGTTGATAGTGCCCAGTTTCTCATTGCCGAAAGCTATTTCAGCGAGCAGTGGTATGAGAAAGCAATACTTGAGTATCAGGTGGTGATTGCCAAGTTTCTTATCAGCCCAAAGCGCCCGGCTGCGCTCTACAAGCAGGCCCGATCTTTTGAAATGATAGGCGATCTGGTCAATGCAAAAGCACGGTACAAAGATTTGATAAGCGTTTATCCAGCTTCCCCTGAAGCTGGACTAGCGAAAAAGAGACTAAAATTGCCAGAGTTACAACGTCCATAATCCGAATAAATCACGGCAGTTGCTATGATATAACAAACGGCGGGATGTTGATGCGTAAAAGTGACAGGGCTTACTTGAAAAAATCATCAAGGGTGTAGGTGCGCCGGTCAATTTCAATGCAAAGCTTTTGTTCGAGCGAATTATAAAAGACCGGAATGTCCCTCATGGTCCACTTGATGCCCCGGTTATCAAAATCAATGACATACCGGTTTTCGTTGTCAACGACCTTTTTTGCGAGGTCAATACCAATATCTGGCTGTGTGGAGAGAACAAAAAGCTCAATCTCACCTTCAATGATTTTATTGATCATCTCTTTGGTGGGCGACAACTTTCTGCGTCCGGCGACGGGAGTTATCTGGACTTGCAGATTCCCGTAACCATCCCTTTTTGCAGAGGTGATATAATATTTTTCCGCTTTATGATTTGCATTACCCGACCATGGCCCTGACGAGCTGACCCTGACCTGGTTTTTGCTGGTGTACGGACGGCTGAGCTGAGGTTGCATTGTATTGCATGGTTTATATTTGCAAATGTAACACGGGTACTTCCCTCTTCAAGATTCAGCAAATTAGCAAAACCTTGTCAAATAACAAAGGGATTCACAATGAATCCCTTTGTTTGAAATGACCTTTTTTTGCCAGGTTACTTGTCGTTGATGACTTCGTATTCAGCATTTTCAACATTTCCGTCACCGCCGGTTTTCTTGCCCTTCCCTGAGCCATCGCCCTGCGCTCCAGGCTCAGTCTGTGAAGATTCCGGGCCCTGGGACTGATAGAGATTGGATGCGATGTCGTTCCACTCCTTGTTGATCTCTTCCATGGCGCTTTTAATGGACTCAATGGTGCCGTTTTTGTAGGCCTCCTTTAGTTTGTCCAGAGAACCTTCGAGTGCGGGACGCTTTTCAGCCGGAATTTTATCCCCGAGCTCCTTCAACTGCTTTTCAGTGCTGAAAATCAGGGCATCTGCTTTATTTCTGGTATCGATCTCTTCCTTGCGTTTTTGATCTTCTGCGGCATGATCTTTGGCATCAGCCTTCATTTTGTTGACTTCAGCGTCGGTAAGTTTGCTGCTCGACTCTATTTTTATGGTCTGTTCCTTTCCTGTTGCCTTGTCTTTTGCTGCAACATGGAGAATGCCGTTTGAATCAATATCGAACGTCACCTCAATTTGCGGCATGCCTCTTGGAGAGGGCGGGATATCGCCAAGGTGAAAACGTCCCAGTGTTTTGTTATCGGTAGCCATGGGGCGCTCTCCCTGAAGGACATGCACCTCAACAGAGGTCTGGTTGTCGCCAGCAGTAGAAAATACCTCCTGCTTTTTGGTTGGAATAGTGGTGTTGGCATCAATTAACTTTGTCATCACACCGCCAAGGGTTTCGATACCAAGTGAGAGAGGAGTGACATCGAGCAAAAGAACATCAGTAACATCGCCCTTCAGCACGCCACCCTGGATTGCCGCGCCTATGGCAACAACCTCGTCGGGATTGACGCTTCGGTTTGGTTCCTTGCCAAAAAACTCCTTGACCAGTGCCTGCACTTTTGGTATACGTGTTGAACCACCAACCAGCACCACTTCGTCGATCTCCTTCATTTCAACTTTGGAATTCTTGACCGCACGGCGGCAAGGGTCGAGAATCTTGTCAAACAGGCTGGCGCACAATGCTTCAAATTTAGCACGGGTCAAATTGATCACAAGATGCTTCGGCCCTTCCTGCGTCGCGGTGATGAACGGAAGGTTGATCTCAGTGTCAGTCCGTGATGAGAGCTCAATTTTTGCTTTTTCCGAAGCTTCCTTCAAACGCTGAAGCGCTATGGCGTCACTACGCAAATCGATTCCTTCCTGCTTTTTGAATTCATCAGCAAGATAGTCGATAATTTTCTGGTCAAAGTCATCGCCGCCGAGATGGGTGTCGCCATCGGTGGACTTCACTTCAAAAACACCGTCACCAAGCTCAAGAATAGAGATATCAAATGTTCCACCACCAAGATCAAAGACGGCAACTTTTTCACTCTCCTGCTTTCGGTCAAGGCCGTAGGCAAGCGCGGCAGCGGTTGGTTCATTGATAATTCGCTTGACCTCCAATCCTGCAATGCGTCCGGCATCCTTTGTGGCCTGCCTCTGGGCATCATTGAAGTATGCTGGCACGGTGATAACCGCTTCCGTTACCTTTTCACCAAGAAAATCTTCGGCAGTTTGCTTCATTTTCTGAAGGATCATTGCTGAAACTTCCTGGGGGGAGTAGATTTTATCGTTGATTTTTACCCGTGCCTCACCACCTTCATTGATGATTTCATAAGGGGCAAGCTTTTTTTCATTCGAAATCTCGTCGTACTTGCGTCCCATGAAACGCTTGATCGAAAAAATGGTGTTCTTCGGATTGGTAATTGCCTGTCGTTTTGCGGCTTGTCCCACCAAACGGTCCCCCGTCTTGGTCAAAGCAACAATGGAAGGTGTTGTTCGATTCCCTTCTGAATTTTCAATAACTGTTGGCTGCGACCCCTGCATCACTGAAACACAGGAGTTTGTGGTGCCAAGATCAATGCCGATAATTTTACCCATAATGTCTGCTCCTTCTCGTTGAGAGTATTAAAAATTTGGTGC
>CAJEXQ010000008.1 GCA_903994635.1 uncultured Chlorobiaceae bacterium
TTGGAATTCTCGGCGTGGTTGTTGGAAGCCCGATGGGGCATGTGATTTGCCATTTTGTTGACTCTATTCGTTTTGCGGCCACTACAGCAGGGGTGCTCAAAAGCGACAGGATCAACATTATTGAAATGCCGGATGCTCATCTGATTGTTATCGTCTTTGGCATCCTGATTGCCGTGATCTCTTCCTGGAGCCCGGCACGAAAAGCGGCGAACTATGTGCCGGTGAGCATTCTCAGGGGGGAAGTTGGCGCTTAGATTTTGCGAATAATGCAGACGGCATGTGCGGCAGCACCCTCTTCGCGTCCGATATAGCCAAGTTTTTCGTTGGTTGTTGCCTTGACCGAGACCGCTCCGATTTCAAGCCCGAGACAGCGTGCAATGTTTGTACGCATCCCGGTGATGTAATTCGCTATTTTTGGCGCTTCAAGAAGCAGCATTGCATCAATATTTATTGTCTGATAGCCGCTTTTTTCAAGCAGTTTTCCTACCTGCTTGAGCAGAATCATGCTGTCAATATCCTTGTACTCCATGCTTGTATTCGGAAAGTGCAAACCAATGTCACCCAGGGCAGCAGCACCGAGAAGGGCATCACTGATGGCATGAAGCAGGACGTCGGCATCGCTGTGGCCATCAAGTCCGTCGTGGCCGGGAATATGAACGCCCCCGATCACAAGTTTCCGGCCCTCTGCAAAAGGGTGTACATCGATACCAATTCCAATACGCATAAGTAAGAGAGGTTAAATGGTTATAAGCGGAGGGTTCAAAGATAGAATAAATTGTGAATATTTTTCAGGCAAGAAAATATCTCTCAAACAAGAGTGTCTGTGGGCGACAGGGTTAGCCGGTGATCAGACTCCCACAGTATTCCCTGAGGGGCATCGCGCCGGGAGCCGAGAAGTATTCTTCAATGGCAGTGGCCACCTTTTCGCCAATGTCGGGATAGACAAAGTTCATGGTACCGATTTGCACAGCCTTTGCTCCGGCAAGAAGGAACTCCATTGCATCCTCGAATCCAGCAATGCCTCCCATACCGACAATCGGGATTTTTACAGCGCCGTAAACTTCCCACACTTTGGCAAGGGCAATCGGCTTGATTGCCGGACCCGAAAGTCCTCCGGTAATGTTTTGTAACAGCGGTCTGCGGGTTTTATGGTTTATTGCCATACCAACGACGGTGTTGATGAGAGAGAGAGAGTCGGCGCCAGCCTCTTCGGCAGCAAGGGCGATTGAACTGATGGAGGTGACGTTGGGCGTCAGCTTGATCATAAGATGCCGGGCAGTAATTTTGCGTAGCTCCGAAACAATTTCAAAGGTAGCCTCCCGGTTGACACCCATAATCATGCACTCCCCTTTGACGTTGGGGCAGGAGAGGTTGATTTCATAGCCGTTGAGTCCCTCAACACCATCAAGCCTCGAAACAACTTCGCAATAGTCATCAATAGATCGCCCGGCAATATTGACAATGACGGCGGTGCCGAGTGTGCGAAGAAATGGTACTTTTTCTGCAATGAACCGTTCTATCCCTACATTGGCCAGCCCGATCGCATTGATCATTCCTGAAGGGGTTTCAGCGATGCGCTGTGCGGGGTTGCCGACTCTTGGCTCAAGAGATATTGCTTTGGTTACAAGGCCACCGATTTTGGAAAGATCACAAAGTTGGCTGAGTTCTTCCCCGTATGAGACGGTTCCTGATGCAAGGAGTACCGGCGATTGTAGTTCAAGTCCTCGACCAAGCGATACCGCCGCGAAGGGTGCTGCGCTAGATGTTCGGTGTTGGCTCATGTTGGTGTGGTTGAGAAGGATGGAGGCAACTCTTTTCCTGACTCAGCAATTGCCAGGTCAGGAAAAAGTGCGTGGAGCTCTATTTTCTGTTCAAATAGTATTTGGTTGCATACTCTTTGACCATGCGGTGCGTGTTGTATTCCGGCGCTATTGTGGCAATGGCATTTCTGATTTTTTTAATCCATTTTACCGGAATATCCAGATCGTTGCGTTCGTAGAATGACGGGATAATCATTGTTTCCAGAGTAGTGTACATTTTTTCTGCATCGAAGCTGTCCTGTTCATCATGGTGATCAAAACATTCGCCGTTGCCGATAGAAAATCCGTTTTCGCCGTTATAGGCTTCAGGCCACCAGCCATCAAGGACGCTGAAGTTCAGTCCGCCGTGGAGCACGGTTTTTTCGCCTGATGTACCGCTGGCCTCCATTGGTCTTACCGGTGTGTTCAGCCAGATATCAACGCCCGAAACCATGCGCTTTGCTATGCCAAGGTTATAGTTTTCAAGGAAAATAACCTTTCCGCTGAACTGTGGCCGGCGAGAGTGCTGAACGATTTGGCGGATATAATCTTTTCCTGCATCGTCGTGCGGATGCGCTTTTCCTGCAAAAACAATTTGCAGTGGCCTTGTCGCGTGGTTGATAATTCGGTCGAGGCGGTCAAGGTCTCTGAAGATGAGTGGCGCACGCTTGTAGGTAGCGAAACGTCTTGCAAATCCTATGGTCAACACATCAGGAGAGAAGGTGTTCTTTGTTGACCTAAGGGTTTCGTAGTCGTTGTAGTACGAATTAATATGCTGGTGAAAAAGCTGGTTCGCCAGATAGCGGTCGATGAAGTCGATAAAACTACGTTTTGAGCTGTATCGTAACGACCAGAGTTCAGCATCAGTGACTTTGGCAAGAACGGCTTCCGCAGCCTCGCGCGAAAGAGACATATCATCAATGTTGTTGGTATATTTTCTCCAGAAGCTGTCGGTATAGCCGCAGGTCCAACTGGTTGCATGTATTCCGTTGGTGATATGGCCAATCGGAACTTCATCGACAGTTTTTTCCGGATAGAGGTGTTGCCACATGGCGCGTGAGACCTCTCCGTGGAGTTTTGAAACGCCGTTTGCTGAGCGGGACAGATTAAGCGCAAGTACCGTCATGGTGAAAAGACCGTAGATATTATTCGTATCATCAGATCCGAAGCGCATCAGATCATCAAAGTTCATGCCGCTTGTGGAAAGGTACTTGTCGAAGGTGTAGTGCATCATCTCTCTTGTGAAGCGGTCATGGCCGGCAGGCACAGGAGTGTGGGTGGTGAAAACGCAGCGGGAGCGAACCTTTTCAGCAGCCTCATTTTGTTGAGTGCCTTTGGCAAGCTCCATGGCAAGCAGTTCGAGGGTGAGAAATGCTGAGTGGCCTTCGTTCATGTGATAGACCGCAGGCTTTACGCCGAGCTTGTCAAGAAGTTTTACGCCGCCGATACCAAGGAGAATCTCTTGGTTGATGCGCATATTCTGGTCGCCTCCATAGACCCGGCAACAGATATCACGATAGTGAGCTTCATTTGCAGGAATGTTGGTGTCGAGCAGGTAGAGTGTTGCCCGGCCTACCCTGAGGCGCCATGCCTGTGCAAAAACTTCACTTTGTGCTATATTCACCGAAATAATCAAATCCTTGCCATCAGCGCCGGTCACTTTTTCTATCGGGAGGCTTTCGGAGTGTTGCAAGGGGTAGTCTTCCATCTGCCATCCATCGTGATTGAGGTACTGGCGGAAATAGCCCTCTTTGTAAAACAGTGTGATGCCTATAAAGTTTATGCCAAGATCACTTGCTGATTTCAGATGGTCTCCGGCGAGAACTCCGAGACCTCCGGAATAAATTCTTACACTTTCATGAATACCGAACTCTGCACTAAAATAGGCTACGGGATTTTTGACAAGTTCGGGTGCATTTTTTGCAGCCCAGGTCCCCTTGTTGTTGAGGTAAGCGGTGAAACGGTCATAGACACTGTCTATCTTTTCACCGTATTCGCACTGACATCGTGCTACAAGTTCAGCGTCAGATATATGCTGCAGCAGTCCTACCGGGTTATGATTATTTCTTTGCCAGAGGAGAGGGGAGAGATCTTCAAAAATCTCCTTTGCTTCTGTATCCCATGACCACCAGAGATTTCTTGAAAGTTCTTTGAGCGCAGATATTTTTTTTTGCATAGTGGATCTGTATAATGATTGCATTGTTGACGAACCTCGAACATGAAAGGTTATATCCTATAGCATCAGGTTTTTGCAGCCAGTTAATGCCCGTCCTGTGCAATAAAATAGTGCTAAATGTACGGTTTTAGATTTAAATAACCGCAACTCTTATAAAATTGATGACACGGGGTATGAAAATAGCGCATATATCGGATCTTCATCTTTCCGGTAGACAGGATCGCCGCCAGCTTGGTGATCTTGATCGTCTGCTTGATCATTTTAATAAAGCAGGGTTTGATCATCTTGTTATTTCAGGTGATTTGAGCAACAATGCTGACGCGGGAGATTGGCAGATTGTCAGAGAAAAACTGGAGAGCCACGCTCTCTACCATTGGGACAAGACCACAGTTATTGCCGGAAATCATGATTTGATCAATCTTGAAGAGGAGATGCGCTTCTATAATGCGCTGAACCCTCTCTTATTAATCAGGAAAAAAGCTTTTGACCGCAAGCTGAGAGAGTTTTGCTGCTTTTTTCAGAAATTGATAACCGGAGAGGATGGTGGCGATAATGGGTTTCCCTTTATCAAGATCATCAACTATCCCTCCGTGCAGATCGCTTTTGCAGCGATCAACACGGTTTATCCATGGTATCCTGCTGAAAATCCCCTTGGTGCCAGGGGATCGATTACTTCCGGGCAGTTGCGTGCACTAAGCCAAAAGGCAGTTCTTGCCTCTTTGAGAGAGAGTTTTGTTATCGGGCTCTGCCATCATGCCTATCGGGTCTATGACACCAATTCTCTTATCGATCAGGCTTTTGACTGGACAATGGAGTTGAAAAATCGACAGGAGGTTCTTGGACTTATGAAGGGTATGCACGCAAGGCTGGTACTGCACGGCCATTTTCACCGTTTTCAGTCTTACGCCGTTGATGGAATAACCTTTGTCAATGGGGGAAGTTTTCGCCATGCCCCGCAACGTTACAGCGAAATAGTTATTAACGGGGAGGTGCCGGGGAGCTTCGAACAGAAGTTTGTCATGCTTCCCTGAATGTTCATCTATTCAATCAGGTTATTCTGCATATATTGCATGATTCTTGCCGCATGGTCGCGGTCTTCCTGGTTCAGTTGCTTAAAAATAGTAGCCGAATAGGAGTTGGTGGGACTGTCGAGAAATTGCTGAAAATGGGACTCTCCTGCAGCCATTTCGAGAGCGTATGCGGTCTGGAATGCCTCGGCCCTGGAGGGTGTCGTAGCGGTATAAGCAACAATCAGCCCGGTAATCTTTATATTCGTATCAATAAGTGATTGCAGATCCTTGGCCAGAAGATTCTCTGGAAAGAACTCCTTCTGCTGTGGTTGCTTTTTCTCTTGTTGAAGCAGGGAGGCGTGACCTTGCTCCTCCATTGCCAGCTCCCACCAGAACTCCTCATCTTCGGCAAAAGAGTCATTCAAGACGGTGTAGAGCTTTGCAAGGTTCAGTTCCAGTTTTATTGACTCGTCAAGATGGTTCTGGAGTTTTTCAGGCATGATCAGGTATTGTTGAATTATTTATTGCGATAGGAGGCGTATTCCTGAAGACTTTTAACGCCGAACTCCTGGTGGCGGATACAGTCAATAGCCTGTACCGAAGCCTCTGCAGCTTCGATGGTGGTTACAAACGGAACATTGTTCAGCACCGATGCAGCACCGATAGCCTCTTCGTCGTGGAGCGCTTTTTCGCCCCTCGGGGTGTTGATCACAAAGTCTATTTTGCCGTGTTTGATAATATCAAAGATGTTGGGATGCCCCTCTTCTCCCACCTTGAAGACCTTCTTGCACTCAATACCGTTTTCTGTCAGAAAGTGGTGGGTGCCCGCAGTGGCGACCAGATCGAAGTCCATGCGGAAGAGTGCCTTTGCGATGGCGATAATGCGGTGATTTTTGTCGAGGTCGTTAACGCTGATGAATACGGCTCCTGAGAGGGGGAGCTGCATGTTTGCTGCCTGGTAGGCTTTGGCAAAAGCCTCAGGAAACCCGTCGGCAAGGCTCATCGCTTCACCGGTAGAGCGCATTTCAGGGCCAAGGTAGACGCCTGATTTGGCAAATTTGGAGAATGGGAAGACCGGTTCCTTGATGGCCAGGTGTTTCATGCCTAGCTCGTCGCAATCTTTCAGCTCATACTCTTTGCGAAGGTCGCTGAGTTTTTCGCCAAGCATGACGCGGGTAGCAATTTTAACGACCGGAATGGCCGTTGCCTTGCCGACAAAAGGAACGGTTCGACTTGCTCTTGGATTGACCTCAATCACATAGACGCTCTCATTCTGGACGGCATACTGAATGTTCATCAGCCCCACAACCTTCAGGTTTTCAGCGAGGGTTCGGGTATAGGCCTTCATCTTGGCAATTGCCTTCGGACTGATGTTGTGGTATGGGAGAATGGATGTGGAATCGCCGCTGTGTATGCCTGCGGCCTCAACATGCTGCATGATGCCGCTTATGACGCAGTCTGTTCTGTCGGCAATGGCATCAATGTCGAATTCAACGGCAGTTTCAAGAAAGCGGTCGACAAGGAGTGGATATTTTTCAGAAAAAAAGAGCGCCTGGTCAACATACTCTTTGAGAGAGTCATCATTGTAGACAATTTTCATGGCCCGTCCACCAAGAACGTAACTTGGCCTGACCAGTGCCGGGTAGCCAATTCTTTTGGTAATCTCTTTGGCCTCTTCAAAGCTTATGGCAGTTCCGTATTCGGGATGGGGGATATCAAGCTGTTCAAGCAGCGCTCCGAATTTTTTGCGGTCTTCGGCCAGGTCAATCCCTTTTGATGAGGTGCCGAGAATGGTTACCCCTGCATCATGCAGTTTGGTCGAGAGCTTCAGTGGTGTCTGGCCTCCAAAACTGACAATAACACCGAGCGGCTTTTCGTGCTCTATGATTCGGATGGTGTCTTCAAAGGTAAGTGGCTCAAAATAGAGTTTGTCAGCAATATCGTAGTCTGTCGAAACGGTTTCGGGATTACAGTTCACCATAATGGTTTCATAGCCAGCCTCCCTGAGGGCGAAAACCGCCTGGACGCAACAGTAATCAAACTCAATGCCCTGGCCGATACGGTTTGGTCCTCCGCCAAGTATGATGACTTTTTTCCGGTCAGAGGAGATTGATTCGTTTTCTTCCTCGTAGGTAGAGTAATGATAGGGCGTTTTCGCATCAAACTCTGCGGCACAGGTGTCGACCGTTTTAAAGACGGATTCAACGCCGTAGTGTTTTCTCAGCGCCCGTATGCAGGGCTCTGTGGTATTGAAAATATTGGCAAGCTGAAAATCTGAAAACCCGCTCTGCTTGGCTTGCAACAGCCGATCAGCAGGGAACTTTCGTGAAAGGTCAATAACCTCCTCTGTCAGGCCGGAAGTTTGAATGGTCATGCAATCTCGATAGGTTTAGGAAGCTTCAGAATAGAGCTGATGTAAACGAAGGTAACGATTCACCCTCTGATAAAAAAACCGGTTCATTATAACAAAAATGCCCATCTTTCTCAAAGCTGCCGTTTGACTGTTGCCAGTAGCTCTTTTTTTGCTCTCTGAAAATAGGTAAGGATTTTTTTACATTGTATCTCTCTTTCATGTACTATCTGGTTTGTAAAAAGGTGTAATCAACATGTATGCATAAAAAGATTTTTGACTCTATCGACGAGGCTCTTGAAGATATCCGGCAAGGGAAGCTTGTTATTGTGATTGATGACGAGGATCGAGAAGATGAGGGCGATTTTATCGGCGCCGCAGACCGGGCTACAACAGAGATGATTAATTTTATCACGCGGGAGGCGAGAGGTCTTCTTTGTGTGGCGGTGACGATGGAGAGAGCCAAAGAGCTTCAGCTTGATCCTATGGTACAGAGGAATACCTCCCAGCATGAGACCAACTTCACGGTTTCTGTTGATGCGATTGCCGAGGGGGTAACCACCGGGATCTCTGTCTATGACCGCACGACGACCATCAAGATGCTTGGCGACCTTTCATCCAGGGCGGACGATTTTTCTCGTCCCGGCCATATTTTTCCGCTCAGGGCTATGGATGGCGGCGTGCTCAGGCGTGTAGGGCATACGGAAGCTGCTGTTGATCTTGCCCGGCTTGCTGGATGTACTCCTGTCGGGCTGCTCTGCGAAATACTCAATGATGATGGGAGTATGGCTCGACTTCCTGAACTGATCAAGCTCAAGGCTAAATTTGGCCTGAAGCTCATTACTATCAAGGCGCTTGTCGCCTACCAGATGAAGCGCAACAAGCTTGTGCAACGGGCAGTCGAATCAAGACTGCCCACGGCTTATGGTGAGTTCAGGCTTATTGCTTACGAATCATTCACCGACCAGCATAACCATCTTGCTATTGTAAAAGGTGATGTGACCACAGATGATCCTGTGCTTGTCAGGGTTCACTCGCAGTGCGCCACTGGCGATACTTTTGCTTCTCTGCGTTGCGATTGCGGCAATCAGCTTGCCTCAGCTCTCACCATGATAGAGAAGGAAGGACGCGGTGTGCTTATCTATCTCATGCAGGAGGGGCGTGGCATCGGCCTGATCAATAAACTTAAAGCCTATAACCTTCAGGATGAGGGGTTCGATACGGTCGAGGCCAATGAAAAGCTCGGTTTCAAGGCCGATCTTCGCGACTACGGTATTGGTGCCCAGATTCTCAAGGATCTTGGAGTAAAGAAAATGAGGCTATTAACCAACAATCCGAAGAAAGTGGTCGGACTCGAGGGGTATGGGCTGGAAATTGTTGAGAGGATGTCGCTCGAAATTGCCCCCAATCCGATGAACAAGGACTATCTCAATACAAAACGCGACAAACTTGGCCATATCATCGGCTGCTCATGCGTCACCAAAAACCATTCCACTGAAAAGACAACTTTAAACCCGTAAACTTCCGTCAGGAAAAGGACTGAAACACGATGGATACAGATATTCTTCAGAGGCAGGATAAAGAGCTCTTTGAGGCTATTGCCAACGAGACGAGACGCCAGACTGAAACACTTGAGCTTATTGCGTCAGAAAACTTCACCAGCCGTGCGGTGATGCAGGCTTGCGGCTCGGTGTTGACCAATAAATATGCAGAGGGCTATCCCGGCAAGCGATACTATGGCGGTTGCGAATTTGTGGATGTGGCTGAAAATCTTGCCAGGGATCGGGCTAAAAAGCTTTTCAGTTGCGACTATGTCAATGTGCAGCCACACTCCGGTTCAAGCGCAAACATGGCTGTTCTGTTTTCAGTTCTAAAGCCCGGTGACCGGATTATGGGCCTTGATCTCTCTCATGGAGGGCATCTGACTCATGGCAGCTCAGTCAACTTTTCGGGTCAGATGTTCGACGCTCACTCTTACGGTGTTGATCGCGAGACCGGCTGCATTGACATGAACAGGGTTGAGGAGCTTGCCCTGCAGGTACGTCCGAAACTGATTATCTGCGGTGCCAGTGCCTATTCGCAGGGTTTTGATGTCAAGGCTTTCAGGGCAATTGCCGACAAGGTTGGAGCATTTTTGATGGCCGATATCGCTCATCCTGCCGGGCTTATTGCTGCCGGTTTTCTTGGAGACCCAATACCACATTGCCATTTTGTTACTACTACAACCCACAAGACTCTTCGCGGTCCAAGGGGCGGGATGATTATGATGGGACGTGATTTCGAGAACCCCATGGGGATTACCATCAAAACCAAAACCGGTTCACGGCTGAAAATGATGTCTGAGGTGATGGATGCAGAAGTGATGCCGGGTATTCAGGGTGGCCCGCTGATGCACATTATTGCTGGAAAAGCAGTCGCTTTCGGAGAGGCACTTCAGCCCGAATTCAGGGAGTATGCTGCCCAGGTTATTAAAAACGCCGCGGTGATGGCTGAAAAGTTTCAGGATCTCGGCTACAATATTGTCAGCGGTGGAACCAAAAACCACCTCATGTTGCTTGACCTTCGCAACAAGGCTATCACCGGAAAAGTTGCAGAAAATCTTTTGCATGATGCTGGTATTACCGTCAACAAGAATATGGTGCCGTTTGACGACAAGTCACCCTTTGTTACCAGCGGCATTCGCATTGGTACTCCAGCAATGACAACAAGGGGAATGAAAGAGGCGGAGAGCTCGTTGATTGCTGAACTGATTGACAGGGTTATCTCTTCTGCTGAAAAACCTGATATCAAGGAGGTTTGTCATTCGGTCAGAGAGGAGATCAAGGAACTCTGTCTGCAGAATGCTATTGAGGGATATACAGTCTGAATGTTGTTTTACAGGCTTCCCTGCTTCGTGCAGGGGGGCTAACTGTTTTCGAGAATGGTCGCGATCATCTTTTTGAGTTCCTGGGAGGTTTGCCTGATTTTTTTATCAAGGAGGATCTTCTCCCTCGAAAGTGCTATCTCCCGCTCTGTGTCGTTTTCAAGACGGATATCCTCGGTGAGCCTGTTTTTCTGAAAGATCAACGGTTCAAGAATAAGGTTTTTAAAGGCGTCAAGAAACATGGCGAGGCACCGTTTGGCGTTATCGGCGTGGACGTCAGATTGTTCAAGCCATTTATTGCTGACCGGCGGATCAATCAGCAGGCCGGAGGCAAGATTCCGTGAGTCGGGGTTGCTGAATGAACTTATTTCAGATGCAATGTCAATCCGCTCTTCGGGATGGTCAGCAATGTCGCGGTAACGGTGGATCAGATGGATAAAAATATCCTGCGCCTCTTTGTGTGGCAGCTCCAGCATCTCTTCGTGTGAGGCAGCAAATTCCAGCACAGCATTTCCGTAACTGGCACTCTCCAGCAGCGCTTTTAAAAAGGTTTTTTCAAGCACAGAGAGGGGTGGTGCAGGTTTCGGTGGCGATGGAACCTCCTGGCGCCCTTCGAACGAGACTCTCTTTTTTCCAGTCGCATCCTCTTCTCTGGCAAGCAGTTCCTGGAGCGCAGGAAGGCTGACCGCAAGTTTTTTCGATAACTCCTGAAGATAAAGTTCCTGCCGGATACGGTCAGGAATAAGCGCAATGGTGTGTGCCATTGCTTTTATTGCTCTTGATTTCAGCTCAGGCAGTGCAAAATCTCCTGATTCAGTGAAAAAACGGAGTTGAAAGTCCTGAAAGGAGAGCATGTTATTTTCGGCAAACTGCAAAAACTTTTCCCGCCCTTCACGACGTACAAAACTGTCGGGGTCGTCTCCTGCAGGAAGGATGATGACATAAGGGGTGACGCTTGCTGAAAGAAGCGTGTCGATGCCACTCATCATTGATTTCTGGCCAGCCCTGTCAGCGTCATACATGAACAACACCCGCCTGGTGTAGTGGTGAAGAACTTTTGCCTGATAGCGTGTCAGTGAGGTGCCGCATGAGGCTACAGCATTGGTCATCCCTGCCTGGTGCAGGGCGAGAACATCCATGTACCCTTCCACAAGTATTGCAGTTTCGAGCCGCCTGATCTCATTTTTTGCGGCATGAAGCCCGTAGAGGAGCTTTGATTTTTCAAAGAGCTTGCTTTCAGAGGAATTCAGATACTTCGGTGTCTGCGGGTCGCTCAGCAGGGTGCGTCCTCCAAAGCCGACCACCTGCCCTCCAACTGAAAAAATGGGAAAGATTACCCTGTTGCGGAAGGCGTCATAGCAGGAGTTTTTCAGTTTATTCTGCACTATGAGCCCCAATTCAAGCAGTCGATCCTGTGCAATCCCGGCCCGCTTTGCCTCAATAAAGAGATAGTCCCATGCGTCGGGTGCATACCCAAGGCCAAACATCTGAATGGTTTTATCCGAAAGTGCTCGTTCTGTGGCAAGATAGGCAAAGCCGGTTTTTCCTGCATCGCGCTCCAGAGTTTCATGATAATACTTGGCTGCCCAGCGAAGGGTTTCGGTCTGACTCTCTTCCTGTGCCGATTGCGTCCCTTTTTTTTTTGTAAATCGGCTGATATCAATGCCTGCTCGCCTTGCAACCAGCTCAAGCGCTTCGATAAAAGGGACCTTTTCCATTTCCATGACAAAGGAGAAGACGTTGCCTCCTTTGCCAGTCGAAAAACATTTGTAAAGCTGTTTGTCGGGAGATACGATAAATGAAGGAGTTTTCTCGACGGTAAAGGGAGAGAGTGCCTTATAGTTGCGTCCTGAAGGCTGAAGTGTTACGTAATCGGAGATAATATCAACAATATCTACCGCTTGCCGTACTTCATCAACGGTCACCGACGGGATTCTTTCCCTTTTCTTCGTTGTGATAGTTTTGGCAGAAAACATAAGTGTTTTTCTGTTACGGTTTGAAAAATAACAACCTTATTTACTAAATTCGGGGGCAACAACTTTTTCGTCCCGCGTTTGCAGGTTTTGCGGTTGTGATGCAACAGTGCACAACGCAGTATAGCAAATTGCAGAGTGGTTCATATTATCTCGCTAATTTTCACCGTTCAGGATAAGTCAAAAAAATCAAGAGTCTATGAAACAGGGTGTTTTTACCGGTCTGCTCATTGTCATAACCTACGCGGTCTCTCTGGGCTTTTATGTATGGATGGGCACAACTCCGCCGGAGGCAATCTTTCATGCTGTCTGGAAGGGGGGACCGGTTGTTTCTATCCTCATGGCGCTTATTCTGATGGTGATAGCATACACAGTCGAGAGGATTATCGCCCTGAACAAGGCTTCCGGAAAGGGAAATATCCCCGAATTTGTGCGGAGTCTCAAACAGGATATTGACAACGGAGCTGTCGATCAGGCGATTGCGAAATGTGACGTTCATCAAAGCTCTCTTGCTGCAGTGCTGCGCGCGGTGCTTGAGCGGTACAAAATGCTCTCTAAGTTCAATGTTACTGATCGGGAGAAAAAAATCAGCGAAATGGAAAAGGCGGTCGAGGAAGCCACAGTCATGGAGATGCCGCTGTTGGAGAATAACCTGGTCGCTATTTCAACCATTGCCTCTATTTCCACGATGGTTGGACTCCTGGGTACGACGCTTGGCATGATCCGTGCCTTTGCGGCAATGGCCACCAGCGGAGCACCGGATGCTGTTCAGCTCTCACTTGGCATCTCCGAAGCGCTTTTCAATACGGCACTCGGAATTTTTGGTGGTATAACTGGAATTGTTGCCTATAACGTTTTTACCAGCAGGGTTGACCGTTTCAGCTACATGATTGATGAAGCAGCCTTCTATATCATACAGACTCTTGGAACCGGTAAATCGGATCGCTGATGTCGAGAATCAAGTCAAAAAGGATCGGGTTCCGTATCGATATGACGCCGATGGTGGACGTTGCATTTCTTCTTTTGACCTTTTTTATGCTGACCACCAAGTTTCGTCCTCCCGAAGTGGCGCAGATTGATCTTCCTGCATCCCATTCACAGATCAAGCTCCCTGAATCAAATGTTCTGACGGTGACGGTCACCGGCGACAACACTTTTTTCATGGGAGTCTCCTCACAGCAGTCGCGAGAAAAAATTTTCAACACTGTTGTGAAGTCGAAACTCCAGGCAGCAGGATTTTCTGCCGGAGCAGTTGCCGATTCCCTGAAACAGTTCAAGCTTGCCGATAACTTTAGGGTTGAAAGAGATGAGCTCGACAAGTTTGTTGTTATGGCACGCTTTGCCGACCAGAAGCTTCGTCCTGTAATCAAGGCCGATGCAAATGCAGGTTTTGAAGCGGTAAACCATGTTATCAAGGTGTACAAAAAGGCCAATATGCTCACCTTCAACCTCATTACTGTTCTGGAAAGGGAGGTTCGTTGACCATGGGTATTGTTGATTCTCAGAATGGACGACGCGGCAAAAGAGGGGGAAGAAGGCGCTCCAAACGGATCGGTTTTCATCTTGATATGACACCTATGGTTGATGTGGCCTTTCTGTTGCTGACCTTCTTTATGTTGACGACTACCTTTTCAAAATCCAACACCATGGAGATCAATATTCCTCCCGAAAAAACGGAGGTGAAGGTAGCGGAGAACAATGTACTGACGCTGAGGATTGGTGATGATTCCATGGCCTATTGCTCTTTGGGTGAGAAGGCACCGAAAAGGGTTCCCCTCTACGACCCTCGCGATAGCCGACAGTTGGCTTTGAGTGGCGAGCTGCGTCAGCTTTTGAAGAAGCAGAATGAATTGAACAAAAAGCTGGTGATTGTTGTAAAAATCAGCGAAAAGGCAAAGTATCGCCATCTTGTCGATATCATTGATGAGCTGAACCTTATGAAAATTGACCGGTTTAGTCTGGATGATTATACCGCGCAGGATGCTCTCGAAATACAACGAGCAATGTAAAGGCTTTTACAGGTTGCAAGACAAGCAAAGGAGTTTTTTCAGGTGGCTTCAAAATTTAATAACATTCACAAGGGGACGTTTCTCAAAAAGGTGCTCTCGTGGTCTTACGGTGAAGAGTTTCTGGATACTGACCGTTTACGGCAGTTGCACTATGGCAATCTTGTGCTTCGGCGTCAGGCGCATCTTTTTCTCAGCCATGGTGTTATTTCCGCTATTGTGCTTCTCGGGATCTTTTGGGTGGTGACAGCCAACTGGCATACGCTTGTCTCGTTGACCGGGTTGTTCAGGAAGGATGAACCGAGAGTTGAGTGTTATGAGGTTGTGACCAGTGTGACGCAGCTCCCACCCCCTCCCCCGCTTGATATGCCCGATCCAGTTCCGGTAACACCATCATCTTTAGCAGCCCCAGTGCCTCCGACTGTCGGCAAAATCAAGCAGGTCAGTCAAGCCGAAGCGCCTCCTGAGCAGAGTGTTGCTACACAAAAGGAGATGAAACAGGCTACCCAGACCCAGGGGTCAGGTACCGGTGGAACGGCTTCTGGCGATGAGGTGCCGATGTTTGTGCCCTGCGAAAAAATGCCGGGGTTTCTTGAGCAGAAAAAACCACTCTATCCTGAGATGGCAAGAATTGCTGGAATTACTGGAAAGGTATTTGTGAGCGTTCTCATTGCCGAAGATGGTCGGCCACTCAAGGCAAAGGTGATGAAACGAGTCCCTGCCGACTGTGAAGTGTTCGATGCGGTCGCCCTGAAATCGGTGATGGAGTCGAAATACTATCCAGGAATCCAGAACGGCAGCCCCATAAAAGTATGGTTTACGGTGCCGATAAAGTTTCAGCTTGATTAGCCGGGCTGCTTTTTTTCTGCTTTTGGCTGGTAGAGCACGGCAAACGCAATCCAGAGATAAGCGCCGACAAGGGTCACCGGGCTGATAAAAAGGGCGAACACCCCGTCAACCTCTCGCTCCAGGTACATTCCCCAGTAGCTTGCCGCTATAACTGATGCCCCGAGAGCAATCATGAGATAGTTTGCTGCGCCAAGGGGCATCGCTTCTGCTTTTTCTGCAGCTTTTTTCGACTGTTGCTTCTTCTTCGGTAAGGATTTCATCAAGTGTTGTAATACAGTGTTGAGCTTCTTTCTTATAACAAGATTTGTTATGTGCCCGATAATGCTTCAAACGGCTACGATCCTGGATTAAAGGTTCCTGGATGGAAGATCAAGGGTCTCGAAACTAGAAGCTATATCCATGACTATGGTACAGATTTTGGACAAAAAGGGGTTGCAACAGCATCAAAATATTCAGTCATCAAATTTGCATTCAATCTTGATCGTTATGTAAGCTTTTTTATCTGGAAATTAATGATTCCATTGCTGATTATTTTGATGACAAACTGGTTGTCGCTCCTGTTACACCCTACACTCTTTGAAGTCAGGACTGCCATGCCAGCTACAGCATTGTTGACCATTGTTATTCTGCAGCAATCAGCACTTGACGCAATTCCCGGCTGTTCATCACTCTTCGGTAAAAATCTCATCAAGTACGTTGATACAGTGTTGAGCCTCTTTCTGGCTGATAACAAGAGGTGGTAGAAGCCTGATAACGTTAACGCTGGTGGCATTGATAAGAACATGCTTCTCAAGAGCCTTGCCAGCATAATATTTAGCCTCCTTGTCGACCGTTATGCCAATCATCAGGCCATACTGACGGATGCCGAGAATCTGGGGGTGTTTTGCCGCCATTTTCAGCACCTCATCATTGATAAAGCTGCCGATTTTCTCCGCGTTTTCCATAAGATGGTCATCATGGATGGCATTGATCATGGCAATACCTGCCGCGCAGGCCACAGGGTTGCCGCCAAAGGTGGTGCCGTGGTTGCCGTAGGTCAAAACGTCCGCCACTTTTTCTATGCCGATAACGGCTGACAAGGGCAAGCCGCCACCAAGCGGTTTGGCAAGGCAGACCAGATCGGGCTCAACATTCACCTGTGTATAGCTAAAAAATGTTCCGGTCCTTCCGCAGCCAGCTTGAATTTCATCAGCGACAATCAAGAAGTTGTATTGCTCACGAAGCTCTTTCAAGCGGTCAATAAACGGTTGTGAAATCCGGTGAATGCCACCCTCGCCCTGTACCACTTCAATAAATACCGCAGCAGTTTTGATTGAAACCTTCTCTTCAAGATCATTGATATCATTGAAGTTTATCATGCCGGTTCCTGCCAGCAGCGGTTCAAACCCGTCAACATATTTCGGTTTTGCCGTCAGCGACATGGCGCCATAAGTCCGGCCATGAAAGCAGTTGCTCAGCGACAGCACCTCTTTTTTATCCGGATCTCCAAATTGGCCAGCCCATTTCCTTGCTATTTTGATAGCCGCCTCAATAGCCTCTGTGCCGCTGTTGGCAAAAAAGAGCTTCGATAGGCCGGAGAGAGCAAGCAGCTTTTCAGCCAATTCAAACTGGGGATGCATCATAAAGAGGTTCGATGCGTGGATCAGCTTTGCCGATTGGGAGCTGATGGCCTCAGCAAGACGGTTGTCGCCATAGCCAAGGGCATTGACGCCGATGCCTGCAATCATGTCGAGATAACGGGTTCCGTCATCACCGACAAGCCAGACCCCTTCGCCATGCGTTACGGCAATGGGAAGGCGGGCGTAATTATGAAAAAAAATTTTTTTTTCAGTTTCAATGGTGACTGGCAGATGTGTCATGGTCTCTTTTAACCGGTTATAAATTTTTGATTACAATGATTGTTCCTCATTTCGGGCCATTGAGACACGAACAAGTCGCCATACCCCATAAGCCGCCATCAGCATGGCGTAAAGTCTCAGATCTTCCTTTGCATCGGCAGAGGCGGCATCCGGAAAAAGGAGCAGATAGGCAGCTATGCTGATAAACGTCACGCCAAGGACGATGCCGGTGATCATTGATGGGTTGAGCGGTTTTGTCATTTTCGCTCTTTTTGGCCAGTGGTGTCCGGGCATTTTTCGCTGCTGCCATAGAATCTCCACTCCCGGTTGACAATGAGCCGGGCGCCATAGCTGAAGGTGAAGTATGACCATCCCCATTGCAACAAAACAAAGACTTTGTGTCGAAAACTCGTCAAAAAGTAGATATGAACCAGCAGCCAGGTAAACCAGGCAAAAATACCATCAAATTTTATGTTACCAAACTCAACGATAGCCTTGTTTTTACCGATAGTGGCCATCTGTCCTTTATCCCGATATTTGAACACTTTTCTGGCTTTCGATTTCAGGTCAAGCAGAATGTTTTTTCCGATAGCTCTTCCCTGTTGCAGGGCGACTGGAGCAAGCCCGGGCAAGGGCTTACCGTTTTCCGAAACAAAGTGAGCAAGGTCGCCGCCAATAAATATTTCCGGATGACCAGGCATGCTGAGATCTTCACCAACAATGATTCGACCGATCTGGTCAGTTTCCACTCCAGCCATGGTTTTGCCAATCCCGACAGCGGTAATACCGGCAGCCCAGAGCACCGTTGCGGCCTCAATGCGCTCATTGCCGATTTGCACACCGTCAATATCGACATCGCTTACCATGCTGTTTGTCCAGACCTGCACGCCAAGTTTTTCCAGCGAGCGTGTCGCCTTGCTGGCCAGATCGGGTGAAAATGAGCCGAGGATGCGCGGCGCAGCCTCAACAATAAAGATACGGGTAAGCTTCGGATCAATATTCCGGTAAAATTTTGACAGGGTATAGCGGCTCATCTCACCAATTGAGCCAGCCAGCTCCACTCCCGTGGGGCCACCACCGACAATAACAAAGGTGAGCAGCTTTTTGCGTTCAGCAAAGTCTGTTGTCCGTTCCGCCCGCTCATAAGCCTCCATCACTCGCCGACGAATCTCTTTTGCCTGGGCCAGGGTTTTAAGGCCAGGAGCAAACTCTTCCCACTCGTTATGTCCAAAATAGTGGTGCTGGACACCGCAAGCCAGAATCAGGTAATCGTACGTGATATTGTTAAAATCGGTCAGGACGGTTTTGTTCTCAACATTAATTCCTTCAACAATCCCCTTGAAAACCGTAATGTTATGATAGTTCGCCAGCATGTTACGCAGTGGTGCCGCAATATCACTCTCTCCAAGAGCTGCCATGGCAACCTGGTAGAGGAGCGGCTGAAAGAGGTGGTAGTTCTTCCGATCAATCAGGGTAATTTCTACGTCGGGTTTATTGCCAAGAATTTTTGCGGCATTGATTCCTGCGAATCCTCCGCCAATAATCACAACCCGTTTTTTCATCTCCAACGTAACCTTTTGTTAACTACTGCTTAAAATATTGTTATGCCGATAACGACAGTATTGTGGGGTAAAGTATAAAAAAGATGGAATTTTCCGAATCAGTTCCTGATTTACTGAAAACTCAGGTGAGGCGCTCAATTATTTCGGTGTGCCGGGGGAATTTTTGCAGCATTGTGTTTTTGTTGGCAAAGGCAAAATCGCGAAAATCAAAGCCCGGTGCTACCACGCAGCTCACCAGCGCGTAGTGTTCATCTTCAGGAGTCGCAAGGGAGGCGCCAAACCAGCTATCTCTGGGGACGACTCCCTGTACCACTTGACCCCTGTCTGGCGTCAGCCCAAGCGTAAAGTTGGAGGCTTTACCGACCTCCGGAAAAATGTGCACCTTCAGGGGATGACCGGCATGAAAGAACCAGAGTTCGTCGGAATGGATTTTGTGCAGTTTTGAGCAATCATTACCCTGAAGGAGATAATGGATGGCCGTTGCATAAGTGCGCGGGCCATTGAACGGAGTGTCATCGCTAAAGGGGTACGAACCCTTGCTCCGGTAATTTTCGCGGTAGTATCCCCCTTCAGGGTGCGGCGCCAGTTGGAGGCTTTCTATCCAGAACTCAGCTTTTTGCATGGAGCTTTTCGCGGATTTTGGCGGTTTTTTGCCGGGATGCGTCGGCAAGTTTTTTACGGGATTCAAGCAAGGCTGTCATTAGCGCTTCATCAGAGAGTGCAAGAATCTGGACGGCAAGCAGGGCGGCATTCCGGGCATTGTCAATCCCGACGGTCGCCACTGGAATCCCGGCGGGCATCTGCACAATTGAGTAGAGCGAGTCTTGGCCGTTGAGTTTTTTGCTGAAAATCGGTACGCCGATAACCGGCAGCACCGTCATGGCAGCCGTAACACCGGGAAGATGCGCCGCTCCACCCGCTCCGGCAATAATCACCCTGAGGCCGCGTTCAATGGCAGAAGAGGCATACTCTTCAAGGTCATGAGGCGTGCGGTGGGCTGAAATAACCGAGATCTCCGAGGCAATAGCAAATTCATCAAGCGCGACTACGGCCTCCTTCATGATGTCGAAATCAGAGTCAGAACCCATCAGGATGCCGACAACCGGCCTGTTATTGTCTGATGCTGTTAGTTTCATGTAAAGAAAATGTCAATAAACGAATTGATCAAAAAAGCCCCGCAGTGGCGAAATACCGGTAGCCCAGGGTGCAAGCCTTGGGGTTGGGGCGCAACGATTTCATGCGGGATGTGAGCATAACGATTTAAGAAATTCCCGAGTTTTATGTATTTTCCCGAGAACCAATTTAAAAAAATAATCCTTGTTGAGGAAAAGATAACAATGGCAACCAATCTCGCAGTAAAGTACAGCAATCCCGGCCCCCGTTATACCAGTTATCCCACCATTCCCTCATGGAGCACCGACGGTGTTACCCAGGAAGAGTGGAAAGAGGCGATGGTAAAAGGTTTTAACGACAGCAATAATACGACCGGAATCAGCCTGTATATCCATATTCCCTACTGTGAGAACCACTGTTACTTCTGCGGTTGTAACGCTCACCGTACCCAGGATCACTCTTACGAGACACCCTATATTGATGCGCTGCTCAAAGAGTGGCAGATGTACATCGATGTTTTCCCCGGCAGGCTCAACGTCAAGGAACTGCACATCGGCGGCGGCACACCAACCTTCTTCAGTCCTGAAAACCTTATCAGGCTCATAGATGGTATCTGCAAGCATGTCAACAAGATGGACAACTACATGTTCAGCTTTGAGACCAATCCCAAGTCAACCTCAAAGGAGCACCTCGAAGCGCTTTACAGTGTCGGTTTCCGCCGCATGAGTTTTGGAATACAGGATTTCGACCCCATTGTGCAGCAGGAGATCAACCGACTCCAGTCATTCGAACTGGTCAAGGAAAAGGTTGACCTGGCGCGCGAAATCGGCTTTACCTCAATCAACTTTGACCTTGTCTACGGCCTGCCCAAGCAGACGATGGCCACCATTACCGACACCATCCAGAAGGTGATGGAGCTGAAACCCGATCGGCTTGCTTTTTATGCCTACGGTCATAATCCTCACATGTACGAAGGACAGCGGAAGTTCAAGGAAGAGGATCTGCCTGTCGGCGATGCGAAACAGGAACTCTACGACAAGGGAAGCGCGATGCTTGAATCCATCGGCTATCATGAAATCGGCATGGACCATTTTGCCATTGAAGGTGATGCCCTCTACATCGCAGCCAAAAACGGCACCCTGCACCGCAACTTCATGGGCTATACGGAAAATACCACCCAGATGATGCTGGCGATCGGCTCATCCTCCATCAGCGATACCTGGTACGCATTTGCCCAGAATGAACGTGATGATATTGACTATATCAGGGTTGTCAACGAAGGGCGCTTTCCGCTTCATCGCGGTCACCTCTTGACTGATGAAGATCTGGTGCTGCGCCGTCACATCCTCAACCTGATGTGCAAGCAGGAGACTTCATGGGCAGACCCGAAGCTCTACACCGAAGAGCTTGATATTGCCCTCTATCGTCTTGAAGACATGGAGAATGATGGTATTGTTGTTCTGGGCGACAAAAGCGTTCGCGTAACCGAAGCTGGCATTCCGTTCCTCCGGAATATCTGTATGGCCTTCGACGCAAGGCTCTGGAGTTCCGACAGCCTTTCAAAGGCATACAACGTTTCGCGCGATATCCAGAAGAGCTATATCGAGAAAGCCCGCCTCGCAAAGGCGCTAAAGAGTAACTGACTTGGGCTCTTCAATTATAAAGGGTGATCTTGGTCGCCCTTTTTTTATGTCCATGCTATGACAAAAAAGATCAAAATAGGGTTTATCGGAAGCGGCTGGTCGAGAATTGCTCAGGCCCCGGCCTTTTCGCTGATGGAGGATGTGGAGCTTGCAGCCGTGGCAAGCCCCACCGAGTTGCATCGCCAGAAGTTCATGAAGATGTTTGATATCAGCGATGGCTTCGCCGACTGGCGCGACATGCTGCAGCGCGACCTTGACCTGGTCTGCGTCACCACGCCGACCTACCTGCACAGGGAGATGGTGATCGGAGTGCTCCAGAGCGGCAAAAGTGTGCTCTGCGAAAAACCCTTTGCGCTCAATTTTTCGGACGCTGCCGACATGGTGGACGTTGCCTCTACAGCTCCCGGTTTTGCGCTCATCGACCATCAGCTCCGGTTTCATCCAGCAGTTCGCAGCATGAAACAGATGATTGAGAGTGGTGAGATTGGCAAAGTGTACGAAGTGCGTGCCGTTGTGAACCTTGCTTCCCGCAACCGCCCCGACATGCCCTGGTCATGGTGGTGTGATGCTGAAAAAGGGGGAGGAGCCCTTGGCGCCATAGGCTCCCATCTGATTGACATGAACCGATTCCTCGTTGGCGAAATTTCAAGGGTCTCGTGTAACCTCGCAACAAGTATTCCCTTTCTGCCCGACAAGTTGGGGAAGCCACGGCGTGTTACCTCGGATGACCACTTTGCCATGATGATGAAGTTTGGCCCCTCATCGGTTGCCCTCGGCAGCTCTTCCTTGATGCACGTCACTACCGTTGGTGCATACACCTGGTTTTCGTTTGAAGTGGTCGGCAGTCTTAAAACCATCAGGCTCGACGGGGCAGGACGGTTGTGGGAAGTTAACAACGATAACGCCAACGGGGGTCGCAGCCTTATTGATGCACCCCGCTGGAAGCTGGTTGAACCGATGCTGGCATGGGATGAACTGGTTTTGCAGGAAAAAATCAGACAGTCTTCTCTCGCCGTTCATGGTATTTTCGCCGTCGGCTTTGCCTTTCTTGCCCATCGCATTGTGAAGGCGCTCAAGAACCAGGAGAAGAGGCTGCATGATGCCGCAGGTTTTTCGGATGGCCTTATGATTCAGAAAGTCATTCAGGCCGCCCGAAAATCCGACAAGCTTCAACGCTGGATCAAAATTTGACATCCTGCGGGCTTGTGCTGCACAATACCCGGTGCGCTAAACTTTACTGAAGGGTTGTACAACACCGGGCGGCGCGGGAGGGGAATCAGAAAGAGTGGTCTGCCAGTCGTTATATGTACTTGGTAAAAAGTCACTCCGAAATTCCGCATTGAGCGTTGCCTGAATCATGAGTGCCTTGGCTATTTTATTACGGAATAAATTACTATGGAGCGCTTACCGATTTAATCGATTGGCCGTATTACTGAAACGATACCCCTGACTTGGTTAATGCCATACCCTGTTGCCGAGTCTTTTGGGTATTTCTCTTTCAACTTCTCTTTGACTTCTGCAGTAATATTGTCATTGTTGCCGTGGCAGAGCAAGCACTCCTTGGCCGTTTTCAGGCCTTTGGCATATCTAAAGTATTGCTTTTTATTGACTATCACAATTTCACCTTTTTCCATGATGGCATCCGTGTTGGCTGCCAACTCTTTTTCAAAGATTTTAATCTCAAACTACCATCAGCCCCTTGAGATAAAGCAGCCGCCTCTCATCCGGTAGCCGTTCAATGGCATAACGAAGCATCACCCTTGGCATCTGGCGATAATGGAGTCGCAGAAATGACTCGAGAGTTGGCAGGTCACGCTTGCCAACCTCGCGAAGCATCCAGCCAGTCGCCTTGTGAAGGAGTTCCTGTGGGTCATCAAGCAGAAGCTCTGCAAGCGCAAGAGTATCGTCAAACTCACCGTTCCGGATAAAATGAAAAGTGGCGGTAATGGCTATCCGTCGCTCCCATAAACTCTTGGAAGCAGCAAGCTGGTACAGCAGAGTTCGGTCACGCAAGCGCAAAAAAGCGCCAACAAGATACTGCGCTGAAATATCCACAAGATCCCAGTTGTTGATATAACGGGTATGCGCCAAATAGATCTCATGGATGTGCTGACGGGCAGCCTCATTACCCTTCGCAAAACGACGCATGAGCAGCAGAAGTGCAAGCAGGCGATCCTCATGAAAAGCGGACTCGAGCAGGCGGATAACCTCTGGTAATGGAGTGCCATCAAGCGAAGGAACCATTTTTCTCAACACCGGCACCCGAATGCCACGAAAAAGGTCACCTTCAGCATACTCACCGGGGCCGGTCTTGAAATATCTCTGCGCAAAAAGCGCCGCCTCGGAATTTGAGAGCGCTTCAAGATTTTTGATAATCGCGGATGCTGTAACACCCATGATATTTTGATTTTGAAATTATTGGATGTCGATATTTTTCGCATTTCCTTGGCGGCAGGGCTTGCGCCCTGCGCTGGCAGCTTGCGCCCCTTCGGGGCTATAACGGTCTCAGGCTTGCTCGGCCAGTTTGCTCCATCGGGCCATTTCATTTTCGAGTTGCTGCTGGAGACCATGAAGTTCAGAACCAAGCTTCTGCTGCAACTCAAAATCAGCTCCAGTGGAGGCAAGCTGCGCTGCTATATCCGACTGGCGACTCTCTGCCACTTGAATTGAGCGTTCAAGCTGCTCAAGCTCACGCTTCTCCTTGCTGGAGAGCTTGATCTGCTTTGGCGAAGAGGTCACCACTGGTTTCGGTGCTTCGGCCACTTTTTTTGCCGGTTTCTGCTCCACCTTTCCTTCCGATGCTTTAAGCTCAAGGTAGAGCGTGTAGTTACCGGGATAGCGACGAATGGTGCCATTATCCTCAAAAGCAAAAATATACTCAACCGTGCGGTCAAGAAAATAGCGGTCGTGGCTCACCACCAAAAGGCAACCTTGATAGGTGTCGAGATAATCCTCCAGCACCCTCAGTGTCGGAATATCGAGATCGTTGGTCGGCTCATCAAGCAGAAGCACGTTGGGCGAACCGATAAGCTGCCGCAAGAGGTAGAGGCGCCGCCGTTCACCACCGGAAAGTGTACGCACGTAACTGTACTGGGTGGAGGGGGCAAAGAGAAATCGCTCAAGCATTTTTGAGGCAGAGACAACCGAGCCATCCTTTGTGGTAATCTGTTCAGCCTCTGCCTGGATGCACTCAATCACCCGCTTGTCATCGTCAAGCCCCCTGCTCTGCTGATCGTAGTAGCCGATTTTGACGGTTTTACCCATATCGATATGGCCACTGTCAGGGGTCACGCGCCCGGTAATCATCTCAAACAGGGTGGTTTTTCCCGAGCCATTCGGTCCGATAATACCAATGCGATCTCCTTTCTGCAGGTGATATTCAAAGTCGCGAAGCAGCACCTTGTCGCCATAGGATTTCGAAACTTTATGAAACTCTACGATTTTATCCCCAAGACGCCCGGCGCCAAGTCCGATGTCAAGCTCCTTCGTCTTCTCTTTTTTTGGCGCATAAACCAGACTCTCGGCCCTGAGCATACGGGCTTTCTGTTTGGTGGTTCGTGCCTTGCAGCCACCCCTCATCCAGTCAAGCTCTTGACGCACAAGAGCCTGGCGCTTGCGGTCATCCCGTACCGCCTGCTCCTCCTGCTCGGCCTTCTGCTGCAAGTAGCTTGAATATCCCCCGGCATAGGTGACTGCCGTCCGTCCGTCCATCTCAATCATTCGCGTCGCCACACGGTCAAGAAAATATCGGTCATGGGTAATGAGGAGCACAGCACCCTGATAGCGCCTGATGTAATTCTCCAGCCACTCAACACTGTCGGCATCAAGATGGTTGGTCGGCTCATCAAGAATGAGCCCGTCGCTCGGCACCACAAGCGCATGAGCCAAAGCAACCCGCTTGCGCTGACCACCGGAGAGCGTACCCATGATGGCCGTCAAATCGTAAAGACCGAGCTTGCCAAGCACCATTTTGGCATTCGACTCAAGCTCCCAGGCACCAGTCACATCAAGCTCATGCGCAAGCCTGCTCATCCGTTCCAGTAACGAAGGGTCATCGCTGTGCTTCGTCTCAAGCTCCTTGCATACCAGCTCATACTCATAGATAAGATCCATCACCTTGCCGCTCGACTTCAGAATAGCCTGAAGCACGGTATCCTCTGGATTATATGGCGAATCCTGCGGCAGATAGGCAATCCGTTTCTGGTTTGCCACCATCACCTTCCCCTTGTCGGGGGTCTCAACACCGGCAAGAATTTTCAGCAGTGTACTTTTGCCGCTCCCGTTTGCTCCGATAATACCAATCTTGTCGCGATCATCAATGCCGAACGAAACATTCTCGAACAGATGCTTCAGACCATATTTTTTCTGTAAACCCTCAACCGTTAAAAGCACCATACCTCTTCACCATTCCTTACGTTATATTCCACTCATGACCGTGCGAAAGAGGGGAATATAACTATTACGTTCAGTTTTGCAGCCATCTTGCAGAGTGCTTTTCACTCTCCGTTTTTCAATTCTCCTTTTTTTTTATAAACTATGCACATTAAAGGAACCAGAATGCCGGGTTCTCCGCCGAAACAGATAAAATAACTGAATCACAGATGAGTGAATTGGATGAGTTGCTTGTATGGAGTAAGGCGTCCGTGCCTGAAGTAGTGCGACAGTTGCAGCCACAGCAACAACAGGAGGCGCTCTCCTGGGCAAAAAACCTTGTTGACCAGGAAATTGAAGGGCTTGACGACCTCTACAATGCCATAGGCATGATCGTCAAATACATTCCCAATTTCATGGTTATACCGCTCATGGTCGAACACATCCGCCCCCGGATTGCCGCCCAGGTGTGCATCAAAATGGGAATCGATCAGTCGACTGGATACGCCAACGACCTTCCTATGGAATATTTCAGCAAGGTTTCAAGCCATCTTGACGAGAAGATGATGGCTCAGATTCTCACAAAAATGAAACGGAATCAGGTCGAAAAGTTCATAACAATGATACTTAAAGAGGATCCGACACGCATGCTTAACATCGCTGGCCACCTTGAACGCCCTGTTCTTGAGATTATGGCCAAGTATGTGGTGTTTCCTGATGATGAGAGCGGGCTTGCCGTGAGCCCTCATAAAGCGGTTATCGACAAAATCCGATCGATGCAGTAAAGTACAGAACGATTTGAATCTCTATGGGATATTAGAATTGATGATAAAATAAACCGCAGCGCTGCATCGTCGCCGTTTATTCAATAAATAATATTTTTTTTTGACCGGTAGTTTTATTAAACTTACCCGCGGATTGATTTAATAACTTAAAAGCGGGCTATCATGGCTGATTTATCAGGGGTTTTTACGAACGGAGCCGCAGCCTACGGAAGGCTGTTGGAGGTTTTTATTGATGGGCACTGGTGGGTCGTTGGTGACGCTCTGGAGAATGTGGGCAAGTGCACCAAAAGACTTGGGGCAAATGCCTATCCGCAACTTTATGGCGGAACGTCAACTGGTTTCAGAGGTGCATCTCCGAAAGTTGCGGGTTATGCAAAACCCACCAAGGAAGTTGAGCAGCGATTCAGGGACTAAGATTAACCGGTGGGATGTGTTACTTCGATTGTGAGCAAGTTTAAAGAACGAGGTGCGTAGCCTCGTTTTTTATTGTCCATTCGTGAATAGCCCTCAGCACAACGACACCTTTTCAGCATCAGCATGAAAGCAACACTGAGCTGCAACAAGCTAAAGAAGATCTATAACAAGCGCGAAGTTGTCAAAAGCTCATCCATTGAGGTGAAGCAGGGCGAGATTGTGGGGCTACTTGGCCCGAACGGAGCAGGGAAAACCACAACATTCTACATGATTGTTGGATTGGTGAGGCCAGACGGTGGGGAAGTCTTTCTTGATTCGACCAGCATCACCCGCAAACCAATGTACAAACGGGCGCGTCTCGGAATAGGTTATCTCCCCCAGGAGGCCTCCGTTTTCCGAAACCTTAACGTTGAAGAAAACATTCTCGGCGTACTCGAATTTACTGCACTCTCCAAAGCAGAGAGAAAAGAGAGAACCGATAAAATGCTCGAAGAGCTTAATATCACCCATATTCGCAAAAGCATGGGCTATGCGCTCTCCGGTGGTGAACGTCGGCGCACGGAAATTGCAAGAGCACTGGCACTCAACCCAAAATTCATTCTGCTCGACGAACCCTTTGCCGGGGTCGACCCCATTGCTGTCGAGGATATTCAGCAGATTGTCGAAGGACTTGCCAGGCGCGGTATAGGTGTTCTCATTACCGACCACAACGTCCACGAGACACTGTCCATCACCAGCCATGCCTACCTGTTGTTTGACGGAAGCATCTTTATGCAAGGCACCTCAGAAGAAATTGCCGCCAACCCCGAGGTCAGAAAAATGTACCTCGGCGAAAAATTCACTCTTGACAGGTATTAAGCTTTAACCAAACTTCCTGTTACATCATGCTTCAACTGAATAAAGAGGGAAGTCGGGCACTTGAAAACCTTTGCAGATCCATGGAATTCCCTCCGCATTGGGAGAGCATGGAGGAGCTTGAAAGCAAAACCAATGACGTTGTATCACGTTTTCTTGAGGAGAGATTCAAGGTGTCGCAACAGCTCGGCGGCGGCTCTTTTTTGACGGAGCTGGCCGACAGAGCGCTGCGTACTTCAGAATCGGAGTGTATGGACGACAGCGCATTACCAGAGAGCGATAAGCTGGAAATGGTGCAGGCACTTGACCGCCAGAACAGCATGATGCATCTTTACCCCCGATATGTCGGCCTCTGTCTCTCCATCCTCGAAGAGCTGGCAATGCGTGAACAGCGACAGGTCAGCATCCTCGAACTGGCAAGCGGATCGGGAGGGCTGGCGATGGCACTGGCAGAAGAGGTAAAGCGAAAAGAGCTGCCCATCTCTGTTACCGCTTCAGATATCGTTCCAAAATTTATTGAGGAGGGCAACCGTAAGGCGGCAGAAAAAAAGCTTCCCCTCACCTTTCAACAGCTCAATGCCTTCAATCTGCCAGAATTCTCTGCCAGATCATTTGATGTCATGGTGATGTCACAGAGTATGCACCACTTCACCCCCGGTAAACTGGCCATCATCATCGCCCAGGCTGCAAAGCATACAACAACAGCATTCGTCGGCATCGATGGCTACCGCAGCATCTTGCTTGCTGGCGGCGTTCCACTCATGGCAAGCTTGCAGGGCATCCCCTCATTTGCCCTCGATGGCTTCACCTCCGCCCGAAAATTTTACAGCGAGCTGGAGCTTGATATCATCGCAGAAATCGCAACTGGGAAAAGAAACCACACGGTTACCTCCTGCTGGCCATTAAGTATTCTTACGGTACGGTTTGATGAAACTCAGCGTTGAGGATTGTCTGCCATTACCAGTGAATCATCGTTCTGATTATACGGGAGATTGACATACACAAGCAGACCTAAACCAAGCAATATCCGCATGGTGCGGGTACCGGGGTCAATGCTGCGTCCGCGTCGAATGGATTCTTTGATGGTAACGATTATTTCGTGATGAAGAATGACAAGATCAATATATTCTGGTGCGAAGGGGGGCGGCTGTTTATTGCAGAGTTTCCAGGTTGGGGGCATGGAGATAAAGATCTCTTCAAAAAGGTCAATGTTGCTCTGAAGGTCTATACCGTCTATACTTCGGAGCTGGATGAGAGCGATATGGGAGCAGGAGAATCTGACATCCTGATGAAAGATCGGCTGGCAAAGGGAAGGGAGGGGCTCGACAATGCTCTTGAATCTTTGGCGCTGATCTGCGAACCGGTTGAACCACCGAAAGGGGAGCTTCAGCATATCCATTTTTTCTGCGGTAACAGTGAAATTCCCGAGGAGCTTGTCGCAAGAGAGCCGCTCCGCTCTGCCCTCTACAAGTCAACAGCCATGCTGGTAAGGGCGTACAGCGGTGTTGCCGACGCGCTTGATGCTCTGCCGCTTTTGGAGCTGATCGTGAAATCCGGCATTGCAGAGGCGATCAACAACCTGCCCGAGGGGATCAAAAGCAGCCGGGATGCGATTGCCGAGACGATCGAGAACAATGTTCGAAGCAAAATCATCAAAGATCACCTGAACGATCCGGCATTTTATGACTGCATGTCGCTCTTGCTTGACGAACTCATTGCTTCGCGCCGTCGGAAAGCCATTGACTACGAAGCCTATCTCAAGCGGATTGCCGAACTGGCAAACCGCGTAGCATCAGGCCATGCTGAAAAGACTCCTGCGCAATTGAATACTCACGGTCGCCGGGTGTTATACAACAATCTGAGGCTTGACCGGGTTGGCAATGTTGACCTTGACTTTCCCGACGATCCAACCGCTTATCAATGGTTACAGGATAATAAATTGCGCTTGGCGATGATGATTGATGAAACGGTCAAACGAGTCAGGCCGGATGGCTGGCGCGGAGTCAAACCAAAAGAGAATATTATCAAGAGGGCGCTTTTCGAAGTGCTGCAGGACGCTGATGAGGTGGAGCGGCTTTTTCTCGTTATCGAACGGCAAAGAGAGTACTGAAGGTGACCAGAGTTGTTATCGGAGATATTCCTGTGGATGTGGTGCTGAAGGATATCAGAAACATCCATTTGAGCGTCTACCCTCCAGCAGGCAGGGTACGTATTTCAGCCCCATCCGGCATGAATATCGAGACCATCCGCCTCTATGCCATTTCACGGCTTGGCTGGATAAAAAAGCAACAGCACAAGCTGCGCGGGCAGGAGCGCGAAACTCCACGGGAGTACCTGAACCGAGAGCCATTATCTCTGGGGAAGACGTTACCTGCTGAAAATCGTTGAGCGGGAAGCTCCGTCGGCTGTTGACGTGCAGCACAGCGCCATACTTCTGTACGTCAGACCTGGCTCAGCCCTTGAGAAAAAACAGTCGGTGCTTGATGAATGGTATCGAAGGCAGTTGAAGGTTGCTCTGCCTGATCTCATTGCTTTATGGGAGAAAAGGGTCGGGGTGCGGGTCAATGAGTTTGGTATCAAGAAAATGAAGACGAAATGGGGTGCCTGCAACTCTGATGCGCGGCGAATATGGGTAAACCTCGAACTCGCCAAAAAGCCGAAAGAGTGCCTCGAATACATTGTTGTGCATGAAATGGTTCACCTTCTGGAGCATCACCACAACGAACGATTTATGGCACTTATGGATGACATATTGCCAAAATGGCGCTCACTGCGCGACGATCTGAATCGCCTGCCGGTCAAGCATGAGGAGTGGGAGTATTGAGCGGATTCATCAAGAAAATCCGCTCCAGTTACGACTCAGGGTCTAATGGTAGGGATAGAAAAGATAGAAGGTAAAAGAGAGCCCGGCAAGAATCCACATCCCTCCGCGCACCTCACGCACCCTTCCGGTAAAGAGTTTCAGGAGAACCCAGGCAATAAACCCGGCAGTTATTCCAACACCGATATTGAAGGTGAAGATCATAAGGGCAATGGTCAGAAAGGCCGGGAGAAGCTCGCTGTAGTCGGTGAAATCCATCTTTGTCACCGATTGCAGCATGAACATACCGACAACAACGAGTGCTGGACCGTAGGCGAAGGGTGGAACAATGGTAAGCAGTGGTGAAAAAAAGAGGGCAAAGCCGAAGAGTGCGGCCACAACAAGCGCGGTAAATCCGGTTTTTCCGCCTTGCTCAATACCGGCGGCTGACTCAATATAGACACCCGCAGTTGTTGTACCAAAGAGCGAAGCGGCAATGGTCGACAGCGCATCGACCAGCATCGGCTTTTCAATCTCCGGCAGGTTATCCTTTTCATCCAGCAGATTGGCTCTCGACGACAGTCCGAAAAGGGTCCCCATGGTATCAACAAAATCCATCACCAGCACACTGATGATGACGCTGCCAAATCCCCAGGTCAGCGCCCCTCGCATGTCGATTTTCATAAAGATTGGTTCAATGGAGGGTGGCATACTGAACGCCGTAGCAGGAAGAGGGACAAGGCCGGTCAGCAGAAATGCGCCCGTCGTCACGGCCATACCGACAAGAATTGCTCCGGTTACCCGCTGGATGAGAAGGACGGCGGTAAGGAGCAACCCGCCAAGGCTCAGGAGAACCGGGAGCTGTGCAATATTGCCCAGTTGTACCGGCGCACCGGGTACACCGAGCGTCACGACCCCCATTTCGCTGAGGCCGAGAAAAGCGAGAAAGAGACCGATGCCTCCCGAAAAACTGTGCTTGAGCGAAGAGGGAATTGCTTCAGCCAGCCATTTGCGCAATCCTCCGATAGTAATCAGGGTAAAGAGAACGCCGCCGATAAAGATCGCCGCCATCGCCGTCTGCCACGAGTAGCCGAGCGTCTGCACCACTGTATAGGCAATAAAAGCATTTTCGCCCATGTATGGAGCCACGGCAAAGGGACGTTTGGCATAGAGCCCCATCAAAAGCGTGCCAAAGATGGAGGTGAGGATGGTCGCCGTCATCGAGGCCCCTTTCGGAATACCCGCCGCCGCAAGGATGGCCGGATTGACAATAATAATATAGGAGAGCGTAAAGAAGGTGGTGATGCCAGCAATTGTCTCCTGTCGGTAACTGGTACCGTGCCGGTCAAAATCGAAGTATGAGCGTAGTGTCATGGTCGGGTAGCGGGAAGAGGTTGCGTCTCCGCAAGGTAAACATAAAGAGTGACAATGGGGAAGCCTGAGCGATAAAAGGGTTGATGTTGCAGGTACCCTGTTCAATGTTGAGCTTCTGCTCGACAAATTGCACCTGGTGGAGGGGAAATACCTCAAACGCGCTGTAGCCTTGCTGTTTTATCCTGATCCAGAACGTTTCTTTATCGGAGCTTATATCAAAATCGGATTTTTTGAAAATAATGTCGATTTACGGTATCAGGACGAAGTGCATGGCGACCTCTTTTCACGGGTGAACCAGACCATATCGATATTGAAAGCCAAATATCTGAAAGCATGGATCTCTTACGAAGGCTTGCAGCGAATTGAGAGCTATCCCATTCCGGAGACCGCGTTACGTGAAGCGATTCTGAACGCCGTTGTACACAAGGACTATGAAGCGGTATTCCAATCCAGATAAGTGTCTATCCGGACAAGCTGATGATCTGGAACTCGGGGCAATTGCCTCCAGAATGGACGTTGGAGCGGTTGCTTGGCAAACACTCCTCACAGCCATTCAATCCTGATGTTGCCAATGCTTTTTTTCGTGCAGGCACGATTAAAGCTTGGGGGCGTGGCATTGAGCGCATCATGCAGGAGTGTGTAACGGCGGGGGTTCCTGTGCCAGAGCTGCGTTACGAGCGGACAGGGCTATGGACAGTATTTTATTTTCTTTTCGAACAGTTTTTAGGGGAGACTACCGGTAAAACTACCCGAAAAAAAATACTTGCTTTGCTGAAAATACAACCATCCATAACGCAGCGTTTGTTGGCGGCAGGGTTAGGTATCACTGCGAACGGCATCAAATATCACATTGATAAAATGAAGTCAGAAGGCATCATTCGTCATGTTGGCGCAAGCATTGGCGGCCATTGGGAGGTATTGCAATGACCACCATCGGCAACTGCTCCCAATTTTGAAGAGTCTTGATGTTGACTCGTATCATCCTTGCAAACTCCCGTTGCGACAGTCCAACTTGCTCACGCACGGCAGTCACGTCCGGAAGCGTGATCTCGAAGTGGCGCGATGCCGGTGCCTCTTTCAGACTTTGCAGCAAGTCTTCAAATAGAGTCTTTTCCATACCGTATACAATAGTTTATTCACAAATTCCAGCAAAATAGCGGTCTTCCTTGTCCTTTGATATATTATTTTTTTACTTCGGATACACAAGCAACAGGTACATCAGTTGGCACCATAAATTACCCTGGTTTGCTCTGTAATTATCCGTACTTCTATAGTGGTATAGTCGGGAGTATCTGTGATTGAAACTCTTTTGCGATATAGGACTTGGTTCTATATATTCGATAAAACAAAGTATTCTCACTGATCGGGGCGAAACCGTGCAAATTTTCAAAAACAAGTGGTTCTCAAAATTCGCCAGAGAGGAGGGAATCCTTGATAAAGAGTTGTGCGAGGCGGTACGAGATGCCAATCGAGGACTAATCGATGTGGATTATGGGGGAGGCGTCATCAAGCAAAGGATTGCGCGACCTCATGAGGGGAAATCTGGCGGGTTCCGCTCAATTATCCTTTATCGTCAGGACGAGAAGGCGGTTTTCGTTTTTGGCTTTCCAAAAAAAGATAAGGACAACATAAAAATAGACGAGGTACGATGGTTTAAAAAGATGGCAAAAAGTACTTTTGCTCTTTCAGAGGATCAGCTTGCAAAACTCATTAAAGCTGGAGATTTCCGGCCCGTAAAATACCATGAACAAGATTAAAACATATAAGAGTGATGCTTATGCAGCAATCCATGAAACCATGGCAGGCATGTATGATGCTGGTGTTATCGACAAAAAGACAATGCGCGAGTTTGACGAAGCTTGCTTGACACCGGTTCATGCGTTCAGTGCTACTGATATCAAAGCCTTGCGAGAGCGTGAGGAGGTGAGCCAGAGAGTTTTTGCCCTGTACATGAATGTGAGCAAAGATTCGGTTAGTCAATGGGAACGGGGGATCAAGAAGCCCGCTGGTCCAACACTGAAACTCCTTTCTTTGGTGAAGCAGAAAGGGCTCTCGGCTATCATGTGACCGCAAAATTGAGGCCTTCCCCGTCGGGACGTTTCGCTTGGTTTAGTATCGGCAGAATTTGCTCAATGACGGCAATTCCAGGTAACGATAATAACAACCTAAGTTGAGCGATGTGTGCTGTAGATCAGCACTGCAAGAGATGAGGGTCGGCCCCTCGCACTCGGCTTGCAGGAGCAGGGTGCAAACCACTGTAAGCGGCGTTGGTCAAAAGCTCTCGTCGTGAGCATTACGGAAAAGGCATCGTGAAGATGTCAGGTATGAACCAAGAAAGACGAACACAAGTGAATTACCGTAAACGTGTCGAAAGTTAAAGATGACATCAAAACTGAATAGATCGTTTGAATCAATTTTTTTGACAGCAAGGCACTGATTCCAATAATATCGTGTCAATCGGAGAAAATAGTGGCGAGAGGCTCTTTTTGGACGCAGAGATACAACGCAATGGGATTCCGCGCATTTTTTTATTGCCGTTAAGCGTTGTTTAACACCGCATAACGGTAACGATAAAACAGCGCTCAAAGAGTAGGTCGAATTGTAGCCTTTTAAGGCAGGCGGTTGGTTCTTTCATAATGAGCCTTTTACCATCTCGAACAATTTTGGCGGCCGTATCAATGAATTGCTGGCGAAAAGTATCTGCATAAACGGTAATAGGAATAACAGATGCACTGACATCAATCTTAAAGCTTTCAAACACATTGTTGCTAAGCAGCATGAGAAAGTACCATGCTGCATTTGCATAGAAACCTTGAAAAGGTAATTGTTCCTCACCAAAGTTTTTAATGGCACGGTTTGCCAAATCATTGATAAATCTCTATCTAAAAGGTTGTGTAATAACACACAGAAAGCCGAATTTCAATTGGACTGAGTGAGCGTTGTGACCGGAAAATAAGAATAAGTCACTTCATCGAAATACGATTGTACGCTTTGGACACAGGGTCCGCATTTCAAAGGAATGAAATCACTTGCAGGAACCTAGCAGAGCAGTAAAGCTGTCACTCATTTTATCTTATTTCTTTATAGTTATTTGCGCTCGCAATTTCAGGGAATAACAAAGTAATATTACGGGAGGCTATCCGTTGACAGTTATTCGTGCTCAGCGGCGCAGTGACTACATCTTCGCTCTCGATAAAGCAAGCAGTGATGGCGACATCAAACCCCTGACCCAATTTATTGCTGAAGAGATGAGGTTTTGCCCGGGGTTTGAGTCCGAGATTATTTTTCTTCTTGACAATCTCGTATATTGGTCGAAAAACTTGTGAGCTACTCTCTTCCAATCACAAACAATAAATATTTCCAGTTTGCTCTCTTTTTCGCGGTTAGTTACAGCATCCCTTAATTCTATGGTTGCAACCCCAGCCGCTTGCGGAGGAGGGCTTCAGAAAAAAATGATGCAAAAAAACATTAATGAGTATTGTCGGAACAACAAAGAACGGCATGAATTGAAAGAAGGTGATAATGTTGAGTGCTATCAATGGTCTGTATAGATTTTAGTTGATAAGCCGAAAGAAGAGAGTATTTGAAAAATCAGCATGAATAAGCTGTAAAAAATCGGCTAAGATTGATTTCAACCTGACATATTTGGTCGACCTCCCTTGCATTCGCAAGGCTCGCGCTAACCACAACGTGCGTTAAATCAGCGTTATCGTCCAATAAGGATATTCACACATAAAATGACTAACAAAAAGAAAAATTTAACAATAGCTAAAAAAGAAGCAAAGAAAAAAAGGCAACATGAATATATGTTTGTATTTATAAATGGTAAGCAAAAGCGGGTTAAACGCCCCCCTACAATAGATGGAATGGATATTCATGAATTTATTATGAATAACGCAGATCCAATATTTCTCCACCAGAACGAATTGTGGGAATATATGGATTTGTCCTAAATGAGCACTTTAAAAAACATTGATTATTATATGGGAAAATAATCTAATATCATAAGAACATATCGAAAATATGAATGATCAACCAAATAATCCATTGCATGGATTAACTCTTGAAAAAATACTATGTGATCTTGTAAATTACTATGGCTGGGATGAACTCTACAAAATGATAGAAATTCGTTGTTTTTATAATGATCCAAGTATTAAGTCCAGCTTGAAATTCTTGCGAAAAACAAATTGGGCTAGAGTGAAAATTGAAGATATGTATATCGACCTGATTGGTCAAGAAAAGAAAAAACTGTAAGGGTACCCGGTGATGTTGCAAGCGAACATGTCGTGCTTTATCCCTGCGCTATTGAGAAAGCCGACGAACCATTCCGGATCCTTTTTATCTGCCGCATTTTTTCCTGACCAGCTCTTGCCGTAGAGCTTTCCTTGTCTGGTTTCTGCAGCCAGCATAATGGCACTCTGTATGTTGCAACTTCCGGCTACATAAAAAAAGAGATGAAGACAGATCAGTGCGAAATTGAAAAGACTTACAAGTTACGCAGGATTTTTAAGCAGAAGATGTTATCATGAAGACAACTAATTTTGATGACCTGCTTGCAGAGAATCTCCAGGAGGAAGATTTCAAAAAAGCATACGACGCTCTCGAAAGGGAATCTGAGGTCGCCAAAAAGATTATCCACCTTCGCTCAACTGCCGATATGAAACCAGACAACTTCAGCCTTTTGGCATATTTTTCCAGAATTGGTTTTGAGGGAGCCGCTTCCGCTGATTTTACGACACTGAAACGTATGATGCGTTGCCAGCTTTTTTCAGTGCCATTTGAAAACCTCGATGTTCAGCAGGGGAAAGTGGTCTCGCTTGTCCCGGAGGAGATCTATTGCAAAATCGTTGATCGGAATCGAGGGGGTTACTGCTACGAGGTCAATGGTCTTTTTGCCATGGCGCTTGAGGCGTTGGGAATTCCCTGGCAATTTGTTGCTGCCCGTCCGATGACCTACCCGGTCCGTCGTCCGAAGACGCACATGGCGATTGTGGTGCCGATTGAGGGTGAGAAATGGCTTTTTGATCTGGGGTTCGGCAGTTACGGCATACGGGAGCCGCTCAACCTGAACTGGCTCGACCGGGAAATCAGGCAGGATTATGAGACGTTCAAACTGACCAAAAGCCCAGATCGGGACTATCTTTTGCTGTTGCTGAGTGATGGTGTTTGGACAAATCTCTACGAGTTCAATCTTTCCCCACAGGAGTGGGTAGATTTCGAACCGGCGAACTATCTCAATTCGATGCATCCGAGCTCTATTTTTGTTCGCAGCCTGATGGTTGTCATGCAGAACCCATCGGGCAAGGATGTGCTTATTGGAGAACGCTTTAAGTCTGTTTCGGCAGGCAGAACAACGGGGTGGACGGTCAGGTGCGAAGATATCCCGGAGTTATTACTACAGAAGTTTTCTCTCAGGAATCTCAATGAGTAATCGCTATTACCACACTTGACTGGATATGCACGCTGTCATCCGGGACTCCTTGCAACCGGGAAGACTTTATGGAGATTCGGAAGCTACAACCGCCGCAACCTTTTTGGCAAGAAAGTCGGCGAAAGCCTCCGAATCATTGATACAAGGCAAAATCCTGATCGTTTTGACAAAACTTGCAGCGGCCTCTTTCCGTGCATGCAGAATTGTCTCTGTGCCATCAGAAAAATAACCACAACTGAAAATATCGACATCTCCGATTCCCCTGGACGAGAGTGCTTTTAAAGACTCGGCAAGAGATGGCTGTGTCCAGGTTCCTCCCACATCATGGTTGAGGTATGCTATTTCGACAGCTTCATAACTGTTGCGAGGATCCATAAGGATAGCATGACGAAGAGTACTGCCCATCTCTTGCATCTCTTTCAAGCCTGTATGAAACGTCGGTATTTCACCTTTCGTATCCTTGACCAGAGTGCCATGAAATGTCAGAACTAAAGCCGATCCGTTGCCACTCTTTTCATGGGAGAACAGGTAATCGAGGTAAACTATTCTGAGTTCCGCATCTTTCCAGAAACCGTGTACCACGACAGGGCATCGTCGTCCGTTAACAGGGGCGCATTGGGAGGAGAGCTGCAGCAGGTTTCCAGAAGTGAGCCGATTATCAATGGGAGACATGGAAACCAGGAGCTGAAGGTCGTGACCGCTCGTCTGTTCGACGATATCCTTGACAAATGGTGGTGTTGCGTGGAAAGCCGAATAGACCTCAATGTTGGTTTGGTGAGGTATCATCACCTTGTTGAGCTTCTCCTGGAGTAGCGAGGCCTGATGTCTGGTGATCCTGTTCTGCGGTGAACGGTATTGTTGTGCACGAAACGTCACTCTGTTTTTCACTCCACCAACAAGCGATGCCACGAGCTGTAAGGGACGGGGAAGCTTCATCACCTCAGCAGCATGGGCGAGTGTGTGGCGGATCATGGAGAAATTCTCAAAAAAACTGTCTGTTTCAGCTTCTCCATGGGCAACCAGTATAACGGCTATTCTTTTCATCATGACGAGAGCATTGATAATTCATATACAGTCGTGTCCGGTTCTGCCGGTATGGCTCACAAAGAGCTTGCTCGCCAGGCAGATATGTCACAAGCTGCGATTTTCCGTTTTGAATCAGGGAGGTGCTGAAACCTCAGTCTGGCTTTTCCCGGTTACCGCTCCCTCTCCCCACAACCTCCATCAGCTTCCCAAAATCAGTCACAACATCATACTTGACCTTATCTGGTTCAACCCTCTGATTGATCTCCTCAAAGAATTTCCGTGCGCATTCAATTTTCGTCGCTTCAATGGCTCGCAGCTCCATGCTCGACATTGAGCCCTTGGTCTCCGCCACAAAATAGATGTGCTTGACCGTCCCGTCCTTGAATGAGATAGCCCAGTCGGGATTGTAGTCGCCGACAGGTGTGGGGATGAGGAACCCGCGAGGCAGTTTGGCGTAAACAACAACCTCCGTGCTGGTATCAAGCTCGTGCACAAAAGCTTTTTCAATGTTCGAGTCGGTGACCACATAATCGTAGATGTGGTTCCTCAGCTTTTCACTTGCCTTTGAAAAGTCTTGCTTGCTCTGGCCAGTGGTAAAGATGTCAATATCGTGCCGGTCGGCAATTTCGTCGTAGCTCAACCGTTCAATAATAATCGTCGCCTTTTGCTCTTTGATCAGGCGGGTTGCTTCAGTAATAAAATGTTCCGGATTTTCCCGGAATTGCATGAAAACAGCAGGGTTAATACCCCCAAGAATTTCAGCAATGCTCTTGCGGGTGAGCTCTGTATTGCCAGCAAGCTTGCCCAAAAGGTCGTACTTGACCATCGACTGCATTGACATGGTATTGCTCTTGACCGTAGTCTCCTCAAGCTTGAAACTCTCGCCACTCTGGAGCTGGGTGTCGGTAATCTGTTCTTTTTGAGTGCCAGCGTGGATGGTGTACTGGAGCGGGCTCACTTTCAGCTCCTTGTCCAGTGTTTGAATACAGTTGCTGACCAGTTCCGTGGAGTCAAACTCAACCCGGTAGATTGCCTTGTGGTTGATACGGTTCCAGAGTTCCCTGAACTCCTTCTTGCTGAAGTTGTCGTTCAGCGGGTTGGCTTTTGGCTTCCGGTCATCTCCCACCTGGGGCAATTGGGATTCACTGAAGACACTGTCGATCAGCTTGTAAATCTGCTCGGCCTGAGGTGCCAGCTCTGGAGGTAGCAGAACCAAAGTACCGTCAGCCCTGGCGGTGTGGTAAGCAGGGGTAATGTTTTCAGAATAATCTTTGTAATGGTTGGCTATCAGATACCATGTGATTTTCTTTGCCATGTCAGGAGTGATCTTTAGCAAGCCAGTCGCAGTCTCAATAACCTTCCCCGTAAAATAGTCCTCATCGGCTTTTCTTGGGCGGGCAGAGAGTGAACTGCTGATCTCCTTCTGCAAGTTGGTCACAAACTCCGTATAGCTTTCGCTGGCAACCACCGTTAAAACATTAATATCATGCACGGTTGCCGGATGGTCCATTCTGTCACCACTCTGATTAACGGAGAGCCGCAAACCACGACCCACCTCCTGCCGCCGGGAAATGGTGTTATCGCTGTGCTTCAACATGCAGATAACAAAGACATTCGGATTGTCCCACCCTTCACGCAACGCAGAATGCGAGAAGATAAACCTGACCGGCTCTTCAAAAGAGAGCAGCCGTTCCTTTTTTTTCAGGATGAGGTCATAAGCATCCACATCATCGGAGATGGCTGTCTTTGTGCCGGTCTCCTCATCTTTCACCTGCTTGCTCTCGGGATTTACCAGTCGCTTGTTCTTGTCGATGGAGAAATATCCCTCATGAACTTTGTCCGGCATATCTCGTTCCAGATACTTCCGATAAGGCTCATGAGTCAAAGCCGGTTCGCTGAGATACTCCGCCTTGAGCTGCTCGTACTCCTCCTCAAAAATGCGAGCATACTCGCCCTTTTCATCGGCCTGGCCATAGTCACGGTACTTCGCCACCTCATCAATGAAAAAGAGCGAAAGCACCTTGATACCCTGCGCAAACAGGCTCTTCTCCTTGTCAAGATGGGCCTTGATGCTCTCCCTGATCTGAATGCGGCGGATGGTCGATTCGTTGACATCCCCGGTCGCTTCACCAGCGCTCAAGAGATGGCCATTACTGAATTCAACGGTATCAGTGATGGCACTAATCTCCGAAAGAACAAAGCCTCGATACTGGTCCAGCTCGCCAGATTCCACAAACAGGTCACGCCCCTTTTCAAGCCGTTTCACGACCCGCTTGATCCCGCTCTCTTGCCTCACCTCCATCTCGATACGAGCCAAAGGTGCGCTTCGCGATATTTCGATTGACTCCAGATAGAGATAGCCATTTGTACCCGCAAGACCCTTTACCGTGATGCCACGAACCGTTATCTTTTTGACCAGCTTCTGGTTATAGGCATCCAGCGCATCAAGCCGGTGAACCTTGTTATGATCGGTACGATGGGTGGCAGAGTAACGCAGAATCATCAACGGCTTGAACTTGGCTACAGCTTCTAGCGTTTTGGCCCCTCCCATTTTCTGGGGTTCATCAAGAATGAGAATTGGCCGGTTACTGCTGATAACATCAATCGGCTTGCGCGACTGGAAATCGTCCAGTTCATCATAGATGCGCCGATTATCCTTGCCGGTTGCATTGAACGCCTGAATGTTGATGATCATGACGTTGATGCTCGCGTCAGATGAAAAGCTTTCAATCTGATGTAACTGCTTTGAGTTGTAGATGAAGAATCGAACTTTTTTGCCAAAGCTTTCGGTAAAATGGTCAGCCGTGATCGCCAGTGATTTATAAACGCCTTCCCGAATGGCAATACTCGGCACCACAACAATAAACTTGCTCCACCCATAGAGTTTGTTCAGCTCAAAGATGGTTTTGATATAACAGTACGTTTTACCCGTGCCGGTCTCCATTTCGATATCAAGGTTTACCCTGCACTTTGCGCTCGAAATCAGGGTGTCAGACAACGGCAGGTTTTGGCGCTGCTGAACTTCACGCATGTTCTCCTTCAGTTGCGACTCGGTCAAAAGGAGATCAGCATTCTTAAACCCCGTGAATTCCAATGGCATAGGTGCCTTGCCAGGGTCGATGGTATAGGTGTTGTGCTGCGAGCTAACCTGCCCGGCAAAGCAGTCAACAACGGAGTCAACCGCGTTGGTCTGATAGGGCTGAACTTTGAATTTGAATTTCATAGACCGTTATCCCTGGAGTTCTTTCTGCATTCTTTTCTGCAAATGAGCTGTTTTATTCTGCATTCGGCACACTGTTTTCATCGAATGACAAGAGTCCTTTCCGGTCAGCCAGATTCGCTTCAATCAGTCTCCGTTCTTTTTCAATTTCCAACCTGAGTTCTTCTTCCGTCGGGAGGAATTTGAGATATTTCGAGGCAAATATCTGTTTGCTTTCGTGCAAAACCGAATATTTGGCAACCGCCTCACTTTTGTCGGAGCAAAGAATCAGGCCGATGGTTGGATTGTCGCCCGGCACTTTAAACTGATCTTCAAACAAGCGAACATAGCCGTCCATCTGCCCGACATCCTGATGAGTAAGTTTGCCAAGTTTCAGGTCGATCAATAAAAAGCACTTCAGCATAAAGTTGTAAAAGACCAGATCCACATAAAAATCATCGTCGTCAAAGCGGATATGTTTTTGGCGGGCAACAAAGGAAAATCCTTTACCCAGTTCCAGCAGAAAGAGTTGCAGATTCCCAATAATGGCCTGCTCCAGTTTGCTTTCATGCAGATTTGGGTTATCAGGCAGATTAAGAAACTCAAGCACCATGGGCGATTTCAGTACGTCAACCGGAGTGAGTTTTTCACCAGCCAACCGTTCGCGATGAGGTGCCAGCAGTCCTTCTTCTCCATGATGAGCAAGAATCCGCTCATAATAGGAGGTTTGTATCTGCCGCTCCAGTTGCGTTTTACTCCAGCCACACTCAATGGCTTCCCGCTCATAAAATTCCCGAGCCGCAGGTTTCGATACTCGCATCAGAGCACGATAATGCGACCATGAAAGCCGCGAGGAAAAACCTGAAGGGAATTGGCCACCCGACGGGTGGCTTTTTGGTTGCTCTGCCAATTCAACAACAAACGGGTGCTGAATGAAGAGTCGATCCGGCCAAGCCTGATAGAGCTGCCTGAAATATTTGACATTGGTCAAAGAAAAACCAGAGCCATATTGAGCACTCAGTTGCTGGGAAAGCACCTCAATGACCTGTTTTCCATACACAGCCCGCTCTTTGCCGCACTGTACCTCTATAACTATTTCCCGGCCAATCAGCCAATAAGCCGTGACCATATTGGTATTGACTGACTGCACCACATTGGAGCGAGCCTGTTCAAGAATCTGGACAACTCGATCAAAAAGGTTTCCACCAATTGTCATTTCATGCTCCATCATTTCCTCCTCAGATTGATTTCACTTCAGTTCCGGGAGACAACTGCTTGAAGATTTGATCCACGTTGATTTTGACCGTATCGGTTGTAAAGCCGTTGTCACGGAAGACAACGCGCAAAGGCTTGTGCTGCGCAAGCTCTTTGACCAGCTCTTCGCTCACGCCGGTATCGAAGCAGGCAATAAGATCGTATGGCGGCTGATTTACAAAGAAGACGCTTTTGCCCTGAATCAACTCTTTGCGGATTGGCAGGCTCAAGTCTACGCTCAAGTCAAGGAGTACCTGAAAGAGCAAGTCTTCTGGTGTGCGGTCGGGTTTGATGTTGTCAACAGCATTGAAAAGGTCGCTCTGTTTGACGGCATCGGGTGTGTAATAGACCTCGGCCATGTTGGAGGAGTCGACTTTGAGAACGCGAAAGCCGGTGTCGATTGTTGCAGGGGCGTACTGCAAGACGCCCTGACCTGTTCCGGTTTGTTCTTTTTCATCCTTGATTTTCTTTCCTGCACGCCTAATACGCTCTTTGCTGATTTCAGCGATGGTTTTGTAACCGGCTTTGAATGCTTCGGATTGTTCATTGCAGGGTTCCGGCAATTGAACCATAATGAATTTGCGGTTTCCGTCATCTTCAGCATTGAGTTGCATGACTGCATGGGCGGTAGTGGCTGAACCCGCGAAGAAATCCATAACCAAATCATTTCTCTGCGTTCCTATCTGGATTAAAATTCGTATAAGCTCTGTGGACTTGGGGAAGTCCATAACAGAAGCTCCAAATAGGTCTTTAATTACTTTTCTCCCATAATCATTGGTAATCTCTTTGTTGGTCCAAACTGATTTGACAAGTGTCGTTGCCATTTCACGGTCTTTCCCCAGAAGATAATCTTTTCTATATATACGCCATTCATCACCGATTTTTTCGGCAACAAGTAATTGATTTTCATTTATAACTTTCTCTTTACCCCACGTCCAGCATGTTTTCACTCCGTCAGGAGTATTCGGAAATACTTCATCTGTAAAAATATTATCTCTAACAATTGATACTGTTCTGTTGGTGGTATTAACATAAAGTGGGTAATATAGTTTAGGACGCGTGATTGGATTAAATGTTTGATTTCGATTCCTCAACCCCAGTAACCTGTAACGCCCTCTTTCATCTTCACGATTGTATTCATCGACCATCCGGCCCTCTTTATCGATGCCCGAGATGGCTTGTTCATTCATTGCATCTCTAACGAAAATCAATATTGATTCATGGGTTTTTGCTACAAATTTATCAAGATGACGACCACGTGGATTCAGTTGTACTGCAATTTGAGCGACGTAATTTTCATCTCCGAAAATCTCTGAACATATTCTTTTTAGGCTATGCACCTCATTATCATCAATACTGATAAAAATCACCCCATCATCCCGCAAGAGATTCTTCGCGAGCTTCAATCTCGGATACATCATACTCAGCCAATCCGAATGAAATCGCCCGTTCGACTCTGTATTGGCAATAAGCCGGTTGCCTTCCTTATCTTTCTGGTTTGAACGCAGCAAAAATTCATCGGTGTTTTCCGCAAAATCATCCTCGTAGATGAAGTCATTGCCGGTGTTATACGGTGGATCAATGTAGATCATCTTGACCTTGCCGAGGTAGGTCTCCTGCAGGAGCTTCAGGGCATCCAGATTGTCGCCCTCAATGAAAAGATTCTTCGTGGTATCAAAGTCAACGCTCTCTTCACGGCACGGGCGCAAGGTCTTGGCAATTGGAGCATTTGCTGTCAACAACGCTTCGCGTTTCCCCGGCCAGTTGAGGTGGTAGCGCTCCAGCGGCCCTTCAACGATATGCCCTGAAAGCTCCTGACGCAACAGGTCAAAATCTATGGCATATCGCAAGGCAGAAGGATGAGGACTGACGGCTGAACCCTCTCCCTTTTCATCCCCCATCCTTCCACCTTCATCCTTAATTTCGGTGACACAGCCGGGAAACAGCTCTCGAATGCGGGCAATATTGCCGTCAGTCAAGTTGGGCGAGTGCATTTTCAGTTTTTCCATATCAATACCAGTTTATTGCCACTATAGAGCGCGTACCTTACCCCTGAAAATGAGGAACCCCCCATGGTGCGCAGAGCTGACGAGATGCGTGGGGGGGTATTGTTTAATCACTAACTTAACACCATAATTTAAGAGTTACAAACCAATAAAACCGCTTTTTTCCCTTTGAGCCTTGTTCAGCAATCGAAATATCTCTTCTTCCGCCATGCCTGTTTGAGGTCACAGACTGTGGCCTCAAGTGTAATCGTGATCTCAGGAATAATTTGACAGCGCCGCTGGCTTTATTGCCCACGTTAGAGGAGCTACCATGCCATTGAGTTGCTCAGCTCAGCGGCTCAAGCTGAGCAAAGAGTTTGATGCACTTCATTTGTTTCTTATACCTCGGCAAGAAGTTTTTTTATCAGGCAAGCAGAGAAAAAGGGTGATTCCGACTGGCTTGGTTACGTTTTATTCTTTTTAAAAGAGAGAGGTAAACAATGCCAGCTGTTTTTCGTATTAGTGGTTATCGGTTGTTCTTTTTTGCGAGCGATCACCGTAAGCCTGCACATATTCATGTTGAACGCGACGATAATATGGCTAAATCTTGGCTTGATCCGGTTCGCTTGCAAAGGAGTGGTGGTTTTTCAAGGCACGAGATTGCCAGGATTCAAATAATCGTTATTGAACATCAACAGCATTTACTGGAGGCTTGGCATGGTTACTTCAACAATTGAACTCAATGTTTCTGCAGCGGAGCAGGTAACAGTGACGCTCGATGCATTAACCGTTGATTTGAGTGATGGTCGCTCCATTACCGTTCCGCTGGCCTGGTATCCACGACTGATGAATGCAACAGCATCAGAGCTTCAGAACTGGCGGTTGATTGGAAAAGGGTATGGCATTCACTGGGAAGAGCTGGATGAGGATATCAGTGTTGAGGGTTTATTACTTGGCACACCTTCAGGCGAAAGTCAAACATCGTTCAAGAGATGGCTCTCTGGTCGTGTTTCTGCACCGGCGTGATGTAGTACTCATTTGCTCTTACTGTAATTCAATCAGTAACTTTTTCAACTCTCGCAACTCCCCGTTGATCTCTACTTTCCGGTTAAACTGTTTTTTTTAAGGCAGTGCGAGTGAGCTGAAACAATCCAAAAAGAAGTTACACGAAAAAAAGATATCTCGCTCGGGTTATGGCGGTAGCGTGACCTGTGCCAAAATTAATAAATCTCTTACAGAGTCTCATTAATGAGTATAGCATCGAAAAACATACACACAGGGGTGAGAGATGAGAATAAATGTCGTGATAGATGACGCTCTGATGGAATCCGCTCTCAAGGTATCCTAACTCAGAACAAAAAAAGATGCCATTGAAGAGGGGCTGAAACTGTTGGTGCAAGTGCACAGTCAAAAAGAAATCAGGAATTTTCGAGGAAAACTGAAATGGTCCGGTAATCTTGATGAGATGAGGTTGGACAAGTGATTCTCGTTGATTCGTCAGTCTGGATTGACTACTTCAACGGAAACAAAACAGCACAGACGGACTGGCTGGATGCTTCATTTGGGAGTACACCCATCATCATAGGCGATCTGATCCGGTGAGGAGAGTTGGTTCTACATTCACCTTGAAGTACAAGGCGCCAGACAGGCGGAATTCGCCCAACGGATGTTTGTCTACAACTATCGGATTTACGACCGTTACAAAAGGCCGGTAGCAAGTTTTGCTGTGCTGGCTGATGAACATAAGAGGTGGAAACCATCCACCTATGGTTTTTCCTTGCTGGGATGCAAGCATACCCTGGAGTTTCCGGTTGCCAAGCTGACCGATTACGAGGACAAACTCGATGAACTGTTGGCATCAGAGAACGCCTTCGGACTTATCACGGCGGCGCATATTCTGACACAGCAAACCCGCAGGCATGAAGAGGAACGGTATGAAGCCAAAAGCCGTTTGGTGCGAATATTGTACGAGCGCCACTGGGGTAAAGAACGGGTGATCAAATTATTTGCTATTCTGGACTGGCTCATGCAACTGCCTGAATGGTTGAACCACCAGATTTTAGATCAAATAGAAACAATTGAGGAGGGAGAAAAAGTGCAATACATCACCAGCGTAGAGAGAATTGGCATGGAAAAAGGTGTGGTAATAGGTGCGTCAGGATTAATGAGAAGGCTGTTGGAACATCGCTTTGGCGTGTTGCCCGGGTGGGCGTTGGAGCAGTTAAGCAGCGCTTCTGAACAGGAGCTTGAAGTGTGGGCTGATGCCATTCTCACCGCGCCGACACTGGAGGCTGTTTTCAATGCTGAATGATGCCTGGTGCTGTCACCCGATTTCCCGACTGCATTATGACGAGTCCGTGTCAGACAGCGGGGCAGTGCTGAATAAAAAATAGACGATAGTAGCTGATGTGTGAAAGATAGCGGCAAGCTCTGGCAGTGTCTTCAATGACCATGCCTTTATCAATCAGGAGTTGTACCTGTTCAGCAAATGTTTTTGGAGGCTTTGAGAAGCGCATGATTTACCCCCAGAAACAAGCAAAATATCCTCAGCCAGGTTGTTGTAGAGGTAATTGGCGGTGTCGGCAAAGGCGGTGAAAATCGGTACCTTCTTATTTCCTTCGTTAATGGGGTTCGCACCCCTTGAACCCGCTTCGCATCGTAACCGGGCAGGACAGGCGGGCAAGCGGTGCTTTGCTTGCTGCCGTCTGCCGCCCATTGGGGAGCAGCACTGCAAGGCGCTCAAAAATCAAAGCAGAGCGAGCTGATTTGATTTTTGCAAATGCCGTCGCAAACGCGTAGCCTTTGGGTGGTGGGTTCATTTCTTAACCCTAAACCAAGGGGGAATATTGTGTCATTAGATCAAGCAAAAGCGTTTATCGCGAAAATGAAATCGGACGTTGCTTTTAAAGAGCGTGTTTTGGCTATCGAAGATCTTGCAGAGAGGTTCAAGCTCATCAAAAGCGAGGGGTTTGAATGCAGCGAGGCGGAGATTAGGGAGGTGGCGGGGGAGTTGAGCGATCAGGAGCTGGCAGCAGTGGCGGGTGGCGAGGAATCGCGCTGCTCCGTTATGTTGTTCTATTAAGGCTGTCAGAACTAGTCCACACCTTCGGCTAACCACGTTCGTGGGGCACGTTTTTGCCAGGCTATCTTTACGATGCCGGAGTGGTCATAAACCGCTTCGGCATCAGGTTCGAATTATGGCCTCGGTGATGTGAAGATGTTTCGGTACATAAACCCAGTATCTTGTTACACTGCGCATGGTCACAAAAACCAGGACAGTCACAAAAGGCACATTTGGTACAGATACAATTTTTGAGTTTTGTCCGGTTTTTGCTGGCACTTTCAGGACGGGAGTGAATGAGGTTAAGATTGATCAAGATTTCTATCTGGGCAAGTACCCAGTTACCCAGCAGCAATGGGAGGCGATCATGAGAAGCAAACCAAGTCATTTCAAGGGTGAGCGTCTGCCGGTAGAAACCGTTTCATGGAAAGATGCCCAGAGCTTCATACAAAAACTCAATACTCTTTCTGGTAAAAAGCTTTACCGCTTGCCGACTGAGGAAGAATGGGGAATATGCCTGTCGGGCAGGGTCCACTTCTGTATACTACTTTGGTGGTGATGTCAGTCAATTGGGGGAAGATGCCTTGCCAGATTGATATTAAAATATGGGCAAGCGGTGAAAGTATCTGTTACTTCGTTACTGATGACGGCCCGGGAATCCTCTCGGCGGCCAGTTTGGCGGAAGGAAGTCCATCGTTTATATTTTCAGTGCCACTCGCCCAACAAAACATACAACAAAACCTTTTAGCCATCAAAATCCCTATGTACATTAACCTTATGGGTTCGCGAGTTGAGTGTTTGTGGCGGTTTCTTTGGGAGGCGGCAGGAACCGTACGTTTTTTCCCTTGTATTTATTTTGAACAGAAATTCTTTTCTTTTTTTGCGAATTATGATCAAACTCTTTGGACTAAAAACTCTATCGATTACTTTTTTCTCGCTTATCGTGACCAGCAGCGCGATGCTTTCTCCTGTTGCAGCAGCGGAAAAGGCGGAAGCTCACAATCAATTTTATGAGCAATACTTAAGCGTGCCGCAGATTAAGACAATCGGCATTATTGGCGGAGTCAGTTGGGTTTCATCGCTGGAATATTACCGGCTCATGAATCAAATGGTTCATGAAAAACTTGGTGGATTGCATTCTGCGCAAATACTGATGTATTCAATTGAGTTCGGTGAATTTTCACGGCAGGAGCGACTGGCCGACCAGGGAGATTGGAGGCCTTTGCGAAAAATCATGATTGATGCCGCTGAACGTCTTAAAAACGGAGGCGCGGATTTTATTGTAATAGCCTCAAACACCATGAACTCAAGTGCTGAGGAGATTGAGGATAAGGTAAAAATTCCTGTCCTGCATATTGCTGACGCAACGGGTAAAAAGATTAGAGAGAAAGGGCTTAAATCCGTCATACTGCTTGGCACGAAATACACGATGGAGAGCAATTTTTACCGCAGCCGGCTTGAAAAGAGGTACGGCCTCGACGTTATTGTTCCTGATCAGGCCGAACGGGAGTATATCAACACCGTTATTTTTGATGAATTGTGCGCCGAAAAAATCAATAAGGCATCCAAGGAACACTTTATACAAATTATCAACCGCCTTGTTAAAAAAAGCCGTGCTGAAGGTGTTATTCTCGGGTGCACAGAAATTCCTCTGTTGATCAAACAGGAAGATGTTAGCATACCGGTTTTTGACACAACGGCAATACATGCTGAGGCGGCTGTAACATATTCTCTGGAAAGGAAATAGAGTGATCGTCGAAGCCGGATGAGCATACTGTAAACACAATGCGGGAGAGATAATCCTGATAGCGATCAGCACAACACACATTGCGCATTCTTTATTTCTTCCTGTTCGTTGTGGTTGTATCCGGTGACAGCATTTCGTGCCATCAGCTCCTCGTAGGTTCCTGCCTGCACCATGCGTCCTTTGTCGCCAACAAATTAATTCAAAAGACCGCATAACTCGGCGTTCAGTACTCAGTCGAAAAAGCAAGCAGTGATGGCGACATATACAGGAGAGGGGCTAACGGCTGATTTCACTTGCTGCTGATGGGAGTGCCGGGGAGGAAATGTCAGGCGCTTGCTCATGCAGATGAATGGCGAGCCACACTGCCCCTTCGGAAACGCTCTGAACCGTGTGGGGTGTACCTGCAGGCAAAAACAGATAGTCGCCTGAGCCCAGGGGAACTGTTTCACCCGCAACGACGAGCTGGGCGCTCCCTTGAAGAAGGGCCACCCATTCGTCCTGTGATTGCACGTACTCGGTTTGAGCAACTTTTGATGAACTCACGATGCGCTCAATGACGAGGTTCTTGACCGCCAGAAGGGATTCAAAGCGCTCGCCACAAGATGGTGGCGCTGTGTTGTCAAATAAATTCCAAACTTGCATCACATTTACCTCAAGTGCCTGACCAATAACAAGAGCGATCCACCTGAACAGGGGATTGTTGAGTTGCAACCCGCATGAGACACCAATGACCAGGCATCGATACTCTGTTTGGTTGACCGCATCATTCCCACTCAATCGTTGCCGGTGGCTTCGACGAAATGTCGTAAGCGACCCGGTTAATCCCGCGAACTTCGTTGATAATCCTGTTTGAGACTCGGGCAAGAAAGTCGTGCGGCAAGGGTGCCCAGTCGGCAGTCATGCCATCGGTTGATTCGACCGCACGGAGCGCCAGCACGTTTTCGTAGGTGCGTTTGTCGCCCATGACGCCAACTGACTGGACTGGAAGCAGCACCGCAAACGCCTGCCATACCTGGCTGTACAGGCCGCTTGATTTCAGCTCTTCGATAAAGATCTCATCAGCCTCCCGCAATACATCAAGCCTCTCTTTGTTGACTGAGCCAAGTACCCGGACGGCAAGGCCCGGGCCGGGGAAGGGGTGGCGCATCAGAATATCTTCGGCGATGCCAAGCTCGCGCCCTACGGCACGAACTTCATCCTTGAAAAGTTCACGAAGGGGCTCAATCAGCTTGAGCTTCATCCGTTTTGGCAGCCCGCCAACATTATGGTGCGATTTGATGGTCGCCGATGGGCCTTTGACGCTCACACTTTCAATAACATCAGGGTAGAGAGTGCCCTGTACCAGAAACTTTTCATGAGCCATCTGCTCTTCAAAAATCTGAATAAAGGCCTTTCCTATTATTTTGCGCTTTTTTTCAGGTGATGCAACATTTTTCAGCCGTTTCAGGAAGAGATCGGAAGCATCGACGAGGGATACCCTGAGACCGAGCGTCGAGAGAAAGCTCATCACCTTCTCAGCCTCATTTTTTCGGAGCAGGCCATTATCGACAAAGACGCAGTGCAGTTGTTTGCCTATCGCCTTGCCTACCAGTACCGCTGCAACGGTTGAGTCAACTCCGCCGCTGATGCCGCAGATAACCGTCTCTTTGCCAGCTTTGCGCTGGATTTCTTCAATCTGGTGGTCGATAAAGCTTTTTGATGACCAGTCGGGCGTGATGCCGGCAATATCGAGCAGGAAGTTTGAGAAGAGTTGTTTGCCGTAGAGGGTGTGCTGTACTTCGGGGTGAAACTGCAGGCCATAAACTTTCAGAGCGCCTTTGCTTCCAAAGCTTTCAATGGCGCAAATTTCAGAATTTTCGCTGCTGGCCGTTGCCCTGAACCCTTCAGGAAGCCGTACAACCTTGTCGCCATGGCTCATCCAGACGTCCGAATCGGGAATATTGTGAAAAAGCAGACTCTCACTCTCCTCATGTCGGTCGACTATAATTTTTGAGCGTCCGAACTCATGCTTTGATGCTGAGGCTACCTCTCCCCCAAAATGGTTGGCGATTGCCTGCAACCCATAGCAAATGCCGAGGATCGGAATGGCAAGAGAAAAGATCCCGCCATCAGGCAGGATGGCCGATTCGTCATAGACGCTGGTTGGGCCGCCCGAGAGGATGATTGCCTTGGGGTGGTGTTCCCTGATTTTTTCCGGCGTGGTGTTATAGGGAAGAATTTCAGAGTAGATACCCAGTTCGCGGATACGACGGGCGATCAACTGGGTATATTGCGAACCGAAATCAAGGACTACTACCGATTGCATAACAAGAGTGTTGTGAGGTTAACTGAGAAGTCGCTCAAAAGGATTTCACCTGTTTTGGTTTGGCCGCAGGAACAGGACTCTGAGGTTTGGCCGTTCCAATGCTACTTGCTGGAACGGGGCTGGCTGGCGCAGGGGCAGGCGCGGCGGCAGGGGTCGCTATCACGTCGGGTGATGGCATCGCATGGCCCTGATAGTATTTAAAGCCCTTGGGGGTGTAGTATTCAATATAGACATCACTGCCGAGGAGATCGGATGGTGTATTGGTTTGTCCTGACATTGGTACAGCAATGACGGTCTCAGGAATATGAAAGTATCGATTTTCCAGTTTCAGCGATGGGTCGCCGTAGCAGCGTTTCATAAAGCCAGCCCACACAGGAAGGGCTGCCCGTGCGCCCTGGCCGTACTCCATTGAGGTGAACTTGATGCGCTCGTCATCAAATCCGGTCCAGACTACGGCAACAAGTTGAGGGGTAAACCCGGCAAACCAGGCATCTCTCATGCTTTGGGTTGTTCCTGTTTTTCCTGCGGCCTCGACATTAAAACCGAAGCGGGCCCGGACGGCAACTGCTGTTCCTTTGTTAATAACATCTTTCAGCATGGAGACCATCACAAAATTTGAGGTGGAGTCTATGGCAAAGCGTCTGTTGGGAGTGTACTCCGACAAAACCCGGCTGTGTTTGTCCTCAACTTTCAGGATTGATATTGGCTCGTTCCAGAAGCCGTTGTTGGCAAACGTTGAAAATGCGCCAGCCAGTTCAAGCGGGCTCACCTCTGCTGTTCCAAGGGCTATTGAGAGGTTTGAGGGCATGGGGGAGGTGATGCCCATTTTCCTGGCATAACTGATAATATCAGATGTTGTTAATTGTTCGTATGCAAGTCTTACGGTCACCTGGTTCAGCGAGCGGCTCAACGCCGTGCGGAGGGTGGTCATCCCGCCGGAGGAGCCATCTGAGTTTCTCGGCGACCAGATGCCACTGCCACTGTTGAGGGCAAGGGGCTGGTCGAGCACCTGGAAGTTTGCTGGCAGCCCCTTGTCGATAGCCGCAGTATAGACAAAAGGCTTGAAGGTAGATCCTGGCTGCCGTTTTGCCTGCCAGACATGGTCGAACTGGTACTTGTACTCATCGGATGAGAACCTGTTACCCCCGACCCAAGCCTTGACATGACCGTTGGTCGGGTCGATAGCTACCAAAGCTACCTGTATGCGGGTTTTTTCTTGCAGCAGATCGTTCAGCCACACCTTGTCTGCCTTGAGTTTAGCCATGGCTTGCTGATCCGGGAGTCCACCATCTTTCAGCTCCTTGAACCGGTCGCTTTCTATGATGATCTGGTTCTTCAGTGATTCAGGCCATCTCCATGCCCGGTCAAATGAGGCCTGCAATTCGGCAAGATGTTCGGCTGCTGACTGCTGGGCATACTGTTGCATTCGGCTGTCGAGCGTTGTATGGATGGTCAAACCATCACGGTAAAGGTCGACATTGCCAAGCAGCGTGGAGGGCTTTACGGTTTGACGGACGTATTCTGTAAAGTAAGGGGCCAGCCCCTGATGGCTCACAGGAGTGTATTTCAGCACCAGCGGGCTCTTTTTGGCCGTTGCAGCCTGTTTGGGGGTAATGAATTCTGCCTTCTCCATCAGTGAAAGAATAAGATTTCTTCTGCCGATGGCGCCGGACGGATTTTTTGCCGGGTTATAGGCTGTCGGATTTTTCAGTGTTGCAATAATCGTTGCACTCTCCTGCAGTGTCAGGAGGTATGCCGGTTTGCCAAAATAGGTATGGGCAGCAGCTTCAATTCCATAAGCTCCCGATCCGAAATAGACAGTGTTGAGATAGAGCGCCAGAATTTCGTCTTTTGTATAGGTTTTTTCCAGCTCGATTGCAGTAAAAAACTCCTTGACTTTTCGGGTGATGGTGCGTTCCTGGGAGAGGTAAAGGTTTTTGGCAAGCTGCTGGGTGATGGTACTGGCCCCTTGCCAGCGTGTACGCCCCTTTATGATATTTTCACCCATTGCCAGCACCAGCCGCCGCATATCAACCCCCCAGTGATTGTAAAAGGCTACATCTTCAGTAGCGATAAGTGCATAGCGAGCAGAGCGCGGGATAGATTTGAGCGGAATAAATGTCCGATTTTGCAGAAAAAATTTATGCAGAATCACGCCGTCTTCAGAATAGACAAGAGAGGCAAGAGCCGGGTTGGGATTTTCAAGCTCTTCAAGGCTTGGAAGGCCCATGAATGTTTTTGCTGCGTATACCTTCCCTGTGGTTGTCAGTGTCAGGGCGACAAGTGATGCAAACAGAAAGAGCAGGCCTTTGGTAAATATTTTACTCACAATAGCGATTAATCTTAGGGTTGACACCTGCTGCCACGAAAAGGTGCCATGGTTGGAAAATCCGGTGTTCTTCACGAGGAATACCGTTTACTGCGGACTCTTTTTATCAAATTGCTCCGAAAATTCAAAATGCTTTTTTAGTTCTCCTGCAAATCGGGCAGTATCTTCAAGCATGGGCAGGTGGCCAAGCTCCATGAACTTTGCAAGGTTCGTTGGTGCCCCTGATTCAGCCTTCCGTGTATTATAGAGCGTGATGGTGCCTTCAGGTGGAATTGTGTGATCGGCCATTCCGACACTGCAGAGAAGGGGAGATGAGATAGAGAGTACATGGCGAGTATATGTTCTCAGCACATCCCGGTCAATAGAAAACTTTCCCACCGCAATGGTAGCCTCCTTGTCGGACTGGGTAAAGTCCTCAATCAGGATATCCTGATACTTCAGGGGAATCTCTTTTGTAGCTGCACGCTTGATAAAGATGTTTTTCAGGGGCTCGTGCTGAAAAATATTACGGAAATTCAGGGAGAGATCGATCAGGCCGCCAAGAAAAAAGAGGCCAAGTGAGGTAAAAGGGGTCTCTTCAAAAATACCGCAGGCAATTATTGTTGCCGATACGAGGGCATCGGGGTATCGGAGGCAGAGTTCAGTTGCCACCATTCCTCCCATTGAGTGGCCCACAATATGCAGCTTTCCTGGTCTCTGGAGGCCGAGATGCTCAATGAGTTCTCCTGCTTCATCGGTAAAACCCTGAATGGTAAAGGTTGGTTTGTAGCCTTTGATGATTGTTTTTCCCGTCCCGCTCTGGTCATAGGTAATGCAGCGGTATGTTGCCGAGAGCGTGTCGACCAGTGGTTTCCAGTATCGGGAGGAGATCGCCCAGCCGTTCACGAACAGCACTGCGATTTTTTCCTCTCCTGACGGATCTGATTCTGCACTGTCTTCGTAATAAAGCCGGCAGCGGGTTGACTCAAAATAACTCATTGAATATTTGTTGCTTCGGTTTTTCAATTGAAAACAAGAATCGCAATATATAATAACTTTTCTTCAGTCTTCCCACCCCCCCAAGCTCAAGCGGGGTTTTGTGACTCTGCAGCGCAATGACTACATTGACCAGGTAAGCAGAGGGTTTTCATTTTCAACAGCAAAGGCACAATGGACTATTCACCTCCAGCAATTCTCTCTTTTCTTGTCGATTTTATTCTTCATATTGATACGCATCTTCAGTTTCTTGCGGCAGAGTATGGTCTCTGGCTTTACGGGATTCTTTTTCTCATTATCTTCTGCGAAACCGGGCTTGTCGTCACCCCTTTTCTTCCGGGTGATTCCCTCCTTTTTGCTGCCGGTTCGCTTGCGTCCATGCAGGGTTCCTCGCTCAACCCACACCTGCTCTTTCTGCTCTTTTTTACGGCAGCAGTGCTTGGTGATACTCTGAACTACCAGATTGGACACAAGATTGGTCCAAAAGTATTTCAGTATCAGAATTCACGTTTTCTCAATACCGGGCATCTCATCAAGACCAATGGTTTTTTTGAAAAATACGGTGGCAAGACGATTATCATTGCGCGCTTTGTGCCCATTATCAGAACCTTTGCTCCTTTCGTGGCGGGTATTGGTGTTATGCCATACAGCAAATTCATCCTCTTCAATGTTGTCGGCGCGCTGCTTTGGGTCGGGCTGTTTAACTACAGTGGTTACTTATTTGGGCAGCTTCCCATTGTGCAGCATAATTTCAAGTTGCTGATATTTGCCATTATTGTATTCTCTCTTGTGCCACCTGTTATTGAGTACCTGAAGCACCGGTTTGGCCGGAAGCGGGATGTTTGAAAATGTTTGCAATTTGTTGATAACTTGTTGATTCATTGCCTGATGCGTGCTTTGACTGGCATTTTTTACCTGAGAGCTTTTTTTATTAACCGATTATAATGAAATGGATTATCTTTTTTTTGCTGGTTGCTCTTACCTTTTCAGTATCAGTTACCTGAATGTGCAGCTAAAAGGTTATCAATAGTGAAAATGTGGATAACTTCTCATGCCAGAATGGGATGGAGCCAAATAAACCTTTCGGCAGGAGGGTAAAAAGTCGGAGGCTTCAAAAAAACATTATATATAATTCAGGGATTTTTTTATTATCACTACCTTTTACTCGAACATCGGCGTATAGCGCAGCCTGGTAGCGCACTTCCTTGGGGTGGAAGGGGTCGTGGGTTCAAATCCCGCTACGCCGACTCTCTGACCTCTCTTTTTTCCTTGTTGTTGGGCATATTCGGTACATTCGGCCCATGGATGCCTTGGCAAAATTACAGATTCTTTCAGGTGCTGCCCGTTATGATGCGTCGTGTGCTTCCAGTGGAAGCAAGCGGGATGCGTCAACTTCCGGCACGGGAAATACTTCGCAGAGCGGGATTTGTCATTCCTGGTCGGATGATGGCCGCTGTATTTCACTTCTGAAGATCCTGCTCTCCAACGATTGTCGGTACGATTGTGCCTATTGTGTGAACCGATCATCCAGTCTGGTTGAACGAGCCTCTTTTACGGCAAGGGAGGTGGTCGACCTCACCCTTGAATTCTATCGTCGGAACTATATTGAAGGGCTTTTTTTAAGTTCGGCGGTCATGCAGAGCCCTGACTGTACCATGGAGCGAATGGTCAGGGTTGTTGAAACATTGCGTACCGAAGAACAGTTTGGTGGTTATATTCATCTGAAAATTATTCCCGGTTGCAGCAGTGAACTGGTGCGTAAGGCCGGGCTCTATGCCGATCGTATCAGTGTCAATATTGAGCTGCCCTCACAAATTTCGCTCCAGCGGCTTGCACCACAGAAAAACAAGGATGCCATTCTGGAGCCGATGGCGCTCATTGGCAGGGAGATAAATTCCAGCCTTGTTGAGCGCAAAGCAAGCCGGAATGCCCCGCGGTTTGCCCCGGCAGGCCAAAGCACTCAGATGATAATTGGAGCGAGTCCCGAGAACGACTTCCAGATTCTCCGTCTCTCCCAGGGGCTTTATAAAAAAATGAACCTCAAACGGGTTTACTACTCGGCTTATGTGCCTGTCAGTGACGATAATCGCCTTCCTGTGCTCTCTGCGCCGCCGTTACTGCGTGAGCACCGACTTTATCAGGCCGACTGGCTTCTGCGCTTCTACGGTTTTTCTGCTGAAGAGATTCTTTCGGATGATGCCCCCAATCTTGATGAAACCTTCGATCCCAAGACTGCCTGGGCACTGCGTCATCCTGAATTTTTTCCGGTCGAGATCAATCGTGCCGATTATGCCACGTTATTGCGTGTGCCGGGTATAGGGGTAACATCTGCCAAACGGATTATTGCAGCGCGCCGTTTTTCTGCAGTAACACCAGAAGGTATGAAAAAAATTGGCGTCGTTATGAAGCGGGCGAAATATTTTATCACCGGTTCCGGGAGGACGTTTGAAAAGCCTGACCGGACACCAGCTCTTCTTCGTCAGCAACTGTTGCTTGGCGAAGGGAGTCTCATTGTGCCTTCGCGGCAGCTTGTTTTACCCGGACTCTTTTTATAAGCTTATAACAACCATGAACCGATACCTTTACGATGGAACTGCCGATGGCCTGCTTTCAGCCATTGCCTGGATCATTGAAGAGGAGCCTGATCCTGAACGGGTTGCTCTTGCGGAGCGTGAAGATACGCTCTTTGAAGAGGGTTTCTTTATCAGTACAGATGCAATTCAGGCCGAATCGCTTTTTTTCCGCCTTCGCCGGCGGGCACCCGATGCAGCCCACACTCTCTACTCCTTCATGATGGCCGAAAAGGAGGGGATGGCAGGCAGCTTGCTTCACTACATTTCACTTGCGTTCACGCATGGTGACAAGATCAATGGATACCTTACCCATCCGGACGTTCGTGATATTGTTTCTATTGCAAAAAAAGCCGGAAGAGAGTTGCATCGAATGAAAGGCCTTCTTCGCTTCGAAAAACTCCTTGACGGTGCTTATCTTGCGAAAATGGGGCCGGATTATAACATCATTCAACCTCTTGCATACCATTTTTGTTCGAGGCTCAGGGCGCAGAACTGGTTTCTCTACGACATCAAACGCTACACCGCTGCCCGCTGGAGTAATGGTGCTCTTCAGTTTGGTTCTATCGAACAGTTTACCACTCCAGCCCTTTCAGAGGATGAAAAAAAGGTACAAGCCCTGTGGCAGACCTTCTTTAAAACCATAGCTATCCCCGATCGCAAAAATCCCCGCCTTCAAAAATCCAACATGCCGGTGAAATACTGGAAGTATCTGACGGAGAAGCAGGGGTAGTGGGGATCATTACTCTTGGCCACTCCTGGTCAGAGGGTATGTCAGCAACTTCTCGGGTTAAATTCCGACAAGGGAAAACGAAAAAGACCGGTGCGAGAACCGGTCTTTTTCGGGTGGTGCTGTGTCGGAATTCTTAATCCAGGTTGGGACCTGTCAGCTTTGCGTGAATGGCTGCGGCTGCGGTGCGTCCTGCACCCATGGCAAGAATAACGGTTGCACCGCCGGTAACGATATCGCCGCCGGCATAGACATTATTTTTTGATGTTGCCATGGTATTGATATTCACAACAATGGTGTCGCGATTGCTAACATTGATATCCGGCGTTGTCTGCTTGATGAGCGGATTGGAGCCGTTGCCGATTGAGATAACCGCCATATCGATGGGGAGAACAAATTCAGAATCTTTGATTGGCACAGGGCGGCGTCTTCCGGAGTCATCGGGTTCGCCAAGCTCCATTCTGAGGCACTTTGCTCCTGTTAGCCACTGCTGATCATTTCCCACAAATTCCAGCGGATTCATGAGCATGAGGAATTCAACACCCTCTTCTCTTGCATGGTGAACTTCCTCTTTACGGGCTGGCATTTCTGCTTCAGAACGGCGATAGATAATGTAGGCGTGTTCTGCTCCAAGTCGCTTGGCTGTCCGGACAGCATCCATGGCCGTATTGCCGCCACCAAACACCGCCACATTTTTTCCCTTGCAGTTGAAGACCGGGGTGTCGTTGTCAGGAAACTGATATGATTTCATCAGGTTCACTCTGGTCAAAAACTCATTGGCAGAATAAACGCCAAGAAGGTTTTCTCCGGGGATGCCCATAAACCAGGGCAAACCAGCTCCGACTCCGATAAAGACTGCATCAAATCCCTCTTCTTCGAGAAGCTCATCAACAGTTACCGAACGGCCTGCGACAGCATTGGTAACAAAGGTAATCCCAAGCTTCTTGAGCCCTTCAATTTCAGTTTGCACAATCGTTTTGGGGAGGCGGAACTCGGGAATGCCGTACATAAGCACACCACCAAGCTCATGCAGCGCTTCAAAAACAGTGACCGAATGGCCAAATTGGGCAAGGTCGTTGGCACAGCTCAGCCCCGCAGGACCGCTGCCGATAACGGCCACTTTTTTCCCGGTTGAAGCCTGTACAAGGGGTAATTCTATATTTCCGGTTTCACGCTCATAATCTGCCGCGAATCGTTCCAGGTTACCGATAGCCACAGATTCGCGCTTTTTGGTGAGAACGCACAGTTTTTCGCACTGGTCTTCCTGTGGACAGACTCTTCCGCAGACGGCAGGCAGCACATTATCTTCCTTGATTTTTTTTGCAGCGCCAAGAAAATTCCCTTCCGCAATCATTTTGATAAACTGGTCGATCTTGATATTGACCGGACACCCCTTTATACAGGCAGGGTCTTTACACTGAATACACCGAAGAGCCTCCTGCTGGGCCAACTCCTTTGTATATCCAAGGTTAACCTCCATGAAATTCTTGTTTCTTGCTTCCGGATCTTGTGCTGGCATGACCTGGCGCGGAATGGCAAGGCGCTCCTTTGTTGTGATTGATTGTTGCTCCATAGTGGTCGTTCTTTAAAAAAAGAGAGTTTGTTTATGCAAATAAAGCCATACCCGCAAAAAGAAGGGCAGAAAAGTTATTATGATGGCGTGTTTATAACTGCTTTTGCAGGTTGCACTTATGAACGAAGGCTTCCGCCGACAGCTTCTCTTCAGGCAGATAGATCTTGTTCCGGTCAGTCAGATTTTTAAAATCAACCAGGTGAGCATTGAATTCAGGGCCGTCAACACAGGCGAATTTGATCTGATTGTCGATGGTAACCCTGCAACCTCCGCACATGCCGGTGCCGTCCACCATAATCGGATTAAGGCTGACGACGGTCTGGATATTGTAGGGGCGGGTGACCTCAGCGATAGCTCTCATCATCGGGATTGGCCCGATAGCAAGCACATAGTCGATTTTTTTACCGGAGTCAATCAGTTCCTGCAGTTTTTGCGTAACAAAGCCATGAAAACCATAAGATCCGTCATCGGTGGTGATGTAGGCCTCATCACTGACCGTCCTCATCTCCTCTTCAAGAATGACAAGCTCTTTTGACCGGGCACCATTAATGGTAATAACATAGTTTCCAGCTTCTTTCAGCGCTACAGCAGTCGGATAGGCAATTGCAGCGCCCACTCCTCCACCAATGCTCACTGCGGTGCCAAAGTTCTCGATGTGTGATGGCGCACCGAGCGGGCCCACAATATCGTTGATGGTCTCTCCAGCCTCTTTGCTGTTCAGCTCTTTCGTCGATTTCCCCATCCCCTGCACAATGATGGTAATGGTTCCTTTTTCAGGGTCGGATCCGGCAATGGTAAGTGGAACACGCTCCCCCGTCTGGCCTACCCTGATCATTACAAACTGACCAGCTTTTCTTTTTCTGGCGATACGGGGAGCCTCAATTTCAATTTTTTTGATATTTTCAGCTAAAAATTTTGCAGAAACAATTTTATACATTGGTTCTTCGATTTCGTATGATAATGGAGACTTGCCTGATTGGTACTATGGAAACTGTAGAAAGGTTAGATACAAAAAGGTAAACAATAATATACCAATTTAAAAATTGGACAGGAGAAGAGTACCGGTTGGTGACAGTTGTTTCTAACTGTTTATTTCTCGCACTTATAAAGTTTGTTCTATGATTTTTATTGCCGATTACGGCGCAGGAAATCTTCGTTCAGTTCTAAAGGCATTTGAATATCTCGGTGTCAAGGCTTTTGTCAGCAGTGATCCCTCCAGGCTTGCTGGTTGCAGCAAAGTCATTCTTCCTGGAGTTGGAGCATTTGGACAAGCGATAGAATCACTCAACGCATCGGGTTTTACTGAAGCGTTGCTGGAGCATGTTGACAAGGGAGGGCAGCTTCTTGGGATTTGTCTCGGCATGCAGTTGCTGTTGACTGACAGCGAGGAGATGGGCTTCTGGAAAGGAATGAACCTTATTCCCGGCAGGGTTCGCCATTTTTCAAGTGACACCGACAAAATTCCTCAAATAGGGTGGAACTCCGTTGATCAGCAGAAGGAGAGTGTCCTCTTTCGGGGAATTTCCGATCACTCGTTCTTTTATTTTGTACACTCTTACTACTGTGAACCAGAGACCAATGACGCAGTTGCATCAACGACATGGTTTGCCGGAAAAAACTTTTGTTCAGCCATTGAAAAAAATGGTATTTTCGCTGTCCAGTTTCATCCTGAAAAAAGCTCTGATGCGGGGTTACAGGTGCTTAAAAACTTTGCCGGGTGCTAAAACAGTTTTTTTAGGTATTTATCATGTTGATTATTCCAGCAATAGACATAAAGGACGGGAAGTGTGTAAGGTTGACCCGTGGCGATTTCAGCCAGAAGAAAATATACCTCGACAATCCTCGCGATATGGCCATTATATGGCGCAAGCAGAATGCCAGGATGCTCCATATTGTTGATCTTGATGCCGCCTTGACCGGGGAGATGGTCAATTTTGAGAAAATCAGGGAGATCGTCACTAATCTTGATATTCCTGTTCAGGTCGGTGGCGGCATTCGCTCTGTTGATGCCGTGAAGCAATACCTTGATATTGGTATCTGTCGTGTGGTTATCGGCTCGGCTGCTGTTATCAATCCTGGTCTGGTCGAAGAGCTTCTGAAAATCTATAGCCCATCTCAGATTGTGGTCGGGATAGATGCTGAAAATGGCATTCCGAGAATAAAAGGGTGGACAGAAAGTTGCAGTCTCAAGGATTACGATCTTGCGCTTCAGATGAAAGGGATGGGAATTGATCGGGTGATTTATACCGATATTTCGCGTGATGGGATGATGCAGGGTTTTGGCTATGAGAGCACAAAGCGGTTTGCTGAAAAAGCGGGAATGAAAATTACTGCTTCAGGTGGGGTTACCAATGTTGATGATTTGAAAAAGCTGGATGAACTCAGCTCTTGCGGCGTGGACTCTGTTATTATTGGAAAGGCGCTCTATGAATGTAATTTTCCCTGTCAGGAGTTGTGGTATAGTTTTGAAGATGGCTTAACCCTGGATCATAATTTTTCGACAGCGCGAAAAAAATAGCAGATAACTGGTGCCCACGTGCAGACGCATGACTTACAGTTGCAGCAACATATTGAGGCGCTTATTTTTGCCTCTGAAGAGGCTGTTACCCTCCAGGCCATCAGGCAGACTACCGGCATAGAGCTGGATTCAGGCGAATTTCACTCCATTATTGAGCGCCTTAATGCCGAGTATGCAGAAACAGGAAGGACGTTTCTGATTCACCGTATTGCCGGGGGTTATCGTTTTCTTGCCAGACCGGAATACAGTGAGATCCTCAAAAAACTTTTTGCTCCAAAAATCCGCAAAAGACTTTCCCACTCTCTTCTTGAAGTTCTTGCTGTTATTGCCTATAATCAACCTGTTACCCGGGGGGATGTCCAGCAGATTCGCGGTGTAAGCCCTGATTACGCCATCGACAGGCTGCTGCTTCGAGGCTTTATTGAGGTTCGCGGGCGGGCAAATTCTCCCGGCAAACCCCTGCAATATGGTACGACCACGGACTTTCTTGATCTTTTTCACCTCTCATCGTTAAAAGAGCTGCCAAAACTGCGCGAGATCAAGGAGATTCTTCAGGAACAGGCAGATCAGGACTGTCTTACCCAACAGGCGGGAGTTGAAACTGCTTTATCAGACAATAATCAAGAGGAGACTAAACTCGAGCATGAAAAACAGCAGTAAAGAAGATGAGGTCAGAATCAATCGGTATCTGGCGTCGTGCGGGATAGCATCACGACGGGCTGCCGATCAACTGGTTCTTGATGGGCGAGTTATGGTAAACGGGACGGTTATTACAACTCCCGGCATAAAGGTCAGCCCTTCCCGTGATGAAGTTATCGTTGACGGCGAGCGCTTTGCCCAGCCTGAGAACCGGAAGGTTTACATCCTCTTCAATAAGCCAAGAAACGTTATCACAACGAACAGTGATGAAAAAAATCGGGAGACGGTGCTCGATTTTATTGATGTCAAGGAGCGGATTTTTCCTGTTGGCCGACTCGACAGAAAAACCACAGGAGTGATTCTGTTGACCAATGACGGAACTCTTGCACATAAATTAATGCACCCTTCGTCAAATGTGAAAAAAGAGTATATTGCCGAGCTTGCTGAAAAATTTACGCCAAATCTTCTTGCTCAATTGACAGGGGGAATGCGTTTAAAGGACACCGGAGAAAAAGTCAGCCCCTGCAGGGCTAAAATACTTGAGGAAGGGATGCAGGTGCTGGTGAGCATTCATGAGGGAAAAAACCATCAGGTCAGAAGAATGTTCGAGACTCTCGGTTTTGAGGTAAAACGGCTTGAAAGGGTCGCTTATGCAGGCCTTTTGGCAGGGGAACTCCGGCGGGGTGAATGGCGATATCTGAGCCGCAACGAGGTTCAGGAGCTCTACAAGTTGACAGAGAGCCCATAAGCCATCGGCCGGTTTTGTTAACGCACAAAACCCGTCATGGTTATGAGACAGCCTCTCTTTTTACTCAAACGTCATGCACTCCCTCTGGGCATGGCGTTTTTTCTCTTCTTTGCAGCTCCTTTTTTTTCTTCTTCCGGGTTTTGCAGCGAAAACGATGGCCTTCAGGATCTGCTCATTAATGCAGAATCTGAAGTAAATATTGAGCGTCTGCTCGATATGATTGAGGAGCTGAAAAAAAACAAAATTGCCCTCAATGAAGCTGATGCACATGAACTGCTCCTGCTCCCATGGCTGAGCATGGCTGATGCCCAGGCGATCCTTCTCTATCGTAAAGAAAAAGGAGAGATCATCTCCTTGCAGGTACTCGAGCCTATTATCGGAAAAGAGAAAGCGGCCACTATTGTTCCCTATATTCGGTTTAAAAAAGAGCAGATTTCCCGCAAAACGCGAGCAGCCAAGGCTGTTGAGGTTGATGGATCACTTTACAATCGCCTCTTCTGGGAAACACCAGCGCGAAAAGGTATTCTGAATGGCAAATACGCCGGAGAGAACTTCAAGCTCTATCATCGTGCTGAGTTTTCGGCTTCTCATGTTAAGGCCAGCCTGGTGCAGGAAAAGGATATCGGGGAGCCTGATATTGCCGACTTTACCTCCCTGAGTATCAACGTTTACGATCTTGGCACCCTTAAAAGCGCGGTTCTTGGCAACTATAAATTGAGTATTGCCCAGGGACTGCTTATTGGGCAGGGACGCTATTTTTCAAAGGGGACCGACCCTGCTGGAAGCGTCCGGCTTACGTCAAAGCGGCTGTTGCCTTATGCCTCAAGCTCGGAATTCGGGTTTCTGCAGGGCGCAGCAACAACCTTGAAGCTTGATCCTCTTGAGGTAACAGCGTTTTATTCTGCCAACAATCTTGACGCCATCATCAATGATGCCGGGATAATTACCAGTTTTGGCACTTCGGGTTATCATCGCACCGAACTCGAAATAAGCCGGAAGGATAATGTTACCGAAACCATTTCAGGCGCAAATATTCTCTATTACTATCAGACAGGCTTTCTGAGTGGCAGAACAGGAGGCAGCGTACTTCGCTACAATTATTCCGCACCGTACTACGCCCTTGAACCTTATGCTGCGGTGAGCACGATCTCTTCGGCAACACTGTATGGCCTCGAAACAGATCTCACCATCGGAAAAGTGAGTCTCTTTGGCGAGGCGGCATTCTCGCAACAACCCCATGATGCTTCATGGACCGCCGGGGCCGAGCATGAAATTCTTCGGGGCGTCAGCGCTGTTGCGGCCATCAGACGGTATGGGGTGAACTATTTTTCCCCCTTTGCCGGAGCTTTTGCCGAAAAGGGAGATGGCGCGTCAAATGAGGATGGATATTATCTTGGTGTTAATGCAAAGGTCAGCGACAGGCTCTCTGTTGGAGGCTATTATGACATCTTTACTTTTCCAGTGCTTGGTGACCATGTTCAATACCCTTCTGACGGGAACGATACGAGACTCTTCATCTCCTGGAAACAGTCGCCGTTGCTTGCCTGGAGTCTCCATTGTCAGCATAAATACAAAGAGGAACAAAAAAATCAGGGAACGTCAAAACTCTCTCTCTGGGCTCCGCTTCCGTTGATAACCAATCGTTGTCAGCTTGATTGCGATGTTACCCTTTCAGATCATCTTCATCTGAGAACTCGTGGAGAGATTAAAAATGTTGTCAAGAAGTATCTGGCCGGAGATCAATCCTTTTATGGAAGGATGGTCTACCAGCAGGTTGGATACAGTGCAGGCTCATTGGGTTTGAAAGGGCGTTTCACAGCTTTCGATACCAACGATTACGATGCAGCCATCTATGCTTATGAGGATGATTTGCCACTGACATCCAGTCTCGGAGTCTATGACGGGCAGGGCCACTCCCTTTTTGTGGTGGCAACATGGCAGGCCATGAAACAGATGAAGCTCGCCGCCCGATTTGAGACGACGTGGTACAGCGACAGGGTCGTGTACAGCAGTGGAAATGACGAGCGGGCAACCAGTGCACCCGGATCATTTCACCTCGGCTGTCTCTTGTCGTTCTGAATTATCAGGCGCTCTCACTGCTGCCCGGCGGCTCTCATCAGACGGTCACGGATCGCTCTGCCGAGTCCGCAGGGTGAGGGTAGTTCGCAGTATATCACCCCGATGTTTTTTGAATCGCAATGGCGGAAAAAGCTGAAGAGTTCCCGGCCATACTCCTCAAGATTTTTGCAGAGCTTAACGATCAAAACACCTTCAGGGGGATCCGAAAGGCCGATGTATGCAGAAGACGGGGTGACAGCTCTTTTCTCTTCGGGGCAGCAGAGGACAATCTCTGCTTTTGGGGCATAATGGGGATACTTCAGGCCGGGGCTTTTTGGCGGCTCAAGCTTGTTCTGGTTGGTGTTTGTTGAAATTTCAGGCACAACGGCTTGTAATTGTTCAAGCGTTATGGCTCCGGCTCTGAGCAGCACAGCTTTCGAACCGGAACAGTCAACAATGGTTGATTCAAGGCCGATAGAGCTTGGTTGGCCGCGAAGCACGCAGTCTATTTTTCCCTCAAGATCCTGATAGACTGCTTCCCAGCTTGTAGCGCTTGGCAGTCCCGAAAGATTGGCTGAAGGAGCGGCTACCGGGCAGTGTGCAAGGCGAAGAAGCTCGCGGGCGACCGGATTTGCAGGGCAGCGAACTCCGACGGTTTGCAGGCCTGCTGTAACAGTATCAGGGACGAGGGGATTTTTTTTCAGCACCAGAGTGAGCGGGCCTGGAAAAAAATGTTCAATAAGTTTTTTTGCCTCTGGATTGATTTCACTGGCAACATCCGGGAGCTGTTCCACACTGTAGATGTGGACGATAAGCGGGTTGTCTCCCGGACGGCCTTTTGCCAGAAAAACCTGCCTGATGGCTTCAGGATGGGCGATGCCCGCGCCGAGGCCGTAGACCGTCTCTGTTGGAAAGGCCACAATTCGACCAGAGTTGAGGAGGACGGCGGCCTCCTCTGCTGAATCAGTAAGAGTGGTCAGCATTGATTCTTTTTGAGAAGGTAACCACTTTCATATAAAGAGCATTGAGCACAGTATGCCAACTGTTGCGCTGACAAGAGGTATCGCAAGATTATCGTCAATTCTGAAGTTGCCGATACGCACCATAAAGGCTTCGGTTATTGTTGCGGTGATTGCCATGGCAAGTCCGACAAACGGATTCAGTCCCGGCACAAGGGTAACAACAAGCAATGCCGAGAGAAAAAAAGCAGCGCTTCCCTCCATGCTTTTTTGTCCGAACCGGTGTTTCCCCAGGATTTTTCCAACAATTGCAGCCAGGGTATCGGAAACAGCGACCAGAGTAAATGCGGTGACGGCAATGATTTTAGGAAAAAAGAGCACCAGAAGAAGAGCTGCCATGACAATGTGGGTGGCTCCATTCAAATAGGTTTTATTCCCTTCGAGTTCATGCTGTCTCAGCATTGAGTCGAACGTTTTATGGTACCATCCCGAAACGGGCGGGAAAAAATTTTTCAGGAGGTCAATCAGAAAAAAACCGAAAAAAAGCGGCACAAGAAGCAGAAGTGTAAATTCCCTGCTGATAAACCAGTAGATCACCGGGATCGAAAGTGACGAAAGGTGAATAGCTTTTCGCGCAACTTCGTAGCGGAGTTCCAGCCGGTCGATCTCTTCCATGGTATACAATGTGCTGTGTAACGTCGTAAAAATAGTTTGCGGGAGAGTGTGGCATGCTCATGCCATTTTCATGGTCTGAATATACACGGAAATCTTGGTAAGAGAAAATGCATACTTCTTTTTGCCTGTGGTGATCTGAACCTTGTCATTTCGACGAATGAAGTGAGGAGAAATCTTATAGCACCATAAGCCAGATTTCTCGCTGATGCTCGAAATGACAGTCTTGCTTTTATCCAGTGCAGCCGCCTTTGCGTGGTTGTAGGCGTTCCGGTTTTTCGTATTTTCTGGCAGCGCATTTTAAAATTGAGTTCAGACCAAGCCCATGACGACTGAAAAATTACGAGTAGCGGCTATTGACCTTGGCACCAACTCTTTTCACATGATTATTGTTGAAGAGAGCAAGGAGAAGGGGATTGTGGAGATTGATCGGGTAAAGGATATGATTTGCATTGGTCGAGGCAGTATCTCAACGAAAATGCTTGATGAAGAGGCGATGGAATCGGGGATTGCCGCGTTGAAGAATTTTCTGATTCTTGCCTTACAGCATGGAGTGGCTTCGGAAAATGTGATTGCCTTTGCCACAAGCGCTATTCGGGAAGCAAAAAATCGGGGGGATTTTCTCCGCAGGATCAGGGCGGAGACCGGCCTGAAAGTGAAGGTTATTTCAGGAAAGGAGGAGGCTGAGTTTATCTATTACGGAGTTCGCAATGCCGTGAAGATTGGCAAAACCGCAGATCTTCTTTTCGATATTGGGGGGGGATCTGTTGAGTTTGTTCTCGTGGATATCAGAGGGGTGCAGCTTCTTGAGAGTCGTAAAATAGGTGTGTCAAGAATGCGTGAACGCTTTGTTACAACAGAACCCATTGCTGGGCATGAAATCAAGATGCTCGAACAGTTTTTTGCGGCGGAGATGGTCTCTGCCGTTGAAAAAGCCACTGAACTCAAGGTGACCCGGGCGATTGCCTCTTCGGGTACGGCCCAGAATATTGCTCGTATGATCCGCTCCATGAATGGCCGAGAGAGCGACGTTTCACTTAATAACAGTACTTTTACCCGAAAAGAGTTTCAGGCTCTTTACAAGGTTGTTCTGCCACTTGGCGCGGCTGAAAGGAAGAAGGTGACCGGTCTTGACGAAAAAAGGGTTGACTTTATTGTTCCGGGGCTGATTCTTGTTGACATGATTTTCAGGCTTTTTAATCTTGAAGAGATCGTGATTTCAGATTCAGCCCTGCGGGAGGGAATGGTGCTTCACTATCTGAAGAGCCGTTTTTCGACCGTACTGAAGCCAAGCGATGAGGAAGAGCTTGATATTCGAAGGGAGAGCGTCAATGAACTCGGCTTTCGCTGCGACTGGAATCGTGATCATGCAGAGCATATAGCGGGCCTCAGCTTGCAGTTGTTCGACAAGCTGGCAGCAGTGCACCGTCTTGAAAAACCTTACCGTGAGCTGCTGGAGTATGCGTCGCTGCTTCATAATATTGGAGTAGTTATTTCAATCACTGCCCATCACAAGCATAGCCAGTATATCATTATGAATGGCGAGCTTCGTGGTTTTTCTCCTTCGGAAATCGATGTTATCGGCCATGTTGTCCGGTATCACCGAAAATCACAGCCGTCAGAGAAGCATATTGCCTACAGTATTCTCAAGCCAGTGCATAAACGGGCAGTTGATGTGCTTTCCGGTATTCTTCGTCTTGCCAACGGTCTTGAGCGTGGTCACCGGCAGAATGTCCAGAAAATTAGCGTTGAGGTCAAGGGGAGCGCTATTACTCTTTACCTGAAAACCCGTTATGAGCCTGATATCGAAATTTGGGCAGCCAATTTGCTGAAACCGTGGCTTGAAACTGTTTTGCACAAAACCATTGTAATTGAATATGGCCTGAAATGAAGGAAGAGGTCACTTTTGAGCGGATTGCGGCCACTCTTTCAAGGGAGGGTTCGCTCTGGTTTGAATCGGCCTTTTGTAAAGCGGATGAGGGCGGCGGGCTGCTTTTTTCGGAGCCCGTGGAGGTTGTGATGCTCTCCTCCCTGACGGAGCTTGAACCATTTTTTCGTACGCTCGAAGAAAAGCTTGGGCCGGGTTATTTTCTTGCGGGTTGGCTGACGTATGAGGCGGGCTATGGCTTTGAACAGATATTTATTGATGGTTGTGAGGACGAAGGTGCAGCCACTCCTCTTGGCTGGTTCGGTCTTTACCGGCAGCCGGAGCGTTTCTCAGCCAGGGAGGTTGAGCATCTTTTTTCAGAGGAGGCTACATTCAGTACGGGCGCACTATCGTTCAATCTTTCTGAAGAGGAGTATGCCCGGAAAATAAGGACGATCAAGGCTGAAATTGCGGCAGGAAATCTCTATCAGGTCAATTTTACGGGGCGTTATCGTTTTGGTTTTAACGCTTCGCCATTAGCCCTCTTCTCAGCATTGAGAGCTGCACAACCCTCCTCATACACGGCATTTATCAACAGCGGCAAGCGCACTATCCTCTCTTTTTCTCCCGAGCTTTTTTTTGCGAAGCGAGGTGCAGTCATTGAAACCATGCCGATGAAGGGTACCGCTCCAAGAGGCCAGAGCGCCGAAGAGGATCGTCGTCTGAAAGAGGGGCTCGGCCAATGCCCAAAAAACCTGGCGGAAAATCTCATGATTGTTGATCTTCTGCGCAATGATCTCGGACGTATATGCAAGCCTGGCACCGTCGAGGCAGGGGGATTGTTTGCTACCGAAAGCTGGCCGACACTCCATCAGATGGTTTCAACAATCAGGGGAGAGCATCGGGATGATGTCGGGTTATATGAACTTTTCAGGGCGCTTTATCCTTGTGGTTCCATTACCGGAGCGCCTAAAATAAGCGCCATGAAGCTGATTCGTAGCCTTGAACCGGAGCCAAGAGGGATCTATACCGGAACGATTGGCTTTATGACACCTGATCGAGACATGGTGTTTAGCGTGGCAATCCGGACGGTCGAGCTGAGCGGAGAGGAAGGTATTTATGGTTCAGGAGGCGGCATTGTCTGGGATTCCGATCCTAAGGAGGAGTACAGGGAGTGCCAGCTCAAGGCAAAGATTCTGGCCAGCGCGGTCGGGCAGAACTTTAATCTTTTTGAGAGCATTCTTTGGGCGGGAGGTTACCTCTGGCTTGAGGAACATATCGAGCGGCTTGCTTTGTCGGCCATTGCGCTTGGCTTTCCCTGCAATAAAGCCGTTGCCATTCTGATGCTTGAACGTCAAGAAGAGGAGCTGCGCCAATTCGGCGACCGTTTCAAGGTAAGGCTCACTCTCTCCTTTCAGGGGCTCTTCACGCTCAGTTGTGAGAAGGTTGAGCCGCTCAATTCAGTTGGGCTTCTGCGTTTGTTTCTTTCTGGCCAGCCAGTTGATTCATCACAACCACTACTTTACCACAAAACAACTTCCAGGGAGCTCTACAACCATGCTTATGCTCGTGCGCAGCAAAAGGGCTACGATGAGGTTATTTTTCTCAATGAACGAGGGGAGGTAACTGAAGGGGCAATCAGTAACATTTTTATCCGCAAGGGGCGCTATTTTTATACGCCACCAATTCACTGTGGTTTGCTGAACGGCATGTTTCGTCGTTACTTTCTTGCCACCCGGCCATGGGTAACAGAAAAAGTTCTGACGGTTCAGGAGTTGAGGGAGGCCGATATGGTGTATATCGCAAATTCAGTAAGAGGTATGATAGCTGGTTCTTTCTTGGTTTTATAGGAGTTATAACTCCTATAAAAAAAACAACCAATTGAAGTAACCCCGAAATAACCCTATATTCACCCATTATACCAATTCAATAACCTCCAATTCACCCACCATGCGCGACCATACTCCTGATTTTATAATGCATGAGCTTACTGAGGACAACAAAGTGCTCATTCGCCAGACCGTACAGCAGCTTCTCGAAAAGCTGGCCAGTGACGGCAAGCTTACCGCAGATGCCCTGCTTGAATTCTGGGTTGAAGTTCCCGGTCTCAAGCGTGCCAGGGGGACGTTCAGGGGTGGATTTCTGATGCCCGACAGTTTCATCTATCTCAGCGACTATTTCAAGTCGGAGCAGGGGATGCTGGAAGCTGGAGAGGCTTATGCGGGCTCTCTTGAAAAGGTCTGGGGCGACCTGCTCGACGAACTTTATTATCAGATTGAAATTTTTACCTCGCCAGTCCCTTCCGCTAAGGGTGTCACACTTGAATTATGGGCAGGCAATCGCCATCGTCCGGAGGGTGAGTGGATATACGCTGTTGACAGTAAAGTCGAACTCGGTTAGCTTTTGGTGGGATAGTCGCAGATGCTGCTGACGGTACAGTTTGCGCAGTCAGGCTTTTTCGCCTTGCAGGTGTAGCGTCCGTGCAGCAGCAGATAGTGATGAAAGTCGATAACCCACGCTTCTGGAATAATCTTCATCAGCTCAACTTCGGTTTGTTCAACTTTTGTGGTTTTTACCAGTCCAATTCTGTTTGAAACGCGGTGTACATGGGTGTCTACCGGCATGACCGGTTGGCCGAAGGCGTTTCCGAGCACAACATTTGCTGTTTTTCTGCCAACCCCTGGCAGAGTTTCGAGTTCTTCCCTTGTTTCTGGCACCTTCCCCCCAAAACGCTCAATCAGTATGCGGCTTACATCGAGAATGTTTTTTGCCTTGTTGTTGAAATAGTTGATGGTGCGTACAAAACCTTTTACCTCGTCAAGCGCCATCACACTCATACTTTGTGCATCGGGTGCACGACGAAAAAGTTCACGGGTGATAATGTTCACCTGTTTGTCTGTTGCCTGGGCCGCCAGAATGGTGGCCACAAGCAACTGAAACGGGCTGTTGTACTGCAACTCGCTTTTCGGATGCGGATAGTTGAGGCCAAGCGCGTCATTGAGAAAAACAATCTTCTCTTCAGGGGCCATGCTCAACTCCTCTCAGTTGTCAAGAGTGGTTTTCTCGGCCTCACTCTCTGTTTGCTGTTGCTTAGCCACGGATTGGTCAATCAGTCCCCTTCCGTTTTTATGAACCATTCCTGCCGCTTTAAGATCATTGAAAATTGCATCAAGAATGCCATTGACAAACTTGCTGCTTTTATCGGTGCTGTTGAATTTTTTAGCGATTTCAATGGCTTCATTAATCGACACCTTGGGGGGAATATCCTCACAGTAGAGAATTTCTGTCAGCGCCATCCGGATGATATTTTTATCAATAATAGCGATCCGGCTCATATCCCAGTTGAAGGTATGCTTCACTATATATTGGTCAATCTCCTCCTTATGCTCTTTGATGCTGTTCAGAAGCAGATTGAAAAACTTCATGGCATTGGTGTCGGCAAGAATCTCTTCGGTCAAAAGCCAGCCAGCAGCAGAGTCTATATCGGTATCCCGGATTTCAATGGTGTAGAGCGCCTGCAATATTTTTTCACGGATTTGCCGTCTGTAGGTCTTCATTAAAAGAGCAGTTAATTGGTTGAGGATTGAAGGATTTCACTGAGAACAGCATCCGTGTGGCTCAAGTTTTCATACAGAACATGCGGATTGTGTTTTTTCAGCTCCTCCGTTGAATAGGTGCCGGTTGCCACGGCGATAGATTTTGCGTTCAGAACTCTGGCGCACACAATATCGTGCTCCGTATCACCAATAATAATAATATCTTGATCAGAAAATTGAATGCCAGTAAGCTGGTGTGCCCTGTGCACGGCAACCGGTGGCAGGTCGTTGCGATGCTCTCCGTCGTCAGCAAAAGCGCCAAACGGAAAATAGTGGTTAATCTCGGGAAGGAGTAATTTGTGGCGTCCGGAAGCTTCAAAATTTCCGGTCAGCAACCCAAGCATCAGTTCGGAATGGCCCGAAAGTTCATCAAGAAGTTCACGAATACCCTTCATGAGGATAACATCCGAAGGTTTGGAATAAGTTCGGAACATCTCGATATAGGTTGTTTTTGCCTGTTCGAATTTTTCTGAAATTTCGGCAGTACTCAATCCTCCGTTATACAAAACTTCATAGATAATGTTACTGTCCATCTTGCCGGCAAAATTGCAACTGCCCGCGCTCCCTTCGGTTCCATAGACCTCCCGCAGGGCATCCACAAGGATACTGCGGTTGATAGCCCCGATCGAAAGCAATGTTCCATCGATGTCAAATAACACCAGTTTCTTCAGCATATATTCTCCCTGCGTCTCTCAAAGTCTTATTTTCTCAAGTCGTACAGGTATCAGCATCGACACCCCCTCCTCTTCCATGGTCACACCGTACAGCGACTGGCATGATGCCATGGTTTTTTTGTTATGCGTAACAATAATGAATTGGGTGTTATTCTCAAATTTTTTCAGGAGTTTAATGAACCGGGAGACGTTGGCATCGTCCAGCGGGGCATCTACTTCATCAAGAATGCAGAAGGGACTTGGCTTTACCAGATAGATGGCAAAGAGGAGCGAAAGCGCTGTCAGGGCCTTTTCACCACCACTCAACTGCTCTATGGAGAGTGGTTTTTTCCCCTTTGGTTTTGCAACGATCTCAATATGGGCATCGAGTGGATCTTCTTCAGCATGAATCAGCAGGTCAACTTCATCTTCAGGATCGAAAAGCTCCCTGAAAATGGTGATAAAGTTTTTTCTTACGTCGCGAAATGTTGCCTCAAATTTTTGCAAGGCTGTTTTGTTGATCTCCTCAATGGTTGAGCGAAGCTGACTTTCGGAGCTGATCAGATCCGCCTTCTGTTCTACAAGAAAATCGAGTCGCCCTTTTTCTCCCTCATACTCAAGAAGAGCCAGCTCGTTGACGGCGCCAAACTCTTCACGCTGTTTCGTCAAAGAATCAAGCCTCTGCTGTGAGGCCGCTTGATCGAATGCTGGTGGCAGCATTGGTTTTGGCATTGTTGCAAGGTCGCAGTTGTGTTTTAACCGTGACTCTGTGAAGAGATGATCTATCATGAGTTCAAGTTTTATCCGTTCGTTGTTGAGAGCGGAAAGAAGCTGCTGCCCCACATCATGTTTTCTTCTCAAGTCCCTGATAGTTGCCAGTGCTTCATGATGTTGCGCCTGATGTTCCCGGTAAGCTGATTCAAGTTCATTTGCCATTTTTTGCTCTCCGGCAGCCATAAGAAGCATTGCTTCAAGCTCCTTATGCATCCGGTCTGCTGTTTTTTCTTCTGTCCCCTGCCTTTTTTCGGCGGAGGCAATCTCGCTCTTCAGCCTTTTGACCTCTTCCTGGAGTGTAACCTTGCTCTCTGAACAGGCAGCTATGCTGATCTTGAGCTTTTCAAGATCAAGCAGGGCATCCTTGTAGAGGCCCTGACGGGTATGAAGGTCGCGGCCAAATTGATGATGGCGTGTTTCAAGGGTGGTCAACTTCTCCTGCAGCAAGAGGATTTTTTCCCTGGAGAGCGAGGCCTGCGAAGCACTGCTGTTGATTGTTGGCAGAAGCCGCTGCAGTTCAGTTTCGCTGTCGTTTTTCTGGAGGAGCAGAGCAACAATCTCCTCTCCAGCCTGCCCGATTTCCGCCCTCATGCCGCTCTTTTCAGCGTCCATTCGCACGGAGTTCTTTTCAAGCGCGCCAAGTTCCGCCGCAAGCCGCTCAATGTCCCTGCGTTGTTCGGCTCTTTTCAGTGATGTTAGTGTATTCTGCAGGAGGTGGAGTACCTTCTCTTCTTCCGCTATTGCTCTTTCCAGCAAGGCAAGCTCTTTTTGAAGGCGGTCGCGCTCGGATTTTTTTCCAAGACGCAACCCTTCACTGCTTTTTGCGCTTCCGCCGAACAGCAGCCCCTTTCCGGTAAATGTTTCCCCTTCAAGAGTGACAAATGTGCTTTCGGGATTGTGTATGGCAAGGGTTTCTGCGGTTTCAAGATCGGGCACGATATAGCTTCTTCCGAGCAGCAGCCCCAGAACGTTGTGAAGTGCCAAAGGATAGTCGATAACAGCGATCGTTTTTTCAGCGCCAATGATCTCGGGGTAATCACTCCTGGGGTTCTCTCTGACAAGATCAAGCACAAGAAAATGGACTTTTCCTTTGTTGGAGCGTGTCAGCGAGGCGATTCCCTCTTTGGCCTCGCTGAGCGAAGAGCAGAGATAATAGCTCATGCTGTCGCCCAGTGCGGCATTTACCGCTTTGCGGTAGCTGCTCTCAAGCGATACCAGATCCGACAGGCAGCCCAGTCCGGTTTTTCCGTTTTTCTGTTTTTCGAGGAACCCTATCCCTTCAGGCATTCCCTCAAAATTGTCGAGCACCGAATTGGCAAGCAGAATCTGGTTATCTATTCTCTCACGGATGGATCGTTGCTGAAAGAGAACATCCTTTTTTTCCACAATCTGCTGGTTCATCTCCTCGTGATGTCTTTGCAATAAACTTTCGTCTTCTCTGGCTTTGGCGATCTCCGCTTTCTGGTGGATTATCTCTCTTGACAGTTTATCCTCTGTTTCGCCTGATATCTTCAGCTTTTCCAGAAGAGCCAGTTTTTTGGACTCAAGTCGCGCAATTGCTGTTCGCAGGTGCTCTTTTTTCGATTCAAGATTCTGTTTGGTGAGGGCGAGACGGTTTGCCGCGCTCTGCTCCTCAGCGCTACGTTTGCGCTCGCAGGCCAGGTCGCTTCTCTGCTGCCCAAGCGCACTGTTGAGCTGGTCGTGCTCAGCCACAAGGCTCTGAAATGCGGTGTGCAGGTTGTTGCATGTTGCTTCACCAGGTGCTTTGCGTTCAAGCAACTCGTGTTCGAGTTGCTCCTGTTCATGGATTTTCTGCTCTTTTTTGCTGCTCATTGCCCGGAGCCTTGCCATGTCAGCCAGAAGGCTTTTTTGGCGCTCTTCATGTTGCAAGAGCTGCTTTTCAAGAGCATGAATCCGTTGGTTACTTTCGTTCAGTTTTTTTTGTGTTGCCGAGAGAGAGCTCTCCTGCGTGAGCAGCAACAGCTCAGTTTGCTGAGAAGTGCTCTCCTCAGTGGCAATGTTTGTGGCGCATGCCAGATTCAGCAGCTCCTCGTCCCTGATGCGTCGCTGCATCGGTTCAAGCTTTTCGCGGAGCTCTTCCATTGATAGCCAGGAGAGGGCAAGATCAAGTTCCCGAATCGTGTTTTTCAGTTCCCTCAGCTTTTCAGCTTTTCTCACTTGCAGTTTCAGGCTTCGCACCTTTTTTTCAACCTCGGCCAGTATATCATCCACACGGGAGAGATCTCGTGAAGTGCTTTCAAGCAGTTTGAAGGTCTGTTTTCGGCGCTGTTTATAACGGGTTATACCAGCCGCCTCCTCAAACAGCTTCAGCCGTTCCTCGCTTTTGTTGCTGATAATCTCCTCAATCATCTTCAGCTCAATGACCGAATAAGCATCGCTGCCCATGCCGGTATCGGTAAAAAGATCAAGAATATCCCGCAGACGGCAAGGCACCTGGTTCAAGAAGAATTCGCTCTCGCCGCTTCGGTAAAGACGGCGCGTGACGGTTACTTCGGTGTATTCGATTGGCAGGATGTTTCTCGTATTTTCGATGGTCAGAGAGACCTCGGTGAGGCTGAGTGGTTTGAGATTTTTGGAGCCATTAAAGATGATATTCTCCATCTTCGCCGACCGAAGCAGGGAGGATTTCTGCTCACCAAGTACCCAGCGCATGGCATCCACAATATTGGTTTTCCCGCAACCGTTCGGGCCAACAATTGCGGTCAGTCCCCTGTCAAATTTTATTCTGACTTTATGTGCAAAGCTCTTGAACCCAAAGAGCTCAATTTTCGACAGATACATCTTAATGGTGCCGGTTTGACGGTCTCGGTTCTCTGATTTTCTTCACCACAAGCATGCTTTGGTAAGCCGCCTGAACATCGTGCACCCGCAAGATTGTTGCCCCCTGCATCAAGGCAATTGTTTGCGCCGCTATGGTAGCCGCCAGCCTTTCTGCAGGGGGCACTATTTTTTCACCGGGCTGAGTAATGGCATCTCCCAGAAATGATTTTCTCGACACCCCTGCCAGAATTGGCTTGCCGAGAGTGCGCAATACGTTGAGCTGGCCCAGGAGTTGAAAGTTCTCCTCAACACTTTTTCCGAATCCGAATCCAGGATCAATAATGATCTCCTCAATCGAATGCTTTTCAGCGATTGTGATGGAGTTTGCCAAAAAACGACTGACTCTTGCAAGAATATCCTCTTCGCCAGAGTCAGTCACAGAGCTCCACTGCATCAAATCGGGCCTTACCGGTGCGTGCATCAGAATCACCGCAGCCCGGTATTTTCGGCACACGAAAGGAAGCTCCCTGTCAAAGGTGAATCCTGAAATGTCATTCACAATGTGCGCTCCAGCCTGCAAGGCTTTTTCCGCGACCTCTGCCTTGTAAGTGTCAATTGAAATAAGCACATCGCTTTTCTTGCGCAAACGGGCAATAAGCGGCGCCGTGCGTTCAATCTCTTCAACTGTGGAAATTTTTATTGCTCCCGGTCGTGATGATTCTCCGCCAATATCAATAATTGAAGCACCCTCTCGAATCATCAATAAAGCATGTCTCAGAGCCCGGTCAAGATCGATACAGCCACCATTTTCCTGCATCGCGCCGCCATCATAGAATGAATCAGGCGTTGTATTCAGGATCCCCATGATTTTCGTCTCCTTGCCGAGATCAAGCGCCCTGTTGCTGCTGGTGTTCACGAAACGGCTTGCCCTCTTTTGATCGCTACTCATGGCAATGTGCTCCTCTGTACTTCAGATTATTGCGAATGGTACCGGCGTGAATGTCACACAAAAGATCGCAATAGTGGCCCATCCGGAAATTTTTCTTGAAGTATTGAGCCGATGATCATCTCCTGTCGATGGATGGTTCAGGCCTATGAACCGCGAAAGAATCAAGGACCACAGAATCCAGCCAGACCATGACCAATGCAGCATCACCGGCGGGATCAGAGCAACAGCGTCAGGTTTGAACAGCGACAGAAGCAGCTCAAGCAAGGCGGGAAAGCCAAGAAGAATGATAAAAAGCAGAAACGTTCTGGCCGCTTTTGCATGTCCTCTTCTGCCGAACATGGCGTAGGTGATATGTCCCCCGTCAAGCTGACCAACGGGAAGCAGGTTCAGCGCTGTCACAAGCGAGCCCAGCCAGCCGGTAAAGAGGAATGGGTAGTGGTACATCTCTGTCATTGATGGCAGGTTTTTTGGCGCTATATAATATTCGAGTCCTATCCAGAGCAGATTCTTGCCAAGGATGAGGCTTCCTTGTGGTACTGGTATCGGTATTCCACTTCCTTTCAGGTATTCAGGATGAATGGTATAGATAAAATCGGCAGGGGGAAGATTCAGAAAACCGTAGAGCAAAAGCCCGAAGCATACAGCAAATCCGCCCACAGGCCCCGATATGCCAATATCAAAGAGAGCGTTTGTTCCCGGTATTTTCTCCTTTACCTTTATGACCGCCCCCATTGTACCAAGACTGAGAAGAAACGGCAAAGGCGGCACAGGAATGTAGTAGGGGAGAGTTGCCCGTACACCATGGTACTGCGAAGCAAAAAAGTGGCCAAACTCATGAACGGTTAAAAAAAGGAGGAGTGAGGCTGAGTAGGGAATGCCCGTGGCCAAAGTATTGAGGAAGCGGGGAAAAGAGGCAAAGCTTGCAGGATGCCCGCCCCAGAAGGCCCCGGCCCAAAGCGTTGTCAGCACCGTCAAAAGAAACAGTCCCACATGAAGAGGGTAGTTCTGTTTGGCAATAATAGCGCTTTTTGAAAAATTCGATACACTCATGATATTACTGCTGGAAACTGTTGCCAGAGAGGGAGTTACCGATACCGCCCCGCACAATTGCATGGCGGTGCTGTTTTCTCCTAATCCTTATTTTTATCCACTCCCTTCGCGGCACTCTTTTTTTCTCCAAAAGTTGCGACAAGCCCCGCAACCAGCTCCCCTTTCTCTGCAGCATTCAGCTTGGCGGAGGGATGGGCAGGCAGGTAGATAAACATGGGCATTTTGCCTTCCCTTACCTCTTTTGCCGCTTTCTCGCCTTCATTTTCCTCTGGTCGCCCCCATTCAGAGACATTGAATCCCTTTCGTCCAAGTGAGACATCAAGCTGGGTTAGCCACGAAGCAGGTGCCACAGAACTGTACCAGGGCCAAATGGTGTTGTTGGAATGGCAATCCTTGCATGCACGGTTGAAAAGTTCCTGGGTTCGGGGAGAATCCCATTTCGGTTCACCAGTGACCGGAGGATTCTGGTGGTTGCGTCCATAAGGGACAATCTGAATGGCCGCAAAAAGAATTGCAGCTCCTGCTAATAATTTTACAGGCTTCATTGGTAGGAACTCCTATCTTATGATGTTAGCTAAAGTTTCAATATTCAATATCAGGCAGATGTAAGCCAATTTCCAAACAAACACCCCGCAGGAGAGTTTCTGCGGGGTGTGGGATTTGCTGCGAAGTAATCCAGAGTTTCAGTGGCAAGAGCTTTTCATGACAGGGCAAGCGCTTCCTGCACCTTCTGTGCTGCATCACGCAACCCTTTGGCGGCGATAAGGTTTAATCCGGAATCATCAAGCATTTTCTGCGCAATCGGAGCATTGGTACCTTCAAGCCGAACAATGACCGGCAGGTGGAGACCGATTTTTTTCGCGGCTTCGATAATGCCCCCGGCAACGCGGTCGCAACGAACAATGCCGCCAAAAATGTTGACCAAAATCGCCTTGACATTTTTATCACTCAAAATAATCTTGAACCCTTCTTCGACCGTCTGTGGACTCGCGGAACCACCGACGTCAAGAAAGTTGGCCGGTTTTCCTCCAGCGAGCTGGATCATATCCATGGTGCCCATAGCCAGGCCCGCACCGTTGACCATACAACCAACATTGCCGTCAAGGCGAACATAGTTGAGATTTGATTTTGAGGCCTCAACTTCAAAAGGATCCTCTTCGTGGATATCGCGCAACTCAAGAAAATCCTTGTGGCGGTAGAGGGCATTGTCATCAATGTTGATTTTGGCGTCGAGTGCCAGTACTTTTCCCTCTTTGGTGACTACCAGCGGATTTATTTCAGCCAGCGAGGCATCAATTGCGGTGTATGCTTTGTAGAGCACCGTGATGAAATGGACAGCATTCCGGAACTGTTCACCCTGTAGACCCAGGAAAAAGGCAGCTTCGCGTGCCTGAAAACCCTGAACTCCGAAAAGCGGATCAATCTGGATCTTCAGGAGTCTTTCGGGGGTCTCTTCAGCCACCTTCTCAATTTCCATACCACCTTGGGTTGAGACCATAAGGACATTCCTTGAGGTAGAGCGGTCAAGAGTGATGCCAACATAAAACTCTTTTTCGATATTCATTCCCTCTTCTACAAGCAGCCTTCTCACCTCTTTGCCCTCGGCTCCTGTCTGGTGAGTGACAAGTGTCAGGCCGATCATTGCTGACGCGATATCAAAAGCCTCTTCAGGCGATTTGGCCAGTTTTACCCCTCCAGCCTTTCCTCTGCCACCAGCATGAATCTGCGCTTTTACGACCACTACAGGAGAGCCGGTCTCTTCAAAAAGCCGCTCAGCAGCCTGCTTGGCTTCATCAGGCGAATGGGCCACAATTCCTTTTGGCACGGTTACCCCGAATTTTCGCAGGATATCCTTGCCTTGATATTCATGAATGTTCATATTATTTGGTCTTGGGTTACTGTCGACATTTTGCACATAATCATGCAGGGAGAACAAAGAGCGCGCAACAAGGGGAGTATAACGAAAATTACATTTATGGAACAACCTCCGGCTTTCATTTCACCACTATTTGGGGAAATAGTCTTCCTGTTTTCATGATTTGATTTCAATGTTTTTCAGATGCATATTTCATTGTGTTATGAAACCGTTGCGGGGTAGGTCTGTTTGTTTACCCTGATGCGGTTGATGACCATCAACTCAGATTACTATTTTATGCAGGATTGGCTTGTTCACATCCCTCGCCCTGAGTTTGCGGAGCCTTGGTGGCTGATGCTGCTGCCTTTGTTGGCGTTGTTTGCCTTGCTGAAAGAGCGCCGGGAGAGGCAGGGGTCCGGGATACTTTTTCCCGCTCTTGAGCGACTTCAGGCTTCTGGATTTGAGGCAGGTCGGTGGTTGCGTGTTCTACCCCAATGGTTGCGGTGGAGTGTGCTTGTGCTCTCTGTTCTTGTGCTTGCGGAACCGCGTCTCTTTTTTCGCCAGGCAGAAGCCGAAGCGCAAGGGATTGACGTGATGCTGGCGCTTGATATTTCAGAATCCATGTTGCAGCGAGATGTTACCGGTAAAAGCCGTCTGGAAGCGGCCAGGGAGGTTGCCCGCAGTTTTGTGTTGCGTCGTTCGAACGACCGGATCGGGCTTGTGGTTTTTCGGGGAGAGGGGTACACTCAGTGTCCTCTGACGCTTGATCACGATGCGCTTGCCATGTTGCTTGATCATCTTTCGACTGCGGTGATTCGGGATGATGGTACTGCAATCGGCACGGCGATTCTCATTGCGATCAATCGGCTCAAGGTATCGGAGTCGACACACAAGATTATTATTCTGGTGACTGATGGTGAAAATAATGCAGGAGAGGTTGGCCCGGCAACGGCTGCAGTGCTTGCCCGGCGGAGCGGAATACGGATTTATGTGATAAATGCTGGTTTTAAAACTGCTGAAGATCGTCCGGAATTATCTGAGGGGAGTGGAAACCATACTGCGAAGGATGAGGAGTCTTTGAAGGGCATTGCCCGAACGACTGGTGGGGGATATTTCACGGCGCAGGATCCGGCAGGATTGGAGGCAACGATTCGCATGATTGATCGGCAGGAAAAGGGTCGTCATGCATTGCTGGTTATGGAGCATCGCTCAGGATTGTTTTTCTCCCTGTTGCTTGTAGCGGTGGCGTTGCTTTTTATTGAGGTTGTTTTGTCAAACAGTCGATTGTTGCGGATACCGTAGCGCTGATGATAAGTGTAGCAAAAAAGTCATTCCGTAATGCCGCATCAAGTATCGCTTGAATCATGAGTGACTTGGCTATTTTATTACGGAATCAATTACTGTTGAGCGCTTAATGGAGGAGTCTCTCTATGTGTTTTGAATGGCCTGAAAATATTGTTTATCTGTTTCTGCTGATTCCACTTGCCGTATTGCTTGGTTATGGGGTCATCAGAGAGATTCATCTTCGCGAAGCAGTTGTCGGGGTGCCTGTGGCTGATGCGATGATGCCCCCTTTGCGACGGAGGGTGGTGATCATGAAAAAGGTGTTGCTTTTCCTTGGTGTCGCCTCCTTACTTGTTGCAATGACTGGCCCGAGCCATTGTACAGGTGAACGGCCAGTGCTGCGCAATGGCACCGATCTGGTATTTATGCTTGATGTTTCCCGCAGTATGTGGGCACGGGATGTGCTTCCAGACCGTCTTGGGCTGGCGAAACAGGAAATTATCGGCATAAGTCGTTCAGTAATCGGTGGTCGGCGGGCTATTCTTCTTTTTGCCGGGGCTCCACTTGTGCAGTGCCCCCTCACGGACGATCGAGAGGCGTTCGATGCGTTGCTTGGTATGGCATCTCCCGACCTTATTGAGGAGCAGGGGACCGCTTTCCGTTCTGCTCTCGAACTTGCAGGAACTCTTCTTCAGCCCGCATCGGAAAATCGCCTGGCTTCAGGGATTAAGGGGGAGAAAATTCTGGTGTTGTTGAGTGACGGGGAGGATCATGCCGGAGAGGTTCGTTCGGCGGCTTTAAAACTGAAAAAGAGCGGGACCAATCTTTTTGTGATAGGGGTTGGTATGCGTCAGCCTGTTGTTATTCCTGCGGAAAGAGGAGGGGTCAAGCTGGACGAGCGCGGCCGGGTGGTAATGAGCAGTTTCAGAGCTGAAACTTTGCAGGCTCTTGCTCGTGATGCGGGTGGCTTTTACCTCAGAAGCATGTCGGGACATACCATTTTTCAGGAAGTTTCGGAAAGGATCAACCGTATGGCGGCCTCATCACGCTGGGTGATGGAGCCTGTCGGGCGTGAATCACTTTCCCGATATTTTCTTGTTGCAGGCTTCATTTCCCTGCTCGCAGAAATCATGATTGGACGAGGTGGTGGCAGAGGTTGATAAAGAGTCCGTTGTCATATTGCTGATACCCGCCATTCCATTTTCTTGCTGAAAAAATTGTTACATTGCACTCGAAATCAGGTAAAAACAGTCCTTTGTCAGACGAAAAACAGATATTATTATGATGGAGCAGCAGAACACAGCTCGACGAGCTCTCGATTCAGTTGAAAAGGCAAAGCTTGGAATCAAGGTTTTCAATATGCCGTTCGATGAAGCTGAGGAGGTGATTGATGGCTACGTCAGTGGGGGTGATTATGATCCCGCTTCCGTGGAACTTTTTAAGGAGCAGCTTGATACGCAGCGTCACATCCAGGAGAAAAGTGTGGAGCTGTTATCAACTGGCGCCCAGATTGTTTGGCTTTTGGTGAATGCGGTTGTAAAAAATATGCCGCAACAGTCTGATGGTGAGGGTTTACATTCCTGAACGTTGAACTAAAATATTGGAACCATGCAGTTTGATCCAAACAAGTTTACCCTGAAGGCGCAGGAAGCGTTGCAGGCGGCGGCAACGAATGCCAGCAGTCGCCAGCATCAGCAGATAGAGCCGGAACATCTGCTCTATGCCATGCTTGACGACAAAAGCAGTATCGCCATTCAGATAGCGCAGAAGCTGGAAGTTCCTTCTGAAACATTGCAAGCGGCTCTTGAGCGAGAGATTGATCGGATCCCGAGGGTAACTGGCGCTTCTGCTTCGGGACAGCATTTGTCGCAGAATCTGGGAAAGGTGTTTGATGTAGCATTGAAAGAGGCCGAAAATTTGAAGGATGACTACATCAGCTCGGAGCATCTCCTGATAGCGCTGAGCGAAGCCGGTGTGACGGTGTCGCGGATGCTGCGGGATGCGGGGTTCAGCCGCGATGCCATTCTCAAGGTGCTCACCACCATTAGGGGAACGCAGCGGGTGACCAGTCAGAGTGCCGAAGAGACCTACAACTCACTGAAAAAATATTCGCGCAACCTTAACGATCAGGCACGAAAGGGCAAACTTGATCCGGTTATCGGCCGTGATGAGGAGATTCGCCGGGTGTTGCAGATTCTCAGTCGCCGAACCAAGAACAATCCTGTGCTTATCGGTGAGCCTGGAGTAGGCAAGACTGCGATTGTCGAGGGAATTGCACAGCGTATTGTTGCTGGAGATGTGCCTGAAAACCTGAAAAGCAAACAGATTGCCGCCCTTGATATTGCCCAGCTTGTCGCTGGCGCCAAGTTCCGTGGCGAGTTTGAAGAGCGTCTGAAAGCGGTTGTTCGCGAGGTACAGTCGTCGGATGGCGAGATCATTCTCTTTATTGATGAACTTCATCTGCTCGTTGGCGCTGGTTCAGCCGAGGGATCAATGGATGCAGCCAATATTCTCAAGCCTGCCCTTGCCCGTGGCGAGCTGCGTTGTATCGGCGCTACCACGCTTGACGAGTATCGAAAGCATATCGAAAAGGATGCCGCCCTTGAACGCCGCTTCCAGACCGTCGTGGTCGATCAGCCGAGCGTTGAAGACACCGTCTCCATCCTGCGTGGCCTCAAGGAGAAATACGAGATCCATCATGGTGTGCGTATCAAGGACGCTGCCATTGTTGCTGCTGCGGAGCTGTCAAATCGCTATATTGCCGACCGTTTTCTGCCAGACAAGGCCATCGATCTTATTGATGAGGCTTCATCGCGACTCAGGCTTGAAATTGACAGCAGCCCCGAAGAGCTCGACCGGCTCAACCGCGAAATCCGGCGCCTTGAAATTGAGCGCGAGGCACTGAAGCGCGAGATTGAGGTTGGCGGGTAATTAGCCTTTTCATAACGAAATGAGCGATGCCAATGAAATATGATGTTTTTTAATAACATGAATAAAGTGTCGATGATGAAGATGGTGAAAATGATTGTCCTTGCCTTTATGTTGGCAGGGCTGTTTTCTGTAACTGCAAGGGCGGGATGGGACCCGGCGGAAGGGGATAATGCAAGGGCTTCGGTTGAGTCTTTCAGAATAAGCGCTCCGTGGCTCTCCCGTTTTTTTGAAAATGCCCATGGCTATGCGGTTTTTCCGGCAGTTTTTAAGGGCGGTTTTTTCATAGTAGGTGGGGGGCATGGCAAGGGATATGTCTATGAAGAGAAAAAGCTTGTCGGGCGCTCATCCATTACCCAGTTTAATGTTGGACCTCAGCTCGGAGGCCAATCTTTCTCTGAAATTATTTTTTTTAAAAGCAAGGAAGAGCTTGACAATTTCAAAAAAGAAAATTATGAGATGAATGCCCAGGTTGCGGCAATTGTGGTAACAGCAGCGGTGGCAACCAATACTGACTATTCCAACGGTGTAGCTGTTTTTGTGCTTCCAAGGGCAGGGGTTATGGCTGAAGCGACCGTTGGCGGGCAGAAGTTCTCTTATAATCCGTATCAATAAGGTTTTTATAAGCATCGAAAGGCTTCGGGGTAAAAATACTGCGTTTTTTCAATAACGATAATTGTTGCAATGAAGTATGAATTAGTGGTGGGCCTTGAGGTTCATTGTCAGCTTAATACCGTGAGCAAGGCTTTTTGCGGTTGCTCGGCACAGTTTGGCAAACATGCCAATACGAATGTCTGTCCGGTTTGCCTTGCTCTTCCGGGAGCTTTGCCAGTACTCAATCGCCAGGTGGTTGAGGATGCTGTAAAGATTGGTCTTGCGATGGGTTGTACTATAGCTCCTCATTCCGTGCTTGCCCGGAAAAACTATTTTTACCCGGATTTGCCGAAAGGGTACCAGATTTCGCAGTTTGAAGAGCCGATATGCGGTGAAGGATCTCTCACTATCGATGCTGGAGAGGGGCGCAAGGAGATTCGCCTGATCAGGATTCATATTGAGGAGGATGCAGGCAAATCGATTCACGATATTGGAGAGGAGACCTATATTGATCTCAATCGGTGCGGAGTTCCCCTGCTTGAGATTGTCAGCTACCCCGATATGCGTACCCCGAAAGAGGCTTCAGCATACCTGCAGAAGGTGCGCCAGATTGTCAAATATCTCGGCATTTCGGATGGTAACATGGAGGAGGGGAGTCTTCGCTGTGACGCCAACGTCTCCCTGCGGCTTGTTGGAGCAACAGAGTATGGTACCCGTACTGAAATCAAGAATATGAACTCTTTCAAGAATGTTGAAAAGGCTATCGAATTTGAGGTTGAGCGTCATAGAGAGATTCTTGACAATGGCGGAGTGATTATTCAGGAGACCCGGCTTTGGGATGCCGACAAGGGCGAAACCCGTTCCATGCGGGGCAAGGAGTTTGCACACGACTATCGTTATTTCCCCGACCCTGATTTGGTGCCGGTGCTCGTTGACCAGGAGATGATTGATCGTATAAGGCTTGAGCTTCCGGAGTTTCCCGAAGCGCGGGCTCTCCGTTTTGCTTCCGAGTATGCCATTCCCGTCTATGATGCTGCGGTATTGACGGTAGAGAGGGAGGTCGCTGACTATTTTGAACAGACTGTCAAGGTTTCGGGCGAGGCCAAGGTCTCCTCGAACTGGGTGATGGGAGAGGTGATGCGTATTCTTAAAGAGAAGTATCTTGACATTGCTGAGTTTTCCATTCTTCCTGGAAGGCTGGGAGAGCTGATTCGTCTCATTGGGGAGGGAACCATAAGCAATACAATTGCCAAGCAGGTGTTTGAAATAATGTTGGCTGATCAGGCCAGTGCAATGGATATTGTTGAGCGTGAAGGGCTGGCACAGGTGTCGGATATCGGAGCGATTGAAGCGGTTGTCCAGGAAATTATTGATGCCAATCCCGGTCAGCTTGCGGCCTATCGCGGGGGGAAGACCAAGCTGCTGGGCTTTTTTGTGGGGCAGTGCATGAGCCGGATGAAAGGCAAGGGCAACCCCCAGATGGTCAATGATCTGCTGCTGAAGCGGCTCGACGGGTGAGCGATTTCAGGATTCGCTGTCGAAAAGATCTTTGATACGCGGTGTTTCGGGCATCGTTTTAGCAAGTTCAGGATTGATGACCTCAATTTTTTTTCTGGCCTCCTGAAGTCGCTTTTTGCATGTCTCGGCAATGGTCAAACCCTCTTCATAGAGGCCGATAGAGTTTTCAAGGCCGGTGTCGGGGTTTTCGATATTGCGGGTTATCTCCTCAAGCCGCGTGATCAGCTCCTCGATTGAGGGTTTGTCAGTGGGTTTTCCTGTGTGTGTGGCAGCCATAGATTTATTAAGTTCAGTTGTTGTTTGCGAAGATAGGTAAAGATGAAAGATTATTCAAAAGGCAGGTGCGTTAGTGAAGTTTGTTGATAGTGCGTCCATATTTGTTCAGGCTGGAGACGGCGGTAAAGGGTGTGTGAGTTTTCGCAGGGAGAAGTTTGTGCCCAAAGGTGGGCCTGACGGAGGTGATGGCGGTCGGGGAGGCCATGTCTGGCTCAGAACCAATAGTCAGTTGACCACCCTTCTCGATTTTAAATACAAAAATAAATATATTGCGCTTCGTGGTGTGCATGGGCAGGGAGCCCGGAAAACAGGCAAGGATGGCGCAGATATTGTTATTGATGTGCCGTGTGGTACTATTATCAGAAATGCAGAGTCCCATGAGATCATTGCCGACTTGACTGGAGCCGAGCAGGAGTTGTTGATTGCCAGAGGAGGCAAGGGCGGGCGAGGAAACCAGCATTTTGCCACGCCAACCCGTCAGGCACCCCGTTATGCCGAACCAGGCCAGAAAGGTGAAGGGCTTCTGCTTGAGATGGAGTTGAGGCTTATGGCTGATGTTGGTCTTGTGGGATTTCCAAATGCGGGCAAGTCAACCCTGATTTCGGTCATCAGCGCGGCGAAACCAAAGATTGCTGATTATCCCTTTACGACCCTGGTGCCGAATCTTGGCATTGTGCGTTATGAGGAGTATAAATCGTTTGTCATGGCCGATATTCCTGGAATTATCGAGGGAGCGTCCGAGGGCAAGGGGCTGGGCTTGCAGTTTCTCCGTCATATTGAGCGCACGAAGATTCTGGCTATTCTTATTGCCGCAGATTCGCCTGATATTGCCGCAGAGTACCGGACACTTCTCGGAGAGCTTGAGAAATTTGACAAGGGATTGCTCGATAAACCGCGGATAGTTGTTGTTACCAAAATGGATATTGCTTCTGAAGATCTTGAGATTCCGGCACTTGAAAAGGGAGTCAGGGTACTTCCGATTTCAGCAGTCTCCGGACTGGGGCTGAAGGAGCTCAAGGATGAACTCTGGAGAGAGGTATCGGGGCGTACCCGAGCTGCTGAACCCCAGGATGAGGGGCTCGGGTAATAAATGCAGCAGGCTGAACTTTTTGTCAGGTATGCGCGTCTTGCTGATGCAGGGGCCATAGCTGCCATTACGGCAGAGTATGCCCGTCAGGGAATTATGCTGGAGCGCTCAGGTGATAACATTGTTGAAAATATTCGTAACTTCTTCGTCGCCGAATATAATGGCGAGGTGATAGGCTGCTGTGCTATCGCTTTCTATACACAGAAGCTTGCCGAAATTCGATCGCTGGCAGTCTTTAACCGCTATAAGATGAAGGGTATAGGGCGGTTGTTGGTTGAAAAGGCCGAGTCGGTCTTGCGTGATGAAGGTGTCAGTGAGGTTTTTGTTCTGACGCTCAGCCGGGAGTTTTTTACCCGGATCGGGTACAGTGAAATCAGAAAAGAGTATTTTCCGCAGAAGATATGGAAGGATTGTACTCATTGTCCAAAACTTATGGCATGTGATGAGACTGCAATGGTGAAGAGACTCTAAATCATACAAAGGGGTACTGAAAATTCGTGATTGTTCAGGAAGTTGTCGTAAAAAACAAGGCAGGGCTGCACACCAGACCTGCGGCTGCGGTCGTTAAACTTGCATCCCGTTTTAAATCCGATTTTTTTATCGTGATGGGTGGAGTTGAAATCAACGCAAAGTCTATTATCGGTGTCATGAGTCTTGCTGCTCCCAGGGGCACCAAGTTGACGCTCAAACTTGATGGCGTGGATGACATAGAGGCTGCCCGGCAGTTGGTGGAGCTTTTTGAGCAAGGTTTTGGTGAGGTATAGCTTTGCGAATAGCCCTCATATCTCCTTTTCCCCCATTGAAGGGAGGTATAGCCCGTTTCAGTGCACTTTTGGAGGCGGCTCTTCGCAAGCGGGGAGATGAGGTTTTTTCTGTTCCCTTCAGGGCGCTCTATCCCGGTTTTCTGGTGAACAATACGGGGGGCTCTTTGCCTGATGATGCGCGACTGGTGCTCTATAATCCCTTTTCCTGGGTTGGCGCGATCCGGCAACTCAAGTCTCAGAATCCCGATATACTGCTGGTCGCCTATTGGAGCGGACTGCTTGCGCCTCTCTGTTTTGTGCTGCGCCGCCTGACCGGTATCAGGATGGTGGTGTTGCTGCACAACCTCTCGTCACACGAATCCTTTTTTTTTGAGCCGCTCATGCAGCGACTGCTTGCCGCTTCTGCTGATGGTTTTTTGACGCTTTCCGGTGCAGTTTCGCGGGAGGTTCATGCGGCGATTCCTACTCTGCCCTTATGTACACTTTTTCATCCGGTGTATGAGGCGGAAGGGGAGGTGCCAACGGTAAAGGATGCTCGTCATGAACTTCATCTTGATCCTTTTTCGCCGGTGCTGCTTTTTTTTGGCTATGTGCGTCACTACAAGGGGCTTGATATCATGCTTCGAGCCATGCCCGCGATTCTTCGGGGGGAACCTGATCTCAGGCTGGTCGTTGCTGGCCACTTTTATGAGGATGTTTCTCTTTATCGACGACTTGTTGATCAACTTGGCCTTGGGGGAAATGTTGATCTCTATCCGGGCTATGTTTCTGTTGAACGCAGTGCGCTTTTTTTTGCGGCGGCTGATGCGGTTGTGCTTCCCTACCGAAGCGCAACACAGTCGGGTGTGGTGCAGCTTGCCTACGGGCATGGTCTGCCAGTGATTGTCACTCCGGTGGGTGCCCTTCCCGAGATGGTGCGTCCTGGCAAGACCGGCTGGGTTGCCGGTGACAGTTCGCCGGAGGGGTTTGCCGATGCGGTCGGGGAGTTTCTGGATGCAAGGGAGAAGCTGACTTTGATGCGCCCGGCAATCGAAGCCTTTCGCAGTGAGTTTTCCTGGGAGGCTTTTGCTGCGTCGGCAGGTCGTTTTCTTGAAACAATAGCGGCGGGGAGGTAGCGATGGAGGCGTTGACCTGTATTGTTGTTCTGAACTGGAACGGCGCAGAGGAGACGATTGCCTGCCTGGAGTCGCTTGCTCACGTTCTTGTAAAGGGATACAAGATACTGGTTGTCGATAACGGCTCGACCGACGGCTCGCCTGAAAAGATAAGAAAGGCTTTTCCTGCTGTGGAGCAGCTTCGCTTGCCCGCTAACCTCGGCTATGCAGGCGGCAACAATGCCGGGTTCAGGCGCGTTCAGGAGTTGCAGGCTGAGTTTGTCATTTTTTTGAACAACGACACCATTGTTGAGCCCGGTTTTTGTGCTCCGCTTGTCGAAACGCTGCGTCTTCAACCGTTGGCAGGTATAGCGGTGCCGAAAATTTATTATTGGGATCGACCTGATCTGCTCTGGTATGCGGGTGGAGTTGTCCGGTTGTCAACCGGCTTGATCTACCATGTGGGGCTCCGGCAGAAGGATGCGCCTGAATTTGACCGTCCCGGCTCTACCGACTATGCAACGGGTTGCTGTTTTGCCATGCGATGCCGCGATTTTGAGGCGGTTGGAGGGTTTGATGAGAGCTTTGCGATGTATGCGGAGGATGTTGATCTCTCCCTGCGGGTTCGTGCACTGGGCAAGAGTGTGGTGTATGTGCCCTCCTCAATGGTTTGGCACAAGGTGTCGACCTCGCTTTCTGGCCGACCTTTTTTGAAGCTGGTGAAAAAGAGCCGTGGGGCGCTTCGTCTTTTCAGCAAGCAGCGCGCCTGGAGCGGAATGGCGCTGTATCTGCTTTTGCTTCCCCTGCGACTTTCTGGAACTCTTCTGAAGCAATGGTTTTCGGGGAGGAGCTATGCCGAATAGTTGCAGAACGGTTATCGATGAAGCATATCTCAACGATCCGGCTCACCGGATTCGCTGGAAAAGAACCCTTGAATTTTTGCAAGGCTCGTCATCTTCTGCTTTACGACTGTCCAGCGGACTTGACTTGGGAGAGCGCACCCCCTTGACCGCATTGCTTGAGCAGTATTTTGGCTGCCCGTTCGAGAACACCGCCGTTGATCTTGATCTTGAGCCTTTGACAGGTTCCTTTGGTGTTGTGACAGCTTTTGAAGTGCTGGAGCATCTCTACAATCCGCTTCACGCACTGCTTGAGGTGAGGCATCTTCTTGCTGGTGATGATGCAAGGCTTTTTGTCTCCATGCCTCTCAGGAAGCCCCCATCTCTTGCCAGCCCCGACCATTTTCATGAGATGACGCGCTCTGAGGCTCTTTCGCTCTTCAGCCGTGCCGGGTTTGCCGTGCTCCGAAGCGCGGAGTTTCGTATCCGCCACCCGTTGTTTTATCTTACAGGAGTGAAGCCGCTGTTGCGGGCATGGTATGAAAAAGTGCAGATCTATGAACTTGCCGTCCGATAGGGGAGCCACCCGCAGCCCGATTAGCCCGTTCCGTCCGTTCAGGCTTGTCTGGTTTTCCGAGATACAGTGGGATTTTCTCTCCACCCGGAAACAGCGCCTGCTTGCCCGTTTTCCGGATAACTGGAGCATTCTTTTCATAGAGCCTTTTGCGCTTGGGCGGAGCCACCACTGGCTCCCGGTCAAGCGGGGCAGGGTTTGGGTGGTCAGTGTTCCTTTTCTGAAGAGTGTTCCCTTCAGGATCGGGCGTCTGCTTGATATTCCGTTGCTGCGCGGGCTGCTCTCCCTGCCCGGTATTCTGCTGATGCTTTTCTGGGTGACGGTGCTGGGATTCGGCTCATCCGACAGGATAATCGGTCTGAGTAATGTCTATTGGGGAAGGGTAGCCGCCCTTCTCCCTTGCAGTCTCCGCTTTTATGATGCCAACGATGACCATCTTGCTTTTCCGGACACTCCCGCGTGGCTGAAGGGCTCTCTTGACCGCTATCTCTCCAGGGTGCATCTTCTCTTCAGTGTGAGCAGCGAACTGACCAGTCAGCTCAAGCTGCCGACCGGTGTTCGCACCGTCGAACTTGGCAATGGCGTGGAGTTCAACCATTTTGCTGTTCCCCGTCCTGACAAGCCAGTTGCGCTCTCCGGTATCAAGGGTACGATTCTTGGCTACGCCGGAGCGATGGACTGGATTGATACCGCCCTGATTGCTGCAACTGCCCGCGCCTGGCCGGAGTATCAGATTGTGCTGCTTGGCCCCGCCTACGAACGGGAGTGGTGGAACAAACAGGAGGCGATCAACGCACTTCCCAATGTTCACTATTTTGGTAAAATCGACTATGCCGAGCTGCCAGCCTGGGTGCAGCGGTTTGATCTGGCGCTGATGCCGCTGCTTGCCAACAGGCTGAAAGGGGTCTCTCACCCCAACAAGCTCTATGAATATACCGCCGTCGGTGTGCCGGTGCTCTCGATGAACTATTGCAGCGCGGTGGAGCGGGCGCGAGAGGTGGTGCATGTTGCGACCTCCCAGGAGGAGTTTGTCCGCATGGTGCCCATGGCTCTTGCTGACGGTCGCGTTGAGGCGCGGCAGGCATTCGCCCGGTTGCATAGTTGGGATGCACTTGCCGCCACGATGGAGCAGGAGTTGAGGAGCGCTTTTCTGGAGAGATGCCCGTGAATCGCAATGCCGTCATAGCCGGTCAGGCTGGATTCTCTTTTGCCGGATTTCTCTTCGGCCAGGTGGCGCGGTTTGGCTATAACCTTGTGGTTGCCCGGCTGCTCGGTGTTGATGCCCTTGGTGTCTATGCGCTTGCCATTGCGGTTATCCAGATTTCAGAGGTGCTTGCCATTGCCGGGCTTGATTCCGGCCTCCTGCGTTTTGTCAGCCTCTACAGTCACGATCCTCTTCGCCAGAGGGGCGCGATTGGTTCCGCCCTTAAAACTGCGCTCGCTCTCTCGCTCGTTGTGGCGCTCCTGCTGCTGCTTTTTTCAGGCCAGATCGCTTCGCTGCTCAATGGCAGCCGCCTGTTGCAGCTTACGCTCTGCTGTTATGCGGCGGCTATTCCCTTCAACGTGGCAACTGTCTTGTTTGGCCATGCGATGCAGGGCTTTCAGCAGCTCAAGCCAAAAATTATTGCCACGCAGATACTCAGTCCGCTGCTCCTGCTCTTGCTGACGCTGCTTCTCCGGTACACTTCTGGTCATGATGCCGCCCTCTTTTTCCCCTTTGTGCTGGCAGGCATCGGGGCATTTATCTGGATTCGCCCTCGCCTTACAGCCATCACTGGTGTGCTCCCGTCGGATATCCTGCACGCCCGTACGGACAAGGCGATGATGGCTTACGCACTTCCCTTTATGGCGGTCTCGCTCCTGAGCATGATGAGTCACTGGCTCGATGTGATGATGCTCGGGATGCTCACCGATACCGCAACGGTCGGCCTCTACCATCCAGCCGCCCGAACGGCGGGACTCATCCGTTCGGTGCTCCTTGCCTTTACCGGCATTGCCGCCCCGATGATTGCTGATTTGCACGCCAAAAGCCAGAATGCGGAGATAGGTCGCATCTACAAAATGGTGACACGCTGGATTATTATGGTTGTCATTCCGCCAGCAATTCTCTTCATGGCGCTTCCCGAGCAGGTGCTTTCGGTCTTTGGCAGCCGGTTTGCGGCAGGAGGAGCTACAGCGTTGCTTCTCTTGACCGCTGGCTCTTTCCTGCAAGCGACCTTTGGCCTCTCGGCAACGGTGCTTGCCATGACCGGCTATGCGCGGCTCAGCCTCCTCAACGCTCTTGGCGCTCTCGGTTTGCAGGTGGCGCTGAATCTTCTCCTGATTCCCCGCATGGGGCTGAACGGTGCTGCTCTTGCAACACTGCTGCTCTTTTTGCTGCTCTCTGCTCTCCGGCTTGGCGAAATACAACGTCTTCTGAAGATTCACCCGTTTGGCAAGGCGCTCTGGAAACCTCTTGCTGCCGGAGTATCTTGTGCTGCGCTTCTTCTGGTTTTGCGCCCGTGGCTGCTCACCCTTCCACCCTTTGCCGGGCTTGGAGCGGGGGTGCTTCTTGCTCTCTCCAGTTATACGATGTTGATGCTGCTGCTGAAGTTGGAAGCGGAGGAGCGAGAGATTATTCTAAAGTACGTCCCCTTTTTAAACAAGGAACCAAAGCGATAACGCTGTGAAAAAAAAGATTCTTTCGTTGCTCACTGTTTATGGGGCCTACACCCTTCTGGCGCTGCTGCTCTTCTGGCCGCTCGTCTTCCAGCCGAACACGCTTCTTGCTCCCGACTCTCTGATCCCCCATGCCTCAACCCTGGCGCTCGACAAGCTTCAGGCTGAAACCGGCACCTACCCGCTCTGGCAGCCCTGGCTCTTTTCGGGGATGCCGACGGTGGAGGCATTCAGCTATCTTAGCGGTCTCTATTATCCGAACGTTGTGTTTAACCTTTTCCATACTGACGGCATGGTGCTGCAACTGCTTCATCTCGCCTTTGCCGGTCTTGGAGTCTTCCTCTTTCTTCGCCAGTACGGCCTGACAACCCTTGCCGCTCCGTTAGGCGGGGCCATTTTTATGCTCAACCCCTATATGAGCGCCATGCTGGTGCACGGTCACGGCAGCCAGCTCATGACGGTGGCCTATATGCCCTGGATGCTCTGGGCCACCTTGCGGCTCATGCAGCGCGGCGGGCTTGCCGATGCCGGGGTTCTGGCGCTCCTTGCCGGTTTTCAGTTACAGCGCTCACATGTGCAGATCGCTTACTATTCGTGGATGCTTGTGCTGCTGCTGGTTGTTGTATTGGTTTTCTTCAGGCGCGGGATGACCGGGGCTGGCGTTGGTGTTGTGGCGAGTCTGTCTGGCGGAGGTGAGGGCGTGAACGCAGGTGGACACGGGGGAGGGCTTGCAGGCGTTCGTGGGCACGCGGGTGGTGATAAGGTTCCGCAGCGCATTGATGCGGGCAGCCAAAAGGGCATTTTTCGTCTGGTGTTGTTGCTGATCGTTGCGCTGGGTTGCGGGGTAGCCATGTCGGCCTCAATCTATCTGCCAGCCTCAGAGTATGCGGCATTTTCTGTGAGGGGAGGGGCGGCAGAGGGTGGAGCTTCAGCATGGGAGTATGCCACACTCTGGTCAATGCACCCTCTGGAGCTCTTCACCTTTCTGGTGCCGGGATTCTTCGGGTTTGGCGGTCTGACCTACTGGGGCTTTATGCCCTTCACCGACTTCCCCAATTATGCTGGAATTGTGGTACTGCTCCTCGCCGTTGCAGGCGCTGTTCTGCGGCGGAAAGAGCCGATGACCCGGTTTTTTGTTGCCGCCGCACTGTTGGCGTTGCTGCTCTCCTTCGGCAGGTTTTTCAGCCCTATTTTTGATCTCTTCTACCATTTCGCCCCACTGTTCAGCCGATTCAGGGTCCCGTCGATGGCGCTCATCATGCTCTACCTGATCATCTCCTTTCTTGCCGCAATTGGAGTAAACGATCTGCTTCAGCGCCAGCCCAAACGATTGCTGAAATCAATCCGGCTTGGAGCGCTTCTTCTTGCGGCAATTCTGTTGCTATTTCTTGCCTTTGAACAGCCTGTCGAGAACTTTTTCCGCACTCTTTATCCCGAGCCACAGGTTGGCAGTTTTGATCTTGCCTTTATGGTCAACAAGGTGCGCTGGGAGAATCTGACCGGAAGTCTCTTGATTGTCCTGATGCTTGCCTCGCTGTTTGCAGGAGTGCTCTGGCTCAGCATCAAGGGGAAGCTCTCCCACAAACTGACCGGTCTCCTGCTCTTTCTTCTTGCGCTTGGCGATCTGCTCTGGATCGACATCCAGATTATCTACCCCTCCGCAAACTCTCTGCGCTCACCGCTCTATGCCGACAGCCGTATTGTAGAACCCGCATTTCAGCCCGACGATATTACCCGCTACCTCGCCGCACAGCAAGGGCCCTTCAGAATCTACCCCGCCGGGCCGCTCTTTGCAGAGAACAAGTTTGCCCTGTTTGGCATCGAGTCAGTTGGCGGTTATCATCCCGCCAAACTCAAACTTTACGAAGAGTTTCTCGCGAAAACAGAGAATCTCTCCAGCATCAACGTGCTCCGAATGCTCAATGTCGGTTACATTGTCAGCCCAGCACCTCTTGGTCATCCAGCACTCGAACTGGTTAAAACCGGCACCCTGCAGCTCGCCAGTGGCCCCGTCACGGCTTATGTGTACTGCCTTCAGCAGACCGCACCAAGAGCATGGTTCGCCAATCGGGTCATCGCGGTGAACAACAACGAAGAGTTGTTTGCCCGTATTCTTGATGATGAGGCCCCTGCCGGTGTTGCGTATGCCGATGGCTCACTTTGGAGAGGAGCCAGCACGTTTGCTGCGGCCACGGTGACGTCGCTTGGTGCAAAAGCGGAGTCGATGGTTGTGAAGGTTGCCACGCCCGGCGAGGCATTTCTTGTGGTGAGCGAGCTATATTATCCGCTGCGCTGGAAGGTGAAGATTGATGGTCGTTCAGCCGCCATGATCAAGGTGAACGGGCTGTTGCGCGGGGTTGTGGTTCCATCAGGCAGCCGGGAGGTCAGGTTTTATTATGATCGAAGCGGCTTTGAGATGGGGCGTTGGATAGCGCTTGGTGCTTTTGTTGTGGCGTTGTTGATGGTGGTGGGGGGAGTAGGCTGGTCGTTATTGATAAAGTCGGGGGAATCGAGGATTCCTCGCGGTTATCACTAAAATCCCGGTAATCCTTTGATAAATATGTCATCGGAAAACTGACAGATTCGAGTAACAGAAATTATGCTTGATGCTTTTATATCTGTCACCTTATGCAGAATCTATCTCAGTTTATAAACTTCACGTGTT
>CAJEXQ010000009.1 GCA_903994635.1 uncultured Chlorobiaceae bacterium
ACGAATGCGATACCGGTGACGCTGCAGGAAAAGAAAACTGGTAATTTTATGGCGTATACTCCAGATCGTGGTGACGTGGTGTGGATAGCCTTTAATCCACAAGCGGGGCATGAGCAGGCAGGACGTCGCCCTGCATTAGTCTTGTCTCCTAAAGCCTACAACTCCAAAGTTGGTCTGGCGCTTCTTTGCCCTATTACCAGTCAGATTAAAGGTTATCCCTTTGAAGTGCTGCTGCCTGAAGGGTTGTGCATCAAAGGCGCGGTTTTATCTGATCAGGTAAAAAGTCTTGACTGGAAGATCCGGCAGGCAGAGTTTATTTGCCCGCTGCCATCAGCTACACTCGATGAAGTGCTGTGTAAGTTGAATACCCTCTTGGGGTTGTAGATGTGGAGGCTCCTCATAGTTCGTGCGTTTCCAGTATTTCAATCGGAAGAGCAAGAAATGTGAAGTGTGATGCTACGACAATCCCAGCAAACCTTTCACATAGCTGAACTCGTTGCTCTTGACCAGCACGGCAAAAAGAATGTAGAGCCCAATGCCGATAAGCCACTCTGCTGTAACCCACCATAAAAAGGCGCGATCTTTTTTTTCAATCCACTCCTTTTTGAAGCGGATGCCAAGCAGCACTGAGGTGCTGAAAAATATGACGTGCCAGACTCTCGCCGGGAAGATAATTTCGCCAGCAATGGCCGCGTGGTTGAAGTGATTCTTTTTATTCAGCTTCTCTGGTGCCTTCAGTTGTTCTTTGAATGCGTCATCAATGGCATGGTCAACCATTGGCAGCACAAGGTGGTAGTAGCGCCGATACCAGAAGAGGGCAAAGGGTAGGGCAACCAATAAAAATGCGGCAAGAAGAAATTGAACAGGTTTGTATCCCCATCCCATTATCCAGCCGTACAGAATCCAGAGCGGTTCATTCAGAATCTCAGCCTTGCGTTCTGCAAGTTCATACGTGACGGCATCAGCCGAAGCTTTGTCGTTCTGCGCAAGATAGTTGTCACGAAGCCGGAGATAGAAAATTTCTGTGAGGTCGTAACGCTCTTTGTTGAACACTTGCGTCAGGCTGTCAAGGCGGGCTTTTATGTTCTGCCGTTTGATTGCGAGCGTATCTGGTGTATCGGAGATCTTCTTGTGAGCAACACGATTGTATAGCGAATCAAGTTCGCGATATTCTCTTTTCGCCATTTGCCAGGGCGAGGCATTTATGCATGATTCTTCAGAAAGGTGGAGTCGGCCTTTGATTTGATTCCAGTTCACATTTAGTTTATTATTAGGGAAAGAAGTGTGATGATCAAACAGAATAGAACCGGACTTGCTGAAATCAGCTCTTCTCAGATCTACTCCCGGTATAAACTGAGTTCCCGCGAAATTAACTTTATGACTGAATTGACAGTTTTCAAAATTGGCATATCCTGAAAAGGTTGCGTCGCTGAAATTCGCCATTCTTGAAAAAGTGGCGTTACTGAAATTCGCGTTTTGTTCAAATTGAGTTAAAGAAAAATTGGTATAGCCATTAAAAATTACGGACATAAAATTAGCTTGTTTTTTAAATACTGTAGGGCTTTTGGTGTAATCTTTAGGGGCTGTGTGGGAAAAATCAACATCACGTAAAAAATTGGCATCACGAAAATCGGCATCGCCAGCAAACTTAGCATCCATAAACCAAACCTTTCCAGCAAACAAGGTGGATCCAAAATTCGCATCTTTTGCAAACTTAGTCCCAACAAAGCTTGTAGCTACATCTACACGTGAGATAGTTGTGAATTGGAACTGAGCTTGATTGAAAGAGGTGTCTCCATTAAAATGAACACCACTAAAATTGGCCGATTTTCTGAAGTTAGCGTCATAAAACCTGGTATTTCCATCAAAATCCGCAATAAAACGTATTTCTTTTATGAAGAGAGCCTTATTGAAATCTGCATTTATGAAATGAGCACGAAAATAATGTGGTGACGTTTCTCCAAAATTGGTAATATCATTAAAAATAATACTTTGCTTCCCCCTGCCTTCATTTGCAACAGGTGTGCCGCCATAAGGCCACGTTGTGGGGTTGTTCGCTGCATACACGTTCCCTGTCAGCAGCAGCCAAAAGAGCAAAATTCGACAGAAAGTGTTCATGCCACAATTCCAGAGGATGCAAGGGTTCACAAGCAATTCTACTCAAGGTACACCGTCGCGGGTTTATCTACAAATTACGCATATTTAAACCAGTGCAGGTTGCATTTTGGAACTTGAAGTGATGTCCGTTTTCCAGAACAAAACAAACGCTCAGCCTCCGAGCACTCCATCCCTCTCGACCCAAGTTGCCCCGCACGAACCATCACCTCCCGCACCTCACGATCAATTTCCCTGGTACGTGCAATAAAATATCCAGCCGACACAACCACCACCTGAGTATGTGGCTGACAGTGAGAGATATCAAGCGACAAGCACCTGCGCAGCCTTCCCGAACGAGCGACTCTCATCGAAAGCATTCGCCACTCGCCACCTGTGATCGAGTTGCGAATAAAGCCATGCTACAGCATTCCAACCCTCTTTTCATGCCCATTATTCATCGAACCACGTTCAACTAAAGGCAAAATCTCGTACTTTACAGGCTGTAGTTCAAAAAACGACAGCTTCCATTCGCCATCGTTACCGTAACTACCAAAATTGCAACAAGTTCAAGGCACCCAAGCACAATATCGGTCATAAATCAGCGTTGTCATTATGCTTCCAACCGTAAAGGATATTTGCCAGCTCAATGAAGGAGCGCTGGAGATAAGAATCAGCGACAGTATTGAGCGAATCGACAGTATTGAGCGAATCGACAATGATTCTCTTGATGCTGCGGCTGGGCAGCTATTCCTCAGCCACTCGTATTTGACCAACGGGATGAAAGAGTTGGTGAATGAGGGGTTCAAGCGGCTTTCTGGCTCTTCAGGCGGTCGGCCTGTTTTCCGGTTGAAGCAGGCGATGGGAGGTGGAAAGACCCATCTGATCAAAACGATGGCTTTTCTTGCTCGCCACCCGAATCTCCGCACGGAATTTTTTCCTGAAACTTCCTCCCGTTATGCTTTTGGCTCGGCTCAGGTGGCCTTTTTTAATGGCCGTGAGCAGCCTAACGATTATTTCTGGGGGAGAATTGCAGCGCAACTCGGTTACGAAGGTTTTTTTAAAGCCGGGACAGAGTCGCCTGGGCAGGAGCACTGGCAAGCCCTGTTTGACAACATAGAGGCTCCGGTGCTCATTTTGCTGGATGAAATGCCGACGTACTTTGGCTATTACCGCACGCAGGCTGTCGGCAGCGGGACGGTTGCGGATATTGCCGGGAGAGCTTTTGCGAACCTGCTTACGGCTTCGAGCGGCAAAAAGAACATCTGTATCATTGTTTCCGATCTGGAGGCCAGTTACGCTGAAGGCACCCAAATTATCAATACAGCGCTTGAATCATCCCGTAAAGAGCTGAATCGGATAGAGTTCAATATTACTCCGGTTGATCTGTCAGGGGATGAAACTTACGCGATTCTCAAAAAAAGGTTGTTTTCCCGGTTGCCCGATAATGCGCAAATTGCTCATATCGCTGAAAGTTTTGGCAGGGCAATAGAGCAGGCGCAGCGCTCAAAAACCATTGAGCAACAGAAATCGCCGGAGCAACTCGCCTCTGAAGTGGAGCAGACCTATCCGTTTCACCCTCAGATGAAACACATTTTTGCTCTCTTCAAGGAAAACAAGGAGTTTCAGCAGACGCGTGGCTTGCTGGAGCTTGCCTCAAGGCTTTTAAAGTCGGTCTGGGAACGGAAAGAAAACGATGTGATGCTTATCGGCCCGCAGCACTTTGATCTCTCCATTGATGAGGTGAGAGAGAAAATCATCTCTATCTCAAGACTCGACGATGCGGTTGCGAGGGATATCTATTCATCCGATGGCAGCGCCCATGCTCAAACCATTGATGCAAATGCAGGCAACGACGCTGCGGCCCAGGTTGCCAATCTGCTTCTTGTTTCAAGCCTCTCTACGGCGGTCAATCCGGTTAAAGGTCTTACCCTCTCAGAAACCCTCGAATGCCTCGCCACCCCGAATGCCGATCTGAGCTTTTACCAGCAAGCCTGTGACAACCTTACAAAATCAAGCTGGTATCTCCATAAATCAGCCGAAGGTCGAATCTATTTTGACAAGCTCGAAAACCTTACCAAGATGCTGACGGGTCTTGCTGCTCGCGCCCCTGAACCCAAAGTTTCCGAGCTGATTGCACATCGTCTGCGAGAGGCATTCGAGCCAAAAAGCAAAAGAGCCTATCAAAAAGTGCTGGCCTTGCCAAGTATTGATGAGATTGAAAAGGAGGTTCAAGTAAACCGCGTCCTCGCAATCATCTCACCAGATTCAAAATTGCCACCGGAAGAGGTTGGCAAGCTTTTTTCGACGCTTGTCCGAAAAAACAATCTGCTGGTGCTCACCGGCGAAAAATCGTTTGAGGTCGGCAAATTGCATGAAGCTGCATGTCAGGTCTATGCTGTTGCTCAGGCGGATGCAACGGGGAAAGTAAAGAAAGGAGACCCGCAATGGGACGAATTTGAAGATCTTATAGAACTCTATGAACAACAGTTCAACGGTGTCCGGTGAAAGTGTACCACTTTTTCAGTTCAGCGCACCGCGAAACCCGGAAACACCCTGTTGTCTTGTGGCGCATGGGAGCGCTGGAATGTCAAGCATAAATTTACGAGATTGATGCGGTTCGCTCTCCACTGTTTCCAGCCCTGTAACGGGACAAGGTAGGCACTTCAGCATAGTTGAGAGTAAACCCGTATGTTTTCGCAGCCTTTTCGGCAGCAATGTGAGACTGCACAAAATAGTCATGGATAGATGTGCATTCTTCCGACAATCTTGCTTGAGTTTTATCTTTTTCCTGCAAAATCTCTGAGCGGATCATAAGTTATTCTCCTCTTTGAACAGTTCAAGCGGCGTAACAATTTCAGGTGTTGATAAGCCAAGGCGAGCGTTGACAACGCGAATATGCTTCCGTTTGTTGGCGTTCGCAAGGTGGTTGCAATTCCAGGTCAGGAGATATTGAATGTCGAAATAGCTGGCATAGGCAAGATGTAGAGCGTCGCCAACAAGAGACCTTGGCATCACATAGTTGGAAATATAAAACTCGACAACTTGTTCAAGATCGGGAGCCAGCGGTAGTAATGGGATTGCCGAAACCAATCGGATGATTTCATCTTTGCGTGGATAGTTACCATTGTTCAGTTCTTGAAGCACGGCATCCGAAATGTGTAACTCATAATAACCGGACATTTCTGACCACCACTTCCTTGTGATGTCGGTAAATGTTCTTAGGGCTTCGCGCTCATCAAAGTAATAACTTGGAACAGTTGAATCCAAATAAACTTTTTCTTTCATCAGAAAGGCTTGAGTTTAGACCAAAATAAAAAATATAGATCCGAATTCGGTATTCCTGGATATCATGCTTGCCAGTGATTCGTAATCAGATCACAAGCCCAAGGAATAGCTTCCGGGTATTCCTTGCAATCAAGTATAAATTCCTGTCCTCTTGAGGGAACTCCACCCAAGTCCCACTCTTTGACTCCCAAGTTCTCTTGTTCTCCATTAGAATGCTGCGACCGCAATTGTTGGTATTTTCCATCATCCAATGGCATGTAAATATTATCACCTCGTTCGTAGACTTTATCCTTCGTGTAATCTGGTCTCTTGTTTTCGAACCGCTTGTAGTATTCTGAGTAGCTCTTCAGAATCTCATCAACCTGCATCGCGTAAATGACCTTATTCCCTTTGGCTTTGGGACTCAACCCAACAATCCAGTCACCTTCATCTATTGTTCGCCGAATCGCTGGTTTGCAGCAAGCCAGTGTACAATATCCAAAAAATGGATTTGGCGCGAAGCCGGAATCAATGGCAACAATGTATGAATAAAGCTTCATGTGCTATCCGTGAATAGACTTTTTGAGAGCGGGATCGTTCTTTACGATGAATATAATAATTGTAATTCCAAAGAGGCTTGTTGAGAAAAAAAAGAAATGGCTTCTTTGATTTCATAGTGAGAGGGTTATAGTTGACCCCAACCGATAGACAAACTCATCGCTCTTGCCGATTATCTCTCGAAAAAAACAGCCGGTATCCGTGATGAGGAGAGCCGGTGTGCCATGATTTTGCGTGACTTGATTCGTAACGACGGAACCTGCTGAACCATGGGCAATATCCGAAGATTTTCTTCATTGCGTGAACGGCTTGATCACGTTTTCCTTGCCGAAAAACTTCGCGATGCACTTTCCTATAAACGGATTGCCGGGTACTTTCGCTCATCCATCTTTGAGCTGGTCGGCGAGGAGATTGAACAAATCCCTGATGTTCGCATTATCTGTAACAGCGAACTTGATCCCAATGATATCATGGTTTCCAAAGCAGCACGGGAAGCGGCGCTGAAAGAGCGGTGGAATCAGATGCCGGTGGAAACAGAGGCGCTGATGCACCGGGAGCAGTACAAAAAGCTCTACGAACTGCTGTTGTCGGGGCGGGTGCACATCAAGGTTGTTCCGAAAAACACCGTTTTTGTTCATGGCAAGGCTGGGCTCATTACACTGGCAAACGGGCAGCGAACCTGCTTTCTCGGGTCGGTCAACGATAGCCGGGCCGCCTTCTCCAGGAACCATGAAATTTTATGGGAAGACCAGTCGGCGGAAGGGTGCGACTGGGTGGAGCAGGAGTTCGATGCACTGTGGAAACTGGGGCATGACCTTCCGGATGCGATAATCACCGAGGTAAAGCGCATCAGTGAGCGAGTTGAGGTGAGTTTTGCCGATCTGAAGCCGGAAGAGATACCGGCTGCGGCCATGATAGAATCGCCGATCTACCGTGGTGGTGAGCAATTGCAACCCTGGCAGCGCTCCTTTGTCACCACCTTTCTTCAGCATCGCAAAGTGTTCGGAAAAACAAGGCTGCTTCTTGCTGACGAGGTTGGGTTGGGCAAAACCCTCTCTATGGCCACTGCCGCTCTCGTTGCTGCACTGCTTGGTGATGGCCCGGTCCTTGTTCTTTGCCCTGCAACGCTTACCCTGCAATGGCAGACAGAGATCAATGACCGGCTGGGTATTCCAAGTGCGGTCTGGGTTTCCAACGCCAAACACTGGTTGACACCGGATGGTCGGCCCGTCCCTTCACGAGGTGCAGAAGATATTGCCCACGCGCCCTACCAAATTGCCATCGTTTCGACTGGCTTGATTGTGCAAGACTCTGAGGAGGCCGGTATTTTAAGGAATCTCAGATTTGGGACGTTGATTCTGGATGAAGCTCACAAGGCGCGTGTCAGAGGCGGGCTGAGGCAAGAGCAGGAGCCAAACAATCTGCTGGCGTTCATGCGGGACGCCGTGAAGAACTCGAAGCATCTCCTGCTTGGAACGGCAACCCCTATTCAGATTGCCGTTCGTGAATTATGGGATCTTGTCGCTCTTCTCAATCAGGGCGCGGAATTTGTGATGGGACGCGAGTATGTTTCCTCATGGCGAGACTTGGAAAAAACAGTGCCACTGGTGACCGGCGAAGAGGTTGTTTCGGATGAAATGACGGCATGGAACCTTCTTCGCGCACCGCTTCCTGCACGGGAAACACCCATGATGGATCAGAGTGCTGCCCGTCTGGTCAGAATGATTCGCACCGATCTTGGTATTCCGGATTCCAGATTCTTCACCGATGCAGCGCCAGAATCGTTAGCTCTCATGACCCGAAAAATGGATCTGCACTCCATTCTTGGCACTGATTTCTTTCATCGCAACAATCCATTTATTCGGCACGTGGTGATAAGGCGACGTGAAGCGCTCGAAAATGCAGGCTTGCTCGATAAAATTGCGGTCAATGTTCACCCTGTTCCTGATGCCCGGCCCGGCGCCTACACTGGGGCGGTATTTCAGGGCATTGGCCTTATGACCAACCACCCTTTCGAGCTGGCTTACCAGGCAGCAGAAAACTTTGTCTCCGAGCTTGGCAAGCGGACAAAGAGCGCTCAACTGTTACGCTCAATCTTTCTGCAGCGAATATGTTCATCCTTTGAGTCCGGCAAACTGACCGTGACGAGGATGCTCAAAAAGCAGCTCAATGAGCATGATGATGACGACATACAAAAAGTTGAACGCACTGTTCTTGAAACATTGACAGAAGCGGAAATTTCCTTTCTGCACATTATCCTTGAAGAGTTATCCAGAAGTGAAGCGGTTGATCCCAAGCTTAAGGCGGTGAAATGGTTTCTGCAACATTTTCAAAGCGAAGGAAAAAGCTGGAACGAGTGGGGCTGCATCATCTTTTCGCAATATTACGATACCGTCAATTGGGTTGCCCTTGAGCTTGCAAAACTTTTTCCCGACCAGATTGTTGCCGTCTATGCAGGCGCAGGGAAAAGCGGTCTCTATCGTGGTGATCAATTTGTTTCAATCAATCGCGACAGTATTAAAAAAATGGTCAAAGAGCGAGAACTCTCTTTGGTTGTCGCCACCGATGCCGCGTGCGAAGGTCTCAACTTGCAGACACTCGGAACCCTTATCAATATTGACCTCCCCTGGAACCCAGCCAGACTTGAGCAGCGATTGGGACGAATCAAGCGATTTGGTCAGGCTCGCAAAAGCGTGGAGATGCTCAACCTCACCTATCATGCCACTCGTGATGAGGATGTGTACGCAAAAATATCTGAACGGATGAAAGAGCGCTACGATATTTTCGGAGGATTACCCGATTGCATTGAGGATGACTGGATAGACAACATAGAGGGATTTGTCAAGCTTGCCGACACGCATTTGCACATGCGCAAACAGGTCGCGAATATCTTTGAGACCACTTGGTTGAGTACCATCAATAGCGAAGATGACCGCTGGGAGGAGTGCGCCCGGGTGCTCTCACAAAAAGATATCAACGCTGTTATGAGCAAGCCCTGGGGGAAGTAAGTCAAATCGTATTCGATTGAATCCAGGGCATAAACTGCTGATGAAAGAAAGAGGATGCAGGATTTTCTTTTCTGTTTTTTCAGCAGTAAATGTATTTTGCAGCCATTTTCTATAACAAGGAGGCGACATATTATCAACTATGGCAAAATTAGGTACAGAAAAAAATCCGGCAATAGTACATGTTCAGGATTTAGATCGGATGAATGAAGTCGCCGAAATTTTTGAGCAATATGACTGGAGGTTTATCATTGGATTAGAGCCGGACAAACCGGAGAATATATCAGACCTCATAAAACTGCTGAACCCGCCACAACCCGTCAGTTCATCCAAAACAGGTCGCAACGAGCTCTGCCCTTGCGGAAGCGGTATCAAATATAAAAACTGCTGTGGATGATGCGTCCCGGGGCCTGTGGATAACGAGTCGGAATGAGACTTCAACCATAAAAATACCGGTGTTTGCGCTAACAAGGTGGCTATTTTTTCAAAAATACAGGGGTTTTCTGTCAGGCACTAAATAAAAGAATTATGTTAAGGCGATGTATGTGGATGTTTTTTCCAAGTACTTGCAAATAATAAATGAAACAACTTGAACTGCATGACATGAATCCCAGCCTCAGCTCGGAATTGCTTGAAGAGCTGCTGCCAGCCTATCTTCAGCTATTGGGGGCTGATTATGACGCATACAAAAATCACTGCATGCGTGTTTTCAATTTTTGTCGCGCACTTGTTGGTAATAGTCCGGAAGTTGATGATAAAATTGTTGTTGCAGCTTTCTTTCATGAAATCGGGATATGGAGCGACAGCACTTTTGATTACATTCGTCCTTCTCAAATTCTTGCCCGGCGTTATCTCGAAAAGAGTGGCAGAACGGTGTGGATTGATGAAATAGAGGCAATGATTGGTGAGCATCGCAAGCTTACCCGGTATCGGGTTAATCCCTCATGGCTGGTTGAAGCGTTCAGAAAGGCGGAATGGATAGATGCTTCCGGTGGCATGCTTCGATTTCGTCTGCCGGATGATTTTGTCACCGATGTGCTTGAGGCATTTCCTAATGCCGGATTCCATAAAAAGCTTGTAGAACTCACTGTCGGGCGATTGAAGACTCACCCATTTAGTCCGCTCCCGATGATAAAGTTTTAAAATCTTTAACCAATTTCAGGACGCATGTCCAGTTCAGGAGATGTTGTCAGATTGTTGAAAACTGCAGCCAACATGGTTGGTGCCCGTGCGGTAGGGACGCTGTTTATTGGTTTGGCATCGCAGCGGCAGCATCAGTACCTTGTTGCTCGTGCGAGGAAAAAAGCTTATATTCTCGGTCATAAATTGGCTTTAATGTCGAAATAATGCAGTTTAAGACTTACGGTTGATGCCTCATGGTTCAATAAAAAAGTCTATTTTTTTCTTTTCTAAAACCTATCCAATGAAAACAACATGAAAACACTGAAGCCTTTATTAAGAACTCTGGTGATTCCTGGTATGCTCTGTCTTGGTGCTTGTTGCAGTATGGAGGATGTCGTAGTAGCCCCACCAGCTCCAGCTCCGGCTCCGGCTCCAGCTCCAGCCCCAGCCCCAGTCCCAGCCCCAGTCCCGGTTCCACCTCCAGCTCCAGTCCCGGTTCCGGCTCCAGCCCCAGCTCCAGTTCCAGCTCCGACCCCAGCACCGAAACCGGCCCCAGTCGTAGCCCCTCCCATTAGTGATATATATTTTGATTTTGACAAGTCACTGATTCGCCGGGATGCGGTTTCGCGGTTAGAGATAATTGCTGGCTGGATGAAGAATAATCCGACCAAAAGTGTTGTTATTGAAGCTCATAGCGATGAAAAAGGAACAAGCAAGTACAACCGTGCCCTTGGTCAACGTCGAGCCAATGCTGCCAGGGATTACCTTGTGAAACATGGGGTGAAAGCATCTCGAGTGAAAGCTGTAAGCTATGGGAAGGAAAAGCCATTTGTGACTGGTAGCAATGATAAGGCTTTAGCTCAAAACAGAAGGGTTCATTTCGTTGTAGAATAAAATCAGTTTCTGATCACAGGCTTTAATCTCATCAAAAGTGACGAATCCGAAGTAGTTGTTGCCACTCGATGACGAGGCGATCGGGTGGCACAGCGAAAGTCATGGTGCATTTTAAACCTCACCGCACGCAACTTCCCATCACTCTTTGCTTTGGATAAGAAAAATTGATGGCAGTCGCGGTTAGTGCAGGGAAAAGAAGACCTCGAGTTATTCAGTTCTTCTGAAGAATTTATTTTTGTTTGTCTATATTTCCCCCCATAAAGATCCGGCCATATTTGAAAGGTTGCGAGCTTCGCAGGGATTTTTCCGGTACCTTCAGGTGGCTGAAAGAGAAGTCGTTACTGTTTAAACTTCAAAATGGAGGTAGTAATGCAAAGTAACCAGACCTTTGCTGATCTCTTCAGGTCCAGGGGGGTAAGCCGCCGGGATTTTCTCAAGTTTTGTTCACTTACGTCGGTCTATCTTGGTCTCTCGCCCTCACTGGCGCCGAGTATTGTTGAGGCAATGGAGAACAAACCACGAACTCCTGTTTTATGGATTCATGGGCTTGAATGTACCTGTTGCTCTGAATCGTTTATTCGCTCTTCTCACCCCACCATTGAGGATCTTCTGTTCAACATGATTTCCCTTGACTATGATGATGTCCTCAGCGCTGCTGCCGGTCATCAGTTGGAGGCTGTGCGTCACAAGATCATGAAAGAGTACAAGGGAAAATACATTCTTGCTGTTGAGGGAAACGTTTCCACCAAAGATGATGGTGTCTATTGTATGGTTGGCGGTGACTCATTCCTGAATATTCTGAAAGAGACTGCTGCTGATGCAGCGGCAATTATTGCCTGGGGTTCCTGCGCATCATTTGGGTGTGTGCAGAATGCTGCTCCAAACCCTTCTGGCGCGGCTCCGGTTTCCGATATCATCAAGGACAAACCCATTGTCAAAGTACCGGGTTGCCCCCCAATATCAGAGGTGATGACCGGGGTTATTGCTCATTTCCATACCTTTGGTACACTTCCTGAACTTGACCGACTCGGTCGTCCCAAAGCCTTCTATAACACGAGGATTCACGACAAGTGCTATCGCCGTGCTTTTTTTGATGCGGGGATGTTTGTAAGAAGTTTTGATGACGATGCCACCAGAAAGGGTTGGTGTCTCTATAAAATGGGATGCAAGGGTCCTACCACCTATAACTCATGCTCCAAGATCCAGTGGAATGGTGGAACCAGTTTCCCGATTGGTTCCGGGCACCCCTGCATTGGCTGCTCTGAGCCAAATTTCTGGGATAAGGGACCTTTCTACAGCAGGCTTGCCGAAGTCCCATTCCTTGGAAGCGACAGCAATGCTGATAAAATTGGTATGGTTGCTGTTGGTGCCGCTGCCGCTGGCGCTGCTGCCCATGCTGCGGTTACAGCAGTAAAGAAGGCACAATCAGACAAGCTTGGTAATGATAAAGCATAATCAGGGAGCATAACTTATGTCAAAAAGAATAGTTGTTGATCCGATTCCCCGTATTGAGGGACATCTTAGAATAGAAGCGAAGCTTAACGACAGTAATGTGATTGATGAGGCCTACTCCAGTGGTACGATGTGGCGCGGCATTGAGGTCATTCTGAAGGGGCGCGATCCGAGGGATGCGTGGGCCTTTACGGAGCGTATCTGTGGCGTTTGTACGACAGTGCATGCACTTGCTTCGGTAAGATGCGTTGAGGATGCCCTTGGAATTACTGTTCCGACCAATGCACGAATCATCAGAAACCTGATGAACGCCACTCAGGTTACCCAGGATCATCTCGTGCACTTTTACCATCTCCATGCGCTTGACTGGGTCGATGTGGTCAGTGCCCTCAAGGCAGATCCAAAACAGACCTCGGCCATTGCGCAGAGCATCTCCCCATGGCCGAAGTCCTCAGTTGGTTACTTCAAGGATCTCCAGCAGCGTCTGGTCGGGTTTGTTGAGAGTGGTCAGCTTGGTATCTTCTCCAATGGATACTGGGGTCATGCCGCCTATAAGCTACCACCCGAAGTGAACCTGATTGCTGTGGCGCATTATCTGGAGGCGCTTGATTTTCAGAAGGAGATTATCAAGATTCACACTATTTTCGGAGGCAAAAACCCCCACCCAAACTATCTGGTTGGCGGTATGGCCTGTGCTATTGATCCAAACAGCGATACGGCGATCAATATTGAACGCTTGATGATGATCAAGAAAATCATTGACGACACCAATACCTTTATTGACCAGGTTTACATTCCTGATCTTATAGCTATTGCAGGATATTACAAGGGCTGGCTGTACGGAGGTGGTCTTGGCAACTATCTCAGCTATGGTGATTTCCCCGAGACTACCCTTGCTGATTTTAAAACGCTGCTTTGGCCGAGAGGGGCTATTCTCAACAAGGATCTTGCCAATGTTATTGACTTAGATCCAAGGGATGCCTCGCAGGTTACTGAGGAGGTGAGCCACAGTTGGTACACCTATTCCGGCGGAGATGGCAAGGGACTTCATCCATGGAAGGGTGAAACAACTCCTGGCTACACGGGTCCGAAGCCCCCGTTCAAGAATCTTGATACGGACAAGAAGTACAGTTGGCTGAAGACACCCCGCTGGAAGAACCACCCTATGGAGGTTGGCCCGCTTGCCCGAGTGCTGGTTGCCTACGCAAAAGGTGATCCGATGATCAAGGATACCGTTGGAATGGTGCTTTCCAAGCTTGAAGTTGGCCCTGAAGCGCTCTTCTCGACACTTGGCCGTACTGCAGCTCGTGGCATTGAGTGCAAACAGACTGCCGGGTTCATGCGCCATTATTACGATCAACTGATTGCCAACATTAAAACCGGTGATTACCGTACCTTCAACAGTGAACGCTGGGAGCCCTCAACCTGGCCTGAAGAGTGCAAGGGATTTGGATATACGGAAGCTCCGCGTGGTTCACTTGGTCACTGGATTCAGATCAAGGACAAGAAGATCAAGGAGTACCAGATTGTTGTGCCCTCTACCTGGAATGCCTCTCCGCGTGATGCCAATGGCAATTCTGGAGCTTATGAGTCTGCGCTGAAGGGAACGCCCATGATCAATCCAGAACAGCCTCTTGAGATTCTCAGGACGGTGCACTCATTCGATCCGTGTCTTGCCTGTGCCTCTCATCTTTTCGATATGAATGGCAAGGAGATTACCTCGGTAACAATCGTCTAAACGGAGTTGTGTCATGGGGAGGATAATTGAAGAAATCTATGTTTGGAGGCTGCCGGTCAGATTTTACCACTGGATTAACGCACTCTGTATGGTGGTTCTTTTTGCCACAGGCCTCTATATTGCGGCTCCCGTGCTGAACCCCCCGCTTGGTGAAGCGGTTTGGTACAAGGGGATGGGATGGTGGCGCTATCTTCATTTTGCTTTCGCCTTCATTTTTATTGCCAACTTTCTTTTTCGGCTCTATTGGGCACTGTTTGGCGGCGACAGATATGCACGGTTTGGTGGATTCAGGCCATGGTCACCTGAGTGGTGGGGAAAACCTTTCAGGGAGCAGGTCGAGTCCTATCTTTTTTTGCGATCTGACGAGCCGAACTATGTCGGGCATAACCCGGTAGCTGCCTTGGCTCATTTTATTTTCATTTTTTGTGGCTCAACCTTCATGATTTTTTCGGGTCTGGCTATGTACGGCGAAAATAATCCGGGCGGCTTCAATGGAGTCTGGTTTGGCTGGCTGATACCGCTTTTCGGTGGCAGTTATAGCCTGCATTTTGCTCATCACCTTTTGTCGTGGATTTTTCCGGTCTATGTTATCATGCACCTCTATGCGGTGTTCCGTCACGACATCGTTGACCGTACCAGTGTTACCTCTTCGATTATTACCGGTTACAAGCATAAGGTTGAGGAAGAACCGTGATGAAATTCAATTGTATCAATGTTATCGGGCTTGGTAATCTTCTTTATGGCGATGAGGGGTTTGGTGTGGCAGCACTTGAGCAGTTCAGGGAATTGACCGATCTCCCTTCTTCGGTGCACTGTATTGATGGTGGAACCCAGGGTATTTACCTGCTCGATTACATTGAATCATCTGATGCGGTGATTGTTTTCGATGCACTGATCCCTCTCGATTATGATCGGCAGGTTTACGTTTACAGGAACGATGAGCTTCCTGCTTTTATTCATCGCAAAATGTCTTCTCATCAGATGGGGCTCAGTGAGATGCTCGGCGTTGCCAGACTTCACGGTAAACTTCCTCGCGAAATTGTGCTGATTGGTGTTCCTCCCAGAGAGCTTGAACTAAATATTGGTCTGAGTCCAGAGATCTCCCTGCTGCTTCCCGAAGCGGTAGAGCAGGCTCGTGCTCTTGTAGATGGGTGGCTGGCAGAGTCAACGTGACGCATTTCAGTCCCGGTTAAACCGGGACTGAACGGAGGCAGACTATGGCTTGATCAGGCGAAGGAATTCGCTTCTTGTGGAGGGTGAGGTGATGAATTGCCCCGACATGGCTGAGGTTGTGGTGACTGAGTTGATCTTTTCAACGCCACGCATCACCATGCAGAGATGTTTTGCCTCAATGACGACAGCGACACCCTTTGGGTTCAGCACATTTTGTATTGCATCCCGTATCTGCTGGGTGAGCCGCTCCTGCACCTGGAGGCGGCGGGCAAAGACCTCTACTACCCGCGCAAGTTTGGACAATCCAACAATTTTTCCGTCAGGGATATAGGCGACATGTGCTTTTCCGAAAAAGGGGAGTATATGGTGTTCGCACATCGAAAAAAGATCAATATTCCTCACTAGCACCATCTCGTCATAAGCCTCGGTAAAGACAGCCTTTTTCAGAAGCTCTTCGGGATCCTCATGGTAACCCTTTGTCAGAAAACGAAGTGACTTTGCTACCCGTTCAGGGGTTTTCAGAAGGCCTTCCCGCTGGGGGTCTTCGCCGATACCCTCCAGCATGGCATATACTGCACCAGTCAATTTATTCATAATCTGCGGATTGGTATCTGGTGCCTCCCGGCAACATTCGTCATCATCACAGCAACTGCCTCTGCCGGATGGAAGGGATGGGTTATTCTCCAAGATAGCGGACTGAATTTTTTCCTGTTTCATAGATGGTTACCTCATGGAGCGCAAGCTCCTGTTTGTTGATGATCGTTCGCAGTCGTTGTTCGAGAATATCCCATATCAGCACTGCCAGTACTTCTGTTGTTGGTACGCACTCGTGCAGCTCCGGTACGTCAAAGTTCAAGTGTTTGTGGTCAAATTTGTCGATTATCTCCTCTTCGAGGATGTTGTTTAGCTCTTTGAGGTCGAAAAGAAAGCCTGTGTTGCGGTCAACAATGCCACTCAGAGTGATTTCCAGCAGATAATTGTGTCCATGTCCGTTGATATTGCTGCATTTCCCGTAAATTTCAAAGTTTTCATGCTCTGTGCAGAGTGGAATGAAGAGCCGGTGAGCAGCATTGAACTCAATTTTTCTTGAAACGTAGACTTTTCTTGGCTTCTGCAAAAGATTATTCATAAAACAGCGTCATAAGTGGTTCAAAGGCGTGGCATCTGTTGCGTTGAGAGATGCCAGTCATCATGCAAATAGGGAACTTTTTTCGATTTACCAAACCTGCGCTGTTGGTTATCGGCTTTAATGTCTTATTTTTGGATGATTTATAGAGATTGTAGGGCTGGATGGTGGGGAATGAGAGGAAATGGCACGCAGAAAAACTGCTTTTTAGGATAAATTAATAAGGATGATAGATAAAAAACGGGTAAAAAGAGTGTTCAGGATACCGATCATCATCGGTGTGTTATCGCCGCTCCTTTTGTGGGGGTGCGGATCGGGAGACGGAGGCAAGGAACAAAAAAAACAGGAGCGCCCCGCGTTGTCGGTTGCGACGGTTCTGCGTTCGGATGCAACTGTTTCCACCGGATATGCAGCCCTGCTTGAAGGAAAAGTCAATGTTGAAATTCGTCCGCAGGTTGATGGTATGCTCCAGAAAATTTATGTCGATGAAGGAGCCTTTGTCCACGCAGGTCAGCCGCTTTTCAGGATTGATGACCAAGTGTATCGAGAGCAGTATAATGGTGCACTGGCGGCCCAACATGCAGCAGAAGCGCGACTTGTCGCTGCAAAGCTTGAAATGGATAAACTTGTGCCACTCGTCCAGAGCAAAGTGGTCTCTGAAATGCAACTGAAAGTTGCAGAGGCAAATTATCAGGCCGTTCAGGCATCTGTAGAGCAGGCAAAAGCGGCCTCCCGCTCTGCACGCACAAACATGGATTATACGATTATCAAGGCTCCTGTAAGTGGTTATATAGGAAAAATTCCCTTCAGGCTTGGGTCTCTTGTCACTAAAAACCAGGCAGGATGGTTGACGCTGCTCAGTGATGTCAGTGAGCTCTATGCCTGTTTCAGTATGAGTGAACTTGACTATCTCCGGTTCCAAAAACAGTATGCAGGCTCCTCGATGCAGCAAACATTGCAAAATGTACCTCCGGTTGCCTTGAGAATGGTGGATGGAAGCCGGTTCAGTGAAAAAGGCTCTATCAGTACGGTAAGCGGACAGTTTGACCAGGCAACGGGGTCGGTCAGGGTGAGGGCAGTATTTCCCAATCGTCAGGGTCTCTTGCGATCCGGAAATACAGGTACGGTGGTGATGGAATCGGTCTATCATCAGGCGCTCATGGTGCCGCAGGCCTCAACGGTTGAATTGCAGGACAAGGTTTTTGTTTTTCTGTTGGGCAAAGATAATAAGGTAAAGAAACAGGTTATTACTGTTTCCGCAAAAACTGCTGACAGCTATGTGGTCAGCGCCGGAGTGAATGACGGCGATACGATGGTGATGGTTGGTATCGATAAATTACAGGATGGCGCTGTGATTATGCCGGTCAGGAGTGTTCCTGTTGCAGGGAGGCCCAAAAAATGAACACAGGATTTTTCCCGCAGCAGACGGGTGAGCTAAACGTATCTATTCATGTTTGAACGATTTATTTCCAGGCCGGTTCTTGCTACGGTTATATCGGTGATTCTGGTTATTCTCGGTCTAGTTGGAATGAACCAGTTATCGATCACCAGGTTTCCTGATATTGCACCTCCGAGTGTTTCTGTAACGGCAAGTTATCCCGGTGCCAGTGCTGAGACCGTTGGTCGTTCAGTAGCTCCACCCCTCGAAGAGGCGATCAACGGCGTTGAAAACATGACCTACCTGACTTCGACCTCTGCCAATGACGGCTCCCTCTCGATTACGGTTTTTTTCAAGCAGGGAACCAATCCTGACCAGGCAGCAGTGAATGTGCAGAACCGGGTAGCGCAGGCGACAAGTCGATTGCCTGCTGAGGTTAACCAGATAGGTGTGACGACGGTCAAACGCCAGAACAGTCAGATTATGCTGATTAATCTTGCGAGCAGCGTCAAGCAGTACGATCAGATTTTTCTGCAGAACTATGCCAAAATCAATATTGTTGATGACTTGTCAAGGGTCCCTGGTGTTGGTCAGGTTTCGGTCTATGGTAACCTTGACTATTCCATGCGTATCTGGCTGAGGCCAAAGCAGATGGCGGCCTATAAGGTGACGCCGCAGGAGGTCACGGCTGCGATTCAAAACCAGAATCTTGAGGCTGCGCCTGGATCGTTTGGCGAGAACAGTACTCAGGCCATGCAGTACGTGATGAAGTACAAGGGGAAGAATCGCTATCCCGGTGAGTACGAAAATATTGTTATTCGCTCAAATGCTGATGGCACACTGCTCAAACTTGGAGATATTGCCCGGGTTGAGTTCGGCGCCTATCGATATACGGTTGATACCAAAGCCAATGGAGAGCCTGCTGTGGTGCTTGCGGTTTACCAGGCTCCGGGCTCGAATGCAAACAAGGTTGAGAGCGGGCTTCGCAAGGTACTTGAAAAGGTTTCGGGGTCGTTTCCCGCAGGCATCACCTACGCAATTCCCTTCAGCTCCAAAAAGGTAGTTGATGAGTCAATTGATCAGGTTGTGCATACGCTCCTTGAGGCATTTCTTCTGGTATTCCTTGTGGTATTTATTTTCCTGCAGGATTTGCGCTCTACCCTCATCCCGGCTATTGCTGTTCCGGTCGCAATTATTGGCACCTTTTTCTTCATGAACCTCTTTGGTTTTTCCATCAATGTTCTGACCCTTTTTGGACTGGTGCTGGCGATAGGTATTGTTGTTGATGATGCAATTGTTGTTGTTGAGGCCGTTCATGCCAAAATGGAGCAAAAGCACTATCCTGCAAAAGTTGCCACGGTTTCAGCCATGCGGGAGATCACGAAAGCCATCGTCACCATTACCCTTGTGATGTCATCGGTCTTTCTGCCGGTAGGTTTTCTGCAGGGTTCCACGGGTGTTTTCTACCGTCAGTTTGCCTTTACTCTTGCCATTGCGATTTTGATTTCTGCGGTCAATGCCTTGACACTCAGTCCGGCTCTCTGTGCTCTTTTTCTTACCGATCTTCATCAGAAGGATAAACACTCAAAATTTGGCAGCTTCGGAGAGCGCTTTTTCACCAGCTTTAATGCCGGATTTGAGGCGATGAAACGGAAATATCTTGGAAGCCTGGTCTTTCTCATCCGTCATAAACGCGTTACCTTTCTCTTTCTCGGGGTGATTATCGCTCTCTCTGTCTGGATGTTCAAAACCATGCCGACAGGCTTTATTCCTGATGAGGATAACGGGTTTGTTATTGTCTCTGTTACCCTTCCGCCGGGGGCATCATTCATGCGGACCCAGGCAGCCATGGACAAGGCTGCAGTTACCTTGCGTACCATACCTGCCCTGCAGAAGGTGGTCTCAATAGCAGGCATCAATATTCTTTCCAGAAGCTCATCTCCCTCTTCAGGTTTGCTGTTCATTCAGTTGAAAGATCACAAGGATCGCGGAGCTGACGGAAATATCAAAAAAATTCTTGCAACGATTTCACAGAAGCTGAGCAACAGAGAGGGTTCTTTTTTTGCCCTTGCGCAGCCAACCGTTCCTGGTTTCAGTACGGTCGGTGGGCTTGAGCTGGTTCTGCAGGATCGCAGTGGTGGCGAACTCAACAAGTTCAGTGGGATATCGAAAAGGTTTCTCGACGAATTGATGAAACGTCCGGAAATAGGGTTTGCCTTCACCAATTTTAAATCGATTTATCCTCAATACGAGCTCGAAGTAGACAATGTCAAGGCGGGTCAGCTTGGGGTGAATGTCAAAGAGATCATGACCGTTTTGCAGGCTTATTATGGCAGTATGCAGGCATCGGATTTCAACCGATTCGGGAAATATTATCGTGTGGTGATGCAGGCGGAGCCCGACGAGCGTTCAGAGCCCTCTTCCCTTAATGGTATTTTTGTTAAAAACTCCAGAGGTGATATGGTTCCGGTTGCCTCTGTGATTACCCTGAAGAGGGTCTATGGCACAGAATCAGTTGACCACTTTAATCTATTCAATGCCATTTCAATCAACGCAGTCGTCAAGCCTGGTTTCAGTACCGGTCAGGCGATCAAGGCGGTTGAAGAGGTCTCCAAGAGTACGTTGCCCTCTGGCTACACCTACGACTGGAAAGGACAGAGCAGGGAGGAGATTGAATCAACCGGCGGGCTACTTTTTATATTTCTGCTCTCGATCTTGTTTGTCTACTTCCTGTTGGCTGCTCTTTACGAAAGCTATCTGCTTCCTTTGGCGGTGATGTTTTCGATACCGACAGGGCTGCTTGGCGTTTTTCTCGGTATCAAGCTTGCCGGTATTGAAAATAATATCTATGTCCAGGTTGCTGTTATTATGCTGATCGGGCTCCTGGCCAAAAATGCCATTCTGATTGTCGAGTTTGCGCTTCAGCGGAGAGTTTCCGGCAGCACACTCTCTGCGGCAGCAATTGAAGGGGCAAAGGCGAGGCTTCGACCCATTCTTATGACATCGCTTGCCTTTATTGCCGGTCTTCTGCCGCTTCTCTTTGTTTCTGGCCCAGCGGCTCAGGGTAACCACTCGATTGGGGCTGCAGCTATTGGTGGAATGCTGGTTGGCATGGTGCTTGGCATTTTTATTGTACCTGTGCTCTTTGTTACGTTCCAGTACCTGCAGGAGCGTATTACCGGAGTTGCGTCTCCCATTGTTGAAGCAGGAGAGCTGCTTGACGAGGTTGTTAAAAAAGAGAAAGAGTACTCTCGGCAATTATCATGATGGGTAAAGAGGGGTTTATGAAAAAAAGGAGGAATGGCGTTTTATTGTCGGCTGTCGTGCTTTTTATGTGCGGCAGTATGGCGGCATGCAGTGGCTCGCGTGAGTCAACTTCACCGGGTGTTGCATTTCCGGCGCGATATAGAGGTGAATTGCCGGGAGTGTCTGACGCTTCTCAAAGTATTGGTATGGCGCGGCTTTCCTATAGGAGTTTTTTTGCAGATTCAGCATTGCGTGTGCTGATTGACACGGCTGTGGTGAAGAATATTGACCTGCAGGTGGCGCTGAAAAATATCGATTATGCAGAGCAAACGCTCAACGCCTCCAGGCTTGGAACTCTCCCTTCCCTGAATATCGGAGTCCAGACTATTCGGAACTCTTCGTCCGATAACGGAGTCCAGAAGACCCCACAAGAGTATGTTGCTTCTGTCTCTGCTTCATGGGAGGTCGATATTTGGGGCAAAATTCGCAACAGAAAAAAATCGGCTCTTGCCTCTTATCTGAAAACGCAGGAAGCGGCCAATGCAGTGCGTACACGGCTGGTCGCAGATGTAGCTGTGGGCTATTATAATCTCCTGATGCTTGATGCCCAGCTTGCCATTTCCCAAAAAAATCTTGCTCTTGCCGATACCACACTGAGCATGATCCAGCTTCAGTACACGGCAGGTCAGGTAACCGATCTTGCCATGAAGCAGCAAGAGGCATCAAAACAGGCGATAGCCGGTTCAGTTCCTCTTATCGAACAGAACATTGCTCTGCAGGAAAATGCGCTCTCTATCCTTTGTGGGAGGATGCCTGGTACTATTCTGCGTAATCAATCGCTTTTTCAGGCGAAGGTGATCGATGATCTTCCGGTCGGGATTCCTGCTGCCATGCTTCAGAATCGGCCAGATGTTCGTGCTGCAGAACTTGCTCTGCGTGGAGCAAATGCCGATGTTGATGAAGCAGGCGCAACTTTTTACCCGTCGTTTACTGTTACTGGTCAGGGGGGTGTGAGTGCGTTGAGGGCGAGTGATTGGTTCGCAGTGCCAGGATCGCTGTTTAGTCTGGTGCAGGGAACGGTGATTCAGCCGTTTTTTCAGCGTGGTCAGTTGACCGCGAACTATGAACAATCAAAAATAAAACGGGATCAGGCGGAACTTGCCTTCAAGCAGTTGGTGTTGAAGGCGGCAGGGGAAGTCTCCGATGCGCTTGTACGACTTGAAAAGATAAAGGCACAGGAAAGTATTGCCGAGGAGCGGGTTGCAACATTGCAGAAAGCAGTCGCCAATGCAGGAATGCTTTTTAAGGGCGGGATGGCGACCTATCTTGAGGTCATTGTTGTACAGAGCAGCTCGCTCTCTGCGGAGCTCACTTTGGCCGATTTGCGGCGTCAGCACCTTGCCGTAATGGCGGAACTCTACCGTGCACTTGGTGGAGGATGGCGGTAGAGTATGGTATTGGTGCAATTCAGGGCAAGACATTTACAAGCTTGCTATCATAACTTGCGATAATGATAACAATTATTATTTTTCTCTTTTACGACGATGTTAATGCCATTTCAGGATAAAGAAGTTTGTTTACCTATGGATACACCGCTATATAACGCAACGGTTATTGGTAAAATCATGGTTACTCCGGATCTCATGATTTTTACGATCAATACCGATGAAGCAAGATCGGAGTTTGAAGCAGGACAGAATATGCTGCTCGGACTCTATGGATATGAGAAACGCTCGTCCAATTCGGAACCTGAGTCGGTTCCTGCTGATCCTGACAAGCTGATCCAGAGGCCATACTCAATTGCTTCAGCCAAGACCGAGACCAGGCAGATTGAATTTTATATTTCACAGGTCAAGTCCGGTCAGTTGACTTCAAGGCTTTTTAATCTCAATATTGGAGAGAGGCTTTATGTCGGCACCAAGATAAGCGGAATTTTTCGTCTGGATGAAACACCTGACGGCAGCGACATTGTCATGGTTGCTACAGGAACCGGTATTGCACCTTATATCAGTTTTCTGCGTTCGCATATTGTTGAGCGGCCTGAAAGCAAAATGGTGGTGATCCAGGGCGCTGCTCATCGTTGGGATCTTGGCTATTACAGCGAATTGACCTTTCTTGAAAAATCCTATGCAAACTTTTTTTACGTTCCGACATTGACCGATGCTGATGATCGCTGGGATGGTTATCGGTTATGTATTGAAGATTTGTTGAGGAATGATGTGCTGCAAAATGAGTTTAACATCACCCCTGATCCTGAACGGACGCATTTTTTTGTCAGCGGTAAGCCAGAGATGGTTGCGCATGTATCGGAATGGCTCCATGATTTCGGTTATACAAGGCATCATCCAGATGACCCCGGTGAGTTGTATGTCGAGGAGTTCTGAATGGCGAGATTAAAAATAATTTGATTAGGGGAGCGGTAAGGAAGAGTGGACAATAGCGGATTCGAACCGATGACCTTTCGCGTGTGAAGCGAACGCTCTAACCAACTGAGCTAATTGTCCAGAAATATCAGTTCGCAGTATAGGACTTGACATCCATTTTTCCAATGCCGACAAGCGTTATTTTTCAAATTAAAATTCAGATACCATGGGAAAAAATAACAAGGAAAAAACAATTAAAAATGCTGTTGGTGTGGCTGGGGGCGCGGTATTGCTTGCTCCGGTCGGTATTCCTATTCTCCATGGTTTATTCGGCGTTGCCGTTGTTGGGCTTGACCTTTTTGCCGCAGGGTCACTGGTCGCCAAGTCAGTCAATGCGCTGACTGGCTTATACAATAGACAAGCCAAAAGTATTGGCGCATATTAAATCACGTGTTGCACCATAGAGCGAACCATGATCTATAATCAATTGACTCCCGATGAAGCGCGGGTAATTGTGCATAAAGGCACTGAAATGCCCTCAAGTGGCAAATATTACCTGAATAAAGAGGCTGGACTATACCGTTGTCGCCGATGTGATGCTCCGCTTTTTCACTCTTCTGACAAGTTCGATTCAGGTACCGGGTGGCCCAGCTTTGATGACGAAATCGAAGGCGCAGTGAAGCAGATTCCTGATGCCGACGGGAGGCGTACGGAAATAGTCTGCGCCAAATGCGGAGCCCATCTCGGTCACGTTTTTTTCAGGGAGGGGATGACCAATAAAAATGTCCGTCATTGTGTTAACTCCATTTCCCTGAGTTTTCAGCCGGAATCAAAGCCTGTTGTTGTGGCTCAAAAGGCGATTTTTGCTGGCGGATGTTTCTGGGGTGTTGAGTACCATTTCAGGAAAATAGAGGGAGTCCGTTCTGTTACTTCGGGGTATACGGGAGGTGTTATTGATCATCCAACATACAAACAGGTCTGTAGCGGGAAGAGTGGACATGCAGAAGCCGTTGAGGTTGAGTTCGATCCTGCCTTGGTCAGCTATAAGACGCTTGCAAAACATTTTTTCGAGATTCATGATCCGGCTCAGCTCAACCGCCAAGGGCCTGATATTGGCACACAGTATCGGTCGGCTATTTATTATCTCGATGAAGAGCAACAGAGAGTGGCTGAAGAACTTGTTGCTGAGTTGAAGAGCAAAGGGTACCAGGTTGTTACCACCGTCGAAAAGGCGGAGAGATTCTGGGATGCAGAAGCTTACCATCAGGACTATTACGACAAAACCGGCCATCAGCCCTATTGCCATATTTATCAGAAGCGCTTTTAGGCTTGTGTATGAAGCTGTTTCGGGAGGGTATTCTGTTTGCGAAAGGGCAACAGTACTTTATTTTGTTTGCTGGCGATGGCAATTTGTTGGTCTTTGCTTTGTTTTGTACAGATTTTTCGTAAGTGCAATAGTCACCTGCGTTCCTCTAACTATCCTCTTAACGGTCTGTTATGATAAGCGGATATGATCTGGTTGCTTTGTGGCGGGAGTACAGGAAGCTTGACAGTGGGCAAGTGACGGTCGATATCAATATTGGTGATTACAGGGGGTATGTGGCGGGGGTTTGTGATGTCTGTAATTGCTGGTTATTTACAACACCTGAGGGGACAACCCAGGGGCAGGTTTGTGAGGTTGTCGGGAAGTGGCTTGAGCTCCATCCACAGAGATGGCATGAGCCTGCGATGCCACTGGTGATTCAGGCGCTTCAGGGGGCTTTCCCCTATTATCAAAAAAAGAGGAGGCGTATGCGACTGATTTTTCTTCTGGTTGACAAGTTAAAATTTCCGTAGTGGAGCCTCATCGGTTTGCGGCTCTGATGGCAAAGGCGCAGACAAGCATCCCTGCGACCAGAAAGTTCTGCGCAATGGCATTGTAGCGCACATCCATCGTTCCTGGTGATTTTACCAGGGCAAACTGTAACAGGAATTGTGGAATGACGAGAGCGCCAACCACAATGCCATAAGTGGGTTGTCCAATCATGAACATATAGAGTGCGGCAAGAATTTGACCAGCATTAATAAGTAAGGCAGCAATTTTTGCAGCATTGGTCTCCCCGAACACCACGGGCAGCGTTCTGATGCCAACCTGTCGGTCCCCCTCAATCGACTTGAAATCGTTGATGGTCATGGTGCCAGTGCTGGAGAGGGTAAAGAGTGCCGCAACAATCAGCGATGGTTGCAACGATGAAAGGGTAAAGTCAGGATTATAGGCGATCTCCCCGGCTATCCAGGGGATAATCAAATAGGATACAGCCACAATGATATTTCCTGCCCAAAGCCGTTTTTTCAGTTTGATGGGGTTGGCGCTGTAAAGGTGCGCATTGACAATACCAATCACTACGTAAAAACCAATCAGCGGATGGATCAGGTATCCGGTGACGACCGACAAAACTGACCATAGGGCAATCAGGATGGTCGCGTTTTTCAGCGAGATTGCTCCGCCGGGTATCGGACGGTTAGGCTCGTTGATTTCATCAAGATCACGGTCAAAATAGTCGTTCAGCATCTGGCAGGTTCCACTCGCCAGCGGGCCGGTAAGCAGCATACCAAGAATAAACTTCATGCCGAGCAGATCCGACCACCCAAAAATGCCACTTGCCACAGCTCCACATAAAAAACTCCAGATAACTGGAATCCAGGTGACCGGCTTGAGAAACCGTATGATCAGCGCAAGCCTCGACAGATTTTCGGCAGGCATCGGTCTGGCTTGAACCAGTTTCCGGACACTCAAGGGTGTGTTGAACTCACTGCTATCCGCTGGTTGCTCTGAACTCTTTTTGAAATGAAAATCACTCACACATGTACTGACTTATGTTGAAGGGATGCCTGGCTGCGGGAAAATAGCAGGTAAAACTGAATAATGGAATCATAACACAATAAAACAGCACAACTCGTGTCCATAATATCGCAAAATGTTGTGGTTGTTCCACCTTTACCCTTGTTGTTTGCTGTTCATGATGCGCCAGAGATGTTTATATTTCAGTAAAATTATTCCGCTATAAAAGGTTTTTATTCATGACGACTACTATTGAACATAACAGTGGCGCACCAAGAACCGTCACTTGTCCGATGTGCGGGCACTCTTTTACCTGCGGCCTTTCATCCACTTGCTGGTGTGTCACGAGGAAAGTTCCAGCAGAGGTGAAAGAGTATCTGGTTGAACGCTATACAACATGTGTTTGTATTGACTGTCTCGACAAGTTAATTGAAAAGGTTGGTGCGGGAGAAAGTTGCTGATTGTTGGAGTTCAACCTGAAGATGGTGGACATGGCAGGTGGCTGTATCTGGAAGTTGTTTCCATTGCCATATTGGTTAGAAACTTCCAGAGTTTTTAACTCATAGAAAAAAATGGGGTTATTGGATTGTTTCAAAAAAAAAGCAGGTTATGAAAGCTCCTTTAACACCGTCACTGCTGAATGTTGCGCTGGCCCTTGGTCTTGTGACCGTCGGCTACAATATTATTGAGGCGATCGTCAGTATCTGGTTCGGATTCAACGATGACACCCTTGCGCTGCTTGGATTTGGTGTTGACAGCCTTGTGGAGGTGATTTCTGGCGCGGGAATTGTTCATGCGACTTTGAGAATGCGCAAAAGCCCTATTGAATCGCGCGACCATTTCGAACGCCAAGCCTTGCGGATTACCGGCTGGGCCTTTTACCTTCTCGCCGCAGGCATGATTTTTGGCGCACTGCTCAACCTCTATCAGGGAAGCCATCCGGCGACAACCGTTCCCGGAATTGTGGTCTCCCTGGTTTCAATCGCCACGATGTGGTGGCTTATGAGCGCCAAAATGAAGGCTGGGCATGCTCTGCACTCTGAAGCGATTATCGCTGATGCCAATTGCACGAAAACCTGCCTCTTGCTCTCGGTTGTGCTGCTCGCAGGCAGTGTGCTGTATGAACTCTTTCATATCGGACTGGTTGATGCCGCCGGGTCGCTTGGCATTGCCTGGTTTGCATGGAGAGAGGGAAAAGAGTCCCTCGACAAAGCCCGCACCGGCAAACCTGGCTGTTGCTGCAGCAGCGGGAGTTGCAAGGCATCATAGGCACTTTGTGATAAGTTGTGGAAAGCGCTACACAGTAATATTGATTCGTAATAAAATAGCCAAGCCACTCATGATTCAAGCAAAGCTCTATACTGAATTACGGAATGACAAACGCTTATCACCTTGTCATTTCGACGAACGAAGTGAGGAGAAATCTTATAGCACAACAATCAAGATTTCTCGCTGACGCTCGAAATGACAGGATTATATATTCCAACACAAGTTGGCTACATTTTGGCAATGCATGCCTTCAAAGCCAGCTCCACAGCATAGTGGCCGATGATTGAACTGCTCCGCAGGCATCTGCAACAATATTTGATCACTAATGCCGTACAGGAGGAACAGGCGATCAAGGAGATGGAAATAAATTGTTGTAACTTTCGGGTAGTAAAACGATATCAGGCTCTGCTGAAGCATCATGAAGATTACAGAACTCACACATCAACCGGAAGGTCGCAGAATCGAGTTTAAAGAGTCACTCCCAACGGTTTCCGACCGTGCCAAAATCGTTGTAGCCTGTGCCAACGATGCAGGCGGAGAACTGTTTATCGGTATAAAAAATGAGCCGAGAGAGATCACCGGTATTGCGGAAGATGATGTGATGGCCCTTGAAGAGCAGATAAGCAATCTCATTCACGCCCACTGTTATCCGGTCATTATCCCTGAAATCTCGTTTCATGGCATTGAGGGCAAGCGATTCATCAAAGTCCAGATTTATCGGGGAAGAAATCTCCCCTATTATCTTACATCAAAAGGAAAACTGGCAGGCACCTACATTCGTGTCGGCTCCTCCAATCGTCTTGCCGATGCGGAAATCATCGTAGCGCTTGAATGGCAGCGCCGGAATATCTCGTTCGACAGTGAGCTGGTGCATGACAAAGCGCTCACCGACATCTCTCTTGAGCCATTTTAGGAATTCTTCAGGGAAAAATATGTCACGCAGCTTTTGAAGGAGAATATTCTGACGATGACCATCCCACAGAAGCCGACCAGCTCCCGTCAGCAATACTGTTTGACCGAAAAAGGCAGGCGATTGCTGGCGGATATTCTTAAAGCGACCTCATTATCTATTGCATTTCATTGCGGTACGTGCAGATAACCTGGGAGCTGACAGATTTGATCTTGTGTTGCCAGCGCAATCGGCCATGCTGTTTTATGAGTAATCGGTAAAACGGAGAGCCTGTACTGCGGTAATAGTGGCAGTTGAGTTATATTCTTCAATGAGAAATGGTTGCCAGGTTTTCAATAACGAAAAAGGCAGTCACACGGTAACGTTTCAGGTAACAATGAAGCCATGATGAAAATCAGGACACTCACTCTGCAAAACTTCAGAGGTATTGAGAACATGAGCCTTCCTCTCCAGCCAGGACTGACGGTTATTGCTGCGGTTAATGGTGGCGGGAAAACAACTACTCTTGATGCCCTGGCCATGTTGCTTTCATGGCTGACTGCCCGAACAAGACGTGACTCAGGAAATGGGCGTCATATGGCAGAGGGTGAGATAAAAAACGGTGCCAGGTTTTCTGTGCTTTCTCTTCAAACCTCTTCAGGCGCGTGGTCAATTGCCAAAACCCGAAAAAGTAATACTGTTTCGATAAAAAGTAATTTTTCGGTTTTTAATGAGATGATTCGTCAGATTAGGAATCATTTAGAAACAGAAAAATCCTTGCCTGTTTTTGCCTGTTACCCAGTCAATAGGGCAGTATTGGAAATTCCTCTGCGCATCAGAACAAAGCATGAGTTTGATCCGATTTCAGTGTACGACGATCTGCTGACTAGCAGTGCTAACTTTCGTATTTTCTTTGAATGGTTCAAGGAGAGGGAAGATATTGAAAATGAAAGACGTCGTGATTTATGGACTGTTTTTTCAGAACCAGACCCGCAGTTGCAGTCTGTACGTTCTGCCCTGGAACAATTTCTTCCTGAGTACCGTGATTTCAAGATTAAGCGGCAGCCGCTCCGTATGGTGGTGACCAAAGAGAATCAGGAGTTGAGAATTGATTCGCTCTCTATGGGCGAAACCTGTTTTATTGCGCTGGTCGGTGACATTGCCCGTCGGTTGGCCATTGCAAATCCACAGAAGCAGAATCCTCTTGAAGGTGAAGGGATTATCCTGATCGACGAAATAGATCTTCATCTCCATCCAGCCTGGCAGAGAAGAGCAATCACAAAGCTCACTGAGGTGTTTCCCAACGTGCAGTTTGTGGTAACAACGCACTCACCGCAGATTCTCAGCGAGGTTCCAGCGAACTTGATTCGTTTGCTTTATCAGGACAATAACGTCACCAGATTTACCATTCCCAGGCAGTCTATCGGTTTGAACTCGGCAGAAATTCTTCGGGAGTTGATGGATGATCCAGGAATCTACAGCACTGTTCCAAAGCGTCTTGAAGAGATTGCATCAAAAATCGACCATGATGAGTTTGATGCAGCAAGAGAGCTTATCAAAAAGCTGAAAGAGGATCTGAATGGCTCAATTCCCGATATTGTAGAAGCTGAAGCGACCATTGCCATGCTGGAGCCCGAAGAAGGAGCTGGCGAATGATTTCTGTCACCAAAAGTCATGAACCGCCATCATTGCAGCACTATCGGTTGCAGCCAGGCGCAGTTTTTGATGGACAAGATTTTACACCGGTAAAACAGGATATTCGTGAGCAACTTGTAGCCGAGCAGGGGTATCTTTGTGCCTACTGCATGAGCCGAATTGAAGCTGATGATCGTCAGATGAAAGTCGAGCATTGGCACTCCCGCAAGAAATATCCCGAAGAACAACTCTCCTATGCCAACCTGCTTGGTTGCTGTTGTGGTAATGAGGGGTTACCTGATTCTCATGCTCACTGTGATACCAAAAAACGTAAAGTTGATCTTCTTTTTAGCCCAGCAGAACCCGGCCATCATCAACGTATGAAGATTCATTACGAGTTTAATGGAACAATCAAGTCAGACAATCCTGAATTTGATCGTCAGCTCGGTGGTGTACTCAATCTTAACCACTCCCGGTTGATGGATAATAGAAAATCAGTCTGGAGTTCTGTTACCAAAACCCTCTCCAGAATTACCGGCAAAGCCACCAGAGTGCAAATTGAAGAATTGCTGTTAAAATGGTGCCGAAAAGATGGTGAAGGGAAACTGAAGGAGTACACCGGTGTTGCGATTTACTACCTGAATAAAAAATTACAGCGTGTTGGGTAGTTTTTGTTGGTCTCAAAGAAATCACGAAATCTTTGCAGTTATATTTGCTTGACTGTTGCATCATGGCTTCTCTTAAAACAAGGCTGAAGAGGAAAATTAAAGAGAAGCCTCAAGCGGGTGATCCTGCAAATATTCATAAAAAGGTTAGTTAAGATCTCTTTAATTGTGAACAGAAAGAGAACAGAAAGAGAACAGAAAGAGAACAGAAAGAGAACAGAAAGAGAACAGAAAGAGAACGGGATAGAAGAGTTGGCGGGAGTGATGACTCAGTAAGTACGCTAAAAAACGGGACTATCAATACGAACGAGTGACATTTGCAAAACATCAATTTCGGCATGCTGAACCATTTTTAAGATTTGAATTGCATATTTTCAATTGACTTGACCGGAGCTACCCATGCGTTTGGTGCATTACCTTGAAATTCAGAACTTTAAACGCTTTGGCGATTGCCAGCGTATTGAGCTGGATCATCCTGCGGTACTGATCGGTCCCAATAACTGTGGCAAAACAACGGCAATTCAGGCGATTGCGTTATGGTCACAGGCCGTTAAAACATGGGTTGATGCAAAAAAAAACTCCACAGCCAAGGAACGTACTGCCACACCAATAAACCGTTTGAATATAGTTGCAGTTCCTGTGCAGCGTACCCGTTACTTCTGGCACAACACGAATGTCCGAAAAGGTACCAAAGACATTCCTCTTGTTATTACTCTTGGCGTTTGGTACGGAAATAAGGTCGAACCCGTAACCATGCGCTTTCGAAATCAGGGAGATGAGCTTGTCTACTGTACCCCGGATGATTTGACCCTCAAAAACATGGTCTTGCTGGAGGCGGCGGCCAAACTGAATATTGAACTGCTTTACCCAATGTCAGGCATGGAGACTGAAGAGCCAATTTTGAAGCCAGGTCGTATTGATGTTCTGTTGGGGCAGGGTCAGACGGCTCAAGTGTTACGCAATCTTTGTCTGATTGTGTACAAATCAGAGCATGATGATTGGCATCGGATAACTTCTCTGATGGAGAGATTATTTGCTGTTCGGTTGAGTGAGCCACAGGAGACCTCACGCGGGAGTATAGAATTTTCTTATCAACAGGATGGTGTTAAAGAGCCTCTCGATGTTGCGCTCTCCGGGCGTGGTTTTCAGCAGATGCTCCTTATCTTCGCTTACCTCTTTTCTCACAAAAGAAGTGTTCTTCTCATTGATGAGCCCGATGCTCATCTGGAAATGCTCCGACAGAAACAGGTTTATGTACTGTTGCGCGATATTGCCACCGAGAATCAGTCGCAGGTTGTTATTGTTACTCACTCTGAAGTAATTCTTGAAGAGGCGCTTGATCGCAATCTCACGTTGCTGCTGGATGGCAAAGCTGATGATCTTGCGGCTAAAAAAGAGATTCGGGATACGCTCAAACATTTTGGTGCTGAACACTATGTTAAGGCACGGGAACGCGGCTATGTGCTCTATGTTGAGGGTGGGACGGATATCGATATGCTGCGAGCCTTTGCCGATCACCTCGCTCATCCGGTTGCCAAAATCTGGGACGAACGGATCAACTCCTTTTATGTTCAGAACAATTATCCCAGCCAGACACTGGAAGCCGAGCTGGCAAGAGTTGAGGGTGGTTTTGGTATTACCCCAAAAGAGCATTTTTTTGCACTTCGGACAATGATTCAGGATTTGAAAGGGCTTGCCATACTCGACAACGATGGGCGTAACCCGGAGAGCTCTGACAATGGGGGTTTAAAAATTGTTTTTTGGCAGCGTTACGAAGCAGAGAACTACTTTATAACTCCTGATATTCTGCTCAACTTTGCGAGGGAGCAATACAGTGATCTGGAGTTGTTCGACAGATTCCAGACTGAAACTGAAGAGGTACTTTCTCAACTCATTCTTGAGAGGCTGTTTGCTGGAAACACCAAGGATTACAAGACCTGGAAAAACGCTTCTCCTGAAGTCTCGAAACTGTTATGGGAGGCTAAAGCAGAGCGTCTCAAGCTCAGCGACTTTGCCGAGGAATTTTTCCGTCGTCTTGCACAAAAGCTTGGTCATGCCATGCTGCTCAAAAAAGGGGAGTTGCATCGCCTTGTCGCATGGACGGATCGTACCAGCATTGCTCAAGAGGTCACCGATAAACTTGACCTTTTGTTGTCACTTTTTAAGGTTTCGATTCAGCATGAGGAGACGAAACATGATGAGTCGGCGGATTGAGCGGGGTGGTTGTCTTGAGTAAATCCCGGCCACGATCAAGCAATACCTTTATGCAGAGCGAAGTATCACGACTTCCTTGATAAAAATGCCGTTTATCATGTTATTCGTTCTATAGGCACGGGCAAGGCCAGTTTTGCCGGTAGTGATCAAGACGCGCAATGCTTGAGGCAATTGCGATTTTGTGTCGACCAAGGCTATGACTGAGAGGGCCACTTTAGTCACTGACAGACGACTGGAAACAAACAGATGGAATTATTCAATTTGCGTCTCCATTGTGGTGGCAATCGCTGCCATGACCAACTGGAGTTTATCCCATCCGGCATTGGCCTTTGCTGGCATTCTGGCCGATTTGTTATTGTGTATTCTGGCGATTTTGTTTTGTGCTCTTTGGATCGATCAGATTCAAGACTTTAAGAACTTGAATAATGCCAAGTTTTCTTTGCTTAATGAAATGGCCCCAAGTGTAGATTTTGATATTGGGCATCCCGGCGCGGTTGTGTCGTTTTGTCCATTTGAAAAAGAATGGAAAAAACTTGAGGAACTCGATGCACTTCAAAAGCTTGGATATTCCAAAATTATTGTGCTAAAATCAACGAAACGCGAATACTTTATTCCCGGGGCTTTTATCTTCACGTACTTGTCCATTTTGGGGTTGTTGCTGTTTATTGTTGTGAACCACTGGTCACTGTCATTAACCCAGCACTCTTTCAAGATGTTTCCGACTTTTCCATAACTCCTTATGTCATGAACTACATATACGTCATTACCCCTGTAGGTTCTGATCCAGAATATAAATTAAAGCGAGAGATGCTTGAAAAAATTTCTGACGATACAGGGTGCGAATTTTTCTTTCCGCTGGAGCGTCATAGTAAATTTTCAATGGATACCACAATAGCCGATCTAAGGCATGCTGCGCTCACCATTGCCGATCTTTCGCTTGAACGTCCAAGCTGTTATTTTGAGTTGGGGATTGCTCAAGCTCTTGGTGTTCCCGTTTGTATGATTGCCCTGGCTGGCACTATTCTTCATCAAACAGATAATCGACAATCGCTGCAATTTTAATCAGATAGTATCGAATACTGTGCATTGGTAACGCATGCTATTGAGTCTTTATCTTGTGTTATTTGCCAAACCATTTCCTGATACCGTTTTTTCCAGATCCCGTCGGGAGATAGCCAAGATTTCATATCAGGGCATAATTTTTGCACAATGCGGTTATAGTAGAAAAGGAAAAAAGCTATGGCAGTGTATTCCTTCCTTGATCTTGCTCAGGAGGTGCTCAAGGAGACCACAAAACCTCTGACATACCAGGAGATCTGGCAAATCGGAAAAGAGAAGGGCTTTAGTGGAAAAATCAGGCAGGCAATTCCTCAAAGTCCAGATTTATCGGGGCAGCAATCTGCCCTATTACCTCAAATCAAAAGGCAAAGTGGCTGGCACCTACATTCGTGTCGGCTCCTCCAATCGTCCTGCTGATGCGGAAATCATCGCAGCACTTGAACGGCAGCGCAGGAATATCTCGTTCGACAGTGAGCTGGTGCATGACAAACCGCTTGCCGACATCTCTCTTGAACCATTTCAGGAATTCTTCAAGGAAAAAACAGGCGAAGCATTGACTGACGCAACCCTGCGAAAACTGGAATTGGTGAAAGAGTTTCAGGGCTCACTCTTGCCGACGAACGCCTATGTTCTTTTTTCCGACTGTCAGGTAAAACAAGAGCTTTTCCCTTACGCCAAAATTGAGTGTGCCAGGTTTAAAGGGAGCTCTTCTCACGAGTTTCTTGATCAGAAAACTGTCGATGGAAATATTGCTGTTCAGGCTGAAGCGGCATACAATTTTGTGCTCCGTCACATCAACAGGGGCGCAAAAGTAAAAGGTGTTTACACGGAAAGCCGCTGGGAGTATCCTGTGGTAGCCATCAGGGAAGCTCTGCGCAATGCGGTCGTTCATCGCGATTACTCCCTTGCAGGAAAAGATATCAAGGTTGCCATTTATGACGACATGCTCGAAATCACGAGTCCCGGCAAGTTGCTGCCCTCCATCGACTTTAACGAAATGGATGCCCGTCAGTCCGATATCCGCAACAAGGTTATTGCTCCAGTTTTCAAAAAGCTTGGCATCATCGACCAATGGGGTAATGGCTTGAAGCTTATCGCTGATGAACTGAAAGCGTATCCGGAAATCGAGTTCAAATGGTTTGAAAAAGGGCTTCAGTTTCAGGTTCAGTTTTTGAAAAAAGATTACAATCAGAATGAAGCCTCTTCGGTAATGGAAGAGTTTGACCGGGAGCAAGCTGGGATCAGGTCGGGACTAAGTTGGGGCCAGGTTGGTACCAAGTTTGGACTAAGTTGGGAGCAGGTCAGGCTCATGCTGATCTCTTGTGAAAAGCCGGTGATGATTCATGAATTAATGACGATCATGGGATTGAAAAACCGGAGCAAGTTCAGGAAAAAATATGTCACGCCACTTTTGGAGGCGGATATTCTGGCTATGACTATCCCGGACAAGCCGACCAGTTCCCGTCAGCAGTATACCTTGACCGAAAAAGGCAGACGATTGCTGGCGGATATTCTTGAAGCGACCGCATAAATATATTGTGTGTACGTGCAGATAACCTGGAAACTGGCAGATTCGATTTTGTGTACCAGCGGAATTGCTCAGCCTATTTTTTTTGTGCTAAAAAATGTTTGTATCTTTCAAAAAATGAAAGTATCATACATGAATGCAAACGATCACAGAAAAGTTGATGCACTCCGGTCTCGGGCACCGGGTGGTATCGCAGGCTCAGTTGGCTCGTCTGGTGGAGGGCACTCCCCAGCGTCGCTACAACCTTGTCAATCGTGCCATGCAGCATGGCGAGCTGCTGCAACTGCGACGTGGTCTGTACCTGCTTGCACCAAAAATGCAAAACAGTTCGCTCCATCCTTATGTACTGGCCCAAGCCCTGCAACCCGGATCATACATTTCAATGGAGACGGCACTGAGCTTTCACGGCTGGATTCCCGAATCGGTGCCGACCACTCTTTCGGTGTTACCCGGGAGGCGTCAGTTGGTGGTGAATCACCCGTTATTGGGGCTTTATCGTTTTTATCCTCTGGCACTGCACTGCGGGCAGTTTTTGCAGGCGGTCGATCGGCACATTTTTTCCGGTCAAGTGGCTTTAGTAGCACAACCCCTGCGGGCGCTGCTTGATATGCTCTGTTTTCGCAAACTTGGAGTGACCGACATGAAAACGCTTACAGCATCCATGCGCATTGATGACGAGTTGTTCGATTCTGTTAATCCTGCCACATGGGAGTTGATGCAACAGGTCTATCTGCACAAACGCATGAGGGAGTGCATTCAGTCACTCCGCCGCGAGGTGGCCAGATGATTGAACTGTTTCGCAGGCGTCTGCAACACTATTCGCTGACCAATGCCGTACAGGAGGAACAGGCAATCAAGGAGATGTTACAGGAGGTTGCGCTTTATGCCCTATGGCGAGCAGAATTCTTTGAAAAGGCGGCATTTCAGGGCGGCACTGCTCTGCGTATCCTGCATGGGTTACCGCGTTTTTCAGAAGATCTGGATTTTATTCTATTGGCGCCAGATCCGGCATTTCACTGGTCGTCCTATTTCGATTCGCTTACTCAGACGATGGCACAGTTTGGTGTGCATTGCGAATTGAGTGATCGCAGCAACATGAACAAGGCAGTACGTCAGGCCATGATCAAGAATGATTCTATCGGGCGGCAACTTGACCTGTCATTTTTTGATTCCGACAAACAGCGTAAACTTCTGGTCAAGCTTGAAATTGATACCAGTCCGCCTGCCGGGACGGGTACAAGTTGGCACTATCTTGATTTCCCCCTCGACTTTGAAATCTGTGCGCAGGATTTGCCCAGCAACTATGCCCTTAAACTTCATGCGCTGCTTTGCAGACCCTACCTGAAAGGTCGTGACTGGTTTGATTTTACCTGGTATTGCAAGCAAAAGATCAAGCCAAATCTGCCACACCTTGCCAATGCCCTGCAACAGTTTGGGCCGTGGTCAGGAGAGAATCTCGCGATTGATGCCTCATGGCTGGCAAGCGCCTTGACCGAAAAAATAAAGAGTATTGACTGGCCAAAAGCTGCGCAGGATGTCGCTCCTTTTCTTTCTTCCACAGAGCAGCCAAGCCTTTCATTGTGGAGCGAACGTTTCTTTGTCGACAAAATCAGCAAGCTGGTGCAAGCGATTGCGGGAGATGGGTAAAGAGGTTAAAAGTAGATCAAGGATGCCGAAGTCATTGATAACCGGTTGCTGAATTTGCGGTTTGAGTCGGAGAATCTGAATGTAAGAAATGCGGTACTATTGACGGTTGAGTTATATTCTTTCAATGAGAAATGGCTAAAGTGGACCCCAGCCGGTAGACAAAAAGTGGCTGAGTTTAAGTTGGTAACTTGGCCTGTTCATGCAGCGGAAAGGCGCTGCCCCTCTTTTACCTTTAACTCTTCTGTCAGTTTGTTCAACTTTTTATACTTGTCAACTATCCCTGCACCCCCTCCGCGGGCTGTCCGGTAAACTTTATCAGGTGTACTATAACCCAATGACTGATGCGGTCTTTCGACATTAAACAATAAGAAATATTCCTTTAATCAGACCTGGTTGGGTTTTGTGACATCAACTCCTCGCAAAAGATAGGGGTATATCTTGTGCTCTGGATGCGGCTTGCTGGTGTTGGGGCCCGGTGCCATACCGGCCAACCCCAACATTCTCATAAGCAGCTGAACCCGTTTCCGGTTGATCTTGTGACCCTCGTTACGCAGATAGTGCATGATTTTACGGCTGCCATAAAATGGATGTCTGGTGTACTCCTTATCAATCAGCTCAAGCAACAGCAGCTCCTCCGCATCAGGAAACAAAACGATAGAAGGCAAATATACCGTCGAACGATTAATGGACGCAAGCACGCATTGCTTTGCCACCGGCAATGGCTCTTTGTCGCTAACCCACCATCTGCGCGTACTCATAGGGATAGTCCCGACTTTTTTTTTAGCCAGTCGAGTTCAACCTTTAACCGGCCGAATTCGGAATAGAGCCGTTCGGGATCAGCGGCCGGTTCAACTGGTTTTGGACCCCGTTTGGAATCAAACAAGCTTGATGCCTGATCCTGCAGCTCTTTCTTCCACGTCCCGACCTGAACGGGGTGCACTCCAAATTCTTGACCGATTTCATTCAGCGTTTTGACCCCTTGAATAGCCTCAAGCGCCACCTTGGCCTTAAAGTCACTGCTGAAAATTTTTCGTGTCTTTTTTGTCATTACCTGCTCCTTTTGGGGCAAGTTAACAACTTAAACCACTGTCTAAAAACCGGGGTCCACTATATTCCTTTTGCCTTTACTGACTATTATGCGCATCATGTTGTGCTGGCTGAGCCGTTGAGCGGTGTTATGACTGCCGGAAAAGTGGTGCGTTTCAGGCTCAAATCGGATGGCGCTCAAAAGATGATGATTACCCAGCATTCGAAACCTGTGGCTCATTTGTTGCTGCAGAGTGGCTATTTTACTGGTGATGTTACGCTCGTGCCGGGAGAGGCAGGGGTGTTTGCCAACTATGGTACCGGGAACTCTTATGCAGGGTTGCTGAACTATCAGGTGGAGTGATGATCGCGGTCAAATGATATTATACATATCTTGTTCCATGTACTTTTTTTGAACCTCTCACTATGGAAAAAGATCAGGGTTTTCCTGAATTGGCCCTGTTGAGAGCGACATTTCAGAGTGGGGTGACCCGCGATTTGAAGTGGAGGCGCTCGCAGTTACGGGCGGTTGATGCCTTTCTCGTTGAGTGTGAAGGGGAGATTGCTGCCGCATTGCATGATGATCTGCGAAAATCTGCAGCAGAGCTGTTTTTAACAGAAACAAACTATCTCCGGGGCGAAATTCGCTACGCCTTGAAGCACCTGAAGTTGTGGATGAAGCCTCATCGGGTTTCTGTTGCCTTGGCCTATCAGCCAGCGAAAGCCTGGTACTCGCGTGAACCTTATGGGGTTGTCCTCATCATGGGGGCATGGAACTACCCGTTGCATCTTTGTCTTGCCCCTCTTGTCAGCGCCATTGCGGCGGGTAATTGCGTGATTATCAAACCGTCAGAACTTGCTCCACATACCTCTGCCGTTATTGCTGCAGGGTTGGCGCGATATCTGGACCGGAAGGCGATTGCGGTGGTCGAAGGTGGAGTGAAGGTGGTCAAGGCTCTGCTTGAGGAGCGATTTAACTATATCTTTTATACTGGTAGTGAGGCGGTTGGTCGGGAGGTGATGTCTGCTGCCGCAAAGCATCTGACTCCTTTGACGCTGGAGCTTGGGGGAAAATGTCCCTGTATTGTTGATGAACATTCGGACATCAGAGTGGCAGCGCGTCGAATTGTATGGGCCAAGTTTTTGAATGCGGGCCAGACCTGTCTTGCTCCTGATTATGTTCTTGTTCACGAAACGCGGGAGGCTGAGCTGCTCCGCTCAATGGAGGAGGCTATCGTAAGTTATTACGGTGATGAGCCCCGTACCAGTCCCGAATATCCTCGTATTGTTAATGCCTTTCATGTCAGACGGCTTGCATCGCTTATGGAGGATGCTTCAATCTGGAGTGGGGGAAGTACAAATTCGGATGATTGTTATGTTGCTCCAACCATTCTTTGCGGGGTAACACCAACATCACCACTCATGCAGTCAGAGATTTTTGGCCCCTTGCTGCCGGTTATTGCGTATAAAGAGCTTGGTGAGGCGCTCAACATTGTTGCCAGCAAAAAAGAGCCTCTGGCGATCTACCTTTTCTCTTCTGACCGGTTGGTGCAGGAGCGGGTGGTGAGCGGCTCCCGTTCAGGAGGAGTGTGTATCAACGATTTGCTGTTTCAGGCGGTGCCTCACGGGCTTCCATTTGGGGGAGTTGGTAGCAGTGGCTTTGGCTGTTATCATGGCCGATTTGGGTTCGAGACCTTTTCCTGGCCGCGAAGTGTTTTCCATAAAGGGCTCCATCCGGATACAACTTTGCGTTATCCGCCCTACAGCGGCAAAACATTCAGTGTTGTCAGGCGATTGCTCCATTGGTTTGGCTAAGCACTTATCACCTTGTCATTTCGACGAATGAAGTGAGGAGAAATCTTATAGCTTTAATCTTGTCTTGTGAAATGTTGTGACAAAAAGGAGATGCAATGAACTATGCAAAAGTGTTTTTCCTGACAATATGTATCTCGTTGATGCTCTGGTCAGGCAACGCGCAGACTGTTATCAAACCTCGGGTAACCTTTGTTGAGCTTGGCGCGACGTGGTGTACTCCCTGCAAGTTGATGCAGCCGGTGATGCGTTCTCTTGAAAGCAGATATGGAGAGCAGCTCAAGGTGATTTTTTATAATGTCTCCAGTGCAAAGGAGCGGAGTTATGCGCAACAGTATCATATACGGCTGATTCCGACGCAGGTTTTTCTGGATAGTAACGGGAAGGAGTTTTTCCGTCATGAAGGATTTTTTCCTGAAACAGAGATTGATAAACTCTTGAGGCAACAAGGGCTCAGCCCGACGAAATAACGGAGAGAAGACTATGCTTGAATCCCTTTTTTCTGCATTGACGATGGCGCTCAGCGAGAGTTACCTTGTTGCTCTTGCCGCCTCATTTGCCTGGGGGATACTCAGTGTTCTGCTCAGCCCCTGCCATATTTCGGCCATTCCTCTTGTTATCGGCTATATCAGCAGCCATGGACGGGTAAAGGTGCAACGAACAGTCTCTCTCTCGCTCCTCTTTGCATCCGGCAGTTTGGGTACTATCGCTATGATCGGGGTGATCACCGCCTCCATGGGGAGGATGCTTGGTGATACGGGAGTGTGGGGGAACTACGTAATTGCCGGGGTATTTATTGTTATGGGGCTTTACCTTATGGAGATTATCACCTTGAACTGGCGGGGAATCGTACTCCCCGACGAACAGCGTGGCGGACTCTGGGGAGCTTTTTTATTGGGTCTCCTTTTTGGCATTGGCCTCGGTCCTTGCACCTTTGCTTTTCTTGCCCCTGTTCTTGGTGTTGTTTTCACTCTTGCATCCGGAGACTGGCTCAAAGCAGTTTTACTGATTGGAGCTTTCGGAATTGGTCATGCTGCGGTCATTGCTGTTGCAGGCAGCATGACCAGTCTGGTGCAACATTACCTTGACTGGGCCGGAAAATCTTCGGCAATGCTCTCTGTCAAGCGAGGTTCTGGTGTTGTGCTGCTTCTGGCAGGGCTCTATTTTCTTTATGCCGCTCTTTTTTAGGGGTCAGGTATCAGGCGCCAACTCTATTGCTATGATTATCAGTGTCAGCCGACGGAGTGATATTCCGCCTTTTACGGCGAGTGGTTTATGAACCGCTTGAGAGCAGGGGAGGCGCTGGTACGCAATCCCATGCAAAAAAACCAGGTCAGTCGCATTCTGCTTACCCCTGAAACGGTTGATGCCTTTGTCTTCTGGAAAAAAAATCCGACCTCTTTTCTCCACTGCCTGCCGGAGATACAAGCGCTTGGTTATCCCTTTTATTTTCTCTTTACCCTTACCCCTTACGATGCAACGCTGGAGCCAGGTGTACCGCAAACAGAGAAGAGGTTGGAGGTATTCAGGAGGTTGTCGGAGTTGATTGGGGCTGAAAATGTTACTTGCCCGCACGGCTGCATCTACTGCTATGCGGTCTCAACCACAGCCAAAGCCCTGATGGCCCACCAGCGCTTTGATCCCTTGTCGCCCCTGCTGTGCGACACGTTGCCGGGAGATGAGATCATTACAACGGCGGCGGTTCGAAAGCGCGGGGTAGCAAGAGCGGCAGAACCGGTTCTGGCATTACAGCAGGGTGAACTGTGGCCTCAGAGAGGCTAATCTAAGCGGGGATTATTTTTGCATCAAGCTTCACGAAAAATTCGGGTTTTGATGCGTGCACGGTGGCTGCAAACCGACGGTGTTAGCCTGTTCTATCAGCAGGTTAATTTCGTCATCATGACGCGTGTCGTCAAGTTGTGAGCCATAGAGCCAGATGGGCGCACTCGTTCACGCTATTGTGCGGCAGGTGGTGACGATGGTGTTGATTTAGTCTGCTGTCAAGCGCATGGCGATTTGTTCTCTTGAAAGAAAACGCCACAGCGTGTTCGTGAGTGCGCATTGCGTTTTATATTCTACAGGGCTCCGAATGGCTTTTATGAATCAAGATAAAAGATCAAGCCAGCACCGTTCTATTTTTCATCATACTCAAAGTTGCAGCAAAGAGTATTTCTCTTAATGAATTTAGAGGTAAGCCGACAATTCGACAGAATCAGGCGGGTGATGGAGCTTTTACCACCACCCACAAGACGGTTTTTAATCCATCAGCACAGATGCCAGTGCCTGTCCTTTATCTGCCCCATGCTCAACGGCGACAGCAAAAATATAGACACCAGCTTTCCATGTTTGCGTTCCGATAGGTATCACATTGATGAGATAAAAACCGGGGAAAACTCCTGCCGTGACAGAAGTGATATTGACCAAAGCCCCACCAGGGCCGACGATCAAAGGATTTGCTTTAAAATTGGCCGCTGTAAGCCCACTGACTGGCACCCCATTAACATCGGTTACGGACGCGATGATATAATTGGGTTGACGGTTCCCCGGAGCAGCTATTGTGTCTTCGGAGAATGCTGTTACAATTAATCTTGCCATACGTTTTGTCTCCTTATAGAGTTAAGAGCTGGTATCTTTTTATTGGTAAGGCAACCCTCCAGCTACAAAGTTACCTTACCTTCATCCTGTAACACGGCAGTAAAGGAAGCGTCTTTTCACTTCGGAATCATCATTCGTTAGCCGCATACTCACGGAATCTCGGTAAAATTTTTGCTTTTTACAAAAAAATCTCACTTGTACAGGTGCTTGAAAAGCTTAGAAAAATTAATGGCTCTCTTCTCAAACTCGATAATTACATTGAAAAGGGAGATTTTTTATCCAAGCCAATCGCTCTGCTTTTCATCTGCGCGCAAAGCTGCGGCAAAGAGTATTTCGGTTCTCAATACTGCGCCGGTGCTTTCCCAACGTCCACCTAAATTCCGCTGCACCAATTCGCGCTTGAGGCCGGTTCAGTTTCATTCCGTAATCAGGTAAAACTCTTCAGAAAAATCGGGACTATGGGGGCATATCCCCAGCTCTTGTTCACAGTATATGATAAAGCGTCGGGCGATCTGGTAGAGGGTGCTTGTCAGGGTCTGTAGTGTGTTGAAGTGGTCAGCAACTTCATCATAGCTGATTTCGTAGTCATGGGTGGCCAGATTTCTTGCCGTTTGGGCCACTTGCCACTTTTCAACAGAACGAATGACCTGTTTTTTTTCAAAGATAGCCAGCACTTTGATGAAGCTGTCCGCCTGTTCACCCGAGAGCAACAGGCTGTGGCGCATGGCTGAGCCCAGCGTGTCCTGAAGTTTGGCAAAGCGTTCATTGATTGTGGACAAGGCTTCGAAAAGGTCGTTGTTTTTTTTGCAGAATCAGCACTGAGCCGGTGAGTGGCCAATTCAATGGTTCTTTGCGATGCGTCGAGGAAGTAAACGCAGCGTTGGATCGCCTCGAGCAGGTTGGCCAGATGCTGTTTTTCTGGAAATAATAGTTCAGATGTTGATGACTTCATGTCGTGATTTCCAGTAGTTTTGCTTCAGCGCGAGCAATGGAGAGAAACGGATTTTCGGGGGCACCGGGGTTTTTCACCAACAGATCAACAGGAAGGCTGAGCGTTTGTTCCAACCGGGTTTTGATTCGTGCACGGAGCAGCAAACTGACGGTGTCTGCCGGTTCGATCAGCAGATCAATATCGCCACCATGACGTGTGTCGTCCAGCCGTGAGCCGTAGAGCAAGACAAGGGCACTCGCTCCCGCTACGGTGCGGCCAAGTGGTGACGATGGTGTTAATTTGGTCCGTTGTCAAGCGCTTGGTGTATTGGGTCTGTTGTCGTGCCCCTACGGGCTGCGATGTTCTTTTCATAAGGACCAAAATACCTTCCAAGATAAAAGATTTTTTTTCATTCAGGTAATCGCTTTCGTTTCCATCCAGTTTCAAAGCCGCTGCAAAGAGTCTTTTCCTCAATGATTTCAGAGGGTAGCCGACAACATCACTTTGCAAGATAATAGGCAATAACAAAGTTTTACAAACTACAATAACAAGGGCGATTGGCAGGTGTGCCGCGCTTTGTCGGGCGCGGCGAAGATGCTGAGCGGATTATTCACACCATGAAACTGGGCAAAAACGATATTTGCGAAATAAACCCGTTTCTTATCCCTGTACCAACCCTGTGGAACACCCGTGAACGGTCACAATATACCATGCGGTTACAATCCCTGTGGTCGGGATGGCGAGAAGAGGTACTTGCACTTTTTCCACCAGCGCCTGGACTTCTGCAGAGCGCTATGTTGTGGGGTGTATGGTTGATGGGGGAGTTATGAAAAGTCTGTAACGAATGCTCAAAGAGTTATCGAGGAGTGGGTCGAAACCGCTAATTCTCCTGGGAGGCCGGTACCGGAACCAAAGGGGCGGCTGATGTATGCTTGACGTGCTGTATTCAGCATGGTAAGGGTCGGTTGAAGCAGCTTACAAAAACGTTGTCTGCAGCCTCACCCCACGATCTCCACCGTGTGTTGCAACTCCCACATCCTGCGATAAAGCCCATTCCCGGCCATCAACTCTCCATGCTTGCCCTGCTCCACAATCTTGCCCTTCTCAAGCACAAGAATCCGGTCATACTGTTCCATCGTCTTTAACCGGTGGGTAATTGTTATCAGCGTTTTGCCCGCACTGATAGCGTCCAGTGTCTGGGTTACCTCTCTCTCCGTCATGCCGTCGAGGTTGGCGGTTGCTTCATCAAGAATCATGATGGGGGCACTTTGCAGCAGGACGCGAGCGATGGCGATGCGTTGGCGCTCTCCTCCGCTGAGTTTCATGCCGTGCTGGCCGCACCATTCGTTGAGCTTTGAGGTGAAGTGGCTGAGCCCGGCGGCGGTGAGCGCTTTTTTGAGATCGTCGTCGGTGGCTTCCGGAGCGGCAAGGGTCAGGTTTTCGCGGATGGTTTCAGCGAAGAGGTAGGTTTTTTGCGAAACGAGGGCGATGTTGCGGCGCAGCTCTTCAGGATCAAAGAGATTGATGTTGTTCCCGCCAATGGAGATACCTCCTTCGCTGCTGTTCCAGAAGCGCATGAAGAGCGAGGTGATGGTCGATTTTCCAGCGCCGCTCGGGCCGACGATGGCGATGTGCTCTCCCGGAAGAACGGTGAAGGTGAGGAGGTCAACTGCTTTTGCTGCGCTGCCGGGGTAGGTGAAGCTGAGTTTCTCGACCTTGATCGCATAGTCTGTCGGAAAGGGCAGGGGGGAGATCGGGGAGACGGTCTCCGGCTTGGCATCAAGGATTTCAAAGAGGCGCTCTCCCGCGTGCTGGTCGGCTTCGAGGTGCTTGAGGGTGGATGGCAGCGGGAGAAAAGGCTCAAACGAGGCCATTACTGCGAGAGTAATGACGGTGAGTGAAATCCCGTTAACCGCGCCGGTGGAGATGGAGGGAATGAGTGCCCAGAGAATGGCGATGAGGGCGCCGTTCATGAGGAGGCCTGTGAGCGATTCGTGCAGCCCTTCAATGATGGCGTTTTTTCTCTGGAGCTGGAGCTTGCCGCATTCGGCGCTCTGCATGGCGGCGAGGTGTGTCGGAAGTTTACCGTAAAGTTGCAGCTCTCCAATGCCCTGGAAGAGGTCAAGCGCCAGCACCTGTTGCTCCGCCTTGTAGTTCATGATGCCGACTGCGATACCTCGGCTCAACTGTTTGGTGAGGATCGGCACGCCGATGCCTGCAAGAGTGTGGAAACAGAGAATGAGCAGCGCTGCTTGCAGGGAGTAGGCACCGAGAAGAAACCACATGAGCGCGGCCACAAGCAGGGCGGTGAGCGGCGGGCCGAGTACCCTGGTGTAGATGTTTTCGAGGCTCTGGATGTCGTCAACAACCCGTTGGAGCAGGTCGCCGCTCTTGAAGTGCATGAGGCGTGCCGGTGCGAGGGGCTCAATGGCATCGTAAAACCAGAGTCGCAGTTTTGCGAGAATTTTGAAGGTGATATTGTGGGAGATGAGCCGTTCTGCGTATCGGAAGACTCCCCGCGCAAGGCCGAAAAAGCGTACACCGACGATGCCAAGTTGCAGCGTCACCATCGGGGGTTGCAGAGCAGCCTTGGCGATAATGTAGGCGGAGGTCATCAGGAGGCCGATGCCGCTGCCGGTGGTGGCAAAGCCGATGAGTGCTGCGAGGGCCATCCACAAGAAGTATGGTTTGACCAGTCCTGTCAAGCGAAATAAGGTTTTCATGATTGTCTCTCCTGTTGCAGAAGCAGGCTGTCGTGGTAAAAGCCTCCGTTGGCGATCAGCTCCTCGTGGGTTCCGCACTGGGTGATTTTCCCCCCGCTGACCACAATGATCTGTTCGGCTGAGCGTATGGTTTCGAGACGGTGGGCAATGATGACCGTGGTTCTCCCTCTCATCAGCTCCTGGATGGAGCGGCGCAGGGCGGCTTCGAGTTCAGGGTCGGTGTGCGAGGTTGGTTCGTCGAGAACCAGCAGCGGGGCGTTTTTCAGGAAGGCGCGGGCAAGTGCTACCCGTTGCGCCTCTCCTCCGCTCAGCCGTGCGCCCTCTTCGCCGATCATGGTCTCAAGTCCATCGGGCAGCGTTTTGATAAAGCTGGTGAGGCCAGTCTTTTTCAGAGCGTGCTCCATCTCCTCTGCTGAAGCCTCCGGTCGCGCAAGGAGGATATTCTCCCTCAGTGTAGCGTTGAAGAGGTAGGGGTGCTGCGGAACCCAGGAAATCTGGCGATGCCACTCCTCAAGCGGGATGTCATGAATCGGGTTGCCGTCAATGGTGATGCATCCTGCACCGGGCTCCTGAAAGCGGAGAAGCAGGTTGATCAGGGTACTTTTTCCCGCACCGCTCGGCCCAATGATGGCTGTGGTTTTTCCGGCAGGAATGGTGGCATTGATCCCCTCAAGCGCTGGCTGCGATCCTCCGGGATAGGTATAGCTCACATTACTGAAGAGAATTGGCCTCTTTCCGGCGCTCTCCTGCACGGCAAAGGCAGGCTTCTGCACAGAAACAGGGGTGCTTTGATCGAGGATGGCAAAGATCTCTTTTGAGGCACTGACCCCCTCCATTCCGGCATGAAATTTTGTGCCGAGCTGGCGCAGCGGAAGGTAGAAATCGGGGGTAAGTATCAGCACAAAAAGCGCGTGCTGAAAGGTAAGCTGACCAGCCATAAGCCGGAGCCCGATACCGACAGCAATAATGGCGGTGCCGATAGTACCCACCAGCTCAAGTGTCAGGGAGGAGAGAAATGCCACTTTCAGCATGCGCATGGTGGCGTTGCGGAAAGTTTCGCCCGACTCTTCGATGGCATCGTGCTGCCGTTTGCTCTGCGCAAAGAGTTTCAGGGTTGGCAAACCTTGCAGCACATCAAGGAAAAAGCCGCTCATCCGGCTCATGGTTTTCCACTGCTTTTCAGTCATGGCGCTGGCCGATTTCCCGATCAGAATCATAAAGAGGGGGATAAGGGGTGCGGTGCCGAGCAAAATACCACCGGAGATCGGGTCGCCGGGCAGGATGGTGCCAGCAATAAGGAGCGGCGTGAAGAGGGCAAAAAAGATCTGAGGGATGTACTGGCTGTAGTAGGCATCGAGCGCTTCAACCCCCTTCAGGAGAGTAGTGCTGAGCCGTCCGCTTTGTACCGATTTGGCATAGATCGGCCCGAGCGCACCGACCGTGCTGGTGAGCCGGGTGAACACTTTCTCGCGAATGATCAGCGTGCCACGGTTCGCTTCAGTATGGGAGAACCAGTTGAAGACCATGCGCAAAGTGCTGAAGAGCGCAAAGAGGCTGAGCGGCAGGATGAGTTTCTCCATACTGCTCCTCTGGATAAAGGCGCTGTCGATCACCTGGCTGAGGTTGTAAGCCTGGGCAACCAGCATTCCTGCGGCAAGGATTCCCGATATGATCGAACCGATAAACGGCCTCCGTTCTTCTTTAAGCAACTGAAAAAGGCGCCGGTCAATATTCATGGTTCATGCGTGTCCGTTTTTTTTGAAAAAGGGGTAGCAGTGTACATAATAAAAGGGTTTGATACAATGGCGGCGGCCTGTATGGGAATGGTTCTTTTACCCAACGAGTTTTCCAGAGCGGGGAAGGGGATTGTGGCAGGTCGAAGAGTCATTCCGCTTATCATAGTAGCCGTTCGCCATAACAGAGAGGGCTGAAATATCTCTGCCTCCATATTGTTGATTATTGCCGTTTATCTGATCGCCGAACTCTCCCTCTATTCGGCAGCTCCAAGCATGATGATGCCAGGGTTATAGTAACCGTGATGAAAAGTGGCAACCTCGACATCATTCATTTCTGTACCACCGATAGTGGTGCTTACATAAGGCCCCACGGGTGAAACTGCCTCAATCCGGCTGCGTGGATAGCCATAATAGGTAACTGGTGAAGCTGATGGCTTCCATATTCCACCACCCATATCAATAGCTGAATCCGGCACAGCTTTTCTGTTGTCACGACTATCTGCGGCTGAAGATGGTGCTGCCGACATACAAGCTGCAGCAAGCAATAATAATATCATTGCCATCTTTCTCATTTTAACCTCTCTGCTGTTTTATTCTTTGTTGAAAACTATTATTGCCACTTCTACCAACCCCTAAAAATATTGATTCAGAAAAGGGCATTAACGCTTTTTTGGCATTGGAAAGGCTTCTTTCAGTGCCTTGATCACCAGTTGTTTTGCCGGTTTATTCAACTCTTCGGGGTGCGTCTCCAGCCACCTACCCACAACATCGCAGGCTTGACCTATGGTTGCACCTTCAGGGATAATGATATTGACATGCATGTTTGCATCGCAAACGCCTGCCACATAACCTGTATAGAACCCTTCATCATTATCGTTGTACGGGTTTCCTGCACTGGCCTTGGCATATTCTCGCCATGTTGTGACAAGCTCGTTTCCTGTTTTGAATTCCGCATGAGCCCCCTGCCATGCTGGAAGAGAGAGGGCAATAATTATCAGAATCTTTTTCATAATCTGACCTTGACGTTTGATGTTATTGGAGGGACTTTGATCACACCCAGCAGATATCGACGACAGATTTCCAAAAAACTTGCTGGTAAAGATTCTGCAGTCAGGAAATCTTTTTATTTTAGAGTATAGTTTTTCTTATAATTACTTTTAATGTAGTAGGTTACATTTTACCTTATCACTCAACCTGTTTTATGCCAAAAAATCTTGTAAAGAGGCCCGGAAAAGAGGCTTCCCGAAATAAATTCAAGCAGGTAAATGACGATGACCGTAACCCCGGATGGTTTCAGGGCGGGGGGGACAGGCCTCAGGGAGCCGGAGGATTTCCGCGCTTTGTTCTTGTTCTGATGCTTGGGGTTTTGATGCTCTTTTTTTCCCTTCGTTTTTTTGCCAGCACGGATGCGCCTGAAATTACCTATAACGAGTATAAATCGCTTCTCTCCCGTTCGCTCGTTACCGAAGTGACGGTCAAGACTTTCGAGGATAAATCAGCGAGTCTGAACGGAAAACTTGGTGCATTAACCCAACTGAAGCTTGTCAACAATACAAGCATCAATACCGATCATTTTGTGGTCAGGATTCCCTCGTTCAGCCTTGAGCAGGCCGATCTTCTTGCTGACAAGGGCATCCGGCTCAAGATTGAAGAGGGCACCAGCGGTCTGAACACTTTCGTTATGCTGTTTGCCCCATGGTTCATCTTTGGCCTGATCTATTTTTTTCTTATCAGACGGATGAATGGGCAAAATGGCGCTCAGGCCAAGAATATATTCAGTTTCAGCAAAAGCCGGGCAAAACTTGTCAGCGAATTTGATGTGAAGGTCACTTTTAAGGACGTTGCAGGGGTCGATGAGGCCATAGAAGAGTTGCAGGAGACGGTCGAGTTTCTCACAAATCCTGAAAAATTCCAGAAAGTAGGTGGCAAAATACCCAAAGGTGTGCTTTTGCTTGGCCCTCCCGGCACTGGCAAGACCCTCCTGGCGAAAGCTATTGCAGGAGAGGCCAAAGTTCCATTTTTTTCAATCTCGGGCGCTGATTTTGTCGAGATGTTTGTTGGCGTTGGCGCTGCAAGAGTCAGGGATCTCTTTGAGCAGGCCAAGAAAAACTCGCCCTGTATTGTTTTTATTGATGAGATAGATGCTGTCGGGCGCAGCAGGGGAGCGGGCCTTGGCGGGGGACATGATGAGCGGGAGCAGACTCTCAATCAGCTTCTTGTCGAAATGGATGGTTTTACTACGAACGAAAATGTCATTTTGATTGCCGCAACGAACAGGCCTGATGTTCTTGATACAGCGCTTCTGCGTCCGGGACGATTTGATCGACAGATTTCTATCGACAAGCCTGATATTCGCGGGCGGGAGGCGATTCTGAACATCCATACCCGAAATACTCCGCTTGACGCAAGTGTGGATATTAATGTTATAGCAAAAAGCTCATCGGGATTTTCCGGTGCTGATTTGGCAAATCTTGTAAATGAAGCAGCGCTTTTAGCTTCTCGTCGTGACCAGGAGCTGATCACTGCGGAAAATTTTGAGCAGGCCCGCGATAAAATATTGATGGGTACGGAAAGAAAGAGTATGTATATCTCCGATGAACAGAAAAAACTGACTGCCTATCACGAGGCGGGTCATGTTGTTGTTTCCATGTTTGTCAAAGGCTCTGATCCTATCCATAAAGTGACGATTATTCCTCGAGGCCGGAGCCTTGGGCTTACGGCATATCTTCCGCTTGAGGATCGCTATACCCAGAACAGGGATTATTTGCTTGCAATCATTACTTATGCACTGGGCGGGAGAGTTGCCGAAGAGCTTACGTTTAATGAGATCAGTACGGGCGCGGCCAACGACATTGAAAAGGCGACCGATATTGCCCGCAGAATGGTGCGGCAATGGGGTATGAGCGACCAGATTGGCCCGATCAACTATGGCGATAGCCACAAGGAGGTTTTTCTTGGAAAGGATTACTCTCATATCAGGGAGTACAGTGAGGATACTGCGCGTCAGATCGATCTTGAGGTTCGAGCGATCATTATGGGGTGTATGGACAATGCCAGAACTATTCTCAGCGAGAAGAGTGGGGCACTGCACAGGCTTGCTCGAGCACTTATCGAAAAAGAGTCACTCAATGCGATGGAGATAAAAGAGATCATCATAACCTAAGCCATATATCACCATGGGAAACACAACCACAAAAGCCGACCTGGTCAATGGTATTGCCCACAAGACAGGCCTGACAAAAAACGAAACAGAGTCTGTGGTTGACGGCCTGTTTGAGAGTATCATTGACTCTCTGAAAACTGGAAAGAGAATTGAAATCAGGGGGTTTGGTTCCTTCAATATTCGCCACAAAAATTTTCGACAGGCAAGGAATCCGAGAACAGGCGAAAAAGTGACCGTTGAGCCAAAAAATGTACCGACCTTTAAAATTTCAAAGGAGTTCAAGTCAGCGGTCAGTGAAAGCCTGAAAAGCATGGGCGAATAGACCGTGTTCTATGGCTGGCAGTAAAATAATAAAACGGCAGTCTCTGCTGCCGTTTTATACTGACCAGTGCTTGGCAAAAAGTTATTCCGTCATTCCGTATCGATCGTTGCTTGAATCATGAGTGCCTTGGCTATTTTATTACGGAATCAATTACTATGGAGCGCTTATTCCCCTTCAAAATTGGTGAGGGAGTAAACACTGTACCCTTTTTCGAGAATTTTTCTCTCCCCACCGATATCGGGCAGATTGACAATGAAAGCCATTTCAGCAACAACACCTCCGACCTTTTCGACCAATGCTGCTGCTGCCAGAGCCGTTCCGCCAGTGGCAAGCAAATCGTCGACAAGAAGCACTCTTTGACCAGCAGAAAGCGCATCAACATGAATTTCTATCTTGTCGGTTCCATACTCAAGCTGGTAGTCCTGCGAGACGACGTCAGCAGGAAGTTTGCCAGGCTTTCTGACAGGCACAAACCCTTTGCCAAGCGTGTAGGCCAATGCTCCTCCAATAATAAATCCTCTTGCCTCAATGCCGACAATAACGTCAAAATCCATGCCATCCTGGAGGTAATGCTGTGTGAGATTGTCAATAACCAGCCGGAACCCTACAGGATCCTTGATGAGTGTAGTAATATCACGAAAGAGGATCCCTTTTTTTGGGTAGTCTGGTATCGAACGGATGCGGGATTTAATAGGCATGGATTGCTATGATTTGGTTAAGAGTGCCAGGTATCGAGACAAGAAAAAAATCAAGATAGCACTCTGCCTATTAAATTCAAATCATCGTCCATAGAGTCGATCATAACTGGTACTTCATTTCCCCTCAAGGCTTGTATCATTCGGTGGTCAGAGCTCTCAACTTGTACTCTTTGGTAGTTGCGTGTATAGCCGCTGCATTGCGGCATACCCTTTTGCATCTGCCTTGATGCCTCAAAAAGAACCATGTATATGTTCCCGACAGAGCGAGCTTTAAAGTGTGCCTCTTTTTGTCGGCCAAGGTCAACGAGCTGCCGGTAGCGTTGAGCGATCTTTTCTGATGCTACCGGTTTGCGCTGGTGGTTGTCGATCTGTTCTGCCAGGGCTGTTCCTGGACGGACTGAACAACTGAAGACATGAAGATATGCCAGAGGGAGCTCTTCAATAAACTGGTACATACACTTAAAATCATTCTCAGTTTCACCTGGATAGCCAACCATCACATCTGCTCCAATAGCGCACTCAGGTATAGATTCTACAGCATGGAGCACTTTGTTGCGATAGAGCCCGGTGTCATAACGTCGCCGCATCGCCCTGAGAATGTTGTCTGAACCGCTTTGCAGGGGAATATGAAAATGGGGAACAATTATTTTTGATGCCGCAACGAGCGAAATCAACTTTTGGTCAACAATATCCGGCTCTATGGAACTGATTCGGATACGGCTGATATTGATCTCTTCAAGTTTTTGTAAAAGATCACACAGCGTTACATCACCAAAGCGATAATCACCGGTATTGACACCGGTCAGCACAATTTCACGATATCCCGATAAAGCCAAAAGAGAGGCCCGATCAACAATTTCCTTAACAGGTACTGAGCGTGACCTGCCTCTGATCAGGGGGATTGTACAGTATGAACATCCATAGTTACAACCATCCTGTATTTTTAAAAAAGCACGGGTTCTGTCAGAACTCTCGTGTGCTGGTAATGAATATCCCGGAAAGATAGCCTCAAGAGTGTCAGCGGGAGTTACCTTGACAAGAGGATTCGGTGATGTATCGTTACTGATATTGTTATACCATTGCATTTCGAATTTATCATTGCTTCCGAGGATTGCATTTATTCCATCTATTTGGGAAAGTGTTTCGGAATGCAACTGTGAATAACAGCCAATAACGGCTATCCTGCTATCGGGATTTTTTCTTATAATCGCCCTTATTTTCTGGCGACATTTTTGCTCAGCCTGTTTCGTCACCGCACAGGTATGAATAATGACAAGATCAGCCCCCTTTTCAATCGTGGAGAGAGTCCACCCATCGTTGCATAAATCATCAAGTATGGTGGATGTTTCAGCATAGTTCAGTTTACATCCAAGAGTTACCGCAGCAACTTTTTTTATTGCACAATCTTTCATATTCCTGCTTTTCTGTATTGTCATACTTTGAAAATACTTACCAAGATATTAAACACAACGGAAGTTCATAGAGCGTAACAAAATAATATCATCTTGCAGAGATAAAGATATTATTATATATTTGAGGCGATTAAAAATTATTGCTGTTTAACCACAAATTGAGAAGATTATGAGCTACATAAAAATTGGATCGCCTGACAAATATGACATTTTCATCCAGAGTTTTGATTATTTTCAATCGCTGGTTGAAGAGAAAAAGGGTCTTCAGGCGGAAATCGCCCAGATTCAGGCAGAGTATCAGGAAAAAATCAGGCCATTGGAAGATGAACTTGCAACAATCATAAAAAAGCTTGAAACAAATCTCTCCAAGCTCGAGGGTGCCGGTTCTGCTTCAGCAGAGCCCACCACGACAAAGTTAAGCCGTGGACAGCTTGGAGTTTCAATCAAGGAGTTGCTTCGCAATAACCCTGAGAGGAACTTCAAGCCACGCGATATTGCTGAAGCACTGAATACAAAAGGCACTGCAGTCAGTCTCTGGTTCAACAAATATGGTGTGAATGATTCTGAAATTGAGCGTGTTCCCGCAGGCAAAGAGGGCAAGCGTTACGTATACAGAATAAGGTAACGTTTCTTCCGCAGCAGTCGAAAGTATGAATAATGAAAGCGCATCATGGTGCGCTTTCATTATCTTGTCACCAGTCCTCCGTGGTATCCAAGACTTCTCTTGTTCCTGAAGAAATTAAGCGCAAGTCCAACCATAATCATGTTTCCCACCAGAGAGGAACCGCCATAAGAGACAAAGGGCAGTGGAACGCCAATAACCGGAACAAGACCAATGGTCATCCCTACATTGATGACGACATGGATAAACATGAGAGAGATGAACCCGCCCAGTGTCAGTTGGACAAACTTGTTTGTAATTGAAAAAATTGTTCCAATCAGCCGGAGAATCAGTATCAGATAGAGTAAGATCAGGAGAGATGCGCCAATAAAGCCAAGTTCTTCGGCTATGACGCAAAAAATGAAATCTGTCCATTGAGCAGGTATAAAACGCAATTGAGTCTGAGTCCCTGCAAGAAATCCTTTTCCCCAAAATCCTCCCGAACTTATCGCTATTTTAGCTTGGAGCGCATTATATCCTGCACCCCGGGGGTCGGACATTGGATCAATAAAGGTCTGAATCCTTTTTATCTGATGAGGCTTGAGTATTTCATTGGCAAATCGATTCATAAACAGACTGGCTGCAAGGCCAGGCCCCATAACAAACAATTGATGGAGCTGAAGTTTCTTGTGCTGAAAGAGCAGTATCATCACCAGCAGGAGCGCAAGAACAAAAATCAGATAAAAATTGAAAAATCCGGCGATCATGAGGATTAAGGGAAACGTTATCAGCATAAGGATATAAATATCAAAACCAGCCATAATAAGCATGGTTGCAACGAATGGCAGAATGGTAAGCATTGTTCCCATATCCGGTTGCAGCATGATAAGCATCATGGGAAACAAGGCAATGGCTAGGGCAATAAGCAAATGCGGTATTGAAGAAATATCAATGTTGTCATCCGAAAGAAATCTTGCAAGGGCAAGAATGGTAGCCATTTTGACTACTTCGGAGGGCTGAAAACTGAAAAAACCGATTTTCATCCAGCTCGTTTGGCCCGCGATTTTTTTACCAAAAATCAGTACCGCTACAAGAAGAAGAAGCCCTATAGCGTAAAAGATATAGGCGTTATCGCGGACAATACCGACATCATTATAGCAGACGAATGCCAAAGCAATAACACCAAGAAAGGCCCATGCCAACTGCCGGTAAAAGAGTGAGGTGTCACCGCTTCCGTTGGTTGCACTGTAGATGGCCATAAGCCCCATAATAACGAGTCCAGCCACTGAAACCAGAAGCCAGCGATCAAGTTTGCTTTGTTTTTCCATTCCAGTGTTTGAGTAACCCTTTTTTCCGTATCATTAAACATTACAATTTAGTATTGTATTGTTTAACAGTTTGAACCTTTCATAAAATATTTCATGGCATCCTCTCCTTTTTCCTGCGGTTTCGCAATTATTATCGGGCCGCCCAATGCAGGCAAGTCAACCTTGCTCAACGAGCTTCTCGATTTCAAGCTCTCTATTGTTACCCCAAAACCGCAAACCACGCGAAAAAAAATTACCGGTATCTATCATAACGAGCAGTGCCAGATAATCTTTCTTGACACACCAGGCATCATGAAGCCGCAGCAAAAGCTCCATGAGTCGATGCTTGGCGTCATTCGCGAGACACTGAAAGATGCCGATATCGTAATTGCGCTGCTTCCATATTCAGGAAAAAAAGATTTTATTGATCGCGAGTTCGCTGAAGAGCTTTTCACTGGCTGGCTGAAGCCTGCAGGAAAAAAGGTCATTGTGGTGCTCAATAAGTGCGATCTTGTTACGGAAGAGCGTCAACGGCTGGCCGAGGAGTTTGTCAGGAACACCTGGAACCCCGCCTGTGTCCTCTCGGTTTCGGCACTGAAGGGAAATAACCTTCCGCAGCTTGTTGAGGCAATTCGTCCTTTTCTTCCACTCAACTATCCACTCTATCCTGAAGATACGCTGAGCACCGCTCCTGAACGTTTTTTTGTCAGTGAAATTATCCGCGAAAAGATATTTCTGCTCTACGGGCGCGAGGTGCCCTATTCTACCGAAGTTGTCATAGACGAGTTCAGGGAGCAGCACGAAAACGATCCAACCAGAAAGGATCTTATCCGCTGCTCGGTGATTGTTGAGCGTGAAACCCAGAAGCAGATTGTTATTGGACACAAGGGAGCTGCCCTGAAAAAATTGGGTCAGACGGCAAGAAAAGACATTGAGGAGATGCTTGGCCGCCCGGTTTTTCTGGAACTTTTCATAAAAGTCCGGCCTGACTGGCGAAAGAAAAATATACTGTTGAAGAGTTACGGTTATTAGATTCCTGATCTTATAACGAACGGTTTATGTACCGAAAATGATAGTTGTTTTCGGTGCATAAACCTATCTGAAATAATCAGGAAAGATCGACATCAGCAACCAGTACAACGCTCGAATAAGCTCCGAGAAGGAATGGTACACCTTGCAAGAGCAGAGGCCCCTCACCTGGATTGTAGATGTCGAGTGGAGAAACGCAACCAGTGTTGACCAGAACCCTCCATCGGTATTGGCCTGGAAGTGATGGAAGATCAAGCATCGTTACTGAAGAGGCACTGTTCCATGCATAATAGAGAACATCATCAGCAGTGGCTGCCGCTGTAGCAAAAACTGCCGCGACAAGACGTGATTCATGCGACCAGTCAGGAGCCCAGGGGGTGCGGCCATGCCAGGAAATTTCGGGAAAACCAAGTGCTCCAGATGTATCGCTGCGCGGGTGCCTTGGGGCACGCAGGGATGGGTGTCTGAGACGAAAGGCAATGGCAAGCCTGACAAACCGAAACAACTCTGGCTCACGCTCCAGCAACGACCAGTCGAGCCAGTTACCTTCATTGTCGTGACAGTAGGTGTTATTGTTTCCCCATTGCGTACGACCCATCTCGTCACCCATCAGAATCATCGGAGTTCCACGGGCTACCATGAGTGCTAAAAGAGCATTCTTTGCCTGGCGCAATCGGAGTGCCGTGATATTAAGATCTGTTGTTTCTCCTTCGATGCCACAGTTCCAGCTTCGGTTGTCGTCACAGCCATCACGGTTGTCTTCGGCATTTGCTTCATTGTGCTTGTGATTATAGCTGACCAGGTCTCGGAGCGAAAATCCATCGTGGCAGGTGATGAAGTTGATTGAGGCAAGCGGACCTCGTCCGCTGGATTCATAAAGATCAGGAGAACCCGACAGACGGGTAGCAAGCAGCCCTGCGTGGTTGGGTTCACCGCGAAGGAAATCACGGATATCATCACGGAATTTGCCGTTCCATTCGGCAAATCGTCCATAGTTAGGAAATTTTCCAAGAAGATAAAGTCCGCCTGCATCCCATGCCTCGGCGATAAGCTTGCATTTTTTCAGGATTGGATCAAGAGCTACCGATTCGAGCAGAGGTGGGTTGTTCATGATTTCTCCGTTTGAATCGCGTCCAAGGATGGCGGCGGCATCAAAACGGAATCCGTCAATATGGTATTCAGCAACCCAGAAGCGCAGGCACTCGATCACCATCTCGCGCACAATAGGATTGTTACAGTTGAGGGAGTTGCCACAACCACTAAAATTGTGATAGTACCCTTCAGGGGTGAGCATGTAGTAAATCATGTTGTCAAGTCCCCTGAAGGATATTGTCGGCCCACGATGGTCACCTTCACTGGTGTGGTTGAAGACCACATCAAGAAGAACCTCAATACCAGCAGAGTGCAGCGAGCGCACCATGCTCTTGAATTCGTCAGCCTGCATACCCATGGCACCAGTAGCGGCAAAACCGGCTTTTGGGGCATAAAATCCGACCGTACTGTATCCCCAATAGTTCATATTGAAGCCGCCGGTGACAGGATTCGGAACTGAAAGTTCAAATTCATCAAATTCAAAAACCGGCAGAAGTTCAACACAATTAACGCCAAGACTCAAGAGATACGGAATTTTCTCAACAACCCCTGCATAAGTTCCTGGATGAGCGACACCGGAGGTTGAGTGACGGGTAAAGCCTCGTACGTGCATCTCGTAGATGATGAGATTCTCTGATGGAATTTCCATGGGAGTGTCACCGTACCAGTCAAAATCTTCAGGAATAACAAAGCCTCGGTAGGGGAATTTGTCATCCCGGTCAGGCTGAGCTCCCCATACCTCTCTGCCTGATATTGAGCGTACGTAGGGATCAAGCAGAATTTTAGATGGATCAAAGCGATATCCGGCTGCAGGATCCCATCGACCATCCATCCTGTAGCCGTATTCAAAGCGTTCTGGATCAAGATCAAATATTATAACACTCCATACATCCCCGATCCTGAATGAATCGGGTAGAACAAGTTCTGCCATAATCTGGCGAGTCTGTTTGTCAAACAGTACCAGCGTACAGGAAGTGGCCGCAGTTGAAAAAACTGAAAAATTGACACCCCCCGGCACAAGAGAGGTACCGTAAGGCTTTACACGTCCCGGTCGAACTTTCAGCCCGGAAATTTCTCCTGTAGGATAAAGATCTATTCGTCCACTCATGGCTGCACTGTTTTGGTAACTTTTTTGATAGCATCATCGACACTTTTACAGGTAACAAACTGTTCCCAGAAGCCAGTAACACTCATGACATCTTCTACTGATTCGGGAACTGCTGCAAGCAACAGCTTTTTGTGCCCCCCCTGGGCTTCACGGTAGAGGAGCAGGAGCATTCTCAGCCCGGCACTGGTCAGAATACCTATACCCCCGAAATCAAGCACAAGATCTTCGACAGAGGAGAGTAAGGCAAGCAGTTTTTCCTGCAGTTCAGCGGCTACGGCATGGGTTATATCGCCAGTAATGGAGGCAACGGCAGTACCGCACTCTTGCGAAATTGTAATATTCATAATGTTATGATTCAGGATTGTAGACCGGCGCGGTCTTTTCAAAACTTTCTACGACTTTTTTCTGGATACGGATGCTGCCATCAACAGGTGAGCGAACCAGCTCTAACCGTTGATGAGAGATAAATGCTTCGTAATGGCTGGTTGCCTCCCCTGGTTTCCATGCCCGGCGTTCCCAACGAACCACAACAGCAACCTTGGCTAGTTGTCCATCCACCTTGATGTCCCATGACTCAACTTTGTGCGTTTCATCGAAATATTTGATGAGTACATCTGCATACCATGCTGAAAAAGCCTCCTTACCCGTAAATGGCTTTTCAGTATCAGGGTAACGCATCTCAGCATCATCAGTAAGAAGAGCCAGCAGATTACCGGGTGGCTTGTGATCATTGGTGCCTTCATACCAACTAAGCACCACATTTTTGACCATCTCTGCAGTCAGTGGCGAGAGGTTTGTTGCGGCAACTGAGGGTTTGATGGATGTGCCCAGAAAGAGCATGATCAAATAAGCGATGACTGTTTTTTTATTGGTCATTCATTCCTCCTTTTATTGTTTTTTTTGCCCGACAGTCAAACGGTGACGGGAGCGGACCATTGTCAGAATATTGGTGTCAGCGGAACGGAACATTTTTGCTTCGTCAGTGGATTGCCGGATGATAAACCAGCCAAGGCCTCCAATCTGGCGATCTTCAAGTAAAAGGGTGACATCAACAGCGGGAAGCGTGTCAGGGTCAAACGGTGGACCTGAATCTTCAATGCGAACCACAAAATCATCCCCATACCATGAGGTGAAGATACGGAAATACTTGCTTGTATCTTCTTGAAGCGAGTAGTTGATCATGTTGGTGACGGCTTCACAAACAGCAAGAGAAATTTCCATTGCCCGCGCTTTTTCCATTCCCCCTTCGAGAGCCGATGACTGAACCAACTCCACAACCTGCTCAATAGTCTCGTTGGAAGCTGGCAGACGGAGTTCCCCGGGTAAACGACCAGCCTCGATAAGCGAAAGAGTAATATCATCAAAACGATCTTGTTCACCCTGCCACTTCACGACCTTGTCAACAAGCTCTTCGGCAGATTGCTGAGGGGGCTTAGTCTTGTTCTGCAAAAGAAAATCTGTCATGCGTGCCGTACCGAATTGTTCGCCCGACATATCCATCGCCTCGCTGATTCCATCAGTATAGACCGCAAGAAGATCTCCTTCATGGAAAGGCATCTGCCATGCAGTAAACTGTTTCCCGGCCAAAACACCAAGTGCAGGACCACTTCGCTTTGAAAGAAATTCAACAGTTCCGTCACTTCGGATAAGGAGCGGGGGATTGTGACCACAATTAATACAGGTGATCGATTGTGCCAATGGATCAAGAACAACCAGAAAAAGCGTGACAAACATCATCTGCGGGTTTGACTCTGCAAGCATCGCGTTGATTCGGGTAAGCGCCTGCTCCGGTTCCATCCCCGAAACCATGCTCCGCAGGAGCAGGCTTACCCGCATCATAAACATCGCTGCGGAAATACCTTTTCCCGAAACATCTCCCACCGTAAAAACCGTGCGTCCCCCCGGTAGAACGAAATGGTCAAAAAAGTCACCTCCCACTTCCTGGGCTGGAATCGATAGACTGAAGTGACCTCCACCCATAAGTTTTATGGATGGAGGAAGAACTGAAAGCTGAATGTTATGGGCAAGTTCGAGCTCCGTTGTCATGCGCTGCTGGCTGCGGGCCATCTCTTCCCGATGTTGAATCGAAAGCTGCAACTCATTGACCATGCCGTTAAATGCATCAATAACGTCAGCAGTTTCATCGTGACTGAATGAAGACTGTGTAATAGGTTGGAAATTCCCTTCATTGACGTTGCGAACTCCCTCACGGAGCGCATCGAGATTGCGTGTGGCCAGACCGGCACTCCATCTGAAAAGCAAACCTATACCACCGATACAAAGCATCCCAAGTGTAAAAACTCCTCCGGCAAGCCACCAGACATCTGAATTCAGATCACTGGCGGGAATCACATAAACAAAAATAAGTGGCAATTGGGAAATCCTTCTGAAAAGGAAATAACTGTCGACACCGTTATATGGATTTCTGGCAATGAACGAGCCGGATAGAACAGAGTCATTATGAAGCGTTGTTAATGAAGTCATCGCTCCTGGATTTGAACGGATGAAATTCTGTAAATATTTGTCTGGCTGTGAATGTCCGGAAACACTTTGTTTGCCTGCGAGCAGGCGGCTGTGGGAGTCAAGAATGAACATCTGGTACTTTGTGCCAATATCAAGCCCGTCCATTGATTGCAGGATTGATTCGAGCGTTATATCGACAGCAATCACACCGTCTATTATCGGCTTGCCAAACTGTTCACGGTTAATCGGAACAGAAAAGGTGATCTCCTGCCTATGCCCCCGGTCAGAAGAGAGATAGGAAGGACTCCAATACCCGCTGATGAATTTCATGTTACCGCTACGCAGGGGGATATACCATTGAGATCCCGGTGACGCCGGATCATCTGCTTCATAAGTGAGACGCTGCCGAATGAATTTACCATTCCCTGCACCCCCGCGACGAACGACAACGCTCCTCACCTTTTTCGGGCCAAGACGACTATCAGGTTCGAACGCCAAACAAATCGCGTCAGCATCAGGGATGCGATGAAGCGCATTTTCCATGGCATCATACCATGATTCCAATCCCGCTGGATTCCACTGCTGCACCAGATCCGTCGTTGAAAGAACCTCATCCCGAATGGAATGCATATCGGCATAAACCTTGTTGAACTGCAAATCAAGGCGATCATTGAGATCATGCAAAAGGCGGTCATGCAGGAGCTCATGCCCCTGCCAGACCGTAAACGGGGCAGTGCAAAAAAATATGACCCCCGAACAGACAAGTGCTATGATGGTAAAGCGCTCCCTGAGTCTCCGTGGAAGATAGCGATTAAAATTCACGCTCTGACCTGTTTGACATTTTACCAACCGAACCGCTTCACTCCTTTTTCCAGAACCTCTACCAGCTTTTGTCCACAAAGCTCTGAATCTCCGGTAGTACGAGCCGTAATGATCGGGTAATCTACAATAACTGAGTACTTCTTTCCGACATTTCCAATAAACTGTCCATCAGGGCCTACGGCATCCTTAAGAATAAACTCAAGCTGATAGGGCGCACCCTGAAAACCATGATCAATCTTCAGATATCCATGCCCATCATTGTAGTCAAAAGCAAGGGGATGGCCGGTAACCCGTTTGCCGTAAATAATGCTCTTCTCGGTAATCTCATCACGAGTGAACGCCAATACGGCCACGCCATAACACTCTCCTGCTACCGGCTTTCCAGCCTTGAGGAACATGCGGATCAGATCATGCAGACGCTTGTTGTTGGCCATGTCGAGGATAGGACCGCTGCCACCAACCAGAACAAGTGCATCGTATTTCTGCACATCAATTGCTACCTTGTCAAGCGATTCATTGTAGGAAAACAGTTCGCTCAGGTAGTTCGGTGAGCTGAAGTAGGGTTTTGCTGGCAGCCACTGCGTGAGATTCAGTGGATGATCAAGTTTGCTGGAAGCCTCAACCTGCTTGACCTTTCCCGCCATATCTGGTGTGGTAACCGTGCGGCCAAGAGGAGGATCAACATAATTCGGATCCATGCTTGGGGGCAGTGCCAGGGGCTTTGTTCCTTTTGGTGTCGCAAAATCCACTTTATATCCTGCCGCTTCGAGCACGTCAAGCGGACCAATAAGTTCCTCTCCCCAGTAACCAAATTCCGAGAGCACAAAAAGAACTCTCTTGTTTAACTGTTGTTTACCGGGTTTAGCGTCATTGGCCGATGCTTGATCAGTCAATGCAGCTCCAAAAAGCAGCAAAAGAACTGCCAGTTTAAGCATTTTCATTTTCATGAGGTAAGTCTCCTGGATTATGGTTTTAAATGTTACTTGATAAAAAAATCTCTAATCTGCTTCTCTGCACGGCTCATCTGTCTATCAGGATTCCAGAATCTGTAAAGCTTCTTCAGTAGTTGATGCAATTTTGAAATATGGAAGAAAACCCGTGATGTCAAGGGTGTCTCGCATTGTTTGATCAAGACGGCAAAGTACCAGTTGACCCTCCATTTTCTGGATCTGCCGGACAACAAGGAGTAACATCCTCAACCCACTGCTTGCCAGATAGGTAACACCTCCGAAATCAAGTACAAGGTATTTCTTCCCTTCCTGAATCCGCTTGACAAGCTTGGCTTCAACGGCTGGAGTTGTTGATGCGTCGAGTTTTCCTGCCAGCTCAATAATGGTGGAATCACCTTGCGTTCTCTCCTGAATTTCGATCATATTTTCCTATTGATAATTATTTCGGGTCGTGCCCCGCGAGGCCATCTCTGCTCTTGCAAAATAATATAGTTGTTGATGAAAACGAAACTCGCATTGCAACACGCTCTAATATGAAGATGAAGCAAGTTCCAGAATATTGCCAAAGAGATCGGAACAGAACGTTATGTGAATCTCTCTAAAAATTGCTCGAACAAGGATTCGTCCACCACGCGAAACAATACGGTCAGCCAGCATATCAACATTACCAACGATAAGAGAGCCATGAAGAGCACCTGTTCGAGGGTGAAGCGACCTGGGTTCCCGACGGCGTTACCTCAAAAAGCTCTATAACCTGAAGCATGGGAGCACCGGGGGCACGGAGACGTACCCTGCGTACCTGCGTGATGTCACTGCCAAAAAGGATGATAGCTCGCTGCCATGCCTCGGCGTCGACCGGACGATCAATCACCGGCTTGTTTAAAGGCAGGAACCCAAAAACGTCACCATACCATTGAATTGCAGCATCAAGATCACTGACTCCAAAAGCCGTATGGTTCCATTGCGGAGTTGCAGCAGCAGGCTTGAGTGCATCAAGGATAACCGTGCGTCGCACTGGATCGACAATGTTCTCTCCGTATTGGTACTGCGTAAGCCCTGAGAAGTTCTCAATATCTGAACGTGCTCCCGAGGCGACCTCCCAGCGAATCTGGTCGAGATAACCGGTAAGACGTGATTCACTTGCAGTACCTGCACGAAGCACCGCATCATGCAGGGCGGTCAGACCGTTTACGGCAGGGCGTTCGTTGAGGGCCCCAGCCAGCTCAGCAGCCGTGATTCGTGAACCCATAAGCCGGAGAATATCCAGATGACCGAAAACCGAGGCCCTGATAATGGCATTTGCACCCATAGGATGTATCTCATAAACCAAGGGGCTGGCACCATGGTCAAGTAACATGCGAGCGACTCGCAAACGAAGGGATGCTGCAACCCCTGGATTAGGGTTTTCGTTTTTACCCGTAACGGTCACCACAAGCGGAGGCTGACGAAGGACACCACCTCGACGATTAACATCCGTCCCCGTCATACAGGCAGCAATGGCATCAACAAGAGAGTCAAACTGCCCTGGTTCACGGGCAACTCGTTTGATTGAATCACTGATGAGTGCCGCCAGGGCATCAGATTTCTTCTGGATTTCCGCTTCAGCCTTAGGAACCGGCACACGAATACGATCAAGCAATATGGTAAAATAGGCCATCTTTGCAGAGTCACTGACCTCTGGAACAGAGACCGCCCGGAGAAGAAGCTGGTTATCGAACTGCCGTGCAAAATCAACCGCAGTCAAACCCCGAAGAGTTGTTGCCGCCGTATTTGCTCCCTTTGCAATTGCAAATGCTGCCAGATCGGCATGGCCGTAGAATGCGGCCTCAAGCAGCAGGGTGTGACCATTGAGCAACCAGACAGCATCGAGATCCTTCGGCCGTGCGGCCAGCAAGAGCGAGGCAACCTTGACGCTGCCGGAATGCCCTGCCATGTGGATCGGCAAAGCGCCCGAAGGGGCAAAGGGCTTGTCGGGGTCCGCCTTGCGAACAGGGTTGTTTAGCAGAAAATCGACCGATTGGGCTTGGCCTCGTGCAGCAGCCTTGAGCAGGGGCGTCCATCCTTCAGCATCGGCCTGATCAGGGTCTCCGCCTTTTGATATCCAGTCGCGAAGAACCCGTACGTCTCCCCGTCCGGCTGCATCGACGGCTGTGGTAATGGATGCTGTTGACGTTTCAGCAGAAGTTCCGTAAAACGGGGCAAAGATAAAAATCAGTATAAGCAGGAATAATTTCATGAGCTATACTTCTTTAGCGAAGCTGAATAAGGTTAACCGAGTAATCACCCGACTCAGTATCGGCCGTGAACCTGTAAAGTCCATTCCGGGGGCTTGTAAACTGAAGTGCTGGAGGATTACCATGCGGAGCGAGCCTGCGGTAACCATCGTAGGGATAATCTACCAGTGACCATGACCATCCGGCACGGTTTGCAGTATATTTGTAGCTGTACGTTACTCCCCTGGCAAGAACGAGGTCTTTGGCATAACGATGCCCGTCGAGGGTAACCATGTCATGACCAGGATCAACAGGGTTCCAACCCTCCTTGCCATATATTTCAAAATCACCGGAAATCTGCAATGACTCGATCCTGGTCATGGGTTTTACAGGAGGTTCAATGGCAAAGGTGCCTTTGACCGGGTCGAGAGTCACCAGATACTCGTCAGCTCTCTCCACACGGAAAAGCAGGTTCCATTCCTGGGGGGCCGAATGCCATGTTTTGCCCCAGAGCCCGCCGAAACCGATGCTGTCGAGCGCCCAATCACCATCAATTGAAAAATTCATGGTATAGAGTCCATTACCAAGAGAGCCGCCGGTGGGCGATAGCTGGAGTTTTTTGCTCCATATCCCATCTTTCTCCTTCACCATCTGATGATCTGGCGATTTTGGGTTCCAGGGATCCATAACCACATCACCGTTAACCTGAAATTTGATAGCACGATAGTATTCAACTGTGGGTGAAATGGTGAAGCGGAAAGTATCAGGCCATACCGTGATGGTGTAATTGCTGTCTGAAGTTACCCGGAACACAACGGCACTTTCCTCAATATGCCCTACCCTGCTGTCGTACCCGTTCCCCCCCGCCAATCGTCCTGGTTTGCCCAGAATTGCGCTGTACCCCCAGTCGGAGTTGTGATTGGCTGAAAACAGGCACTGGTATACCCCGTTTTTCTCATGCCCACCCTTGACCGATAGTGGCAGTGTGATTGTCCACGATCCATCACCCTTTCTGGTAAATTCATGAGCGGGAACCCACTCGTCCCACTTTTCGGCAGGACGTGTTCGATTTCCGTCAAAACATTCGATTGCATCTTCAGTGTCATGCACAAATCCGTTAACCTGTAAGGAGTTGATCGTCGTCAGTTCATCAGTGTGAGGAGTAATCGAATAGGTGCCCAACGCTGGATTGAACAGCACCTGGTAGATGCCATCCTCCGGCACCTGAAAAATAATGTTATCTGCAAAAGCTGATTCACGGCCACTGACGAGCTGCCCGCTAATTCTACTGCGCTTGTAAACTGAACGGAGGTCATGTCCTGTAAAAAATCTCATAGCATAGATTCCGTCACGATTTCGCCCGCCAGTCGCACTAAGGGAAAGTGTGCGAATGAAATTTCCACTGCTGTCCGGAAGCATCTCGTTGTGCAAATCATATAAATTCCAACTGTGTCGCCCCTCCATCACCGTCCCAACCAGTTGAGCCGACACGGTTGGCGCTTTTGCAAACACGGTTGATGCTGCATCTGAAAAACAGATGGCAACCAATAACAACCGGATCATTCTCCGACCTGTGTAGCTCAAACCGTTTCTGAAAACCATAGTGTTTACGTTTCTTTTCATCATGCGTTCTTTCTGAAACTGCCGGGTGGCATCATTATTTCGGTTAATGACATCCGGCTGTTCAATACTTCATACACACCTCCAAGAACCTTACTAATACGCTCCCTTTCTTCTTCCGGCAGGCGTGCCGCCGCCAGCAGAATTCCATCAATTGCCTCTTCTCCAAAATCAGGCAACATCGGCATAATCTCGTTCTGGAGCAGTTCCGTGCTGGATTCTTCAGCAAGAACTTTGCACATTATGTCGATAGCTTTCTCCTTGAGTGCCTGGTCAGTACCGAAACGAATCACTCCTGCTCCTGCAAGCACACGGGAAACTGAATCAGGGGAGTCAAGCATTCGTCCCAGAACAGAAGGTTCAGGACAATCACCAACAAGGTGGCAGACAGCCAAAGCCGCTCTAAGAGCTTCCGTGTCATCCCCTCTGAGCAGTTCCGCGAGGGTTGAGCGAACTTTTGGCCTCATTTGAGGTTCATCCCAAAGTACCTGTACGGCCGAAGCTATTACAATCGCAGAGTTATCATTGAGCATGGGTTCCAGCAGCAACTTTTTTCCCTCGCTGAGAATACCGATTGCCTCTACAACTCGCTTGCGAACCAATGGACTTTCGTTTCCAAGCCATTGTCTGGCCATTGTCTGCCATCCGTCTTGAGGCTGCTTGAGAAGAACCAGCTTGAGGGCATCCGCACGAATGGCCGGTTCAGGGTCGGACTCAACCAGTTGATGCAGGACATCGAAAGTCTCTTTTGAGAGCGGACGTTTCTGCATGAGATGCGAAATCGAATGTAATGCCTCTGCCCTGACTGATGCAACAGGATCAGAAAGAGTACGAAGAAGCATCGAGAATGAAGTTTCACCGGAGATGTTACTTCTGACACGAGCAGCAGCAGCCCGTTTTTCAGGGTCAGGCATTCCGGAAACCTCATCAAGCAAAGATGCTGCACGAGCATTTCCCGGCTCTACAAGGCACTCAATAGCATCCATAACGTTACGCCGTTCCGGACTTCGCAAGTTATCGGATATCAGTTCCATGTAATGCTTTTGCGAACGGACGACCACAATAATCCAGAGAGTGGCAAGAAAAATACCGGAAAGAGTCACTGAGTCTTGCCACCCCTGTCCCGCAGTTGCATCGAAGGTGTGATGAAGGACGATGATGAGGAGACCTCCAAGCACGCCGCCCAGCGGATTGATAACACCATCAATGAAGCCTCGAATACGAGCACGGAGTGCAACTGGAATGGCATTGAGAGCAAGCTGATAGGAGTTACCCTGAACGGTCATGCCAACCAGATCCCACGAACAGCGAAGAAAAAGTCCCGACAAAAAAACAAACGAACTGCCAATAAGTGCAAAGCCGGCAAGAACCGTTGCAGGAAGGAGACACAGCCCTCTGGATACACCAATGCGCCTGATGAGGTAGCTGCTGAAAAAAAGTTGCACAACAAGGCCGATGGCATTGATAATCATGCCATAGATGCCATAAAACCCGGCAAGTTTAGCTTCAGAGGGAAATGTTGCGTTCATGATACGTGAAAACTGGAAATCCGCAACTGAACCAACAACCCAGAACATCACGGCAACAAAACCAAGCGTCATGGCCATTCTTGAGCCAAGAAAAAACGTCCCTCCTTCTTTCAGCATGGATTTTGAGGAGCGATTACTTGATGCTCCCGCTTTTCTGCCCCGCAGTTCACCACCAAAGCGGAGGCGAAGCCACAAGGTAAGAGGAATGAGTGCCAGTATGGAACCAGCCCAGATGAGAACAAGATTTGCTGTACCTATTGAGCTGGCAAGGTAATGAATGGATGCACCTCCGGCAATTCCTCCTATGGTTCCAGCCGTTCCGACGATAGGGTAAACCCTTCTGCCCTGAGATGGGCTGAACAAATCGTTGATGATGGTCCAGACTTGTGTTCCAAGACTTGAGTTGCCTACACCCTGAGCAAAAAATACGACGGTAAAAAACAGAAGGAGTTGCACCGAAAAGCCGGTTTCGCCATCATGGTTTGCTGAAACTAGTGTTCGGGCAATCAGAAGCAGAAGTCCGGTGACAAGGGCAAACAGCATAAGCAACCGATCCCTGCGTACCACATCCGCAAACATCAGATAGACTGATGAACCAAGCATACCAAGCAGACTGATGCCGATATAGGTATAGGGAAGATATTCAACCCCCATGCGCTTGACCAGCATTGAATGCACCGCACTCCAGCCAATTGCATAACCGACAGCAAGAAGTGCGACCATCATCCAGGTAATGACTACCTTTGAAATCTCGTCTTTCTGTATTCGCATAACCATAACTATTAAACCATCGTGGCCGAAAACTCAGCACAAATCAACATCATATCGGAGAAAGTGTCACTTCAAGCAGCTCCGGCACTGTCCATTTTGGCAGTTTTACCGTAAGCTTGTCAGGATTGTAACTCTTCCACGCACGACCACCGATGGTTACCGCAGTCAATTTCACCTTGCCGGAAGGAAATGAGATTGGCTGAACAGAAAAATCGGTTCCGCCAGCAGCCACCCCCGGAGTAAAATGCAGGGTAACCGGACGATGATGAATCAGAAGATTCGTATAAAGATGGGCAAAATAGGTAAGCTCCATGTTGTGATAACCACTTTTTGAGTGGCTGCCTTTGTCTGCACGATCTCCAAGGAGATAGGGTGTTCCATCAGCCTGAGTGTCGAAAAAGACATCACCATCATCATGATCGGGAAAAGCAAGATTGTAAAAGCCGGCGCCAGCACGGGCTGATTCAATGTATTTTGGTTCACGCACCGCATCGTAAAGAACATAATTGGCCAGAATACCCTGTTCCTGCTGCCACCAGGCTTTCCGGTCATGCCAGGCCAGTTCATAACGACCTGTCACTGGATCCGGCTGGCGCTCTACGACATCGTACCATCCACCCCGACGAACATCCTGACCGTGAGTCAGCATTTCATCGGCACACCGCCGGGCCACCTCAAGAAAACGGAGATTGCCGGTGAGGTGATAAACACGGGTTAAACACCAGGTAATTTTCAGGTTATGGCCGACAACCCCCCTGTTCTGCTGCCAGGCATAGCCATGGTCAGGTTCCCATCTTGCATTGAACCGCTCATTGACAAAGGGACTCCCAGGATCGGGAAAATGCGTTGCAATAAGGCCAGCCAATTCGACAAGCCGCTGAAGATGTTTGGCATCATGGGTACCAAGGTAAAGATTTTCCAGGTAGGCTGGCAGGTGATCACCCACCGAGTTCCAGTTTTTCTTAAAGGCATTGCCGCCCGCAGCATCTGATGAGCGAAATGTTCCCGGATCAATATGGGAAAAATATCCTCGCTGCAGAGGATCCGAAGGCGCGCCATCCCAGTAGTGATCATCCATAAACCGGATGGTCTTTTCGATATCAGCAAGAATCACCGGATCTCCGGTAATCCGGTAGTACTGGGTAAGTCCGGCGACAGCATAAATTTGTTCGTACAGTGGAACCGTGCCAGCATCATCGGCAAAAAGGGAGCCAAGAACAGGTTGACCGTCACGCAAAGCATGCAGCCAGTAGACATGCTTGCCGTCAGGAGTCTCAATGCGCATCCGTTCCCGCTGGTAGCGTACAAGTTCTGTCGCAGCCTTCAGCACTCGAGGATTACCATTAAGAATGTAGGTTGAACTCAATCCGTAAATCAGGCGGGAGATCGTGTCTGTCTCCTGAATATTAATTGACTCAGGTCGTTTTGTTCCTGTCTTGGAGATTTTAGTGCGGTAGCCAGCGGGGTCACCGATATCACCGGACCCAAACTGCGTCCTGATCCAGAACTCAGCAAGTTGCGTGGCCTGCGATGACCACCAGTCGGCATCTTCAAAAAGGAGTTTATTGTCGTCACCACCGGTGAAAAATGTGACCTCCTTGGCCATCAGCTCTGGTCGGTCGGAGTAAACCAGTCCGGATGCGGCTATCCGTGCACCAGACTTGAACGATTCAATCCCTTTCGGATCAAGACGTCTTGCGCGCTCGTCCAAGCCTCGCAGGGAATGAAGCCAGGCGTTCGAGGCTATACGGATCCGCTGCGTCGAGCCGTCAACCAGACTTATTTCGACCAGACTGCTGTCAGGCTGAACACGTTTGACGATACCCTGGACTCGGTCAAAATGAACCGTTGGAACAGGCTTTTGTACTTCAGCAGCCATCACCGTGACCGAAAAAAGCTGGATGAAGAGAAACAGTTGCAGGAATCCCCTGAAGAGTGTGTTCATGAAAGCAGTACCTCCTGTACAATGATCATGGGGGAGCTTCAGAAACTGGATAGCTCTCCCTGTTTTTGAAAACCCGTTTTCCTCATACCCCGTACTGCACAACCTGACTTGCGAAAATACGTTTAATAATAACCTGAAACTTATCAACAAAAAAAGGTCTACAACTTGCCGAAATTACCGGCACCACGTCCTGAAATCTGCATTCTTTTTGTTAGAAGCCCAAAAACTATTTCTCGGATTTAATCTTCAATAAAAAAAGCCTTCCCTGATTAAGGGAAGGCTTTTTTTATGACGAGCAAAGCGGGAGTGAATTACTTCTCAGGCCTTCTGCTCACTGCTTTTTTTCTCAGACTTGAGGGGGGGTTCAAGCTCAGCCGTTGCCGCCTCAATCTCCTTTTTCTCGTTCGGATGAGCTGCAAGGTAAGCCTCAATCTCTTCCTTGTTCTTGTCCTTGAAATATTCAAGAGCTGAAAGAATAATGCGCTTGTTCTCCTTGTCAAACTCGATGACACGAAGAGGGAGCCCGTCACCAATCTTGAACGAGGAGTGGATATCCTTCACGCCGCCCTGAAGCAGGTGTGATACCGGTACAAAACCATCCACGTCACCAGGAAGAATAACAATAACACCCTTCTCAATGATCTGTGAAATCTCTCCCGGAGTCTCTGCGCCTACCGCGTACTTCTGCTCAAACTCATCCCATGGATCCTGATTGATCTGTTTGTGACCGAGCGCAATACGGCGAGCATGCACGTCAAACTTCAGTACCTTGACCTCAAGCTCCTGATTTTTCTTGACCAGTTCACTTGGATGGCGGATCTTCTTTGTCCATGAAAGGTCTGAAATGTGAACCAGGCCGTCAACACCGGGCTCAAGCTCAACAAAGACACCGAAATCGGTGATATTGCTGACACTGCCATTATGCAGCGAGCCTTCAATATATTTTTCTGAAAGAGCAATCCAGGGGTCTTCATTCACCCGTTTCATGGAGAGTGAGAGCTTGGTATGATCCTTGTCGATATTGAGGATCACACATTCGACTTCCTGACCAAGGGTGACAAACTGACCAGGATGCTTGATGTGCTGGGTCCAGCTCATTTCAGAGATATGGACAAGCCCCTCAATGCCCTTCTCGATTTCGACAAAAGCGCCGTAATCGGTGATGGAGACAACGCGGCCCTGTGCTTTGGAGCTGACAGGATACTTGATTTCGATATTTTCCCACGGGTGAGACTCAAGCTGCTTCATGCCAAGCGAGACTCTCTTGGTGTTCTCGTCGAAGCCGACAACAACCACCTTGATTGGCTGGTCAAGATCAACAACCTCGGAAGGATGGTTGATTCTGCCCCAGGTGATGTCGGTGATGTGCACCAGGCCGTCCAGACCGCCAAGATCAACAAAGATACCGAAGTCGGTAATGTTCTTGACTGTACCCTCAAGAACCATGCCCACCTTGATATTGGCAAGCATCTCTTCACGACGGGCAGCATAAGCCTCTTCGAGAATAACTTTATGACTGACAACAATATTCTGTGTCACTGGATTTATTTTGACAACCCTGAAGTCCATAGTCTGGCCAACAAGAGCGTCGAAATCACGAACCGGCTTGACATCAATCTGCGAACCGGGAAGGAAGGCCTCAACGCCGGAGAGGGAGACCGTCATGCCACCCTTGACACGATTGATAATCTTGCCATTGATGATGGTATCGTTCTCGATTGAATCATAGATCCGATCCCAGATTCTCAGAACGTCAGCTTTCTTCTTTGAAAGAATGAGCTGCCCCATCTTGTCTTCAATGTTCTCAAGATAGACTTCAACATCATCGCCTACCTTGACCTCATCTTCAGCCCTGAACTCAAGCAGGGAGACAATACCCTCCGACTTGAATCCGACATCGATGGTGACATCCTTGTTGGATATCGAAACAATTCGGCCCTTGATAATCTCATCTTCTGTAATTTCGTTGAGGGTGCTCGAATAGAGCTGCTCCATCAACGCCAGTTCAGCGGGCTCGTAGTGTGCAAAAAATTTGAGTTTTTTTCTTGCAGGTCTTTCCTTGACCTTTTTTTCGGTTGCCTGTGTAAATGCTTCTGCCATTAATTTTTTCCTTCCTCTCTTGTAGTGAGCCTGCCTGCCGCGAGAGATATCGGCCAGAGGTTTTATGGTTAATAAAAAAAAATTGCTGTGCCTTGTAATGCCAAAGTCAGTTACCGGTCATGTTGCTGAACTTCCAGTGCAAGATTGTATACTCTATCCACCTGCGCTTCAATGGTCAACGCCGATGTGTCAATTTCATGAGCGTCAGGATGCTTTTTCAATGGCGCAAGTTCGCGCTCTTCATCATCCCGATCTCTTCTCTTTATCTCCTCTTCAAGCAGCTCAATATCGGGCAAATTGCTTCCATCAGAAGATTTTGCAACAAGTTCGGCATAACGGCGTTTTGCCCTTTCGCGGGCATCGGCCACAAGAAATATTTTAAGCTCAGCATCAGGAAAGACAACCGTGCCGATATCCCGTCCATCCATAACAACAGAACCCTGTCGTCCAAGCTCCTGTTGCATCTGCTTGAGGCGGTCACGAACAGGCTTCAGGGAGCTGATAAAACTTACTTCACGGCTTACCCGATTATCCCTGATATCAGCGGTAACATCTTTGCCATCAAGAAAAAGACGCTCACCATCAAAGTGAATGGTAATCTCACTGAGTAAATCGGAAACAAGCTCGGGTGAGCGCCTCATACTATCCAAAACCCCATATTGCAGGGCTTTGAGAGTCACAGAGCGATACATGGCTCCAGTATCAATATAGGTGCACCCAAGCCGCTGCGCCACTTTTCGGGCAGTTGTACTTTTTCCGGATGCAGCCGGCCCATCAATAGCTATAATAATACGCGTCTTCCCTTTTTCATGATTTTGATCTGGAGCATCGCTCACTGGCCTGCCATTGTATAAAAAAAATTTGCTTTTTCCAAACATATTGGTTAGATGTTAAAACCTTGTTTTTTAGTAGCCACTTATGCAACAAACCATTTATTTATGTCACTTCGCTGCGGCATTGTCGGACTGCCAAACGTCGGAAAATCAACGCTTTTCAATGCCATAACGGCAAAACAGGCTGAAGCTGCCAACTACCCCTTTTGTACCATAGAACCAAACGTCGGTACAGTTCTTGTACCCGATGAGCGGATGCAGCAGATTGCGGATGTCGTCAAGACCCCTACCCTTGTACCTGCAACCCTTGAAATTGTCGATATCGCTGGCCTGGTCAAAGGGGCAAGCAAGGGCGAAGGGCTTGGAAACCAGTTCCTCTCCCACATCAGGGAGGTTGATGCCATTGTTCACGTCGTTCGGTGTTTTGATGACGATAATATTATTCATGTTGAGGGGAGAATTGACCCGGCGGATGATATTGTCACCATTGAGACCGAGCTGATGCTCGCCGATCTCGACAGCATGGAGCGTCGCATCGAGAGACTCCGAAAAAATGCCAGAAAGGAGAAGGAGCTTCTGTTGCAGCTTGATGTAGCAGAAAAAATAATCACCGGCCTCAGTGAAGGCATTCCCGTCCGTAAAATTCTCACGACTGCCGAAGAGCGGCTTGTTGCCAAACAGTTTTTCCTTCTTTCATCGAAGCCGATTCTCTTTGCCGCCAATGTTGCGGAGGGCGATCTTCCTGACGGGAACAGTTACACGGCAAAAGTTGCGGAAATTGCAGCGGCATCAGGCGCAAAAATGATCATCATCAGCGCAAAAACAGAGGCGGAGATTTCTGAACTGCCTGAAGAGGAGCGCCCTGAGTTTCTTGAGAGTCTCGGACTTCATACCTCAGGCCTCGACCGGTTGCTCAAAACGGCTTATGACCTGCTTGGGCTTCAGACTTATTTTACTGCTGGAGAAAAAGAGGTACATGCCTGGACAATCCGCAAGGGAGCTGCGGCACCGGAAGCGGCGGGGGCCATCCATTCTGATTTTGAAAAGGGGTTTATCCGTGCAGAGGTTATGTTTTATCGCGACCTTATTGAGCTTGGTTCAGAGCAGAAAGTCAAGGTGGCCGGAAAGCTTCGGTCGGAAGGGAAGGAGTACATTGTCAAAGATGGTGATGTGATTGTTTTTCGCTTTAATGTATGACCACTGACAGCCCAATTGGTATATTTGACTCCGGTTTTGGAGGACTCACGGTTGTCAAGGCGATACAGGCAGCGTTGCCTGCTGAGCGGATTATCTATTTTGGCGATACAGCGAGGGTGCCTTACGGGCCGAAGTCACAGATAACGATAAGAAAATATGCGGCTGACGATACTGCCATTCTCATGCGCTATCAGCCAAAGATGATTATTGTCGCCTGCAATACCGTGTCAGCGCTTGCCCTTGATGTTGTTGAGAAATCATGCGGCAATATTCCGGTTATCGGGGTGCTCAAGGCAGGTGCAAGCCTGGCCGTTCAGGTGACAAAAAACAAACGTATAGGCGTTATTGGCACACAGGCCACAGTTGGTTCGAACGCTTACGCCTGCGCCATCAATGCGCTTGATTCTGACATAGAGGTTATTTCTCAAGCCTGTCCTCTTTTTGTGCCGCTGGCTGAGGAGGGGTTTATCAACCATCCTGCAACCCGGCTTCTTGCCGAACACTATCTTACAGAGATCAGGCAGCGGGGGATAGATACCCTGGTGCTTGGCTGTACTCACTACCCGATTCTCCGCCAGGTGATTGAGGAGACTATCGGTAATGGTATTGCTATTATTGATTCAGCCGAAGCAGTGGCCCTCAGAACCAGAGAACTCCTGATGGAGTCGGGTTTGCTCAATCAGTCGTCGAAGGCGGCAGTTCCGCACCTTCTTGTCAGTGATCTTCCTCAAAAATTCAGCATGCTCTACCAGCTTTTCATGGGTTCTGAACTGCCCGATGTGGATCTGGTGGAGGTATAACGTAAACGTGCCAAGTATGAAAGTAAATCTCGACAGAACGTCATCGGGTTTCTGCATTGGGGTGCAGGGAACTATCAATGTTGCTGAAGAAAAGCTTCAGGAGCTGGGAGGATTATACTCGTTTGGTGATGTTGTCCATAATGAGGTTGAGGTACACCGGCTCGAAGAGCTTGGACTTGTTACTGTGGATGAAGCGGGTTTCAAAAAGCTGCACCATGCCGATGTCCTCATCAGGGCACATGGCGAGCCACCGGCGACCTACAGGATTGCGAAAGAGAACAATCTGACCGTCACCGATACCACCTGCCCCGTTGTCTCCCGATTGCAGCGTACAACCAGATTGCTTTTTGAGCTTGGTTACCAGGTTGTCATTTATGGAAAACATACCCATCCTGAGGTGATTGGCATTAACGGACAATGCAACAATAGTGCGGTTATCATCAAACATGCTGACCTCAGCGATCCTGAAGAGTTCAGGGGCCTTGATCCCGCTAAAAAAACGGCGTTTATCTCCCAGACCACGATGGATGTTCCGGGATTTTACGAGCTGAAGGCAAATCTTGAAGCTCATGTTGACCGCGCGCTTTCCGTCGACACTCAGCCATGGATGGCTATTCGCGATATCGACATTACCGCAGATATGACCGGAGTTCGCGCCATGCCATCCTATGTTTTCAAGGATACGATTTGCCGCCAGGTTTCGAGCCGGAACCAGAAGCTGCACGATTTTTCACTCGCCAATGATGTCATTATTTTTGTGGCGGGGAAAAAGAGTTCCAATGGTCAGGTGCTCTACCATATCTGCAAAGCAGCAAATCATCGCAGCTTCTTTATTGAAGATATCGATGACATTGAGGATAACTGGCTGAATGGCAGTGATGGCAAGCCAATTGACAATGTCGGTGTCTGTGGAGCTACCTCCACGCCCATGTGGCATCTTGAAAAAGTTGCCCTGCATCTTGAGAACAACTTCGCGCAAACACACCAATAATAACACAGCGAATGAATCAACTCTCACTTACCATCGACCAGCAGGCAGTGAAGGCGTTGCCTGGAACATCGATTCTTGAAGCTGCAACTGCTGCGGGCATTGTTATCCCTACTCTCTGCTTTCATAACTCCCTTAAAGAGACAGGTTCATGCTGGATGTGCATTGTCGAGATCAAGGGAAAAAATCGCTTTGTTCCGGCATGTGATACACCGGTATCGGAGGGGATGGTCATTGAAACCGGGAACGACGCGCTCAACGACATGAGGTGTCAAACTCTTGAGAGAATCATCGAGGAGCATAGCGGCGATTGCATGGGCCCCTGCGAAATCACCTGCCCTGCAGGATGCGATATTCCAGGTTTTGTTGCAGCAATTGCTGGCAGTAACGATGAGCGTGCCATAGAGATTATCAAGCAGACGATTCCTCTTCCCGGCATTCTTGGCAGAGTCTGTTCTGCCCCCTGCGAAGATGAATGCCGACGACATGGTGTTGACCAGCCGGTCTCTATCTGTGCCTTGAAGCGTTATGCGGCTGACAAGGAGAGCGAACAAGCCCACCGGTTTATTCCTGAAATTTCTCCCAAAACGGGAAAAAAGGTGGCCATCGTTGGGTCGGGGCCAGCCGGTCTCACCGCAGCCTGGTTTTTGCTCTGCAACGGACATGAGGTGACGATATTTGAAGCCTGTGCGCAGGCTGGCGGGATGATGCGCTACGGCATTCCCCGCTTCAGGCTTCCGGTTGCGGTTATCGAGAGCGACATTGCAACGCTGATCGACATGGGGCTTGAGTTCCGGTTCAATACCACGTTCGGTAAAGATGTGACCCTTGAAGCACTTCAGCGCACTTATGATGCTGTTTTTCTGGCAATTGGAGCGCAAAAGGCTGCGGCCATGAATATTACGGGCGAAGATGAATCCGGAGTGACCACCGGCATTGAGTTTCTGCGCAAAGCCGCCTCAGGTGATCAGTCTCATCCCGGTAGTCAGGTTGTAGTAACCGGCGGCGGCAACACCGCCATTGATGCCGCAAGGACAGCGCTTCGGCTTGGGGCATCAACCGTCACGATTCTCTATCGCCGTTCAAGAAAAGAGATGCCCGCCAACGCCTCCGAGATTCAGGAAGCTCTGGCAGAAGGCATCACCCTTATCGAGTGGGCAGGGCCAACCGCAATCAGGGCGATGAATGGCGCACTCGAAATAACCGCCATAACCATGCAGCCGGGAGCGGTAGATGCATCAGGACGGAGAACACCAGTGCCGGTCGAAGGGTCGGAGTTCACCATAACGGCCAACACCATTATCTCGGCTATCGGCCAGCAGATCGACCAATCGGTGGCTCATGCAGCGGGTACAGGCGCTGGCAAGTACGGCGAACTGCTGGTCAACCCAGAAACCCTGCAATCAGAAACGGTATGGCTTTTTGCCGGAGGCGATTGTGTTACCGGTACCGATACTGCCATTCGTGCGGTTGAACAGGGAAAACGGGCAGCTTATGCCATCAATCTCTTTTTACATGGCGAGAAGGTTGCTGCTCCGAAAGTCCTGTTTAATTCATCATACGGCGCACGAGACGAGGCGCCACAGGCCTTCTACCAGCGAAAAAAACCTGCGGCCAGAGTTGCTGTGCCTGAGCTGCCGCCATCAGAACGAACCAGAAGTTTCAGCGAAGTGGTTACAGGATATACAGAAGCCCTGGCCCGCGAAGAGGCGGCGCGATGTCTCCAATGCAAATGCAAAGCCATCAACGACTGCCGTCTTCGGGAACTTGCCTCCCGTTATTTGCCCGTTCAGGCCGCACAAAAGCATGAGCATCCCGGCTTTTACAAAGCCGAAAATGCAGGCATCAGCATGGAGCGGGAAAAGTGTGTTGATTGCGGGATTTGTGTGCGCATGATTGAAGAGAACGACGGCAAGGTTGATATTGTGGTTATGACGGAAAGCTGCCCGACCGGGGCGCTGTCGGTGCCTGCCGTTATTCAGAGGTGATGGCTGGCCACTTTTTACATATCACCGGGTGGTATTTTCTTTCCAATACCACCTGGTGGGTAACGCTGGCAGTGGCGATGGCGTTTGCCACTCTTCCCTCTTTGCTGAAATCTCTCAGGCTGTTTCTCCTGTTGTTGATTGCTCTGTTGTGGCTTGCGTCACTCATTTTCATGGCCGTGATAGCCGGTTTTTTTGCGGCTCTTGCTGGAGGTGCCATTTCACTGCTTTGGGCTCTTTTGCTCCTGCTGATCTCGCTGATCTTTTCAGGTGTACAGCAGATGGCCAACAAACGGTATGGTTGAGTGTGGATGCAGGCTTACATCGACCGGGGGTGAGTTCGGTTCACTGGAGGGCAAGGTTGACACACAGAGACACTCCCTTCCCGTAAAGATCTGCCGCCCATTGCCACCGCCAATGCGTAGATTGAGATGCCATCCGCAATCAAAAATTCTATTTTGAGGGAGTTTTGTGGAATGGATATTTGTTCACATAATGACCGTTTGATGTGGCACAGGGATAACGGTTCTCGTGGGGGACGCTGCTGCGCTTATCGGGATGAGCTTTTTCCCCGGCCGGGATGCCGTCGCTATTCTGTCGGTGGTTGGCGATCATCCCGGTATGGTTGTTATGCGTACAGCTTATGGTTGCCGACGTATTATTAATTTTTCGCCTGGCGAATAGTTGCTTCGGATTTGCTGAACCCTTACATATTCAGTGACCGTTTTTCAATGGCGAGGGCAGCTTCGCGCATCACTTCTGAAAGACTTGGATGAGGATGACAGGTACGGGCGACATCTTCGGATGATGCACGGAACTCCATGGCAAGCGCCCCTTCAGCAATAAGGTCTGAAGCGCTGGCCCCGATGATATGTATACCGAGGATTTCATCCGTGTTTGCATCGGCAACCATTTTGATAAATCCTTCCGCATCGCCAAGACCAAGCGCACGCCCGTTGGCTGCAAAGGGAAACTGCCCAGATTTATAGGTGCGCCCTTCGGTGCGAAGCTGTTGTTCGGTTTTTCCTACCCAGGCAATTTCAGGGGTGGTGTAGATAACCCATGGCATGCTATTATAGTTGATGTGCGGTTTCTGGCCCGCAAGCTGTTCCGCCACAAGAACCCCTTCATCTTCTGCCTTGTGGGCAAGCATGGGACCGCGAACCACATCTCCAATTGCGTAAATTCCTGGCGCAATTGTTGCGCAATGATCGTCGACCGGAATAAAGCCTCGTTCGTCGGTCTGGAGGCCGATAGCCTCAAGATTGAGTAGTTCAGTATTCGGAATCCGGCCAACCGAGACAATCAGCTTGTCGCATTCAAGGGTATGTTCTGAACCCTGATCGTCAGTATAGGCGATGCTGATGCCATCTGTTGTCAGTTTGGCCTGTCCGATCCTGACACCGAGCTTGATGTGCAATCCCTGTTTTAAAAAAAGTTTTGAAGCTTCTCTTGAAATGCTCTCATCGGCAGCACCAAGAAACGATGGCATCATTTCAAGAATAGTAACTTCAGCCCCAAGTCTGCGCCAGACTGAACCCACTTCAAGTCCAATAACTCCAGCACCGATGATTCCCAGCTTTTTCGGTGCATCAGTAAATTTAAGTGCACCCTCGTTATCGCAAATTGTCATATTATCAACAACAACGTTGGGTATATGGCGCGCTTTTGAGCCGGTAGCAATAATCACATTCTGTGCCAGTACCTCCTCATCCACCTCTTTTCCACTGATGATAACCCTGTATCCAGCATCGTTTTTTCCGGCAAAAGAGCCCCTTCCTTTGAGAAGAGTGATCTTGTTTTTTCGGAAGAGAAACTGTACACCTGCGGTCATTTTGGTGACAACAGCCTCTTTGCGCCGCTGCATCGTTGCAACATCAATACTTATTCCGGAAGCTGTGATGCCATGGTCGGCAAGGGTATGTAGAGCTTTTTCATAGGCTTCCGAGGAGGCAACAAGCGCCTTGAGGGGAATACAACCGGCGTTGAGACAAGTGCCACCAAGACGGGGTTCTCCATCAGGATCATCATAAGCGCTGAACTCGCAGCAGGCTACTGAAAAACCAAGCTGTGCTGCACGGATTGCGGCGATATAGCCGCCAGGGCCAGCGCCGATAACAAGAACGTCAAATTGTTTGCTCATGATAGGGTTTCTCTTTTAAAGATCAAGTAAGAGACGCGCCGGATCTTCCAGTGCATCCTTGATTGCTGCAAGACCAAGTACCGCTTCCTTGCCATCGATGATTCGGTGATCGTAAGACATTGCAAGATAGTTCATTGGTCTTATGACGATCTGCCCATTTTCTACAATAGCTCTCTCCTTGGTGGCATGAACGCCAAGAATTGCAGACTGCGGCGGGTTGATGATTGGTGTTGAAAGCATTGAACCGAAAACACCTCCGTTGGAGATTGAAAAGGTGCCACCGGTCAGCTCTTCAAGGGAAAGAGTGCCCAGTGTTGCCTTCGTGGAATAGTCGGCAATTTTACGTTCAATGTCGGCAATGGCCATCTGGTCGACATTGCGCAGGATAGGGACAACCAGTCCCCTCGGTGAACTGACGGCAATACCGATATCAAAATAACCGTGATAGATGATATCCTTCTCTTCAACCGAGGCGTTCAGGACGGGATATTTGCGCAGTGCGTGTACCGTCGCCTTGACAAAGAAAGACATAAAGCCAAGTTTGACGCCGTGCTCTTTTTCAAAAGCAACTTTGTAGCGGTTGCGCAACTCAATGATTGCATGCATGTCTACCTCATTGAAGGTTGTCAGGATAGCGTTGGTCGCTTGCGACTGAAGAAGCCTTTCCGCAATGCGTGCCCTGAGACGGGTCATAGGTACGCGCTGCTCCGGACGGTCAGTCATGAGCGAAGGTTCAGGGCGTGTTTCAACCTGTTTGAGTTTTGGTGCAGGAGCTGGCGGAGGGGCTGCCGGTTCAGCACCAGCGGCAATGGCTTGTATGACATCGCCTTTGGTAACTCTTCCATGTCTGCCGGTTCCCTCTATCTGTGAAAGGCTCAGTCCGGTTTCTGCCATCAGTTTTGCGGCAGAAGGCATGGCAATTCCCCCTTCCGATTTCGCTGCTGCCGTTAGCGGCGGTGTTTCAGCCTTTTTCAGCTCAGGAGAAGCTGTCGCCGGAGGTTTGCCTTCGCTATCAATGCGCGCCAGAACCTGATTGGGGGCGACGGTGCCACCGTCACCGACAAGAATCTCGAAGAGAATGCCTGCCGAGGGTGAAGGAACATCAAAGACAACTTTGTCGGTTTCAATTTCAAAGAGAATTTCGTCTTCTGCAACAGCATCTCCCGGGGACTTTTTCCAGTTCAGCAGTGTTGCTTCGGCAACGGATTCCGACAACTGGGATATGGTGACATCAATGATTGCCATGCTTGGATATTATTTGTTGAAAAAAAGGCTGAACTCACCAAATGCCTGATCCAGCAATGCTTTTTGCTGGATGGCATGTGCTGTGGCATAGCCGCATGCGGTAGAGGCGGACGCGAGCCGTCCAGCATAGCCGAACTGCTGGCCGGGAAGCATTACTTTCATGATATAGTGCTGGAGAAAACGCCAGTAACCCTGATTTTTCGGCTCATCCTGACACCAGACAATATCCTTCAGTTGAGGATAGCGTCCAATTTCAGCGCTAAACTCATCGACGGGAAAAGGATAGAGCTGTTCGATACGGATAATGGCTACATCTTCAACTGTGGTTTCCCGCCTGCGGTTTACAAGATCATAGTACACCTTGCCCGAGCAGGCGATAAGCCTCCTTACTTTTGCGGGATTTGCTTCAGTATCGCTGATAATATTAAAAAAATTGCCGGAGGAGAGATCAGCAAGCGCAGAGACAGCCGCCTTGTTGCGGAGCAGTGATTTAGGTGTGAGAATCACCAGCGGCTTGCGGGCCATGGTGGTCGTCTGCCGGCGAAGCAGGTGGAAAATCTGGGCAGGGTTGGTCGGTTGACAAACCTGGATATTGTTTTCGGCGCAGAGCTGCAGGAAGCGTTCCGGCCGGGCAGAAGAGTGTTCCGGTCCTTGTCCTTCATAGCCGTGGGGCAGCATGAGGGTAAGGCCTGATGCAAGCCCCCACTTCACCTCTCCAGAGGTGATGAACTGATCGACAAGCACCTGCGCTCCGTTGGCAAAGTCGCCAAACTGCGCTTCCCAGATTACCAAAGTATCAGGTGCCGAGATGGAGTATCCGTATTCAAATCCAAGAACAGCCTCTTCGGAAAGAACAGAGTCAATGACGGTAAAGGTCGCCTGGTTGCTGGCGACATTCTGAAGCGGAATGTAGGTGCCCGAGTCCCATTTTTCACGCTTCTGGTCGTGCAGCACGGCATGACGGTGCGAGAATGTTGCCCTGCCACTGTCCTGACCGGTAATGCGTATCGGGTACCCGCCAGCCAAAAGTGATGCAAAGGCCAGATGCTCACCCATCCCCCAGTCGAGAGACTGCTCTCCGCGTCCCATGCGGGCACGATCGTTGACAACTTTTTCAACCAGAGGGTGAAGCTTGAACCCTTCAGGGATTTTGGTGATCTTATCCGAAAGACGTTTGAGCTCGGCAAGAGGAACGCCGGTTTCCGAGACTTCATCGCGTCCTGCTGCTGGTTCTGCCGTAAAAATGGTTTTATTGACCAGTACAGGATTTGCTGAGTACTTCCCTTCATCAAGATCCTTGCGAAACTGTTTGCTGAGCTTTGAGGCATACTCCTCGTTGATGACTCCCTGCGATTCAAGCCTTTCTGAAAAGAGTTTTCGGGTGCCGGGGTGCTTGTCTATCTTCGTGTACATCAGCGGCTGGGTCATGGCCGGTGTATCCTGCTCATTATGGCCGAGTTTGCGGAAACATACTATATCAACCACGACATCGCGCTTGAATGCCTGCCTGTAATCAAGCGCCATCTGTGTTGCCAGTACGACCGATTCAGGATCGTCGCCATTGACATGCAGCACCGGCGCCTCAATCATCTTGACCACATCGGTGCAGTAGGTTGTTGAACGGCTGTCGCGAGGGTCGGAAGTGGTGAAGCCAATCTGGTTGTTGATGACAATATGGACAGTGCCTCCCGTGCCGTATCCCCTTGTCAATGCGAGGTTCAGGGTCTCCATGATAACGCCCTGTCCAGCAAATGCCGCATCACCATGAACAAGGATTGGCAGCACCTGTGATCCGTCCCTGTCGCCTCTGCGTACCTGGCGGGCTTTGACTGCGCCCTCGACTACCGGATTGACAATTTCAAGATGCGAGGGGTTAAAGGCCAAGGAGAGATTAACTGGCCCGCCAGGAGTGGCAATGTCACTGGTAAATCCCTGATGGTACTTTACGTCACCTGAGGGAAGATCATCAGCATGTTTGCCCTCGAACTCTGCAAAAAGATCGAGTGGATTCTTTCCCATGATATTGACCAGAACATTCAATCGTCCTCTGTGGGCCATTCCGATGACGATCTCCTGTACCCCGGCTTTGCCAGCGCGTTGAATCAGTTCATCCATGGCAGCAATAAAGCTCTCTCCGCCTTCAAGGGAGAAGCGTTTCTGGCCGATAAAGCGGGTGTGCAGATAGCGTTCAAATCCTTCTGCTGCAGTTAACCGTTCAAGAATATGTTTTTTCTTTTCTTGAGTGAAATCAGGTTTTGAGCGAATTGTTTCGAACTTTGCTTGCCACCAACGTTTTTCCGTCTGGTCAGTGATGTACATGAACTCTATGCCAAGGGTACCGCAGTAGGTTTCGCGCAGATTCTGCAGTACTTCGCGCAGTGGCATACTCTCCTTGCCGAAATAGGTATTGCTTGTGTTAAAGACAATATCCATGTCGGTATCCGTGAACCCGTAAAAAGAGGGCTCAAGATCGGGAAGCGCAGGTCTCTCCTGACGTTTCAGGGGATCAAGATCTGCCCAGCGTGAACCGATGTTGCGGTAGGCGGCTATCAGTTTCTGGACAGACACCCGTTTACGCCCGAGCTCGGCATCGGGATTTGCTACTACACGACAGATCGGGCCAAGGCGTGCCCTTTCAACAAACGATGCCTGGACGGGTGAGTGTGCGATATCTCGAGCATCGGTGCTATTCGCCCCCGGCATGTTTTGCATAGCATCAAAGAAAGATCGCCAATTTTCAGAAACAGAGCCTGGATTGTCGAGATAGGCTTCATAAAGAGCTTCGATGTAGGGGGCATTTCCCCCGGAAAGATAGGAGTTATTTTTATATCGCTGCATCATGGTGTGGCGTGCTTTTCTTCGAAAGGATTAAGGAGGAAATAGTTGAGCCGAGATATCCATTACTCAGGGTTATGAGGGGTAACAGGCTTTTCCTTTTAGAGTTACAGGAAAAAGAGAATACGGAATGATCCATTTATTTTGTAGTGCGGCGCGCAATGAGAAAACTGATGAAAGGGATTATAAATATATCGCGGTTCAATACGAATTATAAGTGATAATAATGATGGATATGCGCTTTATCCTAATTTCCCGAACAAATTGTGACGAGTTCTGTCGAAAGGGTATTTGACATCCACGAAACTACTGTTTGATGTAGTGCCGGGATAGACCGCCGTTTGTAAAAATCGGGTCTTTTTTTACATCTCCGGTTTTTGATTCAATATGGCCAGTACGATGTGAGTCATGGTATCCTTTTCTGCCGGTTTTGAGACGGCAATCAGCAGGGTCAGGACGGCCAAACCGTCGTTTCCAATGATATGGTTGCCGTCGGATTGATAGAGCAAGCCATTTTTCCTAAGAAACTCATGCTGCCGAAATAGCATTAAAACCCTCTTGTCATGCAGTTTTTCTGTTCCTTGCAGGTGCACTGACAATGCCTAAAAGTGCATCAATGGAGATATCTTCATCCAGGAGAGGCCAATGTATCCCGTACCCGGATGGCGAAACCTCGAATGTTTTCCTTTCTTCTTCAGAGGCTTGATTCAGCAAAGTCAAAACCGTTTTCAGTTCAAATCTTCTGGCTATTCCATCAACAGTGACCTCCAAAAAGTCTCCTTCAACCTGTATGTTCTGCTCTGTAGTCAGGTGAAGGGCTTCGGTGTATATCACCACTCCAGTCTGTCAAGTGTCACTCCTTTTTCCGGGGACTCTCTTTTTTTGCAGTAGTAGCAGCCTTCACCGGCGGGGTTATTGTCAGTGTGAGCCCAGATTAGAGGGGACTCACCTACCCGCTTACCTTTTGGTTCGAGCCTGTCAGTAACTTTGGCTCGTTAGCGATCACGATGTTTATCAACAGTTCACCTGGGTTAGCCAATGTCATTCTAGCCGTCGCCCCTCACCGCCTGTTACTGGCAGTTTCAGCCTCCCCTCACGGCTTGGTCTACAGTTTCCTGCGGGTACTTTTCCGATAGCTTCAAACGGGCTGATTACTCGGCTCGCATGTATCGGTCGGCTTCATTGACTGAACAATGAGTTTTTCTTAAGAACAATTCTAATACACGACTTCACGTCGCACCAATCCGTTCGCTGCTTGCCTGAAAGTTCAGGCGCAATGGACGCTCCACGGTGATATTATTGTAGCCAAAGTCGTTGTTGTCAAAAATCTTGCTGACAATAACCGGTTTCGTGATACCGTCACTCTCAACTGTCCGGGATTCATTGTGGGTGAAGTTGCCATTGATTCGACTGATTTCGCCAATCTGGTCTGGGCGGTTCTCTTCGCCATCACCGATCTGGTTCCGTTTATTCCCCAAGCTCTTACGCATTTTGATAAAGAACTCGCGGGCATCAATCAGTTGAATTTTTCCAGCGCGTCGCGCCTCCTTGAGGTTGGTGACGATCCAGATATAGGGGGAGATGCCGGTATTGTAGAAGAGCTGATCCGGCAGGGCAATAATGGCTTCGAGCCAGTCGCTCTCAATAATCCATTCCCGTATGCTGGATTCGCCGCTGCCCGCATCGCCGGTAAAGAGGGGTGAGCCGTTGAAGACAATCCCGATGCGGCTTCCGCCCTCCTGCGGCGAGCGCATTTTGGAGATCATGTGCTGAAGAAAGAGGAGAGAGCCATCGTTGATGCGGGGAGTGCCAGCGCCAAAACGACCATCGTAGCCAAGCGTATAAAATTCATTTTCGATAAAGCGCTGCTGCTGTTTCCACTCCACGCCAAAGGGCGGATTGGCCAGCATATAGTCGAAGCTTGCTTTGGGGAAATCATCCTTTTCAAAGGTGCAGTCGGGCTTGATGTTATCAGATTCTTCCCCCTTGATGAGCATGTCCGCCCGGCAGACGGCCCAGGCTTCGTCGTTCCAGTGCATGAACCTGAGATGAGCTGGACTGGCAAGAAAACGTGAATGGAATTTGCTCAAACACAAGCAGTATTGATAACGATAACGCATAAGTTAGTCCAAAAAGAGTAGAATTGTGGATCAGTATGACCGGATTTTTGTGCTTGAGGAGGGGCGGATTGAGAGGGCGTGCATGGAGAGTTGATGGCTGGAGATGGGCTTTTTCGGAGGATGTGGGGTAAAGACCAACCCATTTACTCATGAACAATCACTGAATTTCTGCCGATCTCTATGTAATGGGCTGTTGCGAAAGCCTCTGTTATCGTCGGCAATGCAGCAATAATCAACCGCTCAAGTTCTGCATTGCCGATATTGCCTGAAGCAACCAGCATCAGCCGTTGAGGAGTATTTCGCAACAGAAAAGACTGAACAAAGTCATCATCCTTGGTTACAACAATACGACCATCCTTGTCGGCAATAAGGCATAATATCCTGAAAGTAGGATAAAGCGCACACATTAACGAAAAACATCACCGCGCAGGCACGATTTCCAAGCAAAATCGTGCATTTTTCTTACTTTTTAACGTGCACGTATGTACTATAAAGAGAATACGATAAAAAGGAGTAAGCCCCATGTCTAAACCAGTAACTGGAAAAACTCACGTTGGCGAACGCCGTGAACGGTGCCCGAACGGCGATGTTTACCTCTATGAGCGGGTTACGGCCTATAATGAACAGGC
>CAJEXQ010000010.1:0-2321 GCA_903994635.1 uncultured Chlorobiaceae bacterium
TTTCTTGGTTTGTGTTACGTTACAAATGGTAATGGCTTGTTACCCATTATAATATAACATTTTAACCGAGAATATCGAGGCTTTTTTTATTTAAAATCGCTCAGCTTAGGTCTTCGCCAGCCATACGCAGAGAAAACGGGAGTTGCGTTGCTTGACGAGAGCTATGTTATCACCCATCATGCCAATACCGCTGACGTGGTCAATGCCATAAAAAAGGGGTTGGAAGAGGATGGTATGGGCGATCTGGTCAAGGAGATTCGGACAAGTGACTCGGCAGCGCCATCGGGGCATCGAACTGTTTTTCGACGGAGCAGGTTTGTCGGAACAGCAATTTTTCTGCCGCTGGTGCTTCGAGTGACCGGTAACGACACTCGTGAACTGCGCTACGAGGATGATATTTTGTTTGCCCTCGACTGGCAGCGTCTTGACGTCTCTTCACTTGTGGCCAAAATTCCTGACAACATCAACAGTGCGGAACGTCAAATGCAGCGTATCCGACTTGCGGAGTCGGGCGATGAACGCATCATTTCCGAAGTTGCGGGCGTTACCCAGGAGCACCTGATGTTTGAGACTGCCTACGCTGTTCGGATGGTTTCGGATATTGTGCCGAATGCCTGGTGGGCGCGTGACATTATCGGTCAGCTTCTTGCTGGTCTCGAATTTCGTGGCTTCGGTAAAGCACAAGTAAACCAGCTTGCGGGCCTGATTGTCGAAGAGCTGCGCAAATGGCTGGAGGAGCAGCGTAACGAGAAGGCTGAGGCGTTGTTCCGTGCTGAAGTTGTGGCTGGACGTATACAGTTTCGGCTTCGCGCCGATGGCCGTAACTGGAAGTTGCCCTTCACAGCGGAGACCTTCGAGCCGGAAGGTGCCGAGCAATTGAATGGAAGGGATGGCGGCGCGTTGGACAAAAGCCTCTTTTCCCCTCTGTACAAAGGGGACTTTTCCAGTCAGGACGAGCGCGACATTGCCGTCTATCTTGATGGCGACAAGGCCCTGACCTGGTGGCACCGGAATGTGGCCCGCTCTCATTATGCCGTTCAGGGCTGGCGCCGTGAAAAAATCTATCCCGACTTTATCTTTGCCGTGCGGCATGGTGAGTATGCCAGCAAACTGCTTGTGCTTGAGATGAAGGGCAAGCATCTTGCGGGTAACGATGATACGGAGTACAAAAAAGCCGTCCTGCATCTCATGAGCAACTCTTTCGCCGCTGAACAGACGCTCCATGTCGGTGAGCTGGATCTTGTCGGAGATAATGGCATCGATGTCGAGTGCGATCTGGTGCTGATTCCCGAGTGGAAGAGCCGGTTGCCGGGGTTCTTTCGATAGGGAAGGGAAGGGATCGGCGTTGAGGGGTACGCGTTGGGGCACGGCATGCCGTGCCCGTACTGGCCCCGTTGTCCGAATTAAATATTGATTATTTCGAAATAAAAGCGTAAATTTAGTGGTTTGAATTTGTGGATATTGATTTTTTGCGTGTTTAGGGTATGGCTGAGGTCGCGTAGGTGGGCGCGTTGGTTGGGGTATGGCATGCCGTGCCCGTACTGCGATCTGGGATGGTTATTCGATCATTCAAATTGGCAGTCTCCCTACAATGCAAGGTGGAGCAATCGGGGATAAAAAAAAATGCAGGACCATCATCGGCGCAGTATCCGTTTGCAACAGTACGATTATTGCCAGTCCGGCTTTTATTTTATTACCATCTGTACCCATAATCGTTTTTGTCTTTTTGGAGCCGTTGAGCATGATATGGTTCGGTTCACTGAACAGGGTAAGATTGCTGTGGATTGTTGGTCGGCTATACCGGATCATTTTTCCCATATAGAATTGGATGAATTTATTGTCATGCCCAATCATGTTCACGGAATTTTGCGGATCGTGGATGGTGGCGATGCGGCGCGTTGGAGTACGCGTTGGGGCACGGCATGCCGTGCCCGTACTACGATGGTGGCGGGCGAAAAATATGGGGTGCCGGTGTCTGGATCAATTCCGACAGTTATCCGTTCATTCAAATCGGCTGTTACCAAAGGTATCCATGATATGTCTCAATTGTCCGCAAAAAATGTTGTCTGGCAACGAAATTATTGGGAACACCTGATCCGTGATGAACCCGCATTGCACCGAATTCGGCAATACATCCGCAATAATCCGAAACATTGGGCAACCGATCAATGGCAACAATAACGATAACGGCAAACGTGTACGGGCACGGCTGTACGGGCACGGCTGTACGGGCACGGCTGTACGGGCACGGCTGTACGGGCACGGCTGTACGGGCACGGCTGTACGGGCACGGCTGTACGGGCACGGCTGTACGGGCACGG